>JBCCVB010000001.1:0-152013 GCA_039195965.1 Pseudomonadota bacterium
CGGCCTTTGCGGCGCACCATGCGGTTGTCCCGATGGCGGGTCATCAACGCCTTGAGCGAGTTCTTGATCTTCATGTCACTGTCCCCTTCCGGGGTCCCGTTACTTTAAACCAAATGAGCGCCTAAGGCGCTCACATTCTATTCCGGTTGCCCTTGATCGTGCCGCTGTGCCGCACCTGTTTCCAGATCAACCCGCGCGTCCTGAAACCTTCAATCTGCGCCATAATGGTGGGCGTGACAGGGATTGAACCTGTGACCCCTTCGATGTCAACGAAGTGCTCTCCCGCTGAGCTACACGCCCGAATTTCTCGGTAGTACGGCGCACCAGCGCCGTGGTGGAGTGCGATATAACGGGGATCTCATATCAGTGCAACCCCCCTTTTTACCGAACTGTCAAATTTTCCCGCATCCGGCACCGCACCTTGTTGAAAGCTGCGCTCAGGCAGCCAGCATCCGCTCCACTTCCTGCACCAAGTCCTTCAAATGGAAGGGCTTAGACAAAACCTTCGCGTCTTTCGGTGCATCCGATTCCGGGTTCAACGCAACCGCCGCGAAACCGGTGATGAACATCACCTTGAGGTCCGGATCGAGCTCCGTTGCCCGGCGCGCCAGTTCGATGCCATCCATCTCGGGCATCACGATATCGGTCAGGAGCAAGGAAAACGGCTCCTCGCGCAAACGTTCGTAGGCGCTTTTGCCATTATCGAAGGAGATTACATCATACCCTGCGTTCTCAAGCGCCTTCGCCAGGAAGCGGCGCATGTCATTATCATCTTCGGCAAGCAGAATACGCGACATCGTAAACGACCATCTCTCTTAATATTGTTGATGATGCGGGTTCACCTTCAGCCGGTTATAGCCCGAATTCCACAGAATGATAGGGAGAATTGGTTCTCCTAAGCTTTTGAGCGCATCACTGTGGACTGTGTGTTGATTCCTTGGCACCATGGGACATGCCTTCATACATCAGTCTGGCATCGCATAGACCAAGAAGAGCAATATTGGGACATATCATTTGACGGATAAAAAGCACTCTGCGAGCGAGACTCCATTCGAGGCCGATTTTAACGGCTTACCGGCTTTTGATGTACTTTGTCCCGCTGATCAACGCCTTCCCTATGTTTTCAACTCACCACATTCCGGACGTCAGTATTCGAAGCACTTTCTTGAATCTTCAAGACTGGACGAAAATTCGATCCGCCGATCCGAGGATGCTTATGTCGACGACCTGTTCGCACATGTCGTGCCCCTGGGCGCTCCGCTTCTGCGTGCGCATTTTCCAAGGGCCTATCTGGACGTAAACAGGGAACCTTATGAGCTGGACCCGAAAATGTTCGACGGTCGCTTGCCAACTTACGCAAACATACGCTCAATCAGGGTTGCCGGCGGCCTCGGTACCGTTGCGAAGATCGTCAGCGAAAACCACGAAATCTACCGTCATCGTCTTCCGGTCGAAGAGGCGTTGAACCGTGTCGAGGAAATCTACAAGCCTTACCACACGACCTTACGACGGCTTTTGGCGCAAACCCATGTCACATTCGGATACGCGGTTCTGATCGACTGCCACTCGATGCCGTCCAGCGTCAAATGCCAGACGACCGACACTCGGCCGGATTTTGTCCTTGGCGACCGCTACGGCACCAGCTGCAACAGCGACCTGACGGACTTCGCGTATTCGATCCTCAAGAACATGGGCTTCAACGTCAGCCGGAACAAACCCTATGCCGGCGGTTTCATCACGGAGCATTACGGCAGACCCGCAAGCGGCTTGCATGCCCTGCAAATCGAGATCAACCGCGGTCTCTACATGGATGAAACCTCCCATCAGCCTTCAGTCGGTTTCGGAGATCTTTTCAACGCGTTGCGGGAATTCGCGCGCGAACTGACATCAATGCCGGACGCCGCATTACCCGCCGACTCTATCGCAGCAGAATAAAAAGAAGGCCGCACTCATTTGAGGCGGCCCAAGTCTAGGGAGGAAACGCCCAAGAAGGGCGGCGCGGCAATGTGTGCCGCACTGCAATAATATTGCACCGCACCGCACAAACTTCAAGTCACACCCCTTGCGATTCCTGATCATATTTTGAGCAAAAGGTCAGGTTTTGCGGATTCAATTTTCAGCAGAACAGGTTATACAAGCAGCAACTTGAGCATTCTGTGACGATTGAGCCGCCGGTCGCGGTACGGAGGGGATTGATGACAACAACACCTGTTTCCAGCTCTAACGAGTTCGCCCCCTTTCTGGACAGGCTCGCAGATGCCGCCAGCGAAGCTATCATGCCGCATTTCCGGTCGGGCTTCGACGTTCACAACAAGTGGAAAGACGGCTTTGATCCGGTGACAGTTGCCGATCGAAACGGTGAGACCGCAATGCGGTCAATCATCAACAGCACTTATCCCGGACACGGTATTCTTGGCGAAGAACATGGTCCGGAAAATCTCGATGCCGAAAACGTCTGGGTGCTGGATCCGATCGACGGCACCCGTGCCTTCATCACCGGGCTGCCAACCTGGGGCACATTGATCGGTCTGCGTACCGGCGGCAAACCTAGCCTGGGAATGATGGTGCAGCCTTATATCGGGGAAAGGTATGGCGGCGACGGCGAAACCGCCTGGTACCAGGGACCGCTCGGTGAAAAGAAGCTTGAGACGCGCGCATGTAACCGTGTTGAAGAAGCAACGATTTTCACAACGACGCCTGCAATCTTCGAAGACGACGAGCGGGCAGCCTTTGACCGCATTGAGGCTTCCGTTCAACTCTCCAGATATGGCACCGATTGCTACGCCTATTGCATGGTGGCCGCCGGACATGGTGACGCCGTCATAGAGTCCGGGCTTCAGGCCTACGACATTGTGGCTCTTGTGCCGATCATTGAAGGCGCCGGCGGCGTGGTAACCACATGGACCGGAGGTTCACCTTCCGATGGCGGCCGAATTCTGGCCTCGGGAAGCCCGCATTTGCATGAAATTCTCTTGAAAGAGCTTGCTCTGAAGGGCTGATCGAGTTGCGTCACTGCAAGGCGCTTTTCAGCTCCTGCTCCGCTTCCAATCCGGGTATGAAAGCATCAAACGCGGCCCAGAATTGATCGCGATACACATCGCGTTCCATCATCAGTTCATGGGCGGCACCAGGAATTTCCACATAAGCAGCGGCCTTGGTGCGCGAGACGAAATCCTCGACCGCCGGCGTCGAGACAACCTTGTCATTGCCGGCAGCGAGCACCAGGCAGGGAAGCTTGAGGTTTGGCCCGGCGTCACGCTTGCGCATGGCCAGCATCGTTCTGGCTGCCGCGTTGACCCAACCCATTGTTGGCGCGCCTATTCCAAGTTCCGGTGCTTTCTCCAAAACCTTGTTGAACCGCTCGAAGCGGACCTTGTCGGACGTCTGCCGATTGGTCTCAAACGGCACGAAAATTTCACCGTTGCCACCCGGCACGAAAACCCGGCCGAATCCGGTCCAGAAAAACAACCTGGCAAGGGGAAACCCGACCTTTTCGACAAAGGCCGAGGTTTTTGGAGCAGTTGCCTTCAAAGGAGGACGTCCCAGAAGGCCGAAACTCACCTTTCTCAGGCACCATCGCCACGCTGCGGAAAAGTCCGGTGTCCATGCGCCGGACGGCAGGCCCAGCAGCGGCGCGGTTATGACCGCTCTGTCCAGCATCGTGCGAAGCCGCTCGGTGTCCGACAACAAGACAAGCCCGCCCGTTGAATGAGCCAGCGCGAAATGCGGCCCGGGGTAGGTCGCCAGGGAAACCTGCTTCAGAACCGTTCTGAGATCGATCCTGAATTTCTTGAAACTCGAGACATGCCCACGCCTTGGGTTGCGCGTCAGACGCTGCGATCCTCCCTGCCCGCGCCAGTCGAAGGTCACGACGGCAAATCCGCGCGAACGCAGGTCTTCAATGATCTCGAAGTACTTCTCTATGAATTCCGCACGCCCTTGCAACAGCGTAACGGTGCCACGGCGTTGCTGTCCGGCCGCGTGCCAGTGCGCATAACGGATCTTGACCTTGTCCGGCGTCATCACAAATCCGGTTTCCGCGCCGTCCGGTATTGGATTGTCTGGATGATCAATGAGACTCATGGCATTCCGATTCACAAAGGCAATACCCTGTGATAGCGGGCTTCCGCCGGGGCGACAACAAACTTCAGGCCGGCACCCTCGGGTACCGGCCCTGAAATGATTGAAGTTGACCCTGCAATTACCAGCGATTTTGCCAATGCTTGCGATGCCCGGCAGGACGGCTGCGCACGATGTCTGCCGTTCTGGAATCCACGACCAGCCGCATCGGCATGCCGCGCCATCCGATCGCCTTGACGATATACATCGGACCACGGCGATCCAGGATCTTTATGCGATAGAAACCGCGATGACGCAGGCTGCGGCGAATTTGTCTCGGACCCAGTTGCCGGTATCCCCAGCCGCGTCCATTGTTCCAACCGCCTCCGTGACGGCCAGGCCCCCAGCGATGATCCACCTTGACCACAAGCTCGGATTTTGCCGGCTGAACCGAGCGTTCAACCGGAAGCGGCGCAGCCGAGGCGACAGGAGCGAAGCACAGGGAAGCCAGCAATATGGCACCGGCAACAGGGGCGGAAAGTTTAGAAGCCTTTGCAATCATTTGAGTTCTCCTGATCTTGCCGCCAGCGCTGTGCTGACGTTGATCAGAAGATGCACGACCCCGGTTGAACGTGGACGGAAGGGCCTGTTCATCCGGCGTTCATCTGGTCGGAAGCGGCGAAGTAACCTCCCTCTTGAAAAGGAAAAACCAAGTTCCCATCTGTCTTCATGCAGGCGCCAAAACGGGTCTGCGACCAACCCCTGTCCCGCCAATATCGGGGGATCAGGATCACATAAACAGTGAAGTATCAGTTGCTCAAAGAGAGGACAGAATCATGCGTCACTTAGACTTTTCTCCGCTTTACCGGTCTACCGTCGGGTTTGACCGTCTTTTCTCGATGCTGGACACCGCCGGCAGCGACACCCCCAGCTATCCGCCCTATAACATCGAACGGACTGGCGAAAACGCCTACCGGATAACGATGGCGGTTGCCGGTTTCACAGACGCCGAATTGTCGGTGGAAGCCAAAGAGCACGTTCTCACCATCAAGGGTGAGAAGGCCGAAGAAGATTCCGACCGGGAAGTTCTTTACCGCGGCATCGCAGCGCGCACTTTCGAGCGCCGTTTCCAGATTGCCGAGCACGTTCGCGTCGATGGCGCCAGCCTTGAAAACGGCTTGCTGCACGTTGACCTCGTGAGGGAAATTCCCGAAGCCATGAAGCCGCGCAAGATTGAAATCACATCTAGCGAATCCAAGCAGATCGAATCGACTGCTCACTAATCCCATGCCGCTCATGCGGCAGGTTATGCAAGAGGCGCCTGGGCAACCAGGCGCCTTTTTTGCGATCTTGTCGCAGTAAAATCGACGTTGAAGAGATACTCCGCCGGTACGAAAACCGGAAACGCGAATGCGTCAACTGCGTTTGAGCTGCGTTTCCCAAAGGGCTCAGGTCTTGCCCCCAGCTGTTCAGCGAGCTGCTGATCCATCATCCAGCGTCGGACAGCACTTTCAAAAACGTATCCACGTCTGCCTGGCTCGTCGCAAAGCTCGTCACCATTCGAAGACAGACTTCATCTTCTGCAGGAGCAATGTTCGGCGTCAGGTCCTTGGCCGGCCACTCATAGAGTTTTGCACCAGCTGCTTCGAGTTTTTCGAACTGGCTGCGCTTCAGAATTGGAAACAGCTCGTTTGCCTCCACAGCCCAGGCGGTCCTGCCGCCTTGCGCCCGAATCCCTTCCGCCAACCTTGAGGCCATGCTGTTGGCATGGCCTGCCGTTTCCAGCCAATTGTCATTCTCGAAATAGCCGTCGAACTGTGCAGCAACAAACCGGCTCTTGGAAAACAGATGACCACCGCGTTTACGGAAGTATTCAAACCCCCTGGCGGCCTCCAGATCAAAGAACACCACTGCCTCGGCACACCAGCATCCGTTTTTGGTCGCCCCGAAAGAAAGGACATCAACGCCCGCTTTCCAGGTCATTTCCGCCGGAGTGCACCCCAGTGTGACCAGAGCATTGGCAAATCGGGCACCATCCATGTGAAGCGGCACGGAGCGGGATTTGGCAACGTCACTGATCGCTGCAATTTCTTCAAGCGAATAGGCGGTTCCGCTCTCCGTCGCTTGGCTGATGGAAACGGACGCAACTTGCCCGTGATGCACCACACCGTCAGGAAATCCGGCCATGACATCGCGCAGTGCATCGGCTGTGAACTTGCCATCACGACTTGAAACACTGACGAGTTTGCCGCCGCTTGTCATGAACTCGGGGCAATTGCACTCATCAACTTGAATGTGGCTGTCACGATGGCAGAAAATCGCACCGCCCGGCTTTGAATAGGCGGCAAGCGACAACGCGTTGGCGGCGGTACCGGTCGCGACGAAGAAAACCGCCACTTCCCGTTCGAAGATGTCGCTGAATTTCCGGTACACGCTCTCAGTCAGCGGATCCGTACCGTAGGCGGGTGAATACCCGGAATTATGGCGGGACAGCGCCGACATCACCGCCGGAGCCGCACCCGCCCAATTGTCGCTTGCAAAATTCATGTGCCGGTTTAAGCACCTGTCCGGACAACCGGCAACACAAATTTCCTAGTAGTACATTTCCCGTTTCCGGTAGTAGGAACCAAGCAGCCAATCCAGTGAGATCACACCTGGTCCCTTCAACGTCGGCACCAGCAAGAGGAAGATCCACAGAAGCCGATCATCAGAGATGATTGCATAGGGCTGACCGTCAAACAGGGCACCGATGGTCTTGGCGTCGGCACCATGGCCGTAAATGTCCACATACGACATCACAATGATGAATACGATCATGCCGACACTGGCAAATCGCGTGAAAAGGCCGAGCACGACCATCACCGGGAGAATGAATTCACCCCAGGTTCCAAGCAGCACCAGAAGGCCATACGGGAAGAAGGCGATCTGGCTGGTGTCGTAGCTCACCTGCTCCATCAGCTGCGGGAACATTTGCGCATAGGCCCCGGCGGTCGGCGTAAAGATGTTCATGACGCTGCCGCCGATTTTGGTCATCGCCGAATTCAGGAAGAACTGAAGCAGCACTGCCGCAAAAATAAAGCGAGCAGCCAGCCCCAGAAACCAGCCGTTTGTCAGCCGCTCCAACGCTCCGAACACGATTGTGTACAACCGGACAAAAAACCCGATAAGTGCACCCATTAATTCCCCCTTCCCTTTCCTGCAGGATCCTCAGGCTTTTGACTGTTCATGGTGCCTGGAGGTCGGAAAAAACGCCATTGGTAAGAACATCCGACAAACAGTCGGACAATGAAAATTTGACCTCTTCCGACTGCGCACGCGCCGCGGCCTCACCAAGCGGCACACCGTCCAGAAGAGATTTCAGGAACACATCACCGCCAGGCCGGAGCAACACGAGCTCCACGTCCAACTCGGGACGTGTGATCAGCACGGACTGAGATATGTTCAGATCAATCCCTTGGACTGCTTCGGGACCGAACCGGTTTGCCCGCGCCAGATCCCAGACCGGCCATTTCGAGGCGATCAGGCTGGCAGCGGGATGTTTCGTGAATTGGGCAGCTCCGATAGCCTCGGGAGGGAGCGCGGTAAGAGCTGCCGTATCAAGAGGTGCCTCGTCTGCAGCGTGATAGGCTTGCAGCCACGCCCATTCCAGACGGGCAACATCCGCAAGATAAGGATAGGCTTCCAAAGGCGGAAAGTTCTCGATGAAGTCGGCAAATTCACCGCCGTACCAGATAAGAACCGGAGATTTTGGCGGGTACTGGATCACGAAAGCCCTGGCGAGGGCACCGAAGTACTCTTCGCCAAGCAGGTTCATGATCGCCGGATAGTTTTGACCGACCGCTTCCGTGAGGCTGACGATCACGTTGTTTCGGTAGACATTGAACCGTTTCGGCGCCTGCAGTCCGTCCGGCCCTATGACACCCGCAGGCGTACCGCCATCAGGGTCCCAAAGGGCCGCGCCAAAATCGCCGGTACCGATTAGGGGTATTGGATCACGCGTGCTCATTTTCAGACAGCGTGCTTCAGACCATGCGCAGTCACACTGGCAAGGATCCGCTCGGCGGCCTCCGCCTCGCTCAGCAAGACCGGCCACGCAGGGATGTCATTGTCCCATTCGACCAGCGTCGGCAACGCACCAATCTTTCGGATCACGATTTCATAAAGAGCCCAGACGGCATCATCGACTTCCCGGTCGTGTGCGTCGATGAGCAGTGGCCGACCGGCATCGTCCTTGTCAGGGGCATGCCCGCCAAGATGAATTTCGCCAACATCGCCCATCGGAAATTCAGCAAGATATGCCTCGGCTGAACGCTCGTGATTGGTACACGAGACATGTACATTGTTGACATCAAGCAGCAGACCGCAACCAGTGCGGCGCACAATCTCCTTGAGAAAATCCAGTTCGCTCATCGTACTCTGTTCGAAAGCGACATAAGTGGACGGGTTTTCAAGCAACATCCTGCGCCCGACCGCTTCCTGCACCTCATCGATATGATCGCAGACACGATCCAGCGTTGCCTGATTGTAGGGCACCGGCAGCAGGTCGTTGTAATAGGTCGTATCATGGGTCGACCAGGCCAGATGCTCGGAAAACAGCCCGGGTTCGTAGCGCTTGTTCAACAGCGCCAATCTTTTCAGATGGTCCTTGTCCAGCGGACCTTCACCGCCGATGGACAAACCGACACCATGCAGGGAAAGAGGATATTTTTCGCGGATCGCTTCGAGCTGCCGATGTGGCGGGCCACCCGCCCCCATGTAGTTTTCCGCATGAACCTCGAAAAAGCCGATATTCGCGGCGCTTTCCAGAATTTCGGTTACATGTTCCGGCTTGAGCCCTGCTCCGGCACGAGCCGGGACCGTGGCTTCAATGCGGTTTTGATCCGAGGAAGGGCTTGCGGGTGACATGGCATGCTCCAGTTTGGGTGGGGTCCACATTGGAGAAAAGTCTTGTCAGACAGGCGATTTCAAACCGCCTGCCTGAAGATAGCGGCCGCTCTCACGGCGACAGTTATTGAAAGCCTTAAGCTTCCGGCAAATCGCGATCGAGTTCGGTCAGGGAGCCATGACGGTCGCCCGGCAATTCCATGGTGGTGCATGTGCCTTTCGGAACCAGGGTCCAGGCATTGCCCTGATAGTCAACGGTAGAAGTGCCTGCGCAAGTGGTTCCTGCACCGGCCTTGCAGTCGTTCTGACCTTTCAAGGACACGCCGTAGCACTTTTCCTTGGCTTGAGCGTGTGCGGGCACGGTGGCGGACAGACCTGCGACCGCGGTTGCGACGGCACCAGCAACGATCGCTGCAGACATGGCCTTATTCTTCATTTCGTACTCCTCTGATCGAACTTTTATTCAAAAACGGGCCAACGCTCGAAACGATGCAGCGAAGGCGCAGCACGTAAATGAGCATATTGGTGATAAATAGGAAATCAAACGCCTGTGACCCTTTTGCGAGCAACCGCTTAACATTTTCTAACAAACGAAAGAATCTTGCCCAAATCCTTCAAGAATCGACCTTTCCAGACGATTGGAACTTTTTGGGCGAAACAATTATACTGCACCCGTACTAAAACACACTTGCTCATGTCGGCGAAATCTGTCATGTTCGCGCCGCTTGGAATAGGACAGGGATACTGTCCCATTTGCTGTGAGCTGCAAGTCGATCTATACTGCAGCGCCTGAAGCAGCGATCAGGCCGACCAGTCAGCGGATTCGAGGGAGGATCTGCGGCAAAGCGAAACGGAACGTTTCGGCAGCGGGCAGTCCGCTGCGTCAATGCGGCGGTTTGTACTGATGGACCGGCGCGGTAAATACACAACAGAGCCGGGGCAGGTAAGCCAGGGTTCGCCGAGCCGCATTCTTGATGGAATGCGACCCGAACGAAACCGGACGCTTCAAGCCACGGTACACTGGGGTTAACAGTGAGGGCGCACATGACGAAGAGAGAGCTGACGACCAGCACAGCCATGCAAGCCGGAGGCGTGGATACGAAATCCACAGCTACCGCCACACTTGCCGAACGACTGGGCACGGCCGCCGACAAAGGGCTCTACGATCCGTCGCGCGAACACGATGCCTGCGGTGTCGGCTTTGTGGCCCACATGAAGGGCGACAAGTCTCACAAGATTATTGCTGACGGTCTGCAGGTACTGGAAAACCTGACACACCGCGGCGCGGTTGGCGCGGACCCGCTCATGGGTGACGGCGCCGGAATGCTGGTGCAGATCCCGCATGTCTTCTTCAAGGAAGAGATGGAAAAGGCCGGCTCGGCACTGCCGAACTTCGGTGACTATGGCGTCGGCTTTATTTTCATGCCGCAGGACGATGCCCTGCGTGCCAAGTGTGAAGAAATCGTCGAGCGCGTCATCAACACCGAAGGTCAGGAGCTTATCGGGTGGCGTGATGTGCCTGTCGACAACTCCTCACTGTCAAAGGCGCCGGACATCGCGGCAACCGAACCGGTTTCCCGTCAGGTGTTCATCAAGCGTTCAAGCAGCGAAGACCAGGACGCATTCGAACGCCGCCTTTATGTATTGCGCAAGGTGATTTCCAACACCGTGCGCGCGGAAACCGATGCCGTCGAAAAAGGCTTCTACATCGTTTCTCTGTCCAGCCGCACGATCGTCTACAAGGGCATGTTCCTGGCCTATCAGCTTGGCGCCTACTACTCCGATCTGAAGGACGAGCGGTTCACTTCCGCGCTTGCGCTGGTTCACCAGCGCTTTTCAACCAACACTTTCCCGTCTTGGGACCTGTCGCACCCGTACCGGATGGTTGCCCATAACGGCGAGATCAACACGCTGCGCGGCAACGTCAACTGGATGGCCGCCCGTCAGGCCTCCGTCTCTTCTGCGCTCCTTGGCGACGACATTTCCAAGCTCTGGCCGATTTCCTACGAAGGACAGTCGGATACAGCCTGTTTCGACAACGCGCTCGAGTTCCTGACCATGGGCGGCTACTCGCTGGCCCACGCTGCAATGATGCTGATCCCGGAGGCCTGGGCCGGCAATCCGTTGATGGATGACAATCGCCGCGCCTTCTACGAGTACCACGCTGCCCTGATGGAGCCGTGGGATGGGCCCGCGGCCGTTGCATTTACCGATGGCCGCCAGATCGGCGCGACCCTAGACCGTAATGGCCTGCGTCCCGCACGCTATATTGTTACCGACGACGATTTCGTCATCATGTCATCGGAAGTTGGCGTTCTGCCGGTCGAAGAAGAACGCGTCGTCCAGAAATGGCGTCTGCAGCCGGGCAAAATGCTGCTGATCGACCTGGAAGAAGGTCGGATCGTTTCCGACGACGAAATCAAGCGTCAGCTGTCAACTGCCAACCCTTACAAGGACTGGCTGCACCGCTCCCAGATTGTTCTGGAAGACCTTCCGGGTGTGCGTCAGCGGGCACCGGTTGCCGGCGAAAGCCTGCTCGACCGTCAACAGGCCTTCGGCTACACGCAGGAAGACATAAAGCTGTTGATGACCCCGATGGCAACCGTCGGGCAGGAAGCTATTGGTTCCATGGGGACGGACACGCCGATCTCGGCTCTCTCCGACAAGTCGAAACTGCTTTATACATATTTCAAGCAGAACTTCGCCCAGGTCACCAACCCGCCGATTGACCCGATTCGCGAAGAGTTGGTGATGAGCCTCGTGTCCTTTATCGGTCCGCGCCCGAACATCTTCGACCTGAAGGGTCTGTCGACGTCCAAGCGCCTTGAAGTTCGCCAACCGATCCTGACCAACGAGGACCTGGAAAAAATCCGTGCGATCGGCGACATCGCCGACAATCAGTTCTCCGCGAAAACGCTGGACATCACCTACAATTCCGAAAAGGGCGCCGAAGGTATGGACGGCGCGCTGGAAAAACTGTGCGAGCGTGCCGAGAAAGCCGTTCGCGACGGATACAATATTATTATCCTGTCCGACCGCCTGATCAGCCGGTCCCGGATCGCAATCCCGGCCCTTCTGGCAACCGCGGCCGTGCACCATCATTTGATCCGCAAGGGACTGCGGACGTCCGTTGGACTGGTTGTCGAAACCGGTGAAGCGCGTGAAGTCCATCACTTCTGCGTCCTGGCCGGTTTCGGTGCGGAAGCGATCAATCCGTATCTCGCCTTCGAGACCCTCCTTTCCATGCATATGGAAATGGACTTCCCGGAGGAAGTGGACCAGTACGAAGTTGTCGAGCGCTACATCAAGTCCATCGACAAGGGTATTTTGAAGGTCATGTCCAAGATGGGCATCTCGACCTACCAGTCCTATTGCGGCGCGCAAATCTTCGACGCGGTTGGCCTGTCCTCAGAGTTTGTGAAGAAGTATTTCTTCGGCACTGCGACCATGATCGAGGGCATTGGCCTGTCGGAAGTTTCCGAAGAGACGGTGCTCCGTCATGCCGAAGCGTTTGGCGACGTAGCGATCCTGCGTCGGTCGCTCGAGGTCGGCGGAGAATATGCGTACCGGACCCGCGGCGAGAGCCACATGTGGACCCCGGACTCCATCGCAACCCTTCAACACGCCGTACGCTCCAGTTTGCCGGACATGTACCGTGCGTTTGCCAAGGAAGTGAACCAGGATAGCGGGCGCTACGCCATCCGCGGCCTTTTCCGGATCAAGTCCGCCGACGAGATTGGCCGTTCGCCGATCGAAATCGACAAGGTTGAACCGGCAGAGAGCATCGTTAAGCGCTTCGTCACCGGAGCCATGTCGTTCGGGTCCATCTCGCGCGAAGCGCATACGACGCTGGCGATGGCCATGAACCAGATCGGTGGCAAGTCGAACACCGGTGAAGGTGGCGAGGAGCCCGAGCGTTTCAACCCGCTCCCGGATGGTTCTTCCAATCCGCAGCGGTCTGCCATCAAGCAGGTCGCTTCCGGCCGCTTCGGTGTGACCACGGAATATCTGGTCAATTCCGACATGATCCAGATTAAGGTTGCCCAGGGTGCCAAGCCCGGCGAAGGCGGCCAGCTTCCGGGTCACAAGGTTGATGCCGTAATCGCGAAAGTGCGTCACTCCACTCCAGGTGTCGGACTGATTTCCCCGCCTCCGCACCATGACATCTATTCCATCGAGGATCTGGCGCAGCTCATTTACGACCTGAAAAACGTCAACCCGGAAGCCGATATCTCGGTCAAGCTGGTGTCGGAAGTCGGTGTCGGAACTGTTGCGGCCGGTGTTGCCAAGGCACGTGCGGACCACATCACCGTTTCCGGCTACGATGGCGGTACGGGCGCATCGCCGCTCACCTCGATCAAACATGCGGGCAGCCCTTGGGAAATCGGCCTTGCAGAAACCCAGCAAACGCTCGTTCTGAATGGTCTGCGCTCGCGCATTGCATTGCAGGTCGACGGTGGACTGCGGACAGGCCGCGATGTCATTGTCGGAGCTCTGCTTGGAGCCGACGAATTCGGCTTCTCCACGGCACCGCTGATTGCCGCAGGCTGTCTGATGATGCGCAAGTGTCATCTCAACACCTGCCCGGTCGGCATCGCCACCCAGGATCCGGTTCTGCGCAAGCGGTTCAAGGGTGCCCCGGAACACGTCATCAACTACTTCTTCTATGTGGCAGAGGAAGTACGTGAACTGATGGCTGAACTCGGCGTTGAGAAGCTGGACGACCTCATCGGCCGGTCCGACTATCTGGACAAAGACGAGGCAATCAGACACTGGAAGGCGCAGGGCCTCGATTTCTCGCGGATCTTCTTCCAACCTGAAGCGGCTGAAGAGGAAACCCGCTGGACGGCACGCCAGGAACATCCGATTGTCGACATTCTCGACCGTCGCCTGATCGCCGCCGCCAAACCGGCGCTCGACAAGAAGGAGCCGACAGTGGTCGATGAGACCATCTGCTCCGTCGACCGTTCGGTAGGCGCCATGCTTTCCGGCGAGATTGCAAAGCGCTACGGCAACAAGGGCCTGAAACAAGCCGACACGCTGAAAATCAACCTCAAGGGCACGGCTGGCCAGGCATTTGGTGCCTTCGTTGCACGCGGTGTCACGATTGATCTGGTCGGCGATGCCAACGATTATGTCGGCAAAGGCCTTGCCGGCGGCAAGCTGATCGTACGGCCACCGGAAAACACGCGCATTGTTGCCGAAGAATCCATCATCGTAGGTAACACAGTTCTTTATGGCGCTACGGAAGGTGAATGCTACTTTCGCGGCGTTGCAGGCGAGCGCTTTGCCGTTCGAAACTCCGGCGCAACGGCAGTTGTTGAAGGCGTCGGCGACCACGGCTGTGAATATATGACCGGTGGTGTTGTCGTCGTTATCGGCCAGACCGGACGAAACTTCGCTGCGGGCATGTCTGGCGGCATCGCCTACGTTCTGGACGAAGACGGTTCCTTCGGTTCACGCTGTAACCTGGCAATGGTAGATCTGGAACCCGTGACGGAAGAAGACGATCTTCTGGAAAAGCTGCATCACCACGGTGGCGACATCGAGCACAAGGGCCGTGTGGACCTTTCCTGCGACATGACCCGTCACGACGATGAGCGTCTGCGCCAGATGCTGACCAAGCATGTGGAACTGACAGGCTCGACCAAGGCGCAGACTATTTTGGACAACTGGGCAACCTACCGTCCGAAATTCGTCAAGGTTATGCCGGTCGAATATCGCCGTGCGCTCAGAGAAATGGAAGAGCAGCGCCTGGGCATGGTCGCAGCCGAATAACCGGCCAATTGAACGAAATGGCTCTCGGCCGCGTAGCGGCCGATTGCAGCCACCTTGAGGACGCATACAGTTTGAGGAGGTCACCTTGGGCACGGTAACCGGTTTTCTGGAAATCGATCGGCAGGAACAAAAGTATCAGCCTGCATCCGACCGCATTCGCCATTTTCGTGAATTCACCATTCCCCTGAACGAGCAGGAAGTCGTCAATCAGGCAGCGCGCTGTATGGATTGCGGCATTCCCTTCTGTCACGGTCCGACCGGCTGCCCGGTCAACAACCAGATCCCGGACTGGAACGATCTGGTCTATCAGGGCGACTGGGACATTGCGCTGCGCAATCTCCATTCCACAAACAACTTCCCGGAATTCACCGGCCGTATCTGCCCGGCCCCGTGTGAAGAGGCTTGTACGCTCAACCTGGAAGACATTCCGGTCAATATCAAAACTGTCGAACAGGCCCTCGCCGACAAGGGATGGGAAGAGGACTGGATTGTTCCGGAACCCTCTGCCACCAAAACCGGCAAGGCCGTTGCAATCATCGGTTCCGGTCCCGCAGGTCTTGCAGCTGCCCAGCAGCTTGCCCGCGCCGGCCACACGGTTCACCTTTATGAGCGTGAACCGAAGGCTGGTGGCCTGCTGCGCTACGGTATTCCTGACTTCAAGATGGAAAAGCACTATATCGACCGCCGCGTCCAGCAGCTGGAAGCGGAAGGCGTGACTTTCCACTATGGCGTCAATGTCGGCGTCACTGTCAGCCTGGAGGAACTTGCAGCGCGCCATGACGCGGTGATCCTGTGTGCCGGCGCTGAGCGACCGCGTGACCCGGGTGTTACCGGTATGGAACTGGAAGGTTGCCATTGGGCGATGCCTTACCTGGTTCAGCAAAACCGCCGTGTCGGCGGTGAGCCGGAAGGCGACGAGGCACCGATCTGGGCAGGTGGCAAGCACGTTGTAGTTATCGGTGGCGGTGACACCGCATCCGACTGTGTCGGCACCGCCTTCCGCCAGGGCGCATTGTCCGTGACGCAGCTTGATATCCGGCCGATCCCTCCTCTCAAGGAGGACAAAATGGCTGTCTGGCCTTACTGGCCAACCAAGTTCCGCACGTCTTCCTCGCAGGCCGAGGGCGCCGAGCGTGAATTTTCCGCGGCAACTCTCGCGCTAGTTGGTGAAGACGGTCAGGTCACAGGTGTTAAATGCGCACGCGTCGATGAAAAGCGCCGCCCGATCGAGGGCACCGAATTCATCCTACGTGCCGATCTTGTCCTCGCCGCAATTGGCTTTTCCGGCCCACTGCTCGACACTTACATCGCACAGGCTGGCGATGCACTGGAACTCGACGGACGGACCAATGTGAAAGCGGACACGGAAGACTACAAAACCAGCATGAACAAGGTTTTTGCCGCTGGTGACGTTCGCAAGGGTCAGTCGCTGGTCGTCTGGGCCATCCGTGAAGGCCGTCAGGCCGCGCGCGCGGTAGACGAATTCCTGACCGGCACAACCGATCTGCCGCGGTAAGGCCTGAGCAGACCAGAAGGCGAGTAGTCGGCTCAAATCGTGGCCAAGAAAATACAACATCCTTGAACCCTGGAGCCATGAAAAGCTCTGGGGTTCATTTGTTTACTTCAAACATATGCCGCACGTTGGATTTTGAAGTATCCCGGCTCTGAACTAGCAGGTTGTTATTTCTAAAGTTTTTCGACGCCAGTCCGATAAAATGATCCAGCGAATAGTCTCGAAAAAATTCAGTACCATAGTGAGTTTCATGACATCACAAAGCCAACTGGAAAGTCTGACCTTCAGACTTGCAAGTTCAAAAATTCAACACCCGAAAAATGCAGATTTAATTTGTGCGCAGATCGTTATTGCACTGACGGTTGAATTGTAACCGAGATCCGATCCCCGAATTCCTCCCCGTCCGCCAAACTGTCAGGCAACGTAGTACGCAGGGTATCGAATGACGTATCTGAAGGGGGGATCACATCACTTGCTGACGTGGTTTTCTCAAAAGCCATGCGAGGATCGTCTACCCGGCCGGGCATCGGTGGCAGTGTTTCACCTTTGACGAAGAAGCGGTAAGCCGCGCTTTTCTCATCAATTACCTTGTCGTCCTCTCCCCCAAGAAGCAGGGCCTCCGGAGAGGTTGTACGTCCAGTCAGAACGATGAAATTCGGGTCATCCTCAACCCCCTCGAAGGCCAGACCGCCATATCCGCCCAAGAGGCGCGACAGCTCTCTTTCAACGAAAAAGGCGACTTTCCGGTAGCCGGCCCAGGTAAACCCAATACGGTTCTTGGTGCGAAGACGGGTGTTCTTTCCGTCAACGTCCGGTCCAAATGAGGAGTAACTGCCGTCTTCGGCCAGGAAGATATCCCAGATATCGACATAACGAACACGCCGGTCTTCGGAAGCGCTCTGAAAGATCGAATTCAGTTGCGTGAAGTCGCCATTAACAAGTTCATCATAGGTCGGCGGCAGGCCGGCCCAGACGATAGGCTTTTTTTCCTGCCTGACGACGCGAATGAGTGAGTCGACCTTTTTTCTGTAGGCGGACAGCCACTCGTCCGTCATGAATTCAATTGGCGGATCGCCGGGAAACCCCTTACCCATGTCGCGACGACCAATCATGACGACAATGGCTTTGACATCGGCACCGCGGATCTTCGACAGAACCTCGGTTGACCAGTCAGGCGCATTTTCACCTGCAAATCCCGCTTTGTCCCGGGTGATCGCTTCAACGCGGATTTGCGGTTTGTCTGCGAGCGTGAACTTGAGCCCGTCGGCAACCCCGCGAGCCATGCGGTCGCCGACCACCAGAATCAATCCTGCATCGGGATCTTTGGGTTGAACTTCAAATTTGGGTGGTGCCCCGGCAGGCCGCGTTGCCTTCGGCCTCTTCTGCTTGGTCGGCTGCTGTCTTTGTATGCGTTGACGGCCTCCACCGCCGCCACCTCCGAACAACCTTTGCAAAGGTGCGAACGGATTGAAGCCACGGAAAGGCCCATTCTGTGCCACGATCATCTCATTGCCCGCCGTATCCTGGGCAAGAGCGTCCGTAACGCCTTCGCTCATTAAAACGAGCAGCGCTGCAACAACGAGCCGTGAAAACAGTCTCACGGCTCTATCGGTTCTGCCTTTTGCGGGCCGCAAATCCACCGCTGGCTCCTGAAAGGGAAATCTGATTAGCCCAGTTTAGCTGCCAAGCTTGAGATGTGCCAGCAAAACAACTGACGCGTACCCATCCGGAACAAGCCCGCGTGAGCGCTGATAAGCCCTGATCCCCTTACGGGTCGCAGGACCGATCCGTCCGTCTGCGGCTCCTACTGCAAACCCGCTGCGGTTGAGCAATGCCTGCAACTCGGCGGTTTCAGAACGATTCAGCGGCATATGCTCACGCGACCAGTCACCCTGCAAGGGACCGCCACCGATCAAACGATCGGCCAGATGACCAACTGCGAGGGCATAGGCCGTAGCGTTATTGTACCGCTTGATGACGTAAAAATTACGCAGCATCAGAAAGGCCGGACCACTGGCTCCTGCTGGAAGAACCAGGACTGCGTTGTCGGACGGACGCGGGAAGCCTTTGCCGTTGGACCGGCGCACGCCATGATTGGCCCATTGCCCAAGCTTCAGCGTGGTATCACCATCGGCGAGTTGATAATTAAAACCCGCCGGGAGCTTGACTTCATAGCCCCAGGTTTTGCCGGTCTGCCAGCCATGTTTCTTCAGATAGTTGGCGGTTGAGGCAAGCGCATCGGGCACCGAAGTCCAGATATCGCGTCGACCATCACCGTTGTAATCAGCCGCATAGGCTTTCCAGCTGGAAGGCATGAACTGCGTGTGCCCCATTGCACCCGCCCAGGACCCTTCCATGTCTTGAAATCTGACATGGCCTGCCTGAACGATTGCGAGCGCGGTAACCAGTTCTTTTTGCCAAAAACTCTTTCGACGCGGAGCGGCATAAGCCAGGGTTGCCAGCGCCTGCACCACGTTGTGACGGCCCATGTAGCCGCCATAGTTGGTTTCCATGCCCCAGATGGCCAAAACCGCTTCGCGATCAACACCATAACGGGCTTCAATATGCTGCAGAACTGGCCCATATTCCTTGAGTAGCTTGCGTCCCTTTTCGACGCGATCTTTCGAAACGGCACTGTCAAGATAGTCCCAGATCGGTTTCACAAACTCCGACTGCTTGTTCATCAGTCGCAAGGTGTCGTCATCCGGCTTCATACCGGTAAAAACGGCATTGTATGTTTGGGAACTGATTCCTGCGGCTTTGGCGGTCGGCCAGAAATCGCGCACGAACCTGTCAAATCCCGGTTCCGCCTGAGACGGCAAGGATGCAAAGACCAAACCTATTGAAAATAGAGCCGGCCCAAGAAAAGCCCGCACCCGCATTTTCTGCCGGGTTTCCCGGAATATTGAAATCATCACGCTGGCAGTTATCCGTCCAAAGCTCCGCATAGGGGCCTCCTTACGCCCTGGTCCGTATTAATATCTGCCCCCACCCCATGAATGATTTGTTCAGGTTACCGTATAGTTAATGCCGGAACCGAAGACCTGCTTCAACTGAGTTTTCCGTGTAATCGCTTCCGTCTTCAGAACTGTCGAAACGCCGATGGGTGTAGTTGGCGGTGAGAGCCACGTTCCGCGTCAGGGCGAAAGTCAACCCCCCGAAACCGCTCAGAGTACTTTCCTGGATGGAAACACCTTCATAGTCGCGAAAGCTGTACCCGAGGCCGGTTTCGCCGACAAAACGGTCACTGAAGGCATGGGCCAGCCTTACGTCGCCAGAATAGATGATCGATCCGCTGGAACCGTCGATATCTGTCGCTTCAAAACGTGTCCCAACTCCTGCCGTCACAGTGGTCAACCGGCTGGGTGACCAGACCAGAGAGCCATCAATGATCAGGCCGGACAGGTTGTCGAGACGGCTGTCTTCCACATCCTCTATTCGCCAGCCGACACCGAGTTCACCGGTCACCTTGGGACCGGAGGCAATCGTCACGCCGCCGCTGAGCTGATAACCATTTGCATTTCGTTTTTCACAAATGCTGTCGCTGCAGGTGTCATCATATCTGCGCAGCAGAAGCGCACCTTCGACAAAGGGTGACAGTACGCCGCCTGCGTTGCCGTCGAGTCTCAGTCCAGCGGAGTAAAGCGTATTGTCCCGGCCGCTTTCCGAAGTTCCTCCATCGGATGTGTAGACACTCCTATCCGCGCCCAGCGAGGCAGTGGCGGCCACGAGACCGACCCTCCGTGTTCCTCTCAAACTCCCCGTAAGCTGCTGGATATGATCTGTCCCAGATGATGATTCCGCGCTGCCGTCTTCTTCTCTGGTGTAGGAATAGGCAATACCGGTAACCACTTGCGTGGCTTCACTGACATCAAGGCGCAGGTTCGCAGCTGCAGCCACAGAGCCATCATTGTCATCCGAGTTCTGCGGATATCCAGTGTAAGTACCTCGAAAGGAAGCATCAAACTGGTGACGGGTCCAATCCGACCTCAATGACAGGTCCGGTGAAATCCGGTAAAGACCACCCGAAGTTCCTGAGGCAGATTGCGACGTGTTGTCCGTCCAGCCTGTGGACAAGCCCAGTTGCGGGGTGAAGGTAAAGGACCCAAGCCGAATGCCTTCGGGCGTATCAAATGTCGTGTCGCCGCCAAAAACACTGTCGTCAATTCCAGAACCTGTCACGGGTTGAGACCTGCTCACAGCCGCAATACGGTCTGAAAACGGTCGCACTGGCGCGATCCTGCCATCAGTTCCCAGGCCGGTCGAACCGGTCTCTGCTTCGGCGGAGTTCAACGTCTGCCTGAGGGAAAACACATTGGATTGCGTGGGGTTAACCTGACCATCGTCCGCACGCTGATCCGACGCATCAGCTGACGCAAGTGCCCCATCGGGGTCACCGGTCCCACGCAGGTCTGACAAAGCCGTTTGCGCAGCCGTAGGGGTGGCCTGCATGGCGGCGAGACAGACTATCAGGTGCACAATGCGGCGCATTTACTTCCAGAACCGGTCGAAATCTTAATACGGTTCAAACTGACGAATGATGGTTAATCCTTCGTTTCTTTCTTGCAAATTGACAGGCAGCAAAAACTTGCCAAATTTAATCCTTTTAATGCATCACGTCTTCTTGATCCGCGAGAAAGAGTGCCCTAGTCCTAGGTTCTCCTGAAAACTAAGAAATGTCCCATGGCCAATCCATTGCTTGACCCCACTTCCGAAGATGATGCAAACGCAGCCTCCAAATGGCTGGTGTCGGCCGAAAGAACGCTTGAAACGGAAATTGCGGGGTTGAGTGCTGTCAGAGCTGCCTTGAAAGATGGACTGGGAAGCCCGTTCCAGCAGACCTGTGAGCTCATAGAAAAAAGCCGAGGCCGGGTCATTATCACAGGCATTGGCAAAAGCGGGCACATCGGAACGAAGATCGCTGCAAGCCTTGCGTCTACGGGCACACCCTCTTTCTTTGTTCACGCGAGCGAAGCCAGCCATGGCGACCTCGGCATGATCACCGAACACGACGTTGTTCTGGCCCTGTCCTGGTCCGGAGAAACCCAGGAACTGGCCAGCATTGTCAACTATTCACGCCGTTTCAAAGTGCCGCTCGTTGCAATCACGTCACGCTTGGACAGCACACTCGGCAAAGCCGCCGATATCGTTTTGAAGCTGCCAAGTGTCGTGGAGGCCTGCCCTCACGGGCTTGCCCCCACTTCTTCCGCTCTGGCCCAGTTGGCAATCGGTGATGCTCTTGCGGTTGCTCTTCTGGAAGGCCGTGGCTTCACCGCGCAGGATTTCCAGGTGTTCCACCCTGGTGGACGACTGGGAGCAAGCCTGAAATCGGCCAAGGACATCATGCATTCCGGCGAGCGGATGCCACTGGTCCCGTTGACCGCTCCGATGAGCGAAGGCATCGTTTTGATGACCCAGCGGGGCTTCGGTGTTCTTGGTGTCGTCGACGAGCTCAAGCAGCTTATCGGCGTCATTACGGACGGTGACTTGCGCCGCCACGTCTCTTCCAATCTTCTGGAGAAGACGGCAAGCGAAATCATGACGCCGTCGCCCAAGACGGTGTCGCCGGATACCTTGTCGGCTTCTATTCTGGAACTGGTCAACAGCCTGTCGATCACCTCGGTGTTCGTGATCGAAGACGGGCACCCCGTCGGTATTGTTCACCTGCACGACCTGTTGCGGATCGGCGCCGCCTGATCCTCCGTGCTTTTCCAGTTTCAGTCCTTCTGTCCCGGAAAAAGTGTCTTTCCTGAAAGAGATGATCCGTGTCATTAGGATTTGATTAGCCTTAACGCATTTAAACTGCACCAAAGTTTCACCGGCCTGAGGCCGCAAACCTTGGTGTGTGTACAGAATGGATCTGGCGACCCTAATCGGCATTCTTGGTGCGTTTGGCATTGTCACGACCGCTATCTTTCTTGGCGGCAGTTTTGGTCAGTTCATTGACGTGCCTTCGATGCTGATCGTTATCGGTGGAGGCTTGGCCGCAACGCTGATCCGCTTTCAGCTTTCAGACATAGCAACCGCCTTCGTCACGGGCTTCAAGGTTGCGCTTGCAGGCCGCAACGCTTCTCCACGCGACCTGATCTCCGAAATCACCAACCTGGGCGAGATCGTTCGCAAGTCCGGGCCGCTTGGCCTGGAAAACGTCGATGTGTCGGATCCTGTGCTGGCAAAGGGGGTTCAGTATATTGCCGATGGATATGAACTCGAGTTCATTCGGGAGGCGATGGAGCGCGAACGTGATCTTCAGCTGTCCCGCCTTTCTGAAGGCAAGCGCGTCTTCAAGGCGCTCGGCGATTCGGCCCCGGCATTCGGCATGATCGGAACGCTTGTCGGTCTGGTGCAGATGCTTGCAAACATGGATGACCCGGCGGCGATCGGCCCTTCCATGGCTGTCGCACTTCTGACGACTCTCTATGGCGCGCTGGTCTCGAACATCATCTGTTTGCCCCTGGTGGATAAGCTCGACGCGAAATTCGATGTCGATGAACTGAATCAGACTCTTATCATCGACGGTGTCTGCCAGATCAGAGAATCCAAGAGCCCGGCCCTCATCAAGGAAATGCTCGTCGCTTACCTGCCGGAAAAAGCACGCGCTGATCTTGCAGAAGCCGCCTAGGGCAGAGAAGAACCGGACGACAGACAATGGCAAAGAAAAAACAGCAAGGTGGTGGCGGAGCTCCCGACTGGCTGGTGACCTTCGCGGACCTTATGTCCCTGCTCGTCTGCTTCTTCGTTCTGATCATTTCCTTCTCCATTCAGGACAAGGAAAAGCTGCAGGTCGTTGCCGGTTCCATGCGCGAAGCTTTCGGTGTGAAGGACAGTTCCCGCAAGACCGGCATCATCGAAGTCGAGGGTATTCCGATCCGCGACTATATGAAGGATATCAGCCAGGTCGAACAGGAAATGGATTCCGACTTTGCGCAGGAGCGTCATGAAAAGAGACGCAAACAAGGACCGGAAGCCAACACTAACGACACGCTTGAAGCCGATATCGAAAAGCCTCGCCAGTTTGCAACGGCTGCAGCGTCCCTGCGCCAAGCCTGGCAGGAAATGCCTGAAAT
The DNA here is from genome assembly GCA_039195965.1 of Pseudomonadota bacterium. Classification (GTDB taxonomy): domain Bacteria; phylum Pseudomonadota; class Alphaproteobacteria; order Rhizobiales; family Stappiaceae; genus Roseibium. The sequence continues at coordinate 23,302 of JBCCVB010000001.1, forward strand.
CACAGAGATATCCAGCAACATCATTCTGGAGGAATCCGACGAGGGTCTGAACATCATGCTCGTCGATCAGGACGGCCGCTCGATGTTCAGGGAAGGATCCAAGTACCCTTATGAAACCACACGCCGTTTGATCGCAAAAATGGCGCCGGTTCTGGCAAAAATGCCAAATCGTATTGAAATCACGGGACACACGACAGCCGGTCGCCCCACCACGAACCCGAGCTACACCGGTTGGGACCTCTCCAGTGAACGCGCCAACATCGCCCGTCAGATCCTGGCGGAATACGGCGTACCGGAAGACCAGTTCTTCGCCGTCGTCGGCAAATCGGATACCGAACCGCTCTTTCCAAACGATCCTTATCTTGCGGCAAACAGGCGTGTCGGAATTCTTCTAATGGCTGAAGAACCACCGATCCCGCCGGGTCACAAACCTTGAACGGCTCCGGCGGGTCTTTCAGTAAATCGATCTCGTCCTAGTCGATTGCAGATACCACGAGCCGTGCGCCGTCGATCGCCTCGACGCGCACCTTCGTTCCCGCAGGCAGATCGGGACCAGTAATGCGCCAAATTGTGTCATCGATCGAGAGATTTCCGGCACCTTCATTCAATGGGGTCGCCAGAGTAAATTCCCGACCGATGTAACGGCTTCCCCGTTTATTCAGACCAGGGTCGCCCTTTTCCGAAGCCATACGCGCCATCATGCGCCGGCCGATGAGCAGACTGACGAGCGACAAGACCAGAAACAGAGCAATATGAACCTGCCACGATAGTCCAAGGGTCAGCGCAACAACACCGACAACCAGCGCCGACAGTCCGAACCACAGGAAAATAGTGCCTGGAGCCAGGATCTCCAGACCCAGCAGAATGAGCCCGAGAACGAACCAGCTCCAGGGGCCGAGCGCCGCAATAGTGCTTTCAACCAGGCTCACGCATTGCCTCCATTCGATGGACCCGTATCAGGAATTCGGGATGCCGTCCGGTTGGTCTTGGCATCTTCACCGAAGGCTTCCTTGGCAATCTCGCCGATACCACTCAAGGCGCCAAGCAATGAAGTGGCTTCCATCGGCAGGATAAGTGTTTTCTGATTGCGTGAAGTCGCCAGTTCCTTGAAGGCTTCGACATATTTGTTGGCGACGAAGTAGTTGATCGCCTGAACGTCCCCGGCAGCAATCGCCGCACTCACCATTTGGGTGGCCTTGGCCTCGGCTTCCGCCTCTCTTTCGCGCGCCTCCGCGTCACGGAAGGCTGATTCGCGGCGACCTTCGGCTTCCAGAATGAGTGACTGCTTTTCCCCTTCCGCTTTCAGGATTTCAGATTGCCGCTTCCCTTCGGCTTCGAGAATGGAAGCACGTTTTTCACGTTCTGCCTTCATCTGCCGCGCCATGGCGTCGACCAGATCGCGCGGCGGGTTGATGTCCTTGATTTCGATACGGGTAATCTTGATGCCCCAAGGTTCCGCCGCAGCATCGACCACGCGCAGGATCTGCGCGTTGATTTCATCGCGGTTGGACAGAAGGTTATCCAGATCCATGGACCCCATGACCGAACGGATATTGGTCATTGTCAGGTTCAAGATGGCATTTTGCAGGCCCAGAACCTCATATGCGGCGCGCGCTGCGTCGAGCACCTGATAGAATGTGACGCCGTCAGCCGTGACGGTCGCGTTGTCCCGGGTAATGACTTCCTGGGAGGGAACGTCAAGAACCTGCTCCATCATGTTCAGCTTGTGGCCGATCCGATCGACGAACGGGATGATGAAATTCAGTCCTGGCGCTAAAGTCTTGCGATATCTTCCAAATCGCTCAATCGTGTAATTGTATCCTTGGGGCACGGTCTTTACCCCGGCAAAAATAATGAGAATGACCAGCACCAAAAGGCCGATCAGGAAGATATCAAATCCCGTAAATCCATCAATTGGCATAAAAGTCTCCCGCAATGGTTGGGTCTGCCCTGAATCGTGCGGCAACTATGCGCTGTTTCGATCAGCTGATCCAGCGCTATCGCCGCCTGCACAGAAGAGCTCCCGGATGTGCCCTCATATCCGGCAACAAATCAAAACAGACCCTTAAAATATGGGGAGCCTCGTCACCGCTTACGAGGACATTTGCCTGCCATCCTTAACATCAACTTACGGATTGATCAGACCCAGCCACCTAGTTCACGGCGAACGATGTGAGCAATGACATCCATTCCAAGGTCACTGTCGTTCAGACAGGGAATGTGACTGAAGTTTTCACCGCCGTTTTCTTCGAAGATTTCGCCGGCCTCTCCTGCAATCTCTTCCAGCGTCTCCAGGCAATCCGACACGAAACCCGGATTCATCACGGCAACGTTCTTCACGCCGTCTTTCGCAAGTTGCTCGACGGTCTTGTCTGTATAGGGCTGCAACCATTCCTCGGGTCCGAACCGCGATTGAAAGGTCACCCGCAGTTTTTCCTTGCTCATGCCAAGCACCTCACGCATCAGACGTGTCGTCTTCATGCAGTGACAGTGATAGGGATCACCCTTCCTGAAGTAGGATTGCGGAATGCCGTGATAGGAGGTCAGGATAACATCCGGCTCGAAATCGAGGCTTTCAAGATGCTGCTCGACTGATTTTGCCAGCGCGGTCACATAAACCGGGTCATCATGATAGGGCGGCACGGTCCGGATTGCCGGTTGCCACCGCATTTCCAGCAGCGTCCTGCAGACCACGTCATTGACCGTCGCCGTCGTGGTTGCCGAATATTGCGGATAAAGTGGAAACACCAGGATCCGGTCGCAGCCATCGTCCTTCAAAGCTTTCAACTTGTCCGGAATGGAAGGCTGGCCATAACGCATGGCCCAATCCACTTTAAGGCGCCCACTCTCGTCCCCGATCATCTCCGCGAGCTTGTCGGACTGACTCCGTGTAATGGTACGAAGCGGCGACTCATTCTTCTCGTGGTTCCAGATTTCGTCATAGGCCTTTCCGGACTTACCCGGACGCGTCATCAGCACGATGCCATAGAGAATCGGGTACCAGATCGCGCGTGGCCACTCGATCACACGCTTGTCGGACAGAAATTCCCTCAAGTACCTGCGCATCGGCCAGTAGTCGGTTGCGTCCGGTGTACCCAGATTGACCAGCAGCACACCAACCTTGCCGCTCTTTGCCGGGGGGTGCCCTTCCGGCAATTTTGTTTTGCTGAATTCCGCAGCCTGATCAGAGGCGATGGGTGCGGTCGGTTGAACGGTCATGGGCTGGGTCGGTCCTTGCGCTTTTCTTGTTCTGCCGCACTACATAAGCCAAGCTGACTGCAAGGCCAATGCGGCATAATCCATACGCTTAAGAAAACCAGCAGATCACCTGTTTCTGCATGCACGCAGAAATTTAAAAACAGGCCTTCCGGGCCCCTGCTCCCGAGTTATCCGTATTCCCGTTCGTCCGAGATCACCTTGCCGTCATTTGGCAGCGCGCCTGCAGGTACAAGCTCGACATCTCCCTTGAGACGCGTGATTTCTCTTAACGTCGCAGCAACGCGCTCGGAAAGACCGTTTTCCGTTCTTTCCGTTTCGACCGAGAGCGTCATGGCATCCGTTTCACCCTGCCTGCTGACAGCAAGACGCGCCTTGGTCACTTCCGGATGCGCAGCAACAATCTGCGCAATTTGTGCAGGATCGATGAACATACCTTTCACTTTGGTGCGCTGATCTGCACGGCCCATCCAACCTGCAAGCCGCATGTTCGTCCGCCCGCAGGCAGATTGCCCCGGTACGATCTTTGAAAGGTCTCCGGTGGCAAACCGTATCAGCGGGTAAAGGCTGTTGAAGTTGGTAACGACCAATTCTCCGACTTCACCATCGGCAACAGGTTCGCCCGTACCCGGCCTGACGATCTCAACGATGTAGTCCTCGTTGACCACCATGCCTTCCTTGGATTCGGTCTCATAGGCAATTACGCCGAGGTCCGCTGTCGCATAACATTGGCCCACCTGAATACCCTGATCCTCATATTCCTTGCGCAGGGACGGGAACAAGGCACCGCCGGAAACCAGGGCTTTCTTGATGGAGGAGATATCACGGCCTTGTTCCCGTCCCCTGTCCAGGAGGATCTTCAGATAGTCGGGCGTTCCGACAAACGCCGCTGGTTTCAAAACCTCTACCGCTTCAACTTGTGTATCCGTATTGCCGACACCTGCAGGGAAGACGGTACATCCAAGCGCGATCGCGCCCTGATCAAGAATGAAGCCACCGGGCGTCAGGTGGTAAGAAAATGCATTGAGAACAATGTCCCCTTTTCTGAAGCCGGCAGCAAAGAGACTGCGGGCTCCGTTCCAGGGGTCGAGACCGGGCGCCTGCGGTTCCCATATCGGACCGGGAGACATGAAGACACGGGCCGCCTCGGACAGGTCACCGGCCAGATACCCCCCAAAAGGAGGGTTTGCCTTCTGCTTGTTCAATAGGTCTGACTTTCTCAACATCGGCAAGGCAGCAAGGGCCTTCCGGTCCCTGACCGCACCAATGTCGTGCCCTTCCAGATGTTCGGCCCACGCGGACGATTTCGAGATCGCATGTGCCAGCAATTCCGGCAATCTGGCAAAAAGATCCTGTTCGCGCTGAGCGGGATCTTGCCGCTCGCGCGCATCAAACTGATTGTCGCTCATGGTCGTCTCCGCCTGTTGCGGCCCCTTAGGCCAGCCAGCGCTTCCTTCGCTTGTAGTGTTTGACGTTCCGGAACGAACGGCGGCCTTCGCCACCAACGCCCAGATAGAATTCCTTCACATCCTCGTTCTCCCGCAGAGCCTTGGCATCTCCATCAAGAACGATGCGACCTGATTCGAGGATGTAACCGTAAGTCGCGTATTTCAGCGCGACATTGGTGTTCTGCTCCGCCAGCAGAAAGGACACGCCTTCCTTTTCATTCAGCTGACGAACGATTTCGAAAATCTCTTCCACAAGCTGGGGAGCAAGCCCCATGCTGGGTTCATCAAGCAGGATCATTTTCGGACGGCTCATCAACGCGCGTCCGATAGCGCACATCTGCTGCTCGCCGCCTGACGTATAGCCCGCCTGGCTTTGGCGCCGCTCGCGAAGGCGCGGAAAATAATTGTAGACCATCTCAAGGTCGGCCTTCACGGCAGAATGTCCGTCCTTTCGGGTATAGGCACCCGTCAACAAATTCTCTTCAATGGACAGGTGACCGAAACAATGCCGCCCCTCCATCACCTGAATGCACCCCCGGCGAACGAGATCATTGGGAGACAGCGCCTGAACCTCTTCTCCGTCGAACAGGATCTTTCCCTTGGTCACTTCACCGCGTTCGGCGCTGAGCAGATTGGAAACAGCCTTCAGCGTTGTCGTTTTGCCGGCGCCATTCGCGCCCAGCAGGGCCACGATCCCGCCTTTGGGAACCGTCAGCGAAACCCCTTTCAGCACAAGGATCACGTGGTCATAGATGACCTCGATATTGTTGACTGAAAGGATCGTCTCCGCAGCGTCTGCGGCGTTGTCCGAACCGGGTTGTTCTACATCCAGCAATGCCATTCCATACTCTCCTGAGAGGCTCCACCGCGCCTGATGCGCGATGGAGCGGACTGCCTATCAGTTCGGGCAGGGTTCGGTGCGCTTCGGCCACGGCGCATTTTTCTCGGCGTATTCCGCAGCAGCCTGCTCAAGCAACGGACGAACGAGGTCGGTCATCGGCTCGATCCAACCCGAGGCCTGACGCCACTTCTTGCCGTCCCACTCCTGAATGAAGACAGGATTGCTGCCGGAATGGTCTTCGCAGGTGACCTTCATCGGATGCGCAAATCCGGCAAGACCCAGTTCCTTCAAACGGGCTTCGTCCAGGTTCAGGGCCTCAAGACCCATGCGCATGTCCTCACCGGTAATCACCTTCTTGCCAGTCAGCTCCTGCGCAGTGCGGATGCCTTCAGCGATGATGACCGAATTGAGAACGCCGCGGTTATAGAGCGTTCCGCCGATGGTTTCCGCATCGGTAGAAGACAGGCCCGCGCCAACGACATATTTTTCAATATCGTCGAGAGCCGGGAAGTCACGACCGACGCCGGAGAAGTTCATGGCTTTGTAGCCCTTGGCTCCTTCACCGCCCGCTGCAGCGTCGTCATCGCCCGCGGACCACCAGACACCGATAAACTTGTCCATTGGGAAGCGGATCTTCACAGCTTCCTTGATCGCGGTCGGGTTCATTGCGCCCCAGCCCCACATCACCATGTAGTCAGGGCGGTCACGACGCACGTTCAGCCACTGCGACGACTGGTTCTGCATTTCCTTGACGCCAACCGGGTATTGCAGCAGCTCAAAGCCGTATTTCTCTGCCAGCTGTTCAAGCAGCGGGATCGGCTCGCGACCATAACCGGCATCCAGGAAGATGTAGCCGATCTTCTTGCCCTTCAGGTTCTCAAGACCGCCTTCCTGCTCACCGATGTACTTGATGACCACGGATGCGCCGTCCCAATATGTGTCCGGCACGTTGAACACCCACGGGAAGGTGGAGCCAACCGCTGCGGCTGAGAGACCGTAACCCATGGAAAGTACCGGGATCTTGTCGACGCCCGCCTTCGGGATCAGCTGAAGAGTGATACCGGTGGAATAGGGATTGTAAACCAGCGCGCCCTTGCCCTTGGTGGCTTCGTAGCACTCAACGCCCTTTTGTGCGTTGTAGCCGGTTTCACACTCTTCCAGCTCCAGCTTGACGCCGCCGATACCGCCGTCGCGCTCATTGAGCATCTGCAGATAGTCGTGCATGCCGTTGGCAATATGAATGCCGGAAGCTGCAAACGGACCGGTGCGGTAGGTCAACAGCGGAACATAGTTGGAATCTTCAGCCTGAGCTGCTGTTGTTGCGAGGCCTGAAATGGCGACCCCGGCTGCAACAGCGGTTCCCAGCGCAAGTTGCTTTATGCTCTTCATATTTCTCCTCCCATGCGGCCCCGGACCATCCGGCACCGCCAGACCTGTTGCGCCATTCCTCCCCGGATCGGTCCACTTTCCGGATGGCGGGTTCAAAGGATCGGCGTTCCTAGTAAGGGAACGGCCAGACCCTGAGCTTTTGTTTCCCGATCTGCCAGAGCCTTGCGAAACCGTGCGGTTCGACGATCAGGAAGAAGATGATCAAGGCGCCGACGATCATGAAGGTCACGTGTTCAACCGTTTCAGCAGCCAAGTCGATGCCGAGCACACCCGGAATAAATTTCAGGAAGACCGGCAGGATCCAGATGAACGCCGCCCCCATGAATGATCCGCTGAGGCTGCCCAACCCGCCGAGGATCACCATGAACAGGATCTGGAAAGACAACGAGATCGAATAGGATGACGGCTCGGCCGCGTTCAGCCAGAAGAACACCATCATCGCGCCGGCAACGCCGCAGATGTAGGACGACACGGCGAAAGCCATCAGCTTGGTCTGCAGCGGACGGATACCCATCAGCTCGGCGGCGATATCCATGTCGCGGATCATCATCCATGAGCGTCCGATCCTTCCGCGAAGGACATTGGCCATCAAGTAGGCGATCACAACAGTGATGCACAACACGATGAAGTAGCGGACGATCGGGGTCGCCTCCGCTCCGGAGACCACAAAGCCAAAGGCTTCCCGATGCGGTACTTCGATCGCGCCCGAGGCGTTGTAGTTGTAGAGCCACGGAATACGGATGAAACACCATTCAAGGAAGAACTGTGCCGCCAGCGTGGTCACTGCCAGATAGAGCCCCTTGATGCGCAGGCTGGGCAGACCGAACACGGCGCCGATAGCCGCCGAGAACACACCGGACAGCAACACCATCACGATGACATTGGCATCCGGAAAGATTGTCGTCAGCTTGTAGGCCGCATAGGCCCCCACTCCCATGAACGCACCGGTTCCCAGGGACAGCTGCCCGCAGAACCCGGTCAGCACATTCAGGCCGATCGCCGCCAGTGCGAACACCAGGAACGGGATCATGATGGACGTCAGAAAGAAGTCATTGGCAAAGGCCGGGATCACAACAAAGGCGATAATCAGGATAACCGACAAACCGATCCGGTCCTGCAGGATCGGCATGAGCGCCTGATCCGCCTTGTAGCTTGTCTTGAATTGGCCAGCTTCGCGATAAAACATGGGCGCTAGATCCTTAAATCCGCTCGATGATACGTTCGCCGAAGAGGCCTTGAGGCCGGAACAGCAGGAAGATCAGGGCGATGATGTAGGCGAGCCACGACTCGATGCCGCCACCAACCAGTCCACCCCAGTACAGTTCGCCGATCTTTTCACCGAAACCGATGATCAAACCGCCGACAATCGCGCCCGGGATCGATGTGAACCCGCCCAGGATCAAAACCGGCAAGGCCTTGAAGGCAACGATTTCCAGCGCGAAGGACACATCGGATCTCGCGCCCCACATGATGCCTGTTGCCAGTGCCACCAGACCGGCGGCGAACCAAACAATGGCCCAGATCTGGTTAAGCGAGATGCCAACCGACAGAGCGGCCTGGTGATCGTCCGCCACAGCACGCAGCGCGCGGCCAATCCTGGTCTTGTTGAAGAAGATCCCGAGCGCCGTCACCATGATCACCGCGATCACGGCTGCGGCAATGTCGATATGCTGCAGAATGATCAGCCCGCGCTCTCCCATCTCGATCGCCGTCGATCCGGTCGGCAGCCCAAGTTGCTCGGTGATCATCTGTTTCGGCTCGCCGCCGAAGACGAACTCACCAAAGCCGATCAGGAAATATGTCAGACCGATGGTCGCCATCAAAAGGATGATGTCGGGCTGGTTGACGAGTGGTCGCATGACGACCCGCTCCACCCCATAGGCCAGCACACCCATGGCCACGATGGTCAGAGCAAGCGCAAGGTAAGCCGGTATGCCGTTTTCATTGAGGCCAACCAGCGTCAGACCGGCAAACACCACCATGATGCCTTGTGCGAAGTTGAAAACACCGGAGGCCTTGAAGATCAGCACGAAGCCAAGCGCGATCAGCGCGTAGAGAATACCGGCGACGAAGCCTTCCCACAGAACCTGCAGGAAGAAGTCCGGCATGTCGTACATCTGCACGAAGGGATCGATGAAAATGTCGTATAGCATGTCCTGGTCCCTCCCTAGTGGCTCACGCCGAGATAAGCGTCGATCACGGCCTGGCTGGCCTGCACCTCTTCAGGTGGGCCGTCCGCGATTTTCTTGCCGTAATCGAGCACAACCACACGGTCGGAAAGATCCATGACAACGCCCATGTCGTGTTCGATCAGAGCAATCGTTGTGCCGAATTCCTGGTTCACATCGAGAATGAACCGGCTCATGTCTTCTTTTTCTTCCAGGTTCATGCCCGCCATTGGCTCATCGAGCAGAAGAAGGTCCGGCTCCATGGCCAATGCCCGGCCCAGCTCGACCCGCTTTTGCAGGCCGTAGGGAAGGCGCCCGACGGGCGTCTTGCGGATCGCCTGGATTTCCAGAAAGTCGATGATGTCCTCAACTTTCCGGCGATGCTCGATCTCTTCGTTCTCTGCCGGACCACGCCACAACACCTGCCAGAAGAAATTGCGGTGCATCTTCAGCGACCGGCCGGACATGATGTTGTCGAGCGTGGTCATGCCCTTGAACAGTGCCACGTTCTGGAAAGTACGAGCGATTCCATTGCTGGCCGCCTCGTAGGGTTTCATCTTGCGACGGGCCTTGCCCTGCCAGGTAATGGTGCCTTCCTGCGGGTGATAAAAGCCGTTGATCACATTCAGCATCGACGTTTTACCAGCGCCGTTAGGACCGATGATCGCCCGAATTTCGCCTTTCAGAATATCGAACGAAATATCGGTGATTGCTTTCACCCCACCAAAGGACAGCGACACGTTGTCGACGCGCAGCAATTCTTCGCGTTCCGCTGCATCGGCGCCGCTCGCCGGAGAAAGCGTCTTGTCGGTTACAAAGGCGTTCATTCGGCTGCCTCCTGAATGCCCTTGCCTGCGTCATAGGCGTTCATGTCCCGGATCTCGACCGTTGCTTCGATGGCGCCCTTGCGGCCATCTTCGAAAGTCACTTCCGTGCGAACGTGCTTGGATGTCGAGCCGTCATAAAGCGCATCGATCAGCGGAGCGTAACGCTCGGCGATGAATGACCGGCGAACCTTCTGCGTCCGTGTCAACTCACCGTCATCGGCATCCAGCTCCTTGTGCAGGATCAGGAAACGCTTGATCTGGGCGCCAGCCATCATCGGCTCCTGCGACAGGTCCCTGTTGACCTGATCAACATGGCTTTCGATCATCGCATAGACGTCCGGATTGGCAGCCAACTCCTGGTAAGAGGCGTAGTTGACGTTGTTGCGCTCCGCCCAGGATCCGACAGCCGTCAGATCGATGTTGATGAACACCGCCGCCATGTCCCGTTCGTGACCGAACGCGACCACTTCCTTGATGTTCGGGAAGAATTTCAGCTTGTTTTCAATGTATTTGGGCGCAAACAGCGAGCCGCTGTTCAGCTTGCCGACATCCTTGGCACGATCGATGATCTTCAGATGACCATTGTCGGCAATGATACCCGCGTCACCGGTATGAACCCAGCCGTCCGGGGTCTTGGTTTTCGCAGTTGCCTCATCATTCTTGAAGTAACCGACAAAAACACCCGGCGAACGGTACATGACTTCGCCGTTCTCCTCAATCTTCAGCTCGACATCCGGCGCTGGCTTGCCGACGGTGTCACCGAAGATCTCACCATCTGGCTGCAGCGTGATGTAAACGCTGGCTTCGGTCTGGCCGTAAAGCTGTTTAAGGTTGAGCCCGAGCGACCGGTAGAACTGGAAGATTTCCGGACCGATGGCCTCACCAGCGGTGTAGCCGACTTTCATGCGTGTCAGGCCCATGCGGTTCTTCAAGGGGCCGTAAACACAGAAGTCACCAAGGCGATAGAGCAGACGGTCCTTCATGCTGACCTGCTCTCCGTTCAGGATCTTCTCCCCCACGGCGCGGGCAACGCCCATGAAATAATCGAATATGGCACGTTTTGTTTTTCCGGCATCTTCCATGCGCACCATGATCTGGGTCAGCATGTTCTCAAAGACGCGCGGCGGCGCAAAGAAGTAGGTTGGTGCGATTTCAAGCCGATCGGTGTCGATCGTATCCATGCTTTCCGGACAGTTGACGCAATATCCTGCGGTAAACGCCTGCGCCAGAGAAAAGACATGGTCGCCGATCCAGGCCATCGGCAGATAGGCGAGCACTTCTTCTGTCTCATTGAGATGATCAAAGGCATTGCCGTTTCTGGCGGAAATGACCAGATTGTCGAAGGAGAGCATGACGCCCTTCGGGCGACCGGTAGTGCCGGACGTATAGAGCATGACCGCGATATCGCTGCCCTTTCCACCCGCAAAACCTTCTTCCCACTTGTCCGAGAGAGAGGCGTCCTTTGCCAGAAGGTCCCGGCCTTTGTCCTGTAAACCGGCATAATCATGCAGATGGGTGTGATCGTAGTCCCGCAGCCCGCGCGGCTCGTCGTAAATGACGTCGGTCAGGCTCGGCACCTCGTCCGACATCGACAAGAGCTTGTCGACCTGCTCCTGGTCTTCAACGACAGCAAATTTGACCTCGGCATGACCCAGAACATAGGCCATTTCTTCGGCAACACTGTCTGAATAGACGGGCACGGGCACAGCTCCGAGCGCCTGGCACGCAACCATGGCCCAGTAGAGCCTCGGCCGGTTTGCCCCGACGATGGCAACCTTGTCCCCGGCACTCAGTCCGAGACTTTTCAACCCGATGGAAAACGCGCGGATTTCTTCACACACCTCAGACCAAGTCCGGCTCTGCCAGATCCCGTAATCCTTCTCCCGGACCGCGGTCCGGGACCCGAAAACCTTCGCATTCTGCATCAGGATTTTCGGAAAGGTGTCCTCCCCACGCGGCGAAGCGCTGGCCGACCCTACCATGTATCGTTTCTTCCCCTAAAGCATCCTGCGTCCGGAGGAACGCAAGCCCAGATGCTCTACAAATCTCTTATCGATCAGGTTCCGCGCATTTCCACGTCCTCATGGAAAGACGGTCTGATCCGGAAGGCGCCCCAATTTTTGGGGTCATTCTTTCACCGGGTATGAAACTATCTGCCGCCCGAACCTTCAACCGCTAATTTGTGAAGTTTCAAACGATATCCCTGTCTCACTCCCGTTAATGGAAAAGCTAGACCGGGTCATTTTCAGCAATATGTGTCAAACATGTCGAATTGTTTCATTTGCGCTGCAGGTGCGAAAGAACAGCTCAAGATGAGTTCGAATGGCTAATTTTTTCTGTGACTTAGCTATTGGCACTTGATCCAGGCCAGAATTCTCTCTGCAACAATTTCACAGTTCCGGTCCATCATCGGCAGATGGGAGTTGCCGTGGATGCCTTCCGCCGGGAGGTCAAGAAGGTCAACCCTTCCACCGGCACCCGAGAGCTTTTCGATGTAGTCCTTCACCACCTGGCGATAGGCGACCCAGGTCGGCAGTTGTTCCATGTTGTCGCCCCAGACGAAGAGGTGCGGAACTTTTTGGGCGTTTCCCATATCGGGCGGCGCGGCAGCCGGCTCGATCACAACCACACCTTTGAACAGTTCAGGCAGCGTTGCCACGGCCTCGAGAGCCAGGTTCCCGCCCTGGCTGTGGGCAATCAACCAGACCGGGCCGACACGGCGAAGCGCATCATAGTAGGCGTCCAGACTTTCGTTGCCGTGATCTGTCCATCGCGGCACGAGCTGCGCGCCAAAAGCGTCAAAGCTTTCGATTGGAAACTGGCTGCCGGGAAAAGACCTGCGCTCACGCGGATCATGAGCGTAAGACCCCTGCTCACCGATTCGAAACATGTACCAGGCTTCGTCCTGGGTACGGAAAATGGGAGCAGAGCTGTAGATGTCCGGATACGGCGACCAACCGGCGCGACCTCGCTCCATGGCATCGCAAACATAGGTATCGAACCCGGCGCTCAGGAAGTAACTGCGCCACCCCGGGCGCCCGTCCGGCGTGGTTTCCCAGGTAACCCCGGTCATTGCCCCGCCATGCCAGAACATCACCGGGGCGTCGAAAGCCGGAGACACTTGCCGAACATACTGCACGTAGCACTGGCCAGTCACATAGTCGCCATTCATGTCGACCATCCGTGAGGGACCATTTCTTGCGACCTGTATCTGCCTTTTCGGCTGACCGGTCAGCGTCTCGATATGCCCTCCGGCAAAAAAGCAACCGATGTCACGGATATGAACACCGGGTGAGGATGGTGCGTCCGTCATCTCATCCCTCCCCCTCAACATCCAGGGCATGCAACATCGCCTCGTCGATATCAAAGGCACGGATGCGCACACCGGCGGCAAGGGCCTTCAGCATCAACTCGGCGATCGTGTCCATCGCCCGTGCCAACACTTCTTGGGTACGATGATCCTTTGCCCGGAACTGCATCTCCACGTAGACAGGCTTCGGGGTGCAATGCACCGATGCACTCATGATGACCTGGCAATGATCGGGATCAGCCAACAGAACCTCGCGCATCATCCGCTCGAGGCCTTCCTGAATATGAAGCCGATTGGCCCGAACCAGGACATCGAGAGTTTCATCATAAAAGATCTTGAGTATCGGCATGCCGCAATTCTCACCCTGAAGAAGATCCGGTCGCAAAACGACCAGGCGATAAACAGGCTAACACAACCACGGCATGCAGGTTTAACTGCAGGCGCCAAAATCAGGTGACTTGCCGGAATTCAGGGTCGGCTTTGACGGCGGCTGGCGCTTTCGCTCCGGTAATTTTGCGCAACATCGGCGCCAGTTTGGGATGACGAAACGAAAACCCGCGCTCCAACAAACTGGTTGGCATGACGCGCTGACCGGCCAGCATTGTTTCACGGCCCATGTCGCCAAGCATATTTGCAAGAACCCAGACGGGAAAACGCAGTACAGCAGGCCGATGCAGGGCCTTTGCAAGCGCTTGGGTAAAGTCGGCATTTCGAACAGGTTCAGGCGCGGTCGCATTGATCACACCTTTCACGTCCTTGTTAGCAATCGCGAAGGCAATCATGCGCACCAGGTCATCCCGCTCAATCCAGGACATCCATTGCTGCCCGGTACCCATGATGCCGCCACCACCGAATTCGAAAGGTGTGAGGAGTCTGGCGAGCATTCCGCCATCAACCCCAAGAACAAGTCCGATCCGCAGAATCACCACGCGTACACCTCCCTGCGCTATCTTGTTTGCAGACCTCTCCCATTTATCGCAAACCTCATGAACGAATGCCGGCTCGGCAGTTGATTCTTCCGACAACATCTCATCGCCCCGCAAACCGTACCAGCCGACCGCGGAACCGTTGATCATGCAATTCGGTTTCCTGTTCAGTCGTTCGACGAGGGCACCTATCGCTTCCGTCATTTCGACACGGGACTTGATGATCCGCCTGCGCTTTCGGGCCGTCCACAAGCCATTGGCTACCGGGTCTCCTGCAAGGTTCACAATGACATCGACACGATCGGCACTATGGACCTGATCAAGACTGGTTATCACCCGGACCGGCTGGGCCAGCCCTTCTGCATTGTGCTGACTGCGCGTTAAAACGGTCACAAAGTGACCGGCTGAAACCAATGCCTGCACCAGACGCCGGCCTATAAACCCGGTCCCTCCCGTGACGAGGATATGTTGGCGAGGCGAAAGGTCGGCAACCAGCTGCGCCGGATTGCCCCGATCCAAACGGTCGCTGCGCGCAGCCGCAAGCAGATCGCGTGCACAAAAGAGACCCACGCCAAGGGCGGCAAAGGTGGCCATGACACTCCACCAGCCATAGTTGGCCGGAACAATCGCTGTTGGCCGGAACGACCACATCCAGAGGTAAGGTGCGGCCAGAGCGAGAATTGCCCCGTAGTTCAACGCCAGCAACGTGTGATTTATGCGTTCGGTCCAGGGTAGCTTGCGGGTCAAATCCTCTTCGACAAAATCCCACAGTGTTATGATCACTTCGGCAATGAGGATCGCAGCAAGCACGATAGTGAAGAACCCATGCGGTTCGGTCCACGCAAAGCACAGAAAGATCACGGCGTAAAAGAAGTTGCGCACCCCGTGCAGTCGCAATTCGGTTTTCTGAGAGGCGCGCCACGCCAGGCGTTCGCTACCTTCGTGATGCACGAGCGTATCGAAAGCGCCCATGAAAATCTGGATAGAGATCAATATCCAAAGGACGGGATTTTCCATGATCATTCCTCGCTGTCGTGAAAGAGCGCATCCTGACGAACCAGCTCGCCAAAGACGCGGTTCCTGAGGGTGAGTGAAAAGAGAAACCGGGCATCTCCGAGATCGCGATGCGAGATGATCAGAGCACCGGGCTGAAGCCACCCGGGAAGGCGCAGCCGCAAATTTGCGACCTGCAGAAAGTAGTGATCGCTTTCAAAATTCAGGCCATGACTGTCAGCTTTGACCTGCAGCGCGATGCCGATCCCCGATCCGATGTACTCCTCAATACCGGTGGGACCGGAAAAACGTTTTGAGCTATGGATGATTTGGGGAAAGCCAGCCTTCCGGCCGTATTGGCGTGTCCAGAACTGACCGTCACCAGCACAGTCTTCGGTGACAGTCACCACCGCAGGCTGTTTAATCGATGACATGTCATACGGTAATGGTCCGCCGATAAAACGCGCGAGCTGAGCAAGGAGGCGCCCGGCAAGGGACATGCGCATGGCAACGACGACTCCCTTATAGACAACACTTGCCCCGCCCGTCAGGCGTTTGCCGAAACGTCTACGGACAGCCGACGGCAACGCGATCCAGTCCTTCTCTCCGACAAGCTCCCGAAAGCGACGATCTCGCGCAGCGCCTTTTTGAAGAATTGAACGGTCGTATTGCATCTTGCACCCAATACTGTTGTGTCGGCAATTTCTGCAGAGACAGAAATTTCATGCCAAAAAATTTTGTTACTTGGCTTTCTTTCCATTGATTTTCAGGATCGACAAAACCTTGTCTCCCATCTTCATCAGAAGGGCGAGCTTTGATTTCTGCACGCTCAACATCTGTTCTGACCAGCTATCAGCCGTTTTGAGAAACTCATCCATGTTACGCATTCTCTCCAGAACGACAGGGTCAAGGTTCGCTTCGTTCTCTGCCTGACCAACGCAGATATCAATTGCGCGTATGGCCGGATCGATCTCGCGTTCCTTGCGGCCTCTTGCAATCAACAGCGCCATTTCCCAAACGTCCGTTTCCGCCACGAAGTGTTCTCGCCGGTCTCCGGCCACCGGCATACGCTGGATGAGCCGCCAACCGACGAGTTCCTTTAACGAGTTGGAAACATTCGAGCGCGCAATTCCAAGTTCTTCGGAAATTTGCTCCGCATTCAAAGGCACGGGACTGAGATACAGGAGCGCATGGATCTGTGCCACGGAACGGTTCACACCCCACTGGCTGCCCATGTCTCCCCAGTAAAGAATGAACTGCTCTTTCGCGGACGCATCTAAAGTGTCAGATATTTCTGTCATAACAGAAATATCTGATTTAAACGCATGAGAGTCAAGTGCCAACCTTGTCGTCCCTTGAGCAAAGTCAGCGCCATTCGGGATTTGAACGACGGCGACCTCAAGTTCGGCACTCGCTCACTCGAGCGCCCGGAACTATCCCTTGACGTCAAAAAAGACCGCATCTAAGAAGTGCGAATTCTAGTAAATCTTGATACGCGTGGTTATAGCCACGCTTTAAATTGACGGAAAAGACGCTCTCGGCCGAGCAATTGCTGGCCACCTTTTGGTTGAACACCATTGGCGACTCCAATCCAACCAAATGCAATCTAGAGAATCTTCGGCGATTTGCCGCAGCGAAATGCTGTAACGTTTCCGATGCCGCTCTGCAGGAAGCAGCAAAGAAGGTGTCCGGAGACCTGTTCAAAGATGATGTGGACGGTTGGATCACTCTCGTTTGCTTTTTTGGTCACCCGCTCGCCCTCTGGAATTTCCTGATTGATGCGGTTGCCATGGCAGAAACAGACGAGCATCTGGGGACGATCGCCGCCGGTCCGGCCGAACATCTTTTATCTTATTATGGGTCGCTGATCCCTCTTTTCGAAAGACAGGCTCAAAGAGACAGCAAGTTCAAGAGAATGTTGACTGGTGTTTGGCGACTCAAGATGTGTGATGAGGTATGGCTTCGGCTCCGGAAGGTGCAAGCTGACGAACAAAACCCTTTACCTGAGATGATCCCGTTGGAGCACGGTGCGGAATGGATGCGCGATTCGCTCAGCGAGGAAGATCGGAAAAATGCAGACAAGGGCCGATACGTCAAAGACTCGAAAGGTTTTTGGCAGAAATCCAACTGAGCATTGCCCCTTCCGAAATTCTCCAATCAGTGTCGGCAAGGAGGAACCGCCTGCCTATAGTAGATCGGACAATCCGGCCTTTCGCTAAGTCGCGGACGGCTTCTCATCCCTGACAATGCCATATCACTTGCAGGAGATATCGACCTCATAGCGGACATGCTCAGGGTTGCCGTCATCTGCCGGGAGCAGATCAATAACGCCTCGAGCATGTCTGAAGGCACCGGTTCCACCCAGAACAACCAATTCGGTTTTCGGTGCCGAAACCTTCTCACTGTCATGAATGTCATTTCTGGGCGTGTGGATTCCGTCCGCAAGAATGCTACCGTTGTCGAACAGAAAGAACATGCGCAGCAGGTTGTGGGAGGGTTTGCCGTCGTGGTCGGGATCGAGCAGGGAAATCTTCCAGCGAACCTCACCGATCGGGCGCCCCTCCTTGTCACCGATGATGCGTTCACCCACCCGGATATCGCCAATGCTGGGACCTTTGTCGCCTTCATCATGTGTCGCGACGACACGGCCGTCCAGAGACACGATCTCGAACGGTTCGCAGGTCGGCGTTTGCGCAAATGCAGCCACCGGAAAAAGCAATGAAATGAGCATGAGGCCAAGTCGTTTCATGTCGGTCTCCCATTGAGGTTCGCAACCTATCAGAGAACAACTCGACCTAACAATCAAGATGGTTAAGAGCAAGCTCGTGAGCGGCCGCATGAAGTTGAGAAAAACGAAATGAACTGAAGGGTTCGAAGCGACCCAGTCAACAGATTGAACCTCCTAGATAAAAACAAAATTCATTTGATGAGTTACAAGCAAGGATTCATTGCAGGTAACCGCGGAACAGACAAAAGCCTGTCAATCATTTCAGCAAATTCCTCGTCAGACTGCTTTTCAATGCTCGTCGCAATTTGAGCGCCAAAGTCTGCACGGCCTGGAGCGACCGTTTTGCAGGACTCTATCTTTCCGCTTCCGGAAACTCCCATTTCCTTACGATATTCAATCAGTTTCAACCGTTCGTTTTGAGCCAGATTTTCCAGCGAAACCCTCTCGATGGAATTGGCGACAATGAACTCGTTCATCTGTTTAATTGCGCCCGACAATCGATCCGACACAGATCGATTTTCAAGGTCCTCGCACGATTCAAGTGCCATTTTTGTGTACAAATAAAGTTTCCGCGCACACAGAACCGCGCCATGTTCGCTCTGGTCTGTCGTCATGACGCTGATTTTCCCGTCTTTTCGGCGTTCTTCCAGCAATACTTCGCCTGGCAGAAGCACAGTCCGGATTTCCGTTCCATCACTTATGGATTTGAACTACGGGCTTAGTTCAGGGTTTTGAAAAAAAGAGTCGTAAGGTGTGTTCCATGGCTCAGCATCTGCGGATGAAACAAACAAGGAAACGAAGACCAACAAGACAACGGCAGTAGAAACAATTTGCACTTTTCCAGTCTCCAACTTTCAGATCCGGTACGCTGACCATCGACAAGAAGCATAAGAAAACTCAAGCCATACAACTATTGATTGCCGCTTCCTCCTGCAAGACGTATCTGGAGCTGGATCGACAGCTCTCCCTTGGTTTTCATAGAGATCCGGCTCAGCACAAACTTGACCTCCCCTCCCCCAATCGGACTACTTTTCTCCAGTTCAGTCTCGGGAAGTTTTGATCTAATCTCCCCGCCATGGAGGAAACAAAGCACTTGAAGGCGCAGCTTGATCTGATGCAGGCGGCGCTGGATCACATCAATCAGGGTTTCACCGTGTTTGACAGCGACCTCAAACTGGTCGCGTGGAACCGGGGCCTGTCGGACATGCTCGACATGCCTTCGGATATCATCCGGCGTGGCTCTCACCTGGAAGCATTCATTCGGGTGAATGCCGAGCGCGGCGAATATGGGCCGGGCGACATTGAGGGCAAGATTGCCCGCCGGATCGAGCGGGCAAAGCTGTTCGAACCCCACTATTTTGAGCGTGTTCGGCCCAATGGCCAGATCATCGCCGTTTCCGGAACACCGCTGCCGCAGGGCGGCTTCGTGACGATCTATTCCGACGTCACCGAGGACCGTCGCCGCCAGGAGAAGCTGGAACGTACTGTGGAGGAACGCACCCGCGCGCTCAGGCAGAGTGAAGACTGGCTGCGACTTGTCACCGACAACATTCCGGCGCTGATCGCCTATCTGTCTCCCGGCCCGGTGTTTCGGTTTGCCAACCGCCGTTATGCGGACTGGTTCGGTCAGTCGGTGGCTTCCATTGCAGGGCGTCCGGCCCCGGAAGTCGTCGGTGAAGAGCTGTTCAAGGAGCTCCACCCACATATCGAACGGGCTTTCGAAGGCAAGGCGGTCAGCTACGAGTATCAACGCAAACGCTCCGATGGCAGCACCGCCTTCATGCGTTCCACGCTGATTCCCGACATGACAGTCGATGGCCGAACGCTCGGCATCTTCGTGTTGTCGCTGGATGCAACCGACCAGAAACAGGCGGAGGCAACGCTGGTGCAATCCCAGCGCATGGACGCTGTCGGCAAGCTGACGGGCGGCCTTGCGCATGACTTCAACAACCTGCTCGCGATCCTCATGGGCAATCTTCTGACGGTCAGCAGGATGGAAGACCCGATCGACAAGAGCGCGCTCGACAAGAAGCTCTCGCCGATGCTGGAAGCAACCAAACGGGGAACGGACCTGATCCAGCGTCTTCTTGCCTTCAGCCGGGGCAAGGCTATCGACCCGCAGACAGTTTCGCTGGCTCAGATCATCGCGAGTGCCGGCAAGTTGCTGGATGGGTCGTTGCCCTCGACAATCATCCTGGAAACCGATGCGTCCGACGTCGGCATCGGTGCACGGATCGATCCAACACAGATGGAAACGGCACTGATCAACCTTGCCTTCAATGCGCGAGACGCGATGCCGGACGGCGGTTCGCTGCGCATCTCCCTTCGCAGAACGGAGCTGGACAAGCAGGATGCGGAAGAGCTTGGGCTTTCAACCGGCCCTTATGCGCAAGTGACTGTGGAAGACACCGGCAGCGGTATGGATGGCGAGACAAAGCTGCGGATCTTCGAACCGTTTTTCACCACCAAGAACTTCGGCACCGGCAGTGGTCTCGGCCTGTCTATGGTTTATGGCTTCATTCACCAGTCAGGTGGTGCGATAAAAGTCGACAGCGAGCCGGGAAAAGGCACGCGCCTTGCGCTGTTCCTGCCCTTCCAAGCGCTCGAGGAAGACGGTCTCGGTGGTTCCGAGACGTCATGCAAAAGAGACCTGAAACGCGGTGACGGCGAGCTCCTCCTTCTGGTGGAGGACGATCCCGACGTCGCCAACACTGTCACGGACCAATTGCAAAATCTCGGCTACACGGTTTTGCGCGCCGAAAGCGCGGAAGATGCGCGCAGTCTGGCATTTGAGTTGCCCGAGCTTCGTGGCGTGCTCAGCGACATCATCATGCCGGGACAGATGAACGGCCTGGCGCTCGCCCGTGAGATCCGCAGGAAACGGCAGGATCTCGGCATTGCGTTGATGTCCGGGTATGCCGACTGGTCAGCCCTTGCCGGACAGGACGACTACAGTGAATTTCCGGTCTTGGCGAAACCGTTTGCAGATGATCAACTGGCAGATACCCTGCAGAAAATTCTCTCCCCGAGCACTTGAGGACCACCGTGCAGACACGCTCAGCCCATGCGGCCAAACGAACGGTTTTCATAGTCGATGACGAACCTGAAATCGGCCAGCTTCTTCAGGAAGCAATGAACCAGTTCGGCATCGAGGGAGAAGTATTTTCCACCGCAGCGTCCGTGCTGGCGGCTCTCGGCACACGGACACCCGATGCCTGCATCATCGATCTCGGTCTGCCGGATATGGAAGGCATGGCCTTGATCAACGAAATCCGTCGTCAGTCATCGGTGCCGATCATCGTGCTTTCCGCACGCGGACACTCGACCGACAGGGTGATGGGTCTAGAACTCGGGGCAGACGACTACGTGGTCAAACCCTTCGACCCGCGCGAAGTCGTTGCCCGCATCCGCTCCATCCTGCGGCGGTCGTCGGATCAGGGACCGGTTTCGACAGGCAGCGAGCTGGCTCGTTTCGAAGGCTGGGTGTACCAACCCTCCTCCCATTGCCTGACAACACCTGAAGGCGAAGAGACCTTTCTTTCGACCGGCGAAGCGACCCTGCTTGAAGCGCTTCTTCGCGCACCCAAGCGCGTCCTGACCAGGGACTATCTTCTGGAACATGGCGGGCGCGACGAAAGCCTGGACCGGTCGATTGACGTGCGCATCTCGCGCATCCGCAAGAAGCTGAACCGCAAAGACGGCCCGGCTCATATCCGTACCATTTACGGCTCGGGCTACATGCTCACCTGCGACGTCAGATGGGAATGACCGGGCTTTCCGGATTTGCAGGCTCCCCTTGGTCAACTGGGTGACAGACGAATTTCAAAACGGCGAATCGACACGAAAGCGGTCCCTACAAAGCAAGAAAGCGGGAAGATCTCTCTTCCCGCTTTCTCTTTTTCTGGATCTGTCCCTTAGAAGCTTAGAGAAATATCCCTGTGGTCTGAGAGACAGGCGGCAACGTCGAGGGCCATGCCCGCTGGAAGCCGGCTCTGTGCACGAAGGCCGATATTGTTGACGACCGCGGCGTCGTAAGCCTCAAGTTGCGGCAGGATCTCCGCTGCCGCCCGCTCACGCCAGACGAGATCGGCATCCAGAGCAGCAATCGACTTGTCGATCTCCGCAAGAGCTTCCTCCGCATTCGGTTGTCTGCTGCGCATGATCTTGCGAGCATCGCTCAGGCCTTTGCGGATTTCGCTCGTGCCCTCCGCGTCACCCACCTTGGAGCGCATGGCGGCAATTGCGTCGACGGCTGCTTTCGGCTCAAGCTGTGGCACCTGGTTTTTCAGCTCCTCAAGCTCAGGCTTAAGCGCTGCAACCTTTTCGGCATCCGCCAGGATAGCCTTCAACTCCAGCACCGGCTCATAAGCCTGGTCCACCGTCCGGCGGTAGCTCTGACGAGCTGAAGTTTCAGCCTTCTGGATCTTGGCGAAGGTACCATAAGTGTCTTCCCAGTCGGACGGGATCTGGGCGAGAAGCGCATCATGCTCGGCCTGAAGGCCTTCAATCCGTGCTTTGGCCCGCTCACCCTGTTCGGGCGAATAGATGCCGGTCGGACCTGATCTGTCGACGATGACCTGAAGCTCCTTGATGTGCTCGTCAATGCGCCTTGCGTCACGCTCCAATGCACGCACCTGAACGTGAACCGGCTTGTAGGCACCAGAAGCTGCCGCCACCTGAAGCTCCGCTTCCTTGATGGTTTGCATCAGCGGCAAGGCTTCACGCGCTTTTTCGAACCCTTCGAGCATGTCCTCGCGCACGTCTTCGGGCAGGTAACTCATGTCGACATTTTCTGCAGCCTGAATGGCAGCCAGAATGCTGTCGCCATTTTCCTGGAAGTCCTCGTAGACGAGCGTTTCCATGCAGTATTGCAGGCGCGGATTTTTCGGCGGCGGTGCTGTTTCGGACAGCAACGTCGAGCGGTTCGGCAGGTAGTTCACCAGCTGTGGGTAGAACCCGACGATCCCCAGAGCAATAAGCTGCAGAGCGATAAAGGCAATCACGCCCTTGTACATGTCGATGGTCTTTACCACTGCCGGGGCAACCCCGCGCAGATAGAACAACGCGAAGCCGAAGGGCGGCGTCAGGAACGAGGTCTGGATGTTCAGACCGATCATGACACCGAGCCAGACCGCCGTGACGTTGGCGGACGGATCCGCCAGCAGGATCGGCGCAACGATTGGCACAACAACCACGGCGATCTCGATGAAGTCGAGGAAGAAACCGAGGATGAAGATCACCAGCATCACGATCAGAAACTGGGCCCAGAACCCACCCGGCAAACCTTGCAGGAACTCTTTGACAAGCTCTTCCCCGCCAAAGGCCCGGAACGCTGAGGTCAGCATCGCCGCGCCAAGCAGGATGATGAAGACCAGAGACGTGGTCTTGGCGGTTTCCACCATGACGCCGCGCAGCGTGTCTTCCAGCTTCAATGTCCGCCAGCCGGACCAGAAGATCGCGATCAGCAGAAGCGACACGGCGATCAGCGCGAGCACCAGTCCGAGCAAGTCCTGGCTGGTCTCGATCAGCTTGATGTTCACCGCTCCGATGAAGCTGATCACCATGGCCAGGCCAAGCAAAGCGATGATTGCGATAATCGCGGGCGAATAGGCGCCCTTTTCCCCCTCACGCAGGCGATAACCGGCCATGATCATGGCGCCGACAGCACCGATGGCGCCCGCCTGATTGACGGTTGCGATACCGGCGATGATCGAACCCAGAACCAGGAAGATCAGAGCCAGCGGCGGCACCAGCGTGATGAGAACCTTGACGGCAAACTTGCGTGTGAACGTGCCTTCTTCATGAACGGCCGGGGCAGCCTTCGGGTTCAAAAGAGCAAAGCCCAGAATGAACAGCATGTAGAGGCCGACAAGAACCAGACCCGGAAGGAAGGCACCGAGGAACATTTCACCGGCACTGGTCGACACCACCGAAAAATCCGACGGCATGGAAATCTCGCCGGTGCTGGACTTGTAGAGTGTCGTCCGCAGCGACCCGGCCTGATCGACCGCGCTCGCCAGCTGGTCGGCCAGAATGATAAGAACGATGGATGGCGGGATGATCTGACCGAGCGTTCCGGACGCGGCGATCGTACCCGTTGCCAACGGAACCGAATAGTTGTTGCGCAGCATGGCCGGCAGCGAGATCAGGCCCATCGCCACCACGGTCGCACCGACGATACCGGTTGTTGCGGCAAGAAGCGCGCCGACGAACACGACCGAAATCCCCAGACCGCCCGGAACCGGCCCGAACAGACGGGCCATGGTAACCAGCAGATCTTCGGCGATCTTGGAACGCTGCAGCATGATGCCCATGAAGACGAAGAGCGGAATCGCTATCAGCGTATCTCGCTCGGCCTCCCAGTAGATCCCGCGGAAGTTGGTGACCCCCGCACTCAGCCACTGGCTGGCGCCCCCGTGGGCGAAATAGGCCGCGGTGTCTCCTGCGAAGAGATAACCGGACAGGGCGGCGATGCCGATGGTCAGGATTGCAGAGCCCGGAAGAGCAAAGGCGACCGGAAAACCGGAGCCCAGCGCAAACGCCATCAGGACGACTAGAAGGAAAAGGAAGAAAAGTTCCATATCAAGCGGTCTCGTCAGGCTCTATTGAATTGTGTGGCTGTCGTGGTCCCGGCCGCCCGGTTCACCGCGAATGTCGGCAACAGCGTCCATGAAGTAGGATACGAACTGAACCATCATGGAAACAGCAAAGACACCCAGGAACCCTGCCATGAGGTACTTCACGTAAAGGCCGAATCCGGCCTGCGTCACCTCGTAAGTCAGGATCGGACTGTTGATGATGTTCTGCTTGCCGCCCATGCCGATGACCAGGATGACGGCACAAAGGCTCATGCCCAGAACCACCGACCCGATGGCATTCACGTAGCCTTTGGTCTTGGACGCCATACCCGCGTAGAAGACATCCACGCGCACGTGTCCCTCTTCCAGAAGCGTGTAGGCGCTGGCAAACAGGAACAGCGCCGCGTACCAGAAGCGCACGAGGTCGGCCAGAAACGCCTGCTCATAGGAAAAGACAAACCGTCCGATCACGATCAGGAGTTCTGCAACAACCACCAGAAGCGCGAGCCAGGTGAACCCGAGCGTGCGCGTGAAAGCGGCGATTACGACGGAAAGCCCGATCAGGGGCATATGAACATAAGCCCCGCGAAAACGGGACTTGCCGAGATCGTCGGCAAGTGTCGAACCGACCACATCGGCCAGCAGCCCTTCAACACGCAGGAAGGAGATCACCGTATCGACCAGCCCCACGATCAGGACTGCGAAGAACGCGGCCCGGATGATGAAGGCATTGATGTTGCTGATCTTCAGACTGTCTTCGCGAAGCGTTGTCTGACTGCTTCGGAGAACATAGGCAAATGCCCAGATGACCAAAACCGCATAAAGACCCAGTTGCAGCCAGGACCATAACAGCGGCAGGGATCCATTGGCCCGGCCACCGAAGATCGGCGCAATGCCCGGCAGGTTCTGCCAGTAGGTCAAATAGTTGTTGAGGAGAAACGCTGCCATGACTGCGAGCACGATCCAGCCGAAAAGGCGGAAGATACGTGCGCTCTCCGGGGATGGAGTATGACCGGAATTCATGGCATGCGAGCCGTCTTGAACGTTGTCCAAGGCCGTCATCGTGGCAGTGCCCTTTGTCTCTTGCAAATAAAGAGGGACGGGATTTCTCCCGTCCCCTAGCTAAACCGTCCGGCTTATTCCGGAATGCCGAGGAAGCGGTTCCGCTTGTTGCTGTAGGCGACATCGGAGATCGCCATCCAGCTGCCGATTTCCGCACGTGCCTTGATGAAGCTTTCGAAGATCTTCTTGGAAAGATCGGAATGATCCATTGCTTCCTCAAGAACTTCCTGAGCGGCTTCACCGAAGCTGTCGTAGATCTCGTCGGAGAATTCGCGCAGCTCAACACCATGCTCGTTGATGAGGCGTGCGAGATAGACACCGTTGTTGGCGTTGGTTTCCGCCATGGTGTTGGCGTTTTCTTCCGCACAAGCTGCGACGATGATCTGCTGATCGACCTTGTCGAGACCATCCCACCAGGCTTTGTTCATGCCCATTGCCAGCATTGCGCCCGGCTCGTGCATGCCCGGATAGTAGTAGTACTTGGCTGCTTCGTAGAACTTCATGAAGTAGTCGTTGAACGGACCAACCCACTCGGTTGCATCAATCGCGCCGGAAACAAGGTTTTCGTAGATCTGACCGCCCGGCAGGGAGACCGGAGACGCGCCGAGTTTCGCCATGACGTCACCGCCCTGACCCGGAATACGCATCTTCAGACCCTTGAGGTCGTCAGCGGTTTCGATTTCCTTGTTGAACCAGCCACCCATCTGAACGCCGGTGTTGCCCATTGCGAGGTTCTTGAGGCCGAATTCGCCAGCCAGCTCGTCCCAGAGCTCCTGGCCGCCGCCGAACTTGATCCAGGCGTCCATTTCAGTAACGGCCAGACCGAACGGAACTGCGGTGAACGCTGCCCAGCCCGGATGCTTGCCTTTCCAGTAGTAGTCAGCGCCGATATAGGCCTGAGCGTTACCGGAAGCGACTTCGTCGAAAGAGTCAAATGCGCCAACGCGTTCGCCGGCAGCGAAGTACTGAACATTAATGCGACCAGCGGTCAGTTCCGCGATGCGGGCTGCCAGTCGCTGGGCCGGAATACCCAGACCCGGGAAATCACGCGGCCAGGTCGAGACAATAACCATGTCCTTGGTGCCCTGCGCGATTGCCGGAGCAGCAAGCGCGGAACCAGCAGCAATACCGCCAGCACCAATACCAGCCTTTTTGATAAATGAACGACGATCCATTAGTTTCCTCCCTAAACGGACCTGATATCGGACCGGAATACACCCTTGCACCGATCTCGGCGTATGTCTAGTTGACCAGATGACGTGTACGCTATTCGTGTTTTTGCGCATCTTCTCAGTAGTACTACCGAGATGTACGCAAGAGAATCCAATTTCGACGGACGGCCGCGCAATAAGAAGGCGAATTTCGTGACGTTCAAGACCAAATTGCTGCTCATCACCATCTTGCCGCTGATTGCGGTCTCGCTGCTGATCGGTGCCGCAACCTACTATCAGTCGCTTGAACTCATCAGCGCGGAAACCAAGGCAGTCGAGCAGCGAGTCCTGGCGGCAAAACGCCAGGAGATTCGCAACTATGTCAGTCTGGCGCTGACGTCCATTGAGCAGATTTACAAGGAAGAACCGGGAGGGCGCGAAGCAGCGCAAGAGGAAGTCAGGGAGATCCTCCACAATCTGACCTTTGACTACGACGGCTACTTCTTCGTCTACACGCTGGACGGCACGAACATCGTCCATCCCAAACTCCCGCATCTGATCGGCGGCAATTGGTGGGACCTGCAGGACGCGGATGGCGACTATGTCATCCGTAACCTGATCGAAGCCGCGCGCAGCGGTGGCGGATTTCACCAATATGTCTGGCACAAGCCATCCACCGGAAGCGTCGAGGAAAAGCTCGGCTACGCGATTCTCCTGGACAAATGGGGCTGGATGCTCGGAACGGGGCTCTATACCGATGACATTGCCCGTGAAATTGCCGCAATCCGCGCCGACTTTGCCCGCAGCATCCGCCAGACCCTGCTTGTGACGTTCATGATCACCCTGGCAGCGATTGTCATTGCCGGCTCGCTGATTGCCGGTGTCAGGTTTTCCGAGCAGCGCTTTGCCGACAGCAAGCTCAAGGAGCTGACCAATCGGATTTTCCAGGTCCAGGAGCAGGAACGCAAAAGGGTTTCGACCGAACTTCACGACAGTATTTCCCAGTTGCTCGTGTCGGTGCGCTACGGTGTCGAGCTTATTCACAGCGAGGCCAACCGCCATCCCGACCTTCAGGCCCAGGCCGCCAAATGCCTGAAGACCCTGGACGGCACGATCGCGGAAGTCCGGCGAATATCGCGAGACCTGAGGCCAAGCGTTCTGGACGACATGGGACTCGCTGCCGCCCTTGGAAGTCTGGGCAAGGAGTTCCAGAACCAGTCAGGAATAACCGTCAACGTCACGGCGGAGCAATGCCACACGCGATTGTCAGAAGGAGCCAAGACCGCGCTTTATCGCGTGGTACAGGAGTGCATGACAAACGTCGCGCGGCACGCCCAGGCCAGCGAGGTCAATATCAACCTGAAAGTCGGCCTGCAGAACCTCGTGCTTTCCGTTGAGGACAATGGTGTCGGCCTCCCTCGCCCCCTGCCAAAGTCGGGTGGTCTGGGCTTCCGCAATATGCGAGAGCGGATAGAGACGTATGGTGGCAAACTGACCCTGAGCCGCCGTGCATCCGGCGGAACCCGGATAAAAGTCCAGATGCCGCTCGACAACCCCGCCGCAAAAGCTGCATGATGGAAAGATGACCGTTCATTCACCTTCTCCACAAGCCACCAGCAAATCCGTGCGCGTACTGCTCGCTGACGATCACGAGCTGGTTCGCGACGGCATCCGCGCACGACTGCTCAAGGTGCCGGACCTGGAAGTTGTCGGGGAAGCCACGAATGGCCGGGATGCAGTCAGCCTTGCCCAGGATTTGCGTCCCGACGTACTGCTGATGGATGTTTCCATGCCGGTTATGAACGGTCTGGAAGCAGCTACGGAAATCCGCAGGTGTTGCCCGGAGATTGCAGTCCTCATTCTCTCCGTTTACGACAATCCGGAATATGTTCGAGGTGTCGTTCAGGCCGGGGCAAGAGGCTATATTCTCAAGGACATCTCCGCGGCGGAGATGATCACCGCGATCACCAGCGTGGCATCGGGCGGATACTATTTTTCATCTGCCGTTGGGCC
Source organism: Pseudomonadota bacterium (assembly GCA_039195965.1). Lineage (GTDB taxonomy): Bacteria > Pseudomonadota > Alphaproteobacteria > Rhizobiales > Stappiaceae > Roseibium. The sequence continues at coordinate 51,952 of JBCCVB010000001.1, forward strand.
GACCCTCGTTGGCGCCAGCACATCCGCACCGGTGGAAGATCCCTACGGTCTCACCGACCGGGAACGTCAGGTTCTGACCGCTATCGCCAAGGGACAGCCAAACAAGGAAGTCGCCAAGGAGCTGGGCATCAGCGTCCGCACGGTCGAATCTCATCGTCTTAACCTGCGAGAAAAGGTCGGCCACAAGAACGCCGCTCAACTTTACAAGGTCGCGCAGGATCTGGGATTGTTGGACTAGATTGAATTCAGCCGGGGCTTGCAGGCGTTTCCGATTATGACAAGCCCCCTGAAGCAAGGGGGCCGACATGACCAAACCGCTCGTTCTGGTGACTGCTGATGTGAAGTCCATTGACGGTTTCAGCTGGCACGCCGCGATCTCCACCTATCTTCATGCTCTCCTGCAGGGATCGGGAGCGATCCCCATGATCCTTCCGTCCCTAGGCGCAGAACTCGATCTGGATGAGGCACTCGATCAGGTAGACGGAGTACTGGCCACGGGGTCGCGATCGAACGTCAATCCACAGCTCTACGGCCAGGCACCGACCGAAGAAAACGGGCCTTACGACCCGGACCGGGACGCCACAACCCTGCCCCTGCTGAAGCGCGCTGTCGAACGCGGCATTCCGGTATTTGCCATTTGCCGCGGCATGCAGGAACTGAACGTCGCCCTCGGGGGAACCCTGTTGACCGAAATACAGGCGCTTTCCGGCAAAGCCGACCACCGCGCACCATCCTCCGATCGCCAGGACGAACGCTTTCGCATTGCTCATCCGGTGGAAGTTTCAACCGGCGGATGCCTGGAAAAAGTGCTCGGCGCCGAGCCATTCGAGGTGAACTCCCTTCACCGTCAGGCGGTCGGCACCCTGGGAAATGGACTTGTTATCGAAGCTCAGGCTGAAGACGGAACGATCGAAGCTGTCTCGGTCAAGGACAGTCCGGGATACGTGCTGGCCACGCAATGGCACCCGGAATACTGGGTCATGACCGATAGTCCTTCCAGAAAACTGTTCGTCGCCTTTGGAGAGGCCGTCCGGTCTTATCGGGAAAAACGGCTTGGTCTTTGAAAGGCCGGGTCAGCCCCAACCAAGCGCGGCAATCAAAAGTGTAACACCCAGCAGAAAGACGATTGTCGCACCGAGAATTTCTATGGCGCGGTGAATTCTGATCGACATCAGGCTGCCTTCGCCGAACAACCGCACGGCAAGATCCTTGGCCCCCACAGCCAGCCCCGCCAGGACCGAAACGGTGATGCCTGTTCCCACAGCCATTGCCAGAGTGGACACCACCCCGGCCGCGATCATGCCCTGAGACAACGCGAACACCAGCACCACCAGAGCCCCCGTGCAGGGTCGCAACCCGACAGCCAGCACAATGGAAGCCGCCCGCGCCAGCGTGATTTCACCCTGGATCATGTCCGGCGTGGGCGCATGAGCATGACCGCAGGTCGAACAGACACCGTCAGGTCCGACTTCGTGGTGGTGGTGACCGTGCCCGTGATGGTGATGTCCGTGGCGATGATCATGATGGGAATGGCTATGAGCACCGGCGCCCGCAAGCGCAAGCCGGTCGCCTCCCAGGCGTTCCGCAACGCTGGTCAGCAGCGGCTTCAGGGCCTTTTGCCAAAGCAGCCACCCGCCAAGACCGGTAATCAACACATATGAGCCGATTTCAAACCAGCGAGCCGTGTCCTGGATCGCAATACTCGTCAGGTTGAAGACGATCGCAAGGCCGCCAACCAGAACGATTGCCGTCACTGCCTGAGCGAAGGCGGAGGCAAAGGACAGGATAATGCCTTTGCGCAAGGTTTCATTGTTGGCAACGACGTAAGACGTGATGATCGCCTTGCCATGCCCCGGACCGGCGGCGTGAAACACACCATAGGCAAAGGACAAACCAACCAGAAGCCAAAAGGCGTTCGGATTGTTCCGGAACGCTCTCAGGCTGGCCACCAGCTCCTGATAAAATTCCTTCTGCTTGCTCGCAATCGTGCCAAAAACCCGGTCGAAAACACCAACCTGAATGGCAGGTGCGTCGTTCGCCTCAATAACAGCAACTGTGGTTTCAAACCTTTCAGCGACATCCGCGGCCCTGGAATTCTCATTGTCCGGTGTATCCGGTGTCTGAACAGGGTCGGCAGTCTGATCAGAAGCGCCAGATGGAACAGCAGATTGAGGTGCGCCATCGTCGGGTTTAACAGCGGCCGCGAGCGCTCCCGCATCGGCACAGTTGACGATCAACTGGTTGACTTGTGTTGCAGCCGCCGTTTGCAGCTCAGGAGGCAGATCTCTTTGGTCGGCGCCAATCTGCGCCAGGGCATATGCAGTTGCTTCATCCAAAGGCGGCGGCCCCTTGCGGGTCACCTGACAGGTTCCGGGAGCATTGACGACACCGACAGCGCTGTCCATCTCGCTGAAGCGGAAATCGACGTAATAGGTCGGGTCATAAACGTCGATTGTGATTGTATTCTTTGCGTCACTCACCTCTTTCAAAGGCAACGTGAAGTGAAGTTCGAGCAGGTCGACCGCTTCGGGAGCAGTTCCACCATTCATCTCGATATCTTCCTGAATGGCCTCGAAATCCTCCGGTTTCATAACCCAGTAGTCTTTCAGCGGGACAGTCGCGACCTCGAGCCAATAATCGGTAGGTGCGTTGAAGTCGAATTCGACACGGGTATTGTCGCCGAACGTGAAGTAACCGAAGTCGGCCATGCTCTCGATGTTGACCTGCGCCAACTCGCTGAGCTCTTCACGGGAATACACACCGTCACCATTCGTGTCGAACCCCTGGATAGCAAAGGCGGAGAAGGCGTCATCAAACCGAAAAACGTGTTTAACGGCAACAGCTTGACCACTATCGTCAAAGACAAGCTGCGACCTTGCTTCGACAAACACATGAGGATGGGCAAACACACTGATCGCCGTCATCAGCAAGATTGCAAGGCAGGCGATAACATGGCTTGCACTCGCCGTGGCGAAGTTCAGAAATCTTGCAAAGAAGCCGCGCACCGGAAAAATCCACTCGATCAGGTATAATACACTTACATACCCCAGCAGCCCTTGCCCAGAGAAGACGGCAGGAAGATGACCGAACAGGTTTCGCACCGCAAAAGCTGCACGGAATAAATTTCACAAATTTATCTCAAATTCGGAACATGAGTTTCCGCAGAACCCTCCATTTTAGGAGAAAAGAGACATTATTCCGCCTGAAGGGACTAAAATATTTATAATGATAATCACCTTACAGAGCCAATAATGAACGCCTTGCACACATCTGTTCATCACAGCGCCGTTTTCGATCATCCGGAAATGGGAGAACACGAGAACATAGTCTTCGTTCAGGACAAGGAAACCGGCCTGAGCGCAATCATCGCGGTTCACGATACGACCCTTGGTCCCGCTCTGGGTGGATGCCGGGTCTGGCCGTACAAGAACCCCGCGGACGCCCTGACTGATGCTCTTCGTCTCTCCCGGGGAATGACCTACAAGAATTCTCTGGCCGGACTGGATCTGGGTGGTGGCAAAGCCGTGATCATGGCAGATCCGCGCAAGGAAAAGTCCGTCGAAATGATGGAAGCTTTCGGACGTCACGTAGAGCGTCTGTCAGGCACCTACATCACGGCCGAAGACGTCGGCGTTTCACCCGATGATATGGAAGCCGTGGCCAAGCATACCGACCATGTGCGCGGGACGAGTGCAACCGGCCTTGGTGACCCATCGCCCTACACCGCCCTTGGAGTGTTTGAAGGTATCAAGGCGTCGGCGCATCATGTATTCGGCAGCTCTGACCTTGCAGGCAAGACAGTTTCGGTCCAGGGGCTTGGTCATGTGGGGTTTGACGTTGCCCGCCAGCTGCACGACGCCGGTGCCAAACTGATCGTTTCGGACATTCATGCTCCTGCGGTGCTGCGAGCAATCGAAGACTTCCGGGCGACAGCTGTTGATCCGGCCGAAGCGCATATGGTTGCCGCCGATATCTTCGTGCCCTGCGCCTTGGGCGCTGGCCTCAATGCGCGCACTATTCCGCAAATTCAGGCTCGCGTCGTTGCCGGCGCCGCAAACAACCAGCTTCAAACGCCCGCAGACGGTACGGCCTTGAGAAAACGGGGCATTCTCTATGCACCGGATTATGCCATCAACGCAGGTGGTGTGATCTCGGTCGCGCTGGCAACGCCGGGAAGCGGTGACGCATTGGTCAGGGAAAAAACCCTGGCAATCGGTGACACGCTTTCAACCATCTTCGAGCGTGCGGCACACGAAGAAACGACACCTGAACGGGTCGCCGACACGATGGCGGAAGAAAGACTGGCCCTGTCCTTCACGGACTGAACGACACGCCGACACCACAACATACAAACGGCGGCCTCGGCCGCCGTTTTCGTGAGCTCATTGGCTGCGTCGTCAGGAGTGCCGCTTTTCGTTGGCTCTTTGAAACATCTGCCGCACGATTTTCTTGGCATCTTCAACGGCTCTTTCACCCATCTCCGCATAGCAGGAGGTGACGCCTTCATGCAGCATGTAGAGCGTCGAGGCAAACGCATCCTGCCCGCTGAGTTCTCCAAAGAATTCGAGTAACTCACCCTTGTGGCGCTTGACCGTGGTTTCGATATCCGTGCTGTCCGGATTGGCCGCCATCGCCTGACGGAAGAAACACTCCTTCCCGTCGGTCATTCGCATCCAGCCGCCAAGCTTGTCGAACAACTGCTCCGCGGCGGCAAGTCCAGGTGCACTCACGCCTTCGCGTACATATTTCAGATAGCGTTGGTGCCGGTACTCCAATGCCCCCAGGATCATGGCTTCGCGCGAAGGAAAATGGCGGTAGAGCGTACGCATACTGACGCCGACACCAGCACGCAATTCGGGAACACTCGGTTCCGCAAACCCCCTGCTCCAGAACACCTGCTCCAAGCCGGCTGCGATTTGTCTTTGAGCATCATCCATAGTCGAACCTTGAAAGCTGCACATTGAAAATGCAAGTCAACATTTTCAAATTCGAAATCAATTCGACAAAGATTTACAAATATTATGAAAAACAGTCAGGTTGGGCCAAATATCCGTCCCGGAAATACTGTAGCCAGTTCTAGCAAGTTGGTCGCCGGGAAGACCATTCAACTAGAAAGTCAACGAAAGCCCTTACCTTCGCGCTCAAATGCCGGCGATGCGGATAGACCGCATAGATCCCGCGCAACGGATCCTCATACTCTTCCATAAGCGGCACGAGTTTGCCGGCCTGCACCTCCTCAAAGACAAAGAAGAGCGGCAACCTGAGAAATCCGAGATGGCACATTGCCGCTTCGCGCGCCGCCGAAGCGCTGTTGACTTCCAAAGGCCCCTTTACCGTGACTGAAACCCTGTCTCCACCTACCCGGAATGCCCAATTCTGCTTGTAGCGGTAATTCGTATCGATGATGCACGGTCGCGTCGCAAGATCCGCAGGCACCTTCGGCTCGCCGTATTTTTCAATCACTTCCGGGCTTGCGCACAGCACGGTTCGAAAGGGCGAGATCTTCCTGGCGATCAAACTGGAATCTTCCATCTCCGTCACGCGGACAGCGACATCGAAACCTTCTTCCACCAGATCGACGAAACGGTCTTCAAGGCGCAGATCAAGATTGATCTCCGGATAGAGAGCCAGAAACTCCATCATCGCCTTGTTCAACATGTCGTCGCCAAGGGATCTTGGCGCAGAGACCCGGAGCCTTCCGCGCACTTCCTGGTGGGAAGACTGAACGGATGCCTGAAGATCATCAATGCGCTGCAGGATCTCTATCGCTTCCTTGTAGTAGGCTTCCCCGACGTCTGTCATCGAAACCTGTCGGGTCGTGCGATTCAGCAACCGGACGCCAAGTTCATCCTCCAGTTCTCCGACATATTTGGAAACCAGTGCTTTTGAGCGGCCCATCTCTCTGGCAGCAGCAGAAAATCCATTTGAATCGACGACTTGAATAAAGCAGCGCATGCGCGTGATTGCGTCCATCCGGTTTCCTTCCAGCTCAACACTTAACGTGAAACCCTGCTTACCCGATTTGTCGATTGCCGGTCAAAAGCGTAACGACTCCAGCGGCCTTCCAGCCGACTTGGCGCAAATACCTGACAGGGAAGTCTTTTGTCAGTGGCCAGCAGTTTTCCTGCGGCGGCCGATGCGCGTCAATCCGATCAGCATGCGCATGAAAAGGAAACCGCAAAGTGCTCCGATCCCGGCGCTCAACAGTCCTGCGACAGTGACCGGGACAGCCGGCTGGTAGTCCTGAGCAGTGGCGTGTGCGAGCCTGCGGTCGAAGCCACGCACGAATATGACAAGGCGCTCGATTGACCCTGCGCCACTCAATTCCTGTTGCTGCCGTTTCAGGCTGGACAGGCGGAAGTTGGCCACCGCCATGCTGTTGCCTCGGGCCTTGATAAACGGATCTTCGGATGCCCGCTGGCGCTCTATGGCCTCTTGCACGCTTAACCCAAATTGCGAAGCATCCCTCCGGAAGTCTGCAAGGACCTCCTCCAGCGCATCGATCGCACCGCCGAGACGCTGGCGGTATTGCTGCGAAAACTCAGGCAATTGGGAGGTTGCCGTTCCGCTGATCAGCATGACGATTATGACCAGAACCCGCGCCATATCACCTCCCGAACCATCTAATCCTGCAGACTGATAATTCCGGCTTCGGCTGCTTCAGTACCAAATACCAGCCGGACGCCTTCAGCATCCCATCCCATTGACGAAACGGGTCCCTTTCCGGGACGGCGCAAAAGAACTTCGGCGTTGTCGGCGAAGCGGCACATCATGATCATGCCGTCCTGATAACCGACCGCGACAACATCTTCCTTCGGGTGACAAACCACCGACGACACCAGGGATTCGCTGCGTGTGCCAAGCTGCAAGGGTGTCTGTCCCATCGGGCCGGTCTTGCCGAAAAAGGGCCACATGATTGCAGCATTCGCCCCGGAGGTTGCAAGGTAGCGGCCTTTGACCGACCAGCTGAACGATTTTACCTTGGCCGGGTACCCGGTCATGCGCATGTCCTGACTGTCGGTCAGTCGCCATCCATGCAGGGCGTTCTCCTGCATTGCAGTGACGAGGTACTTTCCATCAGGAGAAAAACTGACACCCAGATGCGCTCCTTTCCAGGTCAGTTCGACCGGAGCGCCATCGGTTCCTGCCCACCAGAGCGTCGCACCGTCATAGCGCGACACGGCGAGCCGCACGCCTTTCGGCGCGAACGCCAGGCCGCCCACTGCACGTTCGTGAGAAAACTCTTTTTCCCTGCCATCAGCCAGGCGCACCCAGGCGGTGCGCCCACTGGCAAAGGCAACAGCACCTGACGGACCAGTGGCGATCAGATCAATCCACTTGCGGGGCCTTTCCGCAACAAGCTCGTAAGAGCCGTCTGCAGCACAGGAATAGATGCAACCATCATCGCCAGACGTGATCAGTCCCTTGCCATCTACAGCCGGCTCGGCTGCCAGAAGGCCACTCTTGTGCGATTTGACCTTCTTTTCGCCCTGTCCGAAAAAAACAATCTCACCTTCACCGGAGGCAAAATAAGCGCATTCTTTCAAAAAACCGGCACGAACGACAAAGCCGTCCATGTCCACGGGAGCAACTGTCGGCAATTCTCAATTCCTTATTGCGCGGCGCAGGCCTGGAAACTGTCTTTCAATACATCCCAATTGAGGTCACGGCCGATGAACACCAGTCGGCTCTCGCGCGGCTCATCCGCTTTCCAGTCCCGCTGATGGTCTCCCTCAACAATCATATGCACACCCTGGATGACGTAGCGCTGCGGGTCGTCCTTGAACGACAGAATGCCTTTCAGCCGCAGAATGTTGGGCCCCTGAACCTGTGTGACCTGATTGATCCAGGGAAAGAACATGTCTGGATTGAGATCACCTGCTTTTAGGGAAATGCTTTTGACCGCATGCGGATCGTCACCATTGGTGTCGTGACGATGTCCATGATCATGCCCGTGCCCGTGCCCGTGATCGTGGTCATGCCCGTGGTCATGGTCGTGATCGCAGCTTGGCCCGCACTCATGAGCATGGTGCCCATGCTCCAGAAAATGGGGATCCAGCGAAAGAATCCGGTCGAGATCAAAGGCGCCCCGGTCCAGGACTTTGGCGATTTCCACGCCACAGCGCTCACTCCGGTGCAGCACCGCATAAGGATTGATGGCGCGAATGCGGGCTTCCACATTGGCCAGTTCCTCGTCCGACACGAGATCGGTCTTGTTGATCAGAATGACATCCGCAAAAGCAATCTGATCTTCCGCTTCCTCGGTGTCTTCCAGACGCTGGAGCACGTGACGCGCATCGACGACCGCAACGACGGCATCGAGCTTCGCAGAAGCACGGACATCGTCATCCATGAAGAATGTCTGCGCAACCGGTGCCGGGTCGGCGACGCCCGTCGTTTCCACGATAATGGCATCGAAGGCACCCTTGCGCTTCATCAGGTTCTGCACCGTGCGGATCAGATCTCCACGGACCGTGCAGCAGATGCAGCCATTGTTCATTTCGAATATTTCTTCGTCCGATTCGACAAGCAGATCGTTATCGATGCCGACTTCACCGAATTCATTGACGATGACCGCATATCGCTGACCGTGGTTTTCGGTCAGGATCCGGTTGAGTAGCGTTGTTTTTCCAGCGCCGAGATAACCGGTCAAAACGGTAACGGGGATCTGTGCCTGAGCATCCTGGGTCGCAGACATTGCGCACTTTCCTGGCAGTTTGATGTGTTTACACCTGCCTGAACGCAGGCCTCTTGGGCGCGAATATAAGCACATCGGTTGCGCATTGGGAGAGCATCGCAGAAATTTCCTGATCTGACGCACAACGACGGCCTTTAAGTGGTTATTTTCGAAAGCCAGATTTTCCTGTTGCAGGCTGTTCCGAACCGGTTCGGGGAATTCAAGCCTTTTCAGTTTCTTGTCGCCGGGATTAACGTTGGCCCGATACGCCGCAGCACAATTGGAGACAGGCATGTTGAAGACGATCGACGGTTTTGACCGGATTGGTGAAGAAAACGCCTTTGCGGTGCTGGCACGCGCAACCGAATTGGCGGGCCAGGGACGGGACATCATCAATCTGGGGATCGGTCAGCCGGACTTTCAGACACCTGACCACATCGTTGAAGCTGCTGTGAAGGCTCTGAAAGACGGCCACCACGGCTATACGCCCGCAACAGGGATCCTTCCGCTGCGAGAATCCGTTTCCGCCGACCTTCTGAAGCGCCATGGTGTTGAGACCGATCCCGGCCATGTGCTGATCGTGCCAGGCGGCAAGGTCACCATGTTCATGGCCATCCTTATGTTCGGTGAACCGGGAGTCGAGATTCTCTACCCGGATCCGGGTTTCCCGATCTACAGGTCGATGATCGAGTTTACCGGCGCACGCCCGGTCCCGGTTCCCATCCGCGAAGAAAATGACTTTGCCTTTTCAGCCGAGGAAACACTCTCGCTGATTACAGCCAGGACCCGGCTTCTGATTTTGAATTCTCCCGCCAATCCAACCGGCGGGGTAACACCACGTTCGGAAATCGAGATGCTGGTGGCAGGTCTTCAGGAACATCCGGATGTCGCTGTCCTGTCCGACGAAATCTATTCCCAGATGACCTATGACGGCATGGAACATGTCTCGCTGCTGGAATTTGAGGAATTGCGGGAACGATTGATATTGCTGGACGGCTGGTCCAAGACCTACGCAATGACCGGCTGGCGCATAGGGTTCTCGCTCTGGCCGGACGACCTGATCGACAAGGCCCGAAAGCTTGCCGTCAACGCCTGGTCCTGCGTGAATGCTCCGGCCCAGTACGGCGGTCTTGCCGCACTGAACGGACCCCAAAATGCAGTTGAGGAAATGGTTGCCGAGTTCGATGCTCGGCGCCGTGTCATCGTTGACGGCCTGAATGCCATCGATGGCATCTCCTGCCAAACCCCGCGCGGGGCGTTTTACGCCTATCCCAACATCAAAAATACGGGTTGGAAGGCCAAGGAACTGGCTTCCGCGCTGTTGGAAGAAACCGGCGTCGCAACCATTGGAGGCCCAGACTTCGGAATACTCGGGGAGGGATATATTAGGCTGTCTTATGCGAATTCAACTAGAAATATAGAAAGAGCGCTCGAGCGCGTAAAATTATTTCTCGAAAAAAATCAACTTATTTGAGTTATCGAACAAACAACTAATTAACATTTCAAAAATACACAGGAAAATGCACTAACCAACGCAGAGACTTCCTCTACGTATCTTTTTATTAAACTTTTATTGTCTTGATTGAATACGTATGACAATCAACGGCAATAGAGCAGGACTTGCCATGGCTGGGAGTATTAACCTGGATCTGGAGCAGTCGTTCGGTGACCTGAACGAATGTGTTCTCATTACCAACTCGACCAGAACCATAATATTCGCCAACAAGGCCATGGAAGAACTGCTTCGCGAGAAGCAGACAAACCTCGTCGGCTCGACAACCAGACGCTTCTTTGCCGACGAAGAACAGTTCGAAAAGATGGGCGAGCTCTACAATTCGCCCGCCGACCAGCGCCATCGAAAGGCCTATTCGATCAGATTGCAGCGCGGTGACGGCACCTCGGTTCCGGTTGAAGTCGTCAGCGCCCCCCTGTTTGATTCTGACCAGAACCTAACCGGTCTTCTATTCATCGCCCGCGATGTCAGTGACCGCATGGCACTTGAAACCAAACTCAGCGACATCGCGCTGACGCTGGAGGATGCCCTGGACGCGGTGTCGGAAGGGTTCGCCATCTACGACAATGAAGATCGCCTGATCCTTTGCAATGACAACTACCGGGATATCTACAACCATTCCGCCCTGGCAATTTTCCCCGGCAATCGGTTTGAGGACATTCTCCGTTTCGGCCTGAACAGAAAGCAGTACAAGACGGAGGGAATGGAAGACGAGGAATGGCTCGCCGATCGGCTCGCCAAGCATCAGAAAGCGGATGGCTCCATTGTCGAACAGCAGTTGCAGGACGGTCGCTGGCTGCGCATCTCGGAAACCAGAACCCGAAGCGGCGGCATAGCGGGCATTCGCGCGGACATCACCGAGATGAAGGAAGCAAAGGCCCTCGCAGAGAAGGCCTACAGGAACCTTCACCTGATGGCCGACAGCATTTCTGCATGTGTGGGTGAAGTCGACATTGAGGGAAAGTGCCAGTTTCTCAACAAGACTGGCTGCGAATGGTTCAATGCTCCCCGCGCGGACCTGATAGGTACCCGCCTTCGGGACCGCCTGCCGGAGAGCGAACGCGCCTGCATCCAGGAACTGTTCATGAGAGCCTTGAAAGGGCAAAAGGCTTCAAAGGAACTCAGCATTCACTATCCCGACGGCATCACCCGGGTCAGCCAGATGGATTGCAGTCCGCGCATCAACAACCGCGGCGAAGTTGAAGGACTGGTGGTTCTGGTAACCGACATCACAGACCGGAAAAACACGGAAACCACCCTGGCCGAACTTTATGCGATCACATCGACCCGCGACCTCAGACATGAAGAAAAGGTCGCCGAAATCCTGAGGTTGGGTTGCGATCACTTTGGCACACCTTTTGGCATTATCAGCCATGTTGTCGAAGATCATTACACCATCACTCATGCGCACAGCCCGAACAGCGAACTTGTCCCTGGCAAATCGTTTCCGCTGGAGGACACTTATTGCGTGCTGACACTCGATGCCAATGAACCGATTGCCACCGCAAATGCCGCGAACTCGGAGTTCGCCAAACATCCCTGCTACGAGATTTTCTCGCTGGAGACCTATATCGGCGCTCCGCTGCTCGTCGACGGGATAGTCCATGGCACGATCAATTTCACCGCCCCGGATATCCGAAAGCGCCCTTTCACATCGGCCGACATCCAGATCGTACGCCAGTTTGCGGACTGGATCGGCCACGAGATTGCGCGGCAGCGAGATCATCAGGCCCTCATGGATGCCAAGATCAATCTGGAACGGGTCGCCAGCATTGATGATCTGACACAGATACTCAATCGACGTGCCTTTCTCGAACGTGCCAATACCGAGATCCAGCGCTATCGCAGAAACAAGCAACCCTTTACCGCTGTTATGATGGACATCGATCGGTTCAAGCTGATCAACGATCGCCATGGGCATGCGACCGGAGATCAGGTCCTGAAGAAATTTGCCGACACCGTCGGCGAAGAACTTCGCACGATTGACGTCTTTGGGCGGGTTGGCGGCGAAGAGTTCTGCCTGATCCTCTGCGGCGCAGGCATGGACGATGCCCTGAACGTGTGCGAACGGCTGCGACTGAAAATCATCAGCGAATGTCAGCTGGACCACGTCGAACAAACCGTCACGTGCAGCATGGGCCTGGCCACGACGACGCAGGACGACATCGAATTCACGTCCCTGATGCAAAAGGCAGATACCGCGCTTTATGAAGCTAAATCAGCTGGCCGCAACAGGTGCACTGCCTTCCAAAAATCCCAGATCAGCGAAACTTCATAGGCCTGACGGTCTGGAGCCGCAGGCATCGCGCCAGCCCATGAGGTCCCTCAAGCCTCGAACTTTACGCTCGACCTTAGTATAATGCGCAATACGTCGCCTCGAAGCGCACTCATGACGTTCTTTTGACGTTTCCAGGCCACACCTAAAGTATCTTTCAGTCGTGTAGAGCGGATTAAAGCGCTAAAATCAGAATAATTCTAATAACGCGACCCCTCTGCAAGATCATCGCCGAGGCAAAGACTATTCTTTGACTTTCAAGGCCCGATCAGGGAGGAAATTTTGTTCAATAGAATTCTCATTCCAATTGATTTGAACCATGCAGACAAACTTGAAAAGTCCGTATCTGCAGGAGCAAATCTGGCAAAAGCAGAAAAAATACCAATCGTATTCACGGCTGTTGCTTCCACGGTGCCAAGCGCGCTTGCGCACACTCCGGACGAATTTCGTGCCAAGCTGGACGCCTATGCAGCGTCTCAGGCTGACAAGTACGGCATTTCGGCGTCCGCTCATGCGGTGTTTGCACATGACCCGGCTGCCGAACTGGAAGATGCACTCCTGAAGGCAATTGACGAGACCGGCGTCGACCTTGTTGTCATGGCAACACATGTGCCGAACATGACCGATCGTTTCTGGCCATCAAATGGCGGACGCATCGCGTCACATGCGGACATTTCCGTCTTTCTAGTCCGATAACCGATTTCTCGAACAACAAGGAACGCTCCCATGAGCGATGAAACTTCCAATCAGGGCATTCGCGACCCGGAAGGCGCCGCAAATGTCATTGAAACCGATTATGAAATCGGTCAGGACAACATCGAAACCAATGTCGGACCATTCAATCTCGACATCCACAACCCGGTATTCCTCGTATCAGGCCTGACAATCGTCGCCTTCGTCTTTCTGACCCTTGCCTTCCAAAATGAAGTTGGCCCCGTCTTTGACGCCATGCGCAAATGGCTGACGTCGAATCTGGACTGGTTCTTCATCATCTCCGGCAACATCTTTGTTCTTGTCTGCCTGGTTTTGATCGTATCCCCCTTCGGGAGTGTGCGCATCGGCGGCAAGGATGCGGCGCCCGACTACACATACTTCGGCTGGTTCGCAATGCTGTTCGCGGCCGGAATGGGCATCGGCCTCATGTTCTTCGGTGTTCTGGAACCGGTCTATCACATGGCGTTTTCAGAACCTGTCGGCGTCCCCTCGCCATTCGATGCAGATGGAAATCTCATTGAAGAGAACGTCGCGGCGGCCAAGGCGATGGGCATGGCGGCAACGATTTTTCACTGGGGTCTGCATCCCTGGGCAATTTACGCGGTCGTTGCTCTTGCGCTTGCCTTGTTCACGTTCAACAAGGGCCTACCACTGACCATGCGCTCGGTGTTCTATCCGATCTTCGGTGAACGCACCTGGGGCTGGCCGGGACACATCATCGACATTCTTGCAGTGTTCGCGACCCTCTTCGGCCTGGCAACGTCACTCGGCTTCGGCGCACAACAGGCCAATGCCGGCCTGGAGTTCGTCTTCGGCATTCCGGTCAGCAATACCGCCCAGGTCGTCCTGATCATCGGCATCACGATTGTTGCGCTGGTCTCTGTCCTGCGCGGGCTCGATGGCGGCGTGAAAGTGCTTTCGGAAATCAACATGATGATTGCCGCACTGCTGCTTCTCTTCGTGATATTCGCTGGCCCGACAAGCGCCCTTGTTTCCGGTTTCATCAACAACATCACGGCCTATGCTCAGGAAGTCATTCCACTCTCCATGCCGTTCGGCCGGGAAGATGACGGTTTCCGCCAGGGATGGACGTCCTTCTATTGGGCGTGGTGGATCTCCTGGTCGCCATTTGTCGGCATGTTCATTGCACGTGTCAGCCGTGGACGGACAGTGCGTGAGTTTGTCATCTGTGTCCTGATCATTCCGACCATCGTTTCGGTTATCTGGATGACTGCATTCGGCGGCACCGCCATCGAGCAGGTGCTGACGGTAACCGGCAGCCAGGTGCATGAATACGTGATCGCCAGCTACAACCCCGAACTGTCTCTCTTCGGCATGCTGGCCGACCTTCCAATGGCGTCGATCACCTCCTTCATCGCCATCATCCTCGTGATCGTGTTCTTCGTGACCTCGTCCGACTCCGGGTCGCTCGTCATTGACACGATTACAGCTGGCGGCAAGGTCGATGCGCCGGTTTCCCAGCGGGTCTTCTGGTGCACCTTTGAAGGACTGGTCGCGATTGCTCTGCTGCTAGGCGGTGGACTGGGCGCTCTTCAGGCCATGGCGGTCTCTACCGGCTTCCCGTTCACCATCGTCCTTCTGATGGCATGCTACGCCATCTTCAAGGGCCTCAAGGACGAACCCCGGTAAGGTTCAACACGCAAACTCCGGGGCGGCAATGCTGCCCCGGGGCTGTTTCAAACAAGGTTGGGAACGTCGTCAGATGCTTTAGTCGGCATCCAGTTTCGGACCAATCCGCACACCTGGTGGCGGTGAACTCTCCCGGATGCGCAGTTCAGGTTCGATCACAATCGGTTTGTTGGGAACACGGTCCCCGGCAATCTGCCTGAGTAGCGTCAAGGCCGCCAGACGGCCGATCTTTTCAGGCTGATTGGCAACCGTCGTGAGCGCCGGAGTACGCGCGTCAGCTCCGTCAATGTCATCGTAGCCGGTGATGGCGATATCGGGACCCGGCTCTATGCCTGCCCGGCGCAACGTCGTCATCATGCCGAACGCCACAAGATCGTTAAAACCGACGATCGCGGTGGGTCGAGGATCTGCCTCAAGGATTTTCGGAACGGCAGCGCGTCCGTCCGCTTGGGTCATCAGCTCCGGCAAATCAACCTGAATGTCGGGATCCAGCCCCGCCTCGTTCAACGCCTTGCGCCATCCTTCATTGCGCAAACGGCCGGTAGAGCTGTCGCGGCGCCCGCCAATCATGGCGATATCCTTGTGGCCCTGTTCAATCAGGTGTTTGGTGGCAAGATAGGTGCCGCACATATCGTCGCCGCGCACGCAGGGAGCCCACACGCCCGGTAGTTCCCTGGCCACCAGCGTAACCGGAATTCCCTGGTCAACGAGCCTGTTGATCTCTTCCGTCGATGTGCCGACCGAGGGACACAGGATCAAACCATCCGCGCGATGTTGCAGAAGCGTATTCACAAAAGCACGCTGGCGTTTGGAATCGTCCCTGTGATTGCAGATGAAAATCATCTGCCCTTGTTCTTCCAGGACATCCTCGAGCGCGGAAAAAACCTCGGCAAAATACGGATTGAGAATGTCGTGAACGGCGACCCCCACAATCTGACTGCGCGAGGTGCGCAACGAAGCAGCGGAGCGGTTGTAGATGTAACCGATCTCCTGCGCCGTCTGTTTGACCTTTTCCCTGGTTTCCTCGGCCACAAGCGGACTGTCCCGCAGGGCCAGAGAAACGGTAGCAGTGGATATACCCAGCTGGTCGGCAATGTGCCCAAGCGTAAGCCGTTTTCCGGGTTTTGGGGGCAATTCCGGTGAGGGTGGCTTGGGTCCGTTGTCTTCAGACATTCACTATTCTCAATACGGCGGCGCGACAGGAGCACTCGTTATAGCTCTCTCCCATCGAGGTAAACAGATAAATGTTTTTTGTCCAAACCGATACGTTGATTGGGTCGGACTGAAATCAGCGTTGTTGCGGGGCAGACTCGTCGAATTCTTCCCGAAGATTGACCACCACCCTGCGGTTCTGGGACTGGCAGGTGATATCGTCACAATCCGTAACCGGACGTTCGATACCATACCCCTTCACCCAGACCCGGTTGGGGCTCACCCCAAGGTTGATCAGTTCGGTCATCACGGCGTTTGCCCGCTGCGACGACAAAGTCTTTTGCGCAGCTTCACTACCGCCGTCATCCGCATGGCCCTGAACTTTGACCAGCCACTTCTTGTTTTTGTTCAGCCACTTTGCCTGGCTTTCAATCGTCATGCGGGCTTCGTCGGTCACAACAGCCGAGCCTTTTTCAAAATAGACGCGGCGCCCGACATCGATGATGAATTCCTCTTCCGACCCCGGACCGATGTTGACGAACCCGGCCGCGGTCGCGTTGGTAACATCCGGTGTGGTCAGCCCACCAGCACTGTTGCAGGACGCAAGTCCCATCCCACAAAGAAGCGCGACAACTGCGCTCTGGCCAATCCGGCCGAATATACTACCCAAGGAATCCCCCAATTACCTTATGTGGCAAACCCAAGCGCCGGGATTACCCGGCGCTGGCACCCAGATGCTCAAGAACCAGCACCGCTGTACCTTTGGGGCAGCGCTGATAAAGGTCGATGACGTCTTCGGGCAGCATTCGAATACAGCCGCTGGAAACGTCATGGCCAATGCTCCACGGTTCAAGCGTACCGTGCAACCTGTAACCAAGGTCGCGTCCATCCCTGTAAAGGTATAGCGCTCTCGGACCCAACGGATTGTTGGCAGCCCCTCCTTCCACTTTGCGTGGCAATTCGGGTTGGCGTTTCAGCATTTCCGGTGGCGGCACCCAACGTGGCCACAGCGCCTTCCGGTCGATCCGTGCCCGGCCGTACCATTTGAATCCCTCACGGCCAACACCAACGCCATATCTGAGGGCCGTGTTGTTTTCCCATATCCAGTAAAGGAAATGATTGGTCGTATCGACGACAACAGTGCCCGGCGGCTCAGGGCTGAAATACTTCACCATCTGCCGACGCCATACCGGCTTGATCCGGTTCAGGTTGGTTCGGCGATACTGGAAGCCGTTATCGGGTTGATACCCGTTGAAATATGCATCCGCAGCCGCACTGGCTTTTGCCACGTGGGGCATTGCAAGAGTACCCGCGACAGCGGCTGCTCCTCCCAAGAACTTACGGCGATCAAGTTCCATCCCATTCCTCCTAAACAGGCTGGTGACCAATAATGACAGGCGGCCCGACGCCAGGCGGTATTAAGACTGAAAGTCGCCCGGCCCGTCAACAGCTGTCCAGCTATTGTCTTGAGAAACACCGGCACAGAGCATTTTCAGCCGACAACCGCTTAGATTCCGCGCACCCGCTCACGATACAGTATGTAAAGGCCCGAACCGACGACAATCGCAGCTCCAGTAAGCGTGGTCATCGTTGGCACATCGGCAAAGATCAGGAAGCCGAGAGCGATCATCCAGACAATCTGAGTGTAGATGAATGGCGCCAGGACCGGGGCCGGAACCATACGGTGCGCCATGATGAAGAGGAAGTGCCCGCCACCTCCAAACGCCCCGAGAGCAAACAAAAGGAACCAGGTCCAGATGTCCTCAGGCATGACCCAGACCGAAAGCCCGGCAGGTGCCATGGCGATCGCCGCCACGATACCGGAAATGATCAACATGCCGGCCGAGCTGTCAGTGGCGGTCAGCTGCCGGGTCAAAATCGCATAGGTGGCATAAAAGGTCATTGCTGCAACGGAATAGATCGCCGCCCAATGCATTCCCCCCATTCCAGGCTGTGTCACGACAAGCACGCCGGCAAATCCGACGATGATGGCAATCCAGCGTCGAAGGCCCGCCCATTCTCCCAGCATAGGCCCGGCCAATGCGGTGATTACGAAAGGGGCGGCAAACATGATTGCCATCGTTTCAGCCAATTGAAGGTAGCGAACCGCGAGAAAATTGAAGATGGTCGTGCCCAACAGGCACATCGCCCGTATCCCCTGAAGGAACGGACGCCGTGTCTTCAACAGTGATGGCTTTTTCCAGACCTGAAACAGAACCAGCGCCAGCAACACGTGACTGACAAAGCGCATCCATACAATCTGCAGTGTTGGCAGGCTCGCGGAGAGGTACTTTGCAATTGCATCCAGCACCGAAAAGCACAGACATGCCAGAACGATAAGTGCAATGCCGGCAAAAGGAGCCACCGAAACGGTGGGTTCTGTGGCCGGGTGCTGCCGACTGTACTGCGCCATTGGCGATGGCCCTTTCCAAGATCATCCGTGGATGAATGGATTGAGAATTGGACTTTTCCGGCTGAAAATGTCCGGTTGCGGTAAGATTGGTCACCCGCTACAGAAAACTCAGGAAAGCAGGGACAAAGATGCCAGTTGCAGAGATTGAAACGTGGCTGGGGCGCCTGACCGTCCATGAAACAGACGGCACAATTACCCAATTACAATGGAACGGGCCGTCAGGCAAAGAAGAAACGCCATTGCTGAAGGAAGCCGTAGCGCAGCTCCAGGCGTATCTTGATGGCCGACTGAAGGTTTTCGACTTGCCTTTGGCGCCAAAAGGCGGAGAGCTTCATCAGGCCGTATTCCAGGCAATGCTCGCAATTCCTTATGGCGAAACCAGAACCTATGGCGATGTCGCAAAAGAGCTGGATACCTACGGGCAGCCAGTCGGGCAGGCCTGCGGTGCCAATCCCATCCCGATCATTATTCCCTGCCATCGGATTCTCTCAGCCAACGGACTGGGTGGCTATTCCGGAGATGGCGGAACCGATACCAAAATTGCCCTTCTGAAAATGGAAGGCGGCTTCCCGTTTCTTCTTTAGGGGCGGTGCCTGACTCTGACGGGTTTGAACCCGCTATGTTTCATCCCTCTCCGGCTCAGGCAGTTTTTTCGCCCATTCCTTAGCCCATGCCCCCAAAGGCACAAGCTGGTCGTAGAGTTCCTTTCCCAGCGGCGTCGACACATATCCGTCCGAGCTCCGCTCAATCAGCTGCGCCAGCCTTAACTCCTTTATTCGCTGGTTCAGGACGGCAGGTGAGATTGTCTCGCATTTGTCCTGCAATTCGCGAAACGTACATGGCTCGTTTTCACGAAGGGTCCACAGCACACCCATGGCCCACCTTCGGCCCAAAAGATCGAAAAGGGCCATGATCGGCGCACCGCTTTTGGACCCGCGAACCGGTTTCCCGGGATAAGGGATTTTAGTCATGTCACCTTCACTATGTTTTTAATAGCAATATCGCACGAAATGCGCTATGCATTAGATAGCACACCTTCTCGCTAAAGGGAGTTGATCGTGAGTCTCGAACTCTGGATAACCTTCGTCGCCGCAAGTGCAGCCCTGCTTGCGATCCCCGGCCCGACGATCACCATCGTCGCAGGATACGCACTCAGCAACGGAAGATCCGCGGCCTGGGCAACCGTGCCCGGCGTTGTTCTGGGTGACTTCACTGCAATGACGGCCTCACTGTTGGGGGCTGGTGCAATCCTGGCAACCTCCGCAACGCTTTTCACCGGCCTCAAGCTCGCCGGCGCCGCATACCTGGTCTGGCTGGGCATCAAGCTTTGGCGGGCAAAGACGAATTTCAGCACGGACCCAAACGCCGGCACATCCCAATCAAAACGATCGATTTTCTGGAATTGTTATATTGTGACCGCCTTGAACCCGAAGGACATCATGTTCTTCATTGCGTTTGTTCCGCAATTCATCAACGTCAGCGAACCGGTTCTCCCGCAGCTGATCATCCTTGAATTCACGTTCCTGACGATGGTCGCCGCAAACATAGCCCTATGGACGTTGTCTGTCGGTCACCTGCGGTCAAGCGTTGTCACTTCGCGCCGCATGAGTCTGCTGAATCGGATTGGGGGCAGTTTTCTAATTGGAGCCGGTGTTCTGACAACCGCCACCCGGTAGGCCGGGACGCTCCATGATCAAGTGGCGCTGCATGGCGCCACTTCAGTAGATGCATCGTCGAGGCAACTCCACCTGGGAAATGCCTCTTTTAGAAAATGATAAACCCGAAGAAGACCACGATAACCGCCATGGCGCTCCAGATCAGGAACTCCTTGAACTGCGCCTGACGCGACCTGATCTCCACCCAGCTTCGTTGCCGCGGGGAAGGCCACATGCCGAACTGCGGACGATTGAAGGACGCGTTTGACGCCCGCCGGAAACGGCGACGCAGCTCAGCTGCCTTTTGGGCACCACGTTCCTCGTTAATCGTCTGATACCTCGCAACCATCTCAAACATCTCCATCCTTGCTGTTTGGGATGCCACAAGAGGTAGTTTGCCCCTACGTCCATTACAAATGAGCGATTTGTAATCTTTCAACGATGCAATTTCCGATGGCGAACGCTACACGGGGAAACCCGTCTTGCAGCCTTCATAAAGAAGACGTAGGAAACGGGATCTTCTGAAAGCAGTTTTCTTCATGCAAGCACCACAAGCCTCGAATGAAACCATCCCGGCCGGGGAAAGCGCCCAGCCCTCTCTCGCCGAGATGACCCGGGTCTCGCTGAAGGTCGGCCTTTTGTCCTTTGGCGGACCGGCGGCACAGATCTCGGTTATGCACCAGGAATTTGTCGAGAACCGCAAATGGCTGTCGGAAGACCGGTTTCTGCACGCGCTGAACTACTGCATGCTGCTTCCCGGGCCTGAGGCCCAGCAACTGGCGACCTATTGCGGCTGGCTCAGCGGACGAACGCTTGGCGGCCTGATTGCAGGACTACTGTTCATCCTGCCCGGCGCACTTGCCATGGGCATCGTCAGCTACGTCTATGCAGCCTATGGCGACACCACTGTCATCTCGGCAATCTTTTACGGCGTGAAGGCCGGTGTTCTGGCAATCGTGCTGCAGGCCCTGTCCAAGATCGGCCGGAAGGCTCTCAAGACCAGGCTTTCATGGCTCATCTGCGGTCTTTCCTTCTGTGCGCTGTTTTTCTTCTCCATCCCCTTTCCCTTCGTCATTATCGGCGCGGCGCTGATCGGTCTCTTTTTTGCCCGCGCCCCCGAAAGCGCGCCTGAGGAAACGGCATCCCATGCGAAGCGCGCCTCGCTTGCCGGGACAATCCGGACACTGATTACGGGCCTCGTGATCTGGGTAACTCCGCCACTTGTCGCTGCGCTTCTTCTTGCTCCAGGCAACGTCTTTACTGAAGTTGCCGAGTTTTTCTCACTGCTTGCGGTGGTCAGCTTCGGCGGCGCCTATGCGCTGCTCAGCTACATGGCCCAAGTGGCAGTCGAAACGAAATCCTGGCTTAGCGCTGGCGAAATGCTTGACGGACTGGGCCTTGCCGAAACAACACCGGGTCCGCTGATCCTGGTGACACAATTTGTTGGTTTTCTTACAGGCTGGCGCGACCCCGCACCGTTTTCTGCACCCACTGGCGCCATTCTGGCCGCTGCCATGACAACCTGGGTGACGTTCACTCCCAGCTTTCTTTTCGTCCTCGCCGGCGCTCCCTGGATGGAAAAACTGCGTGGCAACAAGAGGCTGGCCAAGGCACTATCGGCAATCACCGCGGCAATCGCAGGAACCATCCTGAACCTTGCCATCTGGTTCGCCATCAATGTTCTGTTCGCTGAGACAAACACACTTCAGGTGGGGATGTTCGACCTTCTTTGGCCAAACCCGCAAAGCCTCGACCCGATCCTTGCCGGCATTGCGATATTGGCAGCCTTGCTGGTCTTTGTGGCCAGGCGCGGCATGGCCACGGTTCTGATGACGACAGCAATTCTCGGGTTCGTGGTCAAGACCATGCCGCTCTGGAACTGAGAAGATTTCAGACGTCTGCCAGAACAGCAGGTCAGAGGCACTCGCGTTTCAGAACCGGCTCAGGCTGCGGAGAGCTCTTTATCCTTGCCGCTGGCCTCTGAAGCATCGTCCTCAAGATCCGCTTCGTGCTCCGGATCGTCATCAACCGAAATTGAGAGGTTCTTCTCAACTTGCCGCAGCAGCTTGCGCAGTTTCTTGCGATCCTTGTCATCGAGACCCGACATTGCTTCACGTTCCAGCCGTTTCCAGGCTTTGTCGACGGAAGCGATCAGATCCCGTCCCTCGTCGGTTAGGTACACACGGGCAAGACGCCCATCGGTGTCCGATACCCGGCGGCTGACATAGCCCTGGCTGGACAGCCGTGTCACCATCTTGGTGACGGTCGGTGGCTGAACACCAAGCGCCAGTGCGAGCTGGCTCATTGTCCGTCCGTCGGCGTCAGCGAGCACTTTCAACACCAGTTCCTGACCGGGGTGCAGCCCGATCCGCATGAGGTGAGCTCCTGAACGGGCACGTTGCGCCTTAGCTGCCTGCACCAGACGAAAAGTAATGCTCTTCTTGTAGTTAAAAGCCATCGCCCCAACCCGTACCCAATTCAATTCGAATCAAAAAACTTCTGTAATGCGGCGCAACCCTAACGAGGTTATTTAACCGTCAAATGACAGTTCGCAAAAAATCCATGCATTTCGAAACGATACTTTGGCTTGAAGATTCTTTCCAACCTAAACAATCCGGAAATTGCCCACAGCTGACCCAGGAGAATGGCTCAGGATCGCACTTTCAAGGACGCCGCAAGAAAAGGTAGCGCCAGGGTCATCAAGGCAACAACACCGAAGGATGCGCGAAGCGAAAAGGCATCTCCAACAAAACCGAGCAATGGCGGCCCGAACAAAAACGCGCCATAACCAAGGGTTGCGACGGATGCGAGCGCCACGCCCTTTGACATGTTCTGGTCGCTCGCAGCACGTGACATGGCCAGCGGAAAGAGCACCGCATAGCCCAACCCCATGATGAAACAACCTGCCCAGACCGCCCAGATATTGATGCCGGAGATCAGCAAAAGACATCCCAGAAACGCAACCACACCACTGATGCGCGCCACGGGAACGGGACCAAACCGGGCGATCACCTTGTCACCGGACAACCGCATGATCACCATTGCAATGGAAAACACGGTGAAAGCCGTCGGCGCGATGGCTTCTGAATAGCCAAGGTCCTCGATCTGGTAGAGTGCAGCCCAGTCGGTGACAGCGCCTTCGCCGAGAGCTGCACAAAGGGCCATCAGACCGACAAGAACGAGCGCCCCCTTTGGAACCGCGAATAAAGGTGCCTTCTTCCTTGTATCGCTTGCCGGTTCAGCTTTCGGCCAGGGCTGGCGGTAAAACCAGACCAGAAATGGAACGGAAAAAGCCGACCATAGTCCAAAATGTTCTGAGACATTGAAGTTGAACTCGATTGCAAAGCCGCCTGCGGCCGCTGCAAGTCCGGCTCCCAGACTATAGAGCCCGTGAAACGAAGACATGATCGGACGGCTCAGGCTCGTTTCAACCTCTGCGCCCCAACCGTTCATGGAGACGTCCAGTCCGCCGAAGGAAAATCCGGCCAGAAAAAGCGCGACGGTCAGGAGCGGCGTAGTCGGAGCCAGGCCAACGGCCAGGAAGCTTGCAGCGGTTGCCGCCGCCAGAAGCTTGGCGACTGGAGCCGCTCCCAGACGATCGACCCAATGACCCGTGAATGGAAAAGCGACAAACGCACCGCAGGCCATTACGAGCAACAGTACGCCGAAACCGCTTTCATCAAGCCCGGTCGCGGCCTTGATATCCGGAATGCGTGACGCCCACAGACCCACGAAGGTTCCGCACATGAAAAAGATCGCCGAGACGACCCGGCGTGCGGCAATAGCTTGCATGTCTTGACCTGAATTCAGGAGCATTCAGAGCTCCGTAAGGCGCTCCTTTTGTCACGCCTTTCCGGTTTTCTCAAGCGTAATCAGGCCACAAGAGCATTGAACAGCGACCGGGCGTCGCTTTCGCTGTTCGCAGCCTCCAGATAGGCAGCGATCGCGTTGGACCTTTTCAGAGAATCGTCGGTGCTGTCCTCTTCGGAGGAAGTGGAAGAACTTGCAGAGGTACCATCTTCTTCTGCCTCACCGTTCTTGGCCTGGGCCTGAGAGCCGCCATCAGGCTTTTCCGCGGTCTCCGGCGATGCCGGGCTGGTGCTGCTCTCGTCTTCGCCCTTCAGTTCCTTGGCCTTTTGCTGTCGCAGTTCAGCTTGAGCCTCGCTCAGCTGCGATCGGGCCTGTTGTGCAACTTTCAGATCCTGAGAGGAAGGTTCGGCCGGTGCTGTTGCAGCTCGAATGACGATCTGCATCTTGCGGATAGTGGCTTCTGGCGAGCGCTCCTTCGCCGTATCGATCTGAACCTCTCCACCAATCGCATAGCGCTTGCCGTCCGGCCCCTGCTGGAAGGTATAGGTGGGCGCACTCGCGTAAGCACCACCCACTCGCGCATGAGCCTGTTCATGGGCCCGGACTTCGCGATCCCGTTTGGCAAGTTCCTTGACCTGCTTTTCCTCCGCTTCGTTCAGGCCATCCCCATCGGGATCTTCTTCCTTGCCGGTGCCTTCCGCTTGCGCAGGCTGCAACGCGGCCGCACTCTGACCACTTCCCTGGGTAACTCCGGAGGTAGTTGCCTGGTCGGCACCCGCAGCCTCGGCATTGTCGTTGTCGGACTGGGCGTCGCTTGCAGATGCGGCCGAACGGCCTTTTGAGGTTTCCGATTGGTCGGCTTCCTGAAGCGCCAGCACCGCCTGAGGTGTCAGAACCGGGACACCCCTTGCCTGGCGTGCGGAGTTGCGCGGACTTGCCAGGCTTTCACGCGCACTTGTCCCGTCCCGGTCCGAGGAGGCTTCCCCGGCACCAGGTCCCGCGTCACCGGCGACACCACTGCTTCTCAACAGATTGGCCGGTGCATTGGACAAGAGCGCGCCAATCATTGCCGCCATTTTCAGGAAAATACGTCAGCAATTTCTTAACGATGATTAAGACATCCCTATCATATGTTCGTGATCGCCCGCCTTAGCTGCCCTTCAACCGCTCCCCTTGTCAGCGCCGTGTTGCTATGCCAAGCAAATCCGGCAAACGCCTTCAAGACAGGATCAATCAATGCTGCCCAAGCGCTTCTGGCATGAAATGACGACAACCGACTTCCAGGATCCTTCTCGCGAGAGCTGGATCGCAGTCTTGCCGGTGGCAGCAATCGAACAGCATGGCCCGCATCTGCCGCTCTCAACCGATACCGCAATTGCGGAAGGTCAGATCAACCGTGTGCTTGAGCTGCTTCCCGAAAGCTTGCCTGTCACTTTTCTACCCGTTCAGGCAGTCGGCAAGTCTGATGAGCATATCTCATCTCCAGGTACGCTTACCCTGTCCTGGGACACCGTGACCCGTTGCTGGATCGAGATTGGCGAGAGCGTCAGACGCGCCGGGATTCGAAAGATGGTGCTGATCAATTCTCATGGCGGCAACGTGCCCATACTCGACATCGTCGCCCGGGAACTTCGGGTCAGGCACGACATGCTGGTCACTGCGACAAACTGGCTGCGTTTTGGCCAGCCGGAAGGGCTGTACCCGGAAGAAGAGTTTTCCTATGGAATTCACGGCGGAGATATAGAGACCTCCTTGATGCTGCACTTGCGGCCAGATCTTGTTCGAATGGACCAGGCTGTTGACTTTACATCCGAGCAGCAGCGGTTCCTGAAGGAGTTCAAGCACCTTCGCGGCCACGGCAAGGCGCAATTCGGCTGGAAGGCACAAGACCTCAACCCGACCGGAGCGCTCGGCAACGCAGCATTGGCAACAGCCGAAAAGGGACGCAAGTCACTGGATCATGCCGCCAGGGGCTTTATCGAGTTGCTTGAAGATGTTGCAACTTATGATCTGAACCGGCTCTGGCTGGAAGAATAGTGTAACAATTGACCGGCCGGACAAAAATAAATTCCAAAAGCGCCGAGGCAAGCTTACCAAAACGTAAGCAGAATAGCCCGACTCGATCGCAACAAAAAAGAAACGACTTCAGTAAAAATCGACAAAAAAACGGTTTATTCTGCGCTGGATCAAATCCTATATTTCGTGCAGTTGACCTAGCCTCAAATAAGAGACACAGTATTCACGATTTTTTCCGGAGAATGGCTCTCGTCCAACAATGAATCTGTCAATTCGGCAACTGGCGACTTTTCGCGAGGTGATGCGCAGTGGATCGATTTCTGAGGCAGCCCGCACTCTAGGACGGACCCAACCGGCCGTCAGCTCGACCATTGCCGGGCTGGAGACCGAGCTCGAGCTGAAGCTGTTTGTCCGCGAACAAGGCCGCCTTGTTCCAACCCCGGAAGCCGAATTCTTCCTGGAAGAAGCCGAAGCGATCCTCAGAAGGCTTGAAATATCGAAACGCACCCTGCGCGGTCTGGCCAATCGGGAACACGGACAACTGCGGATCGTCGGCACTCCGGAAGCGGTTGTCAGCTTTCTGCCCGATAGCCTGTCCCGTTTCCTGGCCGACAAGCCGAATGTGAAGGTCGCTCTTGTCAGTCGGGCGCCATCCGAAATCGAAGAGCTCATAGCCGCAAGGCAATTTGATATCGGCTTTTCCGAAACGCCCTTGGTGCGCAACTCGTTCGACCAGATCGATTTCGACATGGAGTGCATGTGCGCGGTTCCCGCGACCGATCCGCTGGCGTCGAAAGAAGTCATCACCCCGGCGGATCTCGATGGCTATCCATTGGCAATGCTCCACTCCGAACACAGGAGCCACAAGCAGGCATTGGCCCGCTTTCATGATGCTGGCGCGAGTTTCAACCAGCGTTTCGAGCTGCGTTCCGCTTATCCGGGTCTCAGATTCGTGGAGGCCGGTCAGTGCGCTCTGATCTGCGACATGATCACAGCCTATAAGGCCCAGGAAGCTGCAAGAAACGGCAATGGACCTCCAATGATCGTCTTTCGGCCGTTCAGGCCACGCGTTCAAAACAGCTTCTCGATCCTGACACCGGCACACCGGCCAAGCTCCATCGTTGCCAAGGACTTTTGCGACTTCCTGTCGAGCGAAGTGGCCGAAATACGTTCAGCCATGATCACCAACGGCCTGTAAATCTGCCGTCACCTTTCCACTCTTTGCGCCGGAAAACATCAGCAGATGGCCGAAGCCTGTCAGACTTTCTCTGTTTCATTGGTTTCCAGGTGGCTTCTAAGAAGATCAAGAAACAGCCTGAGTGCAGTCATGGACCGATACTCGCGCGGAAAATAGAAGTAAAAACCAGGTGTGTGAGACTGATGATCTTGCAGCACGGTCAGAAGGCTGCCCTCTTTGATTTCCTGCGCCACATAGTCATGCAGCACGAAGGCCAAGCCCTCGCCGCGCCGCGCTGCATCGACGGCTACCGGAAGAGAATTGACGATCAGCTTTCCTGATACCTCAACCGCGTAGTCCGCTTCATGCCCCAGGAAATTCCAGGCAGCGAGACGCCCGGAACTATGAAAGCGGTAACGGATGCACTCATGGGCAAGCAGATCTTCTGGATGTTCAGGTCTGCCGCAGCGGGCAAAATAGTCCGGAGATCCCACCACAGCGAGTTTCTTGGGTGGCGAAAGTCTCACCGCCACCATGTCCTGCGCCACGATGTCTCCCAATCGAATGCCGGCATGCATCCCTGTCTCCAGGATGTCTTCAAGTGCGTCTGTCAGCGATAGCTCTATATCGATTTCCGGATAGGCAGCCCGGAACAGGGGCAAGGTTTTTGCGACAAGCAGGTGATAGGCAAATTCCGGAACCGCCAGTTTCAAAGTGCCACGGGGTTCGTGGCCGGTCGCCCGAGCACTTTCGACTGCATCCGAAATCTGGTGAAACGCCGGGGCTGTTCCCTTCAACAAGGCCCGGCCGGCTTCGGTCAGGTTGACGGACCTTGTCGTCCGGATGAACAAGGCGGTTCCAAGTCGCTCTTCCAGGCTCTTCAATTGGTGGCTGACAGTTGAAGGCTTGAGGCCCAGCGCGTCCGCCGCCCCCTTCAGGCTCCCATGCTCCGCAATGGCGGTAAAGATTTCCAACGTGGCGAGAGGAAGTCTCATCTATTTGGCAAACCAGCTCAGTTATTATTAGATTTGATACATGAATATACTGTCAAATTAGTGCATTATCAAAATCAAGCCACGTAATTAGATTTTCCTCATAGCTTTCAAACGGCAAGCTCCATGAGGAACAATCAATGGGCAAGCAGCACATAAACCTTCAGAACACCCCGGAAATCAACGGCGTTTCCGCACGACCGGTCCAATTTTCCAGCAATGGAAACGACCTGAAAGGAACTCTTTTCGTTCCGGACCGCCAAGCCGGCGCACGACCGGCAGTCATCGTCACCGGGGCATGGACCACGGTCAAGGAACAGATGGCGGGCACCTATGCACGTGAATTGGCCTCTCGAGGCTTCGTGACGCTTGCCTTTGACTTTACCGGCTGGGGCGAAAGTGGCGGCCACCCGCGCTATGTCGAAGATCCGGCAGTTAAAACCGCTGACATTCATGCAGCCGCGCGCTACCTGGCCGAGCTCGACCTGGTTGATGCGTCGCGGATTTCCGGACTAGGGGTGTGCGCCTCATCCGGCTACATGGCCGCGGCAGTCGCAGACAGCGACTATATGAAAAAAGTCGCGCTGGTCGCACCCTGGCTCCACACTCCTGATATGGCGCGAGATGTCTACGGTGGCGCTGAAACAGTCGCATCCCTGATTGCAGCCAGTGAGGCTCCCGGTGCAGCAGAAACCGTTCTTTTGGCCGCGAGTGCAACCGATCAGAAGTCGGTCATGTTTCAGGCGCCTTACTATACCGAGGAAGAACGGGGCCTGATTTCCGAATACGACAACCAGTTTTCGATCGCGAGCTGGAAGCCCTGGCTCACCTACGACGCCCAGGCGTCTGCTGACCGCCTGACCAAGCCGCTCCTGATGGTTGGCTCACCTTCGATTGCGCTTCCGGCCGGGGCGGCGGCTTATGAAGAACGCACCCGGGCTCCGCTGGAAAAACTCTGGCTGGGCGAGGACGTGAGCCAGTTCGATTTTTACGACCGCAAGGATGTGGTCAGGGCCTCTGCTGACGCCGTGGCCGACTTTCTCGACGCCTAGCGCGAAACAACGGGAGCATAACAATGAAAACTTTCGCTCGATCAGCAGCATTGGCAACAGCACTTTTGGCGGGAGCAAACGCAATGGCCGCATCGCCGGACGAAAACATCAAAGTGGTTCAGGATTTTTTCGCCGCCTATGGCGCGGGAGACCTGGAGGGAATTGCGGCTGTCATGGACGAAAATGTGCAGTGGCACATTCCAGGCCGACACCCGCTATCGGGAACCAGGAATGGCCGCGATGAAGTCCTGGCATTCTTCGAACAGCTTGGCACGGCAGGTTTCAAGGCTGATCCGATATATTTCGGTGCGGACGAGACCTACGTTGTGGACATTCACCGCGGCTGGTCAAACGCGGACGGCAAACCCAACGTTGATACGACCTGGGCTTTGGTCTACCGGATCGAAAACGGCAAAATCGTTGAGGCAACAAATCTCAGCGCTGATCAGGACGCCGCCAACACCTTCTTTTGGTCCCAATACCAGTTGGCACCGGTGCCCGGGCGTCTCGCAAAGTAATCGTGTTTTTCAGCGCAAAGCTTCAAACGGGAACTGACGCATGACCCAAGACATTACAAATGCCGTAGTGCGCTTTTTCGAGGCCGTCGACAACCGCGACTGGGTTGCCGCGAAGGCCCTCATGAACGATCCGATACACCTTGATTACTCCAGCTATGGCGCTGGTCCAGCTGCCGAGCTAAGGCCATCAGATATCCTGCATGGCTGGCAGCAGGTCCTGCCTGGCTTCGATGCCACGCAGCACCAGTTGGGTCCACTCATCATCGAAACCGAAGGCCCCGAGGCGCATGTCCGCGCCAACGTCACGGCAACGCACCAGATCGCAGCCGTAACAGGAGGGGAGCTTTGGACCGTATTCGGCAGTTATGAAATCGGCCTTACGCAGACTGCGGACATGTGGCGGATCTCCTCTCTGACCTTTTTGTTCAAGTACCAAGGCGGCAACACAGAACTGCCGGAGCTCGCCCAAAAGCGAGCTGAAGCCTAATCGAGGACTATCCCAATGAAAGCGATTGCAGCCACCGTCCTGCTCCTGGCAGGCGCCACTTCTGTTGTTGCCGAAGTCTCGGACGAACAGAAGGTACTGAACACAATCAACAATGTCGGTTACTACGCCGACCACGGAGACTGGGACCGGGTCGCCGCTCAGTTTCACCCGGACGGAGCGGTGCTCGACTACACCTCCTACGCCAATGCATCCGCAGGCACGTCTGCAGAATTGCCAACCTTGCTACCGGCGGAAATCGTCGGCGCGTGGCAAACCATATTGCCGGGCTACGACCGCACACATCATCTTATGGGCACGGAAAGCGTGATCATTGATGGCGATCGGGCAACCACCACTTCCAACGTCTATGCCACTCACATTCTGGAAAATGACGGCGAAGATACATGGGTCTTTATCGGTGACTATCAGCATGAGCTCGTCAAAACCGAGACCGGCTGGAAGATCACCTTCATGCGCGCCAACCTGAGGGCGCAGCTCGGGAACCCTGAGCTTCCAACCCTCGCCATGGAACGCGTCAAGACCGAAAACCGCTAACACAACAACACCATGAGGAGCGAGGACCAATGCTGAAACGATGTCTACTGGCGCTCTTGCTTTCGGTGCAGCCCGTGATGGCAGACGACCTGCCGGCTGCGATCGCCTGCTACGAGACAAGCACAAACGCAAAGAACATCGATGCCTATATGGCCTGTTTCGTTCCGGACGCCACAATGGTCGATGTCTCGCGCGAGTTCCAGGGTCATGACGCTATCAGGGCGTGGGCTTTGCGAGAGGTGATCAGAAATGGCGAAACCTTCAAGCATCGAAAAATACTCGAGACGTCGGAGGGTTACGCCAAAACGGAAGTCAACTGGCTGTCCTGGGTGGTCCATTACTCCTACTGGTGGAACCCGGAAGGAAAGATCACCCGCATGTCCCTTCAATATGCAGACTGAGTGTTCATCATGAAACGTGCACTGGTAACAGGAGCGAACCGGGGGATTGGCTTTGCAATCGCCAAAGGTCTTGCCGCGCAAGGTGTTGAGGTCATGCTGGGAGCTCGCGACCTTGCGGCCGGGAATACCGCAGCGAGCCAAATTGGTGCTTCGGCTCTGGAACTGGATGTTGCCGATCCGAACAGCATTCAAGACGCAGCTGCAGCTGTTGGGCAGATTGATATCCTGGTCAACAATGCTGGCGTTTTGACTTACGGCGACATCTTGCGAGACGCCGAAGAGTTTCGCAGAGCCATGGACGTCATGGCACATGGACCATACCTGCTGATGCATCATCTGGTCCCGCAAATGGTGGCCGGAAACCATGGCCGTGTGGTCAATGTTTCATCAGGCTGGGGAGCCTTTGCAGATGGCGTATCAGGCCCGGGTGCTTACGGTGTGGCCAAGGCAGCTCTGAATGCCCTGACCGTTGCCACAGCCCGGACATTGCCTGCCAATGTAAAGGTCAATGCAATGTGTCCCGGCTGGGTGCGCACCCGAATGGGCGGCGCTTCGGCTTCACGTTCTCCCGAAGAAGGCGCCGATACAGCGATCTGGCTTGCAATGCTACCGGACGACGGGCCGACCGGCGCCTTCTTCCGCGACCGCAAGAAAATTCCCTGGTGAACAAGAGTGAGGTTGCCCCGATGAGCAACGAAGCCGTGATGAAAACCTTCATCGCCGACTGGTTCCAACGCTTTGATCGACTGGATCCACCAGAAGCCTTTCTCAAGGACCTAGATCGGAATGTCGAATGGGACATGCCCAATGTCTCACCGTCCCTGCACGGACACGATCGCTTTCTTGATTGGTATGCGGGTGTTCTTGAAAGTTTTGAAGCTCCGACGGAACACCACGTCAGCAAAATTGCACTCGATAGCGGTACCGCCGAGTTTGAAGTCTTGTTCCGGGCTCGTCTCAAGGACGGCAGTTCAGTGGAAGCAAGGGTTCGTGAGCAGTGGCGGTACATCCTGCGACCGGAAGGGCAGCCACTCATAACCCACTACAGCGCAACATCAATCGAAGAAGAAACAAAAAAAATGAAAACTCTCGTACTTACAGCACATCCGGACCTTACAAAATCGCAAATCAATCGGCAGTGGTTCGATGCCCTGACGGCCGCTCAGGATGTGACAACCCGTGACCTGACCGCGATCGGCGGTCCTGCCATGAAGTTCGATCTGGAAACCGAGCAGGCGTTGTTGCTCTCACATGAGCGAATTGTGTTTCAGTTCCCGTTTTACTGGTACTCCGCGCCACCCGTCCTTAAAGCCTGGATGGACCAGACACTCAGCTACGGCTTTGCCTATGGTCCGGGTGGCGACAAGTTGAAGGGGCGCGAACTCCTCGTCCTGGTCTCGACCGGCGGCCCTGCCGACAGCTACCACGCCGGCGGTTACAACAATTTCTCGATGGATGAACTGTTGAAGCCGTTTCAACAGACGGCCCTGCTGGCGGGAATGACCTATCTGCGACCGTATGTTTTTTACGGCATGGCCGTTGCCGATACAAAGCGGATCGAAGCAAGTATCCCCGAAGTGCTGTCACACATTGCCAATACCGAGCTTGACCCCAAGGTGAAACTGTCCCGCCTGCTCAAGGAAATAGAAGCCGCCTCAGGGAAAATGGGAACTGCCGCGTGACGAGACGGCATTCTTGGATTTGCGACCCCCGGCATTGGAAACCAGTGCCGGGAGCCACACCCTGACTTCGCCATCGCTTTCAACATGCGCGATTTCGAGATCAGGGGCCCGACTTAACTCCCGCCCAGATAAGCTGTCTGCACAGCAGGGTCGTTCAGCATTGCTTCAGCAGAATTCTCTCCGGTGATGACACCGTTCTCGATCAGGTAACCGCGGCCGGCAATTGCCAGGCTCTGCTTGGCATTCTGTTCAATCAGCAGCACACCCATGCCGCTTTCCTTGATATGGGCAAGGCTTTGGAACATCTCCTGACACAGCAGCGGTGACAGACCCAGCGAAGGCTCGTCCAGCATGAGGATCTTCGGATCCGACATGATCGCCCGGCCGATCGCGACCATCTGCTGCTCGCCGCCCGACATGGTCCGGGCAATCTGGTTCCGTCGCTCCGCAAGCTTGGGAAAGAGTTCCAGCACGGTTTTCAGGTTCTTTTCCTGTTTTTCACGCGCCCTTGGAAGATAGGCTCCCAAAAGCAGATTTTCCCAAACTGTCAGGTCACCGAAAATACCGCGTCCTTCCGGTACGAAGGCAACGCCTGCTTCCACGATCCCGTCGGATTTCAGCGCTCGCAGATCTCGGCCGTCCAGGCTGACTTCACCCTCTACCTTACCTTCGCTGATCCCGGCGATTGCCCGCAAGAGAGAGCTTTTGCCCGCTCCATTTGCGCCAAGCATGACCACGATTTCACTCAGGTCGACATTCAGACTGACACCATGGAGTGCCTGATGCAGACCATAGGCCACAGTGAGATTGCGTATTTCCAGCATCAGCCCTCTCCCAGATATGCCTGGATCACTGCCGCATCCGACAGAACTTCAGCCGGCGTACCTTCGGCGATCTTCTTGCCCGAATTGATCACGACACACCCGTCGCATAGAGAGCGGATCGCATCCATCACATGCTCCACAAGAATGATTGTCCGGCCTTCTGACCGGAGCGAGCCGATAAGATCAATCCCGGTGCGCAACTCGGTCGGGTTCAGTCCGGCAAGCCATTCGTCCAGCAAAAGAACTTCCGGCTCCCCGGCAAGCGCGCGTGCGAGTTCGAGGCGCTTTTGATCGATGTATGTCAGGCTATCGACGCTCGAGCCGATCTTGTCGGCAAGGCCCACCCGCTCCAGCAGGCTTTCGGCAAATTCCGTAATCTCGCGTCCCCAGCGCCTCTTGTGACCGAAAACGCCGCCCGCAATGACATTCTCGTTCAAACTCAATCCCGGCAGGATCCGCACAAGCTGAAAGGTTCGCGACACACCGAACCTGGCATTTTCAAATGTCTTTGCCCGCGTCAGTTCATGGCCATTGAGAACAATCGAACCGGACGTTGCCTTCAGGGCCCCGGAAATCAGGTTCATCGTGGTTGATTTCCCGGACCCGTTCGGTCCGATCAACCCCATGACTTCATGTTCTCTCACGTCGAAGGAAACAGCGTCCACCGCAACCAGACCTCCAAAGCGCTTGGTCACATCCCGGACAAATAGAATGGGTTCGCCCGGGGTCATGCCTCACCTCGCTTCAAGAACTTTTCCGCCAGACCGACAACACCATGCGGAATGAAATAGACGATCAGAAGGAAGGCGATCCCAAGCGCCATGGTGGTGGCATTCGGAAGGTAGACCGTGATGATCTCCCATAGCAGCGTGAAGGGAATGACACCCAGAAGCGGCCCCCAAAGGCGATGAATCCCCCCCAGAAGCGCCATGATGACAACGAGGAAGCTGAGTTCGGGAGAAAAGACCACATTCGGTTCGATGTAGTAGTAGCGCGGAGCAACAACCGCACCGACAAGAGCTGCAAAGAAGCCGGTTGTCATGAACAGGATGACCTTGGCCTGTGCCGTATCGATGCCGACATGCTGGGCAACCTGTTCGTCATTTCCGAGGATGCGCAAGGCAAACCCCAGCCGCGACCGACCCAGCAACCACCCGAACAGGAATACTGCCGCAGTGATCGCAAGCAGCATCCAGTAGATATGCATCTCGGTCAGGTCCGTCAGAACATAAAGACCACGGGAGCCGAGGAAATTGTTCTGAACCCAGCTGACCAGGTTGCGGATCATCTCCGCCAGACCAAGCGTGAAGATAACGAAATAGACGCCGGAAAGACGTAGTGTGACGAGACCGATCAGCGCTGCCAGGATGGTTGCAACAACCGGTGCGATCACCAGCATGGTCCAGTAGCTCTGCTCGTAATCGCTCATACCGGTCCCCACCAGATATCCTCCAACGCCGAAGAACGCACCCGTGGAAAGGGCAATGTATCGCGTCGGCCCGGAAAACAGTGCCCAGCTGGTGGAAAGCGCGGTGTACATGAGGATATAGACGGCAACGGACAGCCAGTATCCATCGACCAGGAACGGCAGCACAGCAGCAGCCCCGACAACTGGCACGCCCAGGACAAGTGGCAGATAGTTCGACTGCGTCATGCGGCCCTCCGCCCGAAAAGGCCCTGCGGGCGGAACAGCAGAATGAGCAGAAAGATCATGTAGGCCGACGCCAGTGTCAGGCCAGGGTCGATCAGTGTCGCCACGGCGGACTCCACCATTCCCAAGATAAGCGCGGCAATGATCGAGCCCCGGATATCCCCCACGCCGCCCATGATCACAATAATCAATGCCTTCATGGTGAAGATGACACCGACGGAGGCGTCCAGCGTGATGAAGGTCGAGACAAGCACACCGGCAACACCCGTAACCATGCCGCCGACAGCAAAAGCAAGAGCCGAAACCCGGTCGACATTGATGCCGACCAGTCCGGCGGCCTCAGGGCTGACCGCGACCGCGCGCACTGCCAAACCGGCTCTCGTTCGATTGAGCCAAAGATAAAGTCCACCACCGATCAGAACGGCAAAACAGAATGCGACCAGCCGGTTCAGGGCAACCGTGGTGCCCAGAAGAGCAACCGGCGAGGCGAGAAACGAGTAGGTGAAGTACTCCGAATGGATGGACACCATCACGCCAACCAGAAAGAAACTCATGCCGAAGGTGGCAAGGATCGAGTCCACCTCCAACTGCCCCTGGTTGGCGGAGCGGCGCACCAGTGGTGCCAAAAAGATCCTGTAAACCGCCCAACTGCCTGCAAAGCCCACTATTGCGACCGCAAAAAGCGTCACGAGCGGACTCATGCCGGTTGTGGTGAAGACCCAGAACGCGGCCAAAGCTCCAAGCACCAGAAGCTCACCATTGGCAAGGTTCATGATGCGGGCGACCCCGTATTGCAGATTAAGCCCCATGGCGATGAGCGCGTAGGAGCCCCCCAGCAACAAGCCAGAGATCACGATATCCATCGTGCTTTTACCTTTCTCGGAATTGGGTGGGCCGGTTTTTGTTACCGGCCCTTCGGGAACCTTTAGTTCCAGCCTTTTTTTGCGACCGGGTCGGCGCTGTCGCCCATCCCGGTATCGGCAACCGCACGGAACTGACCGTCACGCCATTGGCCAACCGACCAGTACCGATCCGAGTTGTTGTGCTGATCGAATTTGACAGGGCCGATCACCGTGTCGAATTCATTCGCCTTGATGTAATCGATCACGGCAGCCTGATCGATCTCGCCGACACCTTCAATCGCCTGTTCCAGGATCTGCAATTGTGCGTAATAGGTTGCCGATGCCCAGTAATCCGGGATCTTTCCGGTCACTTCCTCATGCGCATTCCGGTACTCCTGCATGGCAGGCGTATCTGGATTGATGCCCCCCGCTCCAAGCACACCTTCAATCTTGCCGCCGAATTTCTTGGAGAAAGCCGGAAAGGCAGTTGCCACTGCGGAGTAGTAAGCTCCCACATCGAGATCCTCGATGATGGCCTGCTCCGCAAGCGCAAATGTATCCGGCGGATAGGACCAGGCGACAAATGCATCGGGAGACGCCGCCTTCGCCCCTTTTACCACCGGAGACAGATCCGGTGTTCCGAGCGGGTAGGACTTGTCGTAGACAATTTCAAATCCTGCCTCGACAAACTTCGGCCGCGCTGTGTCGGCCAGCTCAATTCCAAAGGCGTCTGCAACGTTGACCATGGCAACCTTGTTGCCAAGGACACCCTGCTCGCGCAGCTTTGTCAGCGTGGACACCACGCCGTCTACAAACCCGGACGTGCTGCCCAAGGTGAAAAACATGTTGGGGAATCTTTCAGTAAGTTCCTCGATCTCATCGGTGATCGAGCTCACTGCAATCAAGGGGTAATTGTATTTGGCATAGATCGGCGCGGCAGCCAGATTAAACCCTGTGCCATATGGCGACAGCATGAAATCCACCTTGTCCTGGATCGCAAGCCGCTGAACCGCCTTGATGTGCTCCGCCGGATTGGTCTTGTCGTCGTAAGTCACAATCTCGACCGGGCGTTTTTCACCGCCTACGGACAGACCACCCCGTTCATTCACCTGCTGCACCCACAACTCGATGTTCGGTATGTGCGTTACCGCTTCTCCACCGGCCAGCGGCCCGGTCAGATGTGAAACCACACCGAACTTGATCGGATCCGCAGCCAGAGCCGAAGTGGACAACAGGCCTGCGGTCAAGAGACCTGCAAGTGCAAGGAAATTACGTCGTTTCATCTGGTCCTCCCAATTGGTCAGAGAAATCAGCATCTCAATCATGATCTCCAACTTTGTATCCATAATTATTCGATATTGGCAAGAAAAATCCTTTATCAGCCAAAAAAATGCTGCTATTTCGAAAATATGGATACATAATTGAGTGCTTCGAAAGGATGGCGATCTGCTAAAAATGGATACGAAAATCATCAGACAGGTCCCAGGTATGGAAAACGCTCAATCGGACAAACGGCTTGTGACAGTGCTTCACAGCATGATCATGGATGGCAGGTTGAAACCCGGAGAGAAGATCAGCGAAGTTGGCGTCGCCAACATGTTCGACGTCTCCCGCACGCCTGCACGTCTTGCGCTGCGCGCACTGGAAGTCGAAGGTCTCATCAAGAAACGTGAGGGCCGAGGCTTTACCGTCCAGGAATTCAATCTCGGCGACATCAAGCGGGCCTACGAGGTGCGCGGCGTGCTGGAAGGACTCGGAGCCTCCACACTGGCAAAATCTGGCATGTCGGCCGAGATCAACGCCATGCTCCTCAATGTCATCGACGAAATGGACGAGGCCCTGACAGGCGACCTGAGCCTGAATGCCAGGATTGAGCGTTATCAGGAAGGCAACATCACCTTTCACGAAACGATCATGCGCCAGTGCGGCAAC
The DNA here is from genome assembly GCA_039195965.1 of Pseudomonadota bacterium. GTDB lineage: Bacteria > Pseudomonadota > Alphaproteobacteria > Rhizobiales > Stappiaceae > Roseibium. Next base: position 89,940 of record JBCCVB010000001.1, read on the forward strand.
CCTTATGTCAGCTTCGCATTCGACCGCATGGAAACACTGCCCATGATCAAGTTGGGTTCGGTAGTCTTCAAGGAAGAGAACGCCGAACAGGAACTGATGCGTCTGCGCTTCGGCAACATGCAGCATCGTCTCATCCACGATGCGATTTCCAAACGCGACAGCCAGAGAGCCGAGGCGATGATGCGTGAACACGCCAATCAGACACTCGTCTACACCGAACTTTTCAACGAAACCTAGCTCACACGAACCCCACGGAAGGGAAGCTTCGATGGAAACCGGACTGCTCATCGACAACCAGAACATATCCGCTGCGGAAGGTGGAACCTTCAAGCGCCTGAACCCGATGACCGGCGATCTGGCGACGCGCGCAGCGGCCGCCCGCAAGGCGGATGTCGACAAGGCAGTGGCTTCGTGTGCACAGGCCTTCAAGACCTGGTCGAAAACGCTTCCATCCGAGCGCCGTGCGATCCTGAACCGGGCAGCGGACGTTCTGGACGCAAATGCCGGTCGTTTCATCGAAGCGGGCATGTCCGAAACCGGCGGCACACGAGCCTGGATAGGATTCAACGTCAAGCTGGCCGCCAACATCCTGCGTGATGCCGCTGCCATGGTGACCCAGATCAAGGGCGAGATTCTGCCATCCGACAAGCCTGGCACTTTCTCCATGGCCCAGCGTCGCCCGGTCGGCGTTCTGGTTGGAATGGCGCCCTGGAACGCACCGGTCATTCTTGCCGTTCGTTCCTTTGCCATGGCAGTCGCCTGCGGCAACACGGTGGTGCTGAAAGCATCTGAAAAATGCCCCGCGATGCATCGTCTCATCGGCGACTGCATGGTTGAAGCCGGCTTGCCGTCCGGCGTCCTGAACATTCTTACACACACCTCCGACGATGCCCCTGAGGTCGTCAATGCGCTCGTCGACCATCCGCTCACCCGGCGGATCAACTTCACCGGCTCCACCAGGGTCGGCAGGATCATTGCAAAACGCGCCGCCGAACATCTGAAGCCATGCCTGCTGGAACTCGGCGGAAAGGCCCCCTTTATCGTGCTGGAGGACGCAGACATTCCAAAGGCCGTGGATGGAGCGATTTTCAGCGCGTTCATGAACCAGGGCCAGATCTGCATGTCGACCGAGAAAGTCGTCGTCGTCGAAGAGATCGCCGATGAATTCGCGGCAGCCTTTGCCGAACGGGCCAAAGCACTTGTGCCCGGCCGTCCAACGGAAGAGGTGGATCTGGGATCAGTGGTTGATCGCGACACCATCGACCATGTCAGCCAACTGATCGATGACGCTGTTTCCAAGGGAGCCGACCTCCTGTGCGGAGGTGCGCCGGACGACGGCACCATCATGCCGGCCAGCATCGTCGACCGGGTCACTCCGGAGATGGACCTCTACAGCGCCGAAAGCTTCGGCCCTGTCACCGCCATGATCAGGGCACGGGATGCGGACCATGCGGTCGAGATCGCCAACGACACGCAATACGGCCTGTCTTCGGCAATTTTCAGCAGAGACACGCGCCGGGCCATGCAATTGGCTGATCGAATCCAGAGCGGTATTTGCCATATCAACGGCCCGACTGTTGGCGATGAAGCCCACATTCCGTTTGGCGGCGTCAAGGCATCGGGCTATGGCCGCTTTGGTGGCATTTATGGACTGAATGAATTCACGGAAGTGCGCTGGATCACCGTCGAAGATCCCGGTCAGCACTACCCGATCTGATCAGGAGGCGGATATGCATGCACACAAGACCTATATCGTGACTGGAGCAGCTTCCGGGATCGGAGCGGAAACCGTGCGTGTCCTGAAGAAGGCAGGCGCAACGGTCATTGGCGTTGATCGCAACGAAGCAGCGCAGGTGGATGCTTTCTATCAGGCAGACATCGGCGATCCGGCCTCCATCGACAAGCTGATCGAAGCTCTGCCGCAGGAGGTAAACGGTCTCGCCAATATTGCCGGTGTTCCACCGACTGCCCCTGCTGAAACGGTGATCCGGGTCAATCTGACCGGTCTCATCCATCTGACGGAAGGCCTCATTCCGAAACTGGCGGACGGCGCATCGATTGTGAATCTGGCATCCCTTGCCGGATTCGACTGGGAAAGCGAAGTGGCACAGGTGAAGCGCGCCCTTTCGCTTCGGCTTGAAGACGATATTGCAACATTCTGCGCTGCCGAGGGATTGAACGCGTCCGAAGCTCGCTCCTATTTTCTGAGCAAACAGGCCTTGATTGTCTGGACGCTTCAAAATCGCTGGACCTGGCGCAATCGCAACATCAACATGAATGCCGTTTCCCCAGGACCTGTTGAAACACCGATTCTGAAGGACTTTCTGGAAACGCTTGGTGAGCGTGCCGAAGAGGACATGAAGATCATGGATCGCCCTGGCACACCGCAGGACATCGCACCAATTGTCGCCTTTGCTCTGTCCGACGACGCCAAGTGGCTGCGCGGTGCGAATCTGACAGTCGACGGCGGTATGTCCAGTCATATTCTCACCGACAAGTTTGGCTTGTGACCAGTTCATCCGGAACAACTCCAAGCACACCACCCCCAAACTCACTGGCCTCTACTTAGCAAAAACACGACGCTTGATCGGACGCGAATGAGAAAGCTGAAAATGACTATGCATGTTCAACCTCAAGCCATATTCGCCGCATTGATCGCGATTTCTTTGGCCGCTGTACCTGTTCCGGCACTCTCCCATCAGGCGCCGATTCATGAGCACACGCAACTTGTTCCGATTCCGGATTATAAGCTGCCACACGGACCTGCAGGGGGAGCAGCGGCTCTCCAAGCCGCGAACGCTTTTCTCGCCAGTTTTGACGAAACCTCCAAAGCGCAGTTCATCTTCGACCTCGATGCAGAAGAACGCTCCGATTGGTCGAACCTTCCCGCTGGCATCGTCAACCGGGTCGGTATTTCTGTTGGAGAGCTCACCGATAAGCAGCGAAAGCTGCTGTTTGAGTTCCTGGCATCTTCCCTGAGCGAAGAGGGTTACAGACGGGTTATGGATGTTATGGCCGCCGAAGCTTTTCTGAGCACGGATAAACGGGCGAAACGTCTGAAGTGGAACCCGGAGAACTACTGGCTGTCGTTTTACGGCATGCCCTCGGCCGACACCCCCTGGGGCTGGCAGTTTGGCGGACACCATCTCGGCCTCAACCTGTCCATCGACGGTGGCAAGGTTGAAACCATGTCACCCAGCTTCGTCGGCACAGAACCAGCGGTCTTCACCCTGAACGCAATCGACTACGAAGCCGTTGTCGATATGCATCATGCAGGCCATGCCGTGTTTGCGTCGCTGGACGCCAAACAAAAGGCATCGGCCGATGCCGGATCCGTTCCGGATGACATTCGCACCGGCCCGGGCAAGGATGGCGTCGTAACTCCAGTTATCGGTTTGAACACGACCGGAATGAGTGACGAACAGAAGAACCTCCTTCTGAAGGCCATCGCAATGTGGGTAACGATCCAGCCGGATGAAAATTCTGTACTTCGCATGGCCGAGATCGAAGCTGAACTGGATCAGATAAGCTTTGCCTGGACTGGAGGAAATGACGTCAATTCTCCGGTCTACATGCGTATTCAAGGCCCAACTCTGATCATCGAGTTGTTGTCCACTGGCGGGAATGTGGGTCAAAGCGCCAGCGGACTGGGGCACTACCATACCATCTACCGCAACCCGACACGGGAATACGGTATGTGACCTCCAAAAAAACCACCGACAAACTGAAGCGTCGTATGGAAAAGCGGCGCTTTTTACGTTTGAAAGGTGCGCGACAACACCGCAGGGCCGATTGCCTCTATGGCTGAACATAACGCGAGGTGGTATCAAACGGAGCACCGTCAGCCTCTGCTCAAGGCAACAACCGTTCTATGCTATCCGTTCTCGCTCATCGCACTTATCGGCATCTCTTCGCCGCCCAGGTAATCGCCCTGTTTGGGACCGGTCTGATGACCGTCGCACTGGCTTTGCTTGCCTACGACCTTGCCGGAGCCGACGCCGGCGCCGTCCTTGGTACAGCCCTGGCGATCAAGATGATCGTCTACGTCACTCTATCGCCGGTTGCCGCAGGATTTGCGTCTCGTTTTCCACGCAGAACCTACCTTGTTGTCCTGGATCTCGTACGCGCCGGCACGGCAATAGCCTTGCCGTTTGTCGATGCGGTCTGGCAGATTTACGTTCTGATCGCGTTGCTGCAATCGGCGTCCGCTTCGTTCACACCAGTCTTCCAGGCAACAATCCCTGACATCTTGCCTGATGAGGAAGATTACACCAACGCCCTATCCCTATCGCGTATGGCCTATGACCTTGAAAACCTGCTGAGTCCGATGATCGCCGCCGCACTCATCGGCCTGATAGGATTTCACTGGCTCTTCAGCGGCACCGTTGCGGGATTTATTCTGTCCGCGCTTCTCGTGGTTTCAGTCTCGCTGCCATCGCCGAAAGGCTTTGCAACCGTCTCGCCTTTCGAGCGAACGATAAACGGAATGCGGATCTATCTGCGAACACCGCGCCTTCGGGGATTGTTGGCGCTGAATCTGACGATAGCTGCTTCCGGCGCGATCGTCATCGTCAACACGATTGTCATCGTAAAATCCTATCTTGGCCTGACCGATGCGGACATGGCCCTGGCGATGGCGGCCTATGGTGGAGGTTCAATGGTGATGGCCATCGCCCTGCCGAGGCTCCTGTTCAATCTGAACGACCGCCCGGTCATGCTGATCGCCTCAGCTTCCCTGCCGTTCTGGCTGATTTGCTTTGCTCTTCTGGTTGTTTCCATTGCGAAGACCGAACTCTGGCCTTTGCTTCTGGGAACCTGGTTCCTGATGGGTCTCGGAACATCGGCAGTGCTTGTGCCTTCCGGCAGATTGCTGCGTAATTCTGCCCACCAGGAAGACCGCCCCATGGTCTTTGCCGCGCAGTTTGCCCTGTCACATGGTTGCTGGCTGATCACTTATCCGCTTGCGGGTTGGCTTGGCAGTGTCGCCAGTCTCTCCACCACGCTGATCACGCTTGCCGGAATTGCCGCTGTCGGTGTCATCGCAGCCGCCAGGCTCTGGCCCGCGAGCGACAACAAGGTTCTCTTCCACGAACACCCGGAACTGCCACGCGATCATCCGCATCTGGCGAACGCCACAGGCAAACGTCATGCTCATCCATTCGTCATCGACAGCCTGCATGCGACCTGGCCCGACGGACGGCTCTGAATGGATCTTCTGGTCTCCTTGCAACGCTGGATCAATGACGCGGTCCGTGCATATCTGATCGAATTCGGTCAATCGGGAGACTGGACCGTCCTTTTGAGCATGACCCTGGCGGGTGTTATGTTCGGGGCAATTCATGCCCTGACGCCCGGCCACAGCAAAACCATTCTGATTTCATATCTTGCGGGGTCTCGCCATGGCGCCGTGCGGGCACTTGCCGTTTCGTCTCTGCTTGCAACGACTCATGTGCTGATGGCCGTTTTCATCGCACTGTTCGCTTCGCAGCTGATGGAACGCTCTCTCACCCAGGCCGGACGGGCACCCGATCTGGAAGTACTGAGCAGATCCCTGCTGATCGCAATTGGTTTCTGGCTGCTGCTTCGGGCATTCAAAAAACGCCCCCGGCACTCCGAACGCGAAGGATTGAGCGTTGCCATAACCGCTGGTCTCGTGCCCTGCCCGCTGACACTTTTTGTCATGGTGCTGGCGATGTCACGAGGCATCCCCGAAGCAGGCCTCATGTTTGCGGCTTCCATGCTGGCAGGGATCGCAATCACCCTCGGTACCGTTGCTATTTTAACGGTAGCCGCCAGGAAACTGTTTGTCTCCATGATGGCCCGCGGCGGCTCCGCCATAGACACGGTCTCGCGCATCCTCGACGGTCTTGCCGGAAGTTTCATCGTGCTTTTCGCTGCCCTTGATCTGTTCAAGTCCTGAATGTCACACTTTCCGGGGCGGCTCATCGTGTCTGCATGTTGGAAATCAGCTGTTCGTGACTTGCCGCCGGGCGTCGTTTGGCCATATTTGGCGACTAGCAACCAGCCGATTGGATTGGGCAGCCTGATTCTGATGACAGAATATCTTACCAGACTGGATATGAGCGGAAGCCTACGGCGCATCTGCCGCTACTTCGCACCTGGCAGACGGCTGCTGGCCGCTCTGGTGTGCCTGTCGATTGCCGTCTGGACTGTATCGCCCACCGTTGCACATGCGCCGAAATTCCTGGAAACCGTCCAGGATCAACTGCAGATGATCGAAGATCACGGTCACTCTCATGGAGAGGAAATCGACATTCTGTGGGCCATGCATGGTCATCAGCACGATGTTGCGGATCATGATCATCATTCGGTCGATCTGATCCGTCTTGCAGGCGGACCGGCGGCACATTTCGGCCGGGATGACTGGCTTATCACGCCGTCCGACGGCGGACCGGCGCGTATTTACCTGTTGGAACGGCCTCCCCGGGCCTGACGGACCAGCCCTCAAGGGCATCCGCAATAAAATTCAACAAATTGGAAATACGTTATGAATCTCGTCTTTCGGGACGGGTGGAGCACGCTGGCCTTGCGCCAGGTGGTTCGCCTGTCACTGATCACACTTGCGCTTGGCCTGAGTGCCACGCTAGCGCAAGCTCACAATGTTACGGCAGGAGACGCCGGTTACATTCAGGAGATCTGGGGGGTCAAGATCATCCCCTTCATGTATCTGGGCGCCAAACACATGGTCACCGGATACGACCACATCCTGTTTCTCTTTGGTGTCGTGTTCTTTCTCTACAGGATGCAGCACGTCGCTATCTATGTCAGCCTGTTCGCCATTGGCCACTCGACCACCATGTTGCTGGGGGTCTATTACGGCTGGAACGTCAATCCCTACATTATCGACACGCTGATCGGCCTGTCCGTTGTCTACAAGGCGCTCGACAATCTGGGAGCCTATCAGCGCTGGTTCGGGTTTCAGCCCAACACAAAGGCAGCAACTCTGATCTTCGGCCTGATTCACGGTATCGGCCTCGCGACCAAGATCCTTGACTACGAGATTGCTGAAGAAGGCCTGATCCCAAATCTGCTTGCCTTCAACATCGGTGTCGAGGTTGGCCAGCTTCTGGCCCTGGCCGCGATCCTGATCGCCATGGGTTACTGGCGACGCACACACAGCTTCTGGCGTCACGCCTACACAGCAAACGTCGTGATGATGTCCATGGGCTTCCTGCTCATGGGCTACCAGCTCACCGGCCTTTTCGTTACTTCCTGAACCTGAAAGATCAAAATCATGTACAACGCACAAAAACCGAACCAGGACGAGCTGCCGAGCTCGGCTCAGCTTCTCCGCTCCACCATTCTCGCTCTTGTGGCGGCGCTTGTCATTCTGGTTACGATCGTCATGCCGGCCGAATACAACATCGACCCGACAGGCATTGGCCGCGTCATCGGTCTGGCTGAGATGGGCGAGATCAAAACCGAGCTTGCCGAGGAAGCCGAGCAGGACCGCCTGCGTTCCGAAGCCGGAGACCAGCAGTCGAATGTCCTAGGGGGACTGCTCGGCCTGTTCGTCTCCTCAGCCCAGGCACAGGAGGCATGGAAAGACGATTTCAGTTTCAAGCTTCAGCCGGGAGAAGGCATCGAATGGAAACTGGTCATGGAAGAAGGCGCGATGGCGGAATTCTCATGGAGCACCGATGCCGGCCGCGTCAATTTCGATCTTCATGGTGACGGTGGTGGCAAGAACATCAGTTACGAAAAGGGCCGTGGAACAACCGGCGAGACTGGTGTTATCACCGCTGCCTTTACCGGAAACCACGGCTGGTTCTGGCGCAACCGCGACAGCTCGGAGATTACCGTCCGGGTTCAGCTTCGCGGCGACTACAGTGCCCTGAAACAGACCTACTAAACCAAAACGCCTGCGGAACCGATTTCGTTCCGCAGGCACAATCCTTTTGGCTGCAGACAATCGCAATCCCGCAAGGTGCGCGAAGGCCTATTCAGCGGCCGTTTTCAAACTGGCCATCAGGTTATGAAACTTTTCGCCCTGAACAGCGACATGCTCGCGAAGGGCCTTGGAGGCCGCCTCCGGCTCTCCTTGGGACAAGGCATCCACGATAGCTTCATGCTCGGCCATCGACTGAGCCATACGGCCGCGAAACTTGAGCTGCTGACGACGGAAAGGCTTCAGTCGCTTGTGCAGCTTCGACGCTTCCTGCGCCAGAAAACCGTTGCCTGATTGGAGGTAAATGGTTTTGTGGAACCGTTCATTCTCCGCGTAGTACTTGTCAGGATCCTGAGCATCGACGGCGGACTGACATTTTGCGTTGGCATCGCGCAGATCCTCCAGAGCCTCTTCAGAAATCCGCATGGCGGCAAGTCGCCCGCACACGGACTCAAGCTCGGCCATGACTTCGAACATCTCCATCAGTTCGATCGGTCCCGGCTGGCGGACAAAGGCTCCCCTGCGTGGGATGAGCTCGACCAGGCCAGAGAGCGCAAGCCTTTGAAAAGCTTCCCGAAGCGGCGTTCTGGAAACGCCGAACTGCTCTGCGAGCCGCACTTCATCCAGGCGGTCGCCATTCATATAGACGCCGCTGAAAATCTGCTCTTCGAGCGCTTCGGCAATGTTGTCTGCACGACGTTGTTCCATGCCTTCATTTTTAGCTGGAGCAGATCTGAAACGCAATCTTGATCTTTTTGTATACAAGAATGTTGACTTGAAAAACAAAAGCACATTACTCTGGACTTTCCCCTCAGGCTTTCTGAGGCGGAGACTTCGGGAGGAAATAATGAAATCCATTTTGAAAGGCGCGGTGGCTGCCCTGGCCATCACATGTGCCGGCACCTTCGCCAATGCCACGGAATTGCGGCTGTCTCACCAATGGTCCAACAAGGATATTCGCCATCAGGTCGCACAGATCGTTGCCGACGAAGTTGCCGCAGCCGATGTCGATTTGAACATCAAGATCTTCGGCTCCAAGTCCCTGTTCAAGCCGCGTGAGCAATACAAGCCGCTGAGCCGCGGTCAGCTTGACATGACGGTGTTCCCACTGAGCTACGCTGGTGGTCAGCAGCCGGCTTACAACCTCACCCTTATGCCCGGCCTGGTGAAGAACCATGACCATGCCGCCCGTCTCAGCGGCTCCCCCTTCATGGAAGCCCTTGAAGCAAAAATGGCTGACGACGACGTCATGGTCCTGGTTCACGGGTATCTCGCCGGCGGTTTCGCAGGCACGGACAAGTGCATCACCAATCCGGAAGATGTGAAGGGTTTGCAGACGCGCGCTGCCGGAAAATCCTTTGAACAGATGCTTGCCGGAGCAGGAGCCTCCATCGCCTCCATGGCTTCCTCTGAAATCTACAACGCCATGCAGACCGGCGTTCTGCAGGCAGCGAACACGTCCTCTTCGTCGTTCGTATCCTATCGCATCTACGAACAGGTGAAGTGTTACACGCCGGCAGGCGACGTTGCCCTTTGGTTCATGTACCAGCCGCTGCTGATGAACAAATCCACCTTCGAAGGCCTGACGGAAGATCAGCAGAAGGCGCTTTTGGCCGCCGCTGAAAAGGCCGAAGCCTACTACCTTGAAGAAGCCAAGAAACAGGACGCCGCGTCCGCTAACGTTTTTGCCGAAGCCGGTGTCGAGATCGCCGAAATGAGCCCGGAAGACTTTGAAGCCTGGCGCAAACTCGCCATGGAAACTTCCTACAAAAAGTTCGTTGAGGAAGTGCCGGACGGACAGGACTTGCTCGATAAGGCCCTGGCTGTCGAATAAGCTGGTCACTTGCGGCTAGCGGGGCAGCAACAGGCTGCCCCACCCTTTTTCAATTGAACCAATCTTTCAGGGAGACGGTTATGGCCGGCCATAGTTCCGCCGTTGTCGCTCGCACGGGAGACAACCCCTTCCTTCGCGCCGTCGCGGCCCTCTCAACTCTGGCCGGCTGGTGCTCGGCCGGGATGATTGTCGCAGCCGTCGCGATCACCTGCCAGATGATCATTGTTCGCTTCGTCCTGAACGGTTCCACGATCTGGCAGACTGAAGCCGTGATCTATCTGGTAATTGCAGCAACCTTGATCGGTCTGCCTTATGTCCAGCGTCTGCGTGGCCATGTGAATGTGGACCTCATCCCGCTTTCGCTTGCCCCACGCCCGAGGTTCTTCCTGGCGATGCTGACGTCTGTGCTGTCCATCGTCATCGTTTCGATCATGCTCTGGTACGGCTTTGAGTACTGGCACTTTGCCTGGGAACGCGGTTGGCGGTCCGACACCGTGTGGGGCGTGCGCCTGTGGATCCCCTACCTGTCCATTCCTGTTGGCTTCGGCCTTTTCCTGCTGCAGCTGATCGCCGATCTGGTGGCGGTTGTTACCGGCACCGACAAACCCTTCGGCCTGGAGTAACCTAGATGGATCCCCTTCTCCTTGGCGCGATCGTCGCAATCGCGACAATCCTTGTTCTCTTTTCCGGTGTTTCGGTCGCGATCGGTCTACTGATCGTTTCTGCCGGTTTCCTGATCATTTTCGATGGTCCGCGCTCTCTGGAGCTGATGCCGGAAATTCTGTTCGGCAAACTCGACAATTTCGCGCTGCTATCGATACCGATGTTCATCATAATGGGAGCTTCCATAGCCTCCACCCGAGCCGGTGCGGACCTTTATGAAGCATTGGAACGCTGGTTGACTCGGGTTCCCGGCGGCCTGGTTGTCTCCAACCTTGGAGCCTGCGCTCTGTTTGCCGCCATGTCCGGCTCCTCGCCGGCAACCTGTGCTGCCATCGGCAAGATGGGTATTCCGGAAATGCGCAAACGCGGCTACCCGGATGGCGTTGCGGCCGGTTCCATCGCCGCAGGCGGTACACTTGGTATCCTCATCCCGCCTTCGGTCACCATGATCGTCTATGGCATCGCAACCGAGACCTCCATCGGCCGGCTGTTTCTGGCAGGTATCATTCCGGGCCTGCTGCTGGTCGGCCTTTTCATGGCATGGTCGCTCTATTCAACGTGGCGCTCGGGCGACGGTGCCCGGCTCAGCTCCGGTTCCTACAGCTGGACACAGCGGTTCGAGATCCTGCCGCGTGTCCTGCCGTTCCTGGCGATCATTCTCGGTGTCCTTTACGCCATGTATGGCGGCATCGCGACCCCTTCGGAAACCGCTGCGGTTGGTGCTCTGCTCTGTCTTTTGATCGCGGTCATCATCTACAAGCTCTGGCAGCCGCGTGCGATCTGGATCGTCTTGCGGGACAGTACCAAGGAATCGGTGATGATCCTGTTCATCATCGCTGCGGCCGGTGTCTTTTCCTACATGCTCAGTTCATTGTTCATCACCCAGTCGATCGCAGAGTGGATCGGCACGCTGGATGTCAATCGCTGGGTCCTGATGGGTGCCGTCAACATCTTCCTTCTGATTGCCGGCTTTTTCCTGCCGCCGGTCGCGGTGATCCTGATGGCGGCGCCTATTTTGCTGCCGATCATCACCACCGCGGGTTTCGATCCGATCTGGTTTGCCGTCGTGCTGACCATCAACATGGAAATCGGCCTGATTTCACCGCCGGTCGGCCTGAACCTTTATGTCATCAACGGCATTGCGCCGGACATTTCGCTGAAAACCATCCTGACCGGATCACTGCCCTTCGTCGGCTGCATGGTACTGGCAATTGTTCTGCTCTGCCTGTTCCCGGAACTGGCAACCTGGCTGCCTGACGTCATCATGGGGAGAGCGGTATGACACTTCTCGCCGATCTGCTGTCGACCGTTTTCGAGCGGCGCTACCGGCAGCCTCTCCGCAGGAAAAAGGCGAACCGACCGCTTGACGAGCTGGCCAGCGACCTGGTCGGCTCGGCAGGGGAGACATCCGGTCTTGCGATCGCGCAGGAGATCCTGTCCGGGTTCGATGTGCTGGAAGATGAAGACAAGATTTCGTTCTTCCACAAAATCGCCACCGCGCTGAACATCGACCCGGCAAAGGTTCGCGATGCACTGGATGCTTATGAAAGGGCTCCTTCAAAGACCAGCTACCGGAACTTCATGTCCGCTGCCGAGCCTCGCCGTCAGGAACTCTTCCGGCGACTGAACCGTGTTCCGGGCGCAACCGGCACGTTGGTGAAAATGCGTTCGGACCTGCTGCGGCTAGGTGATCAGGAACCCGAACTGGAAGCGCTGGATCTGGATTTGAGGCATCTGTTCGCTTCCTGGTTCAATCGCGGTTTTCTGGTGCTAAGGCCGATCAACTGGGAGAGCCCGGCGCATATTCTGGAGAAAATCATCGCCTACGAGGCAGTGCATGCCATCGACAGCTGGGATGATCTTCGCCGGCGGCTGGAACCGACCGACCGCAGGTGCTTCGCCTTTTTCCATCCGTCGATGCCTGACGAACCGCTTATCTTTGTTGAAGTCGCCCTGACCAAAGGCATCCCGGGCTCCGTACAGGCGTTGCTGGCAGAAGACCGCGCAGCAATGCCTGCCGAAGACGCCGACACTGCAGTGTTTTATTCCATTTCCAACTGCCAGAGCGGCCTTGCCAGTATCTCGTTCGGCAACTCGTTGATCAAACAGGTGGCAGCCGATCTTTCCGGTGAACTTCCGGGGCTGAAAACCTTTGTCACGCTGTCTCCCATACCGGGCTTTACACGCTGGCTGAAAAAGGAAGGTCACGACCAGGACGGCAATGCCACCAACGAAACAAAGGCGGACGCCGCCTTCTATCTGTTGAACGCCAAGACATCGAAGGGTTTGCCGGTCGATCCTGTTGCCAGGTTCCATCTTGGCAATGGCGCGATCGTCCATGCCGTTCATGCCGACGCTGACATTTCCGACAAGGGCCGCGCCCAGTCGAGCGGCACAATGGTCAACTACCTCTACGACCTGCCGCGTGTCGCTCAGAACCACGAACACTTTGCCACCACGCAAGAAGTGGTGGCCACGGATCAGGTGCGATTTCTCGCCAGATCCTCCGCTCTCTCGCAGACCAGAAAAGGTAGCTCCAATGGCTAACCCGCTCTACGACAGCCTGTTTGGCAAGCATGCCGGCAAGTCGACACCGTTCTTGCACCTTCCGGACGGCAGCGCCATCACGCATGAAGACTTCCTCACCATCGCGGCCCAAATCGCGCATGTGATGACCCGCAATGGACTGAAACCCGGCGACCGAGTTGCGGCCCAGGTTCAGAAATCGCCACAGGCGTTGGCACTTTATGCAGCCTGCGTCCAGGCCGGTCTGGTATTCCTGCCGCTCAACACCGCCTATACCGTCGATGAGCTGTCCTACTTCATCGAAAACAGCGGTGCCTCGCTGATTGTCTGCGATGCAGGCAGCGAACCGGACCTTGCCCCAATCGCCGAAGACCTCGGCGCCCGGATCGAAACCCTCAATGCGGATGGAAGTGGCAGCCTGACGGATCAGGCGAAACAAATGCCCACAACCTTCGCCACCATTGACCGCAGCGCGGACGATCTAACAGCCTTCCTATACACTTCCGGCACCACCGGCCGCTCCAAGGGAGCCATGCTGACCCAGAACAACCTGCTTTCCAACGCGCAAACACTGGTAAAGGAATGGCGGTTTACTTCTGACGACGTACTGCTTCACGCGCTGCCCATATTCCACACACACGGATTGTTCGTAGCTTCCAACGTCACACTTGCGGCGGGCGGCTGCATGATCTTCCTGCCTAAGTTTGACGCTGATGAAGTCATTGCCCGACTGCCACAGGCGACAGCCATGATGGGGGTGCCGACCTTTTACACCAGATTGCTGGACGATCACCGTTTCACCCGGGACCTTACCGCACACATGCGTCTCTTCGTCTCCGGCTCCGCTCCGCTGCTCGCTGAAACCCATGTTCAGTTCGAGGACCGGACCGGTCACCGCATTCTCGAACGCTATGGCATGACCGAAACCAACATGAACACGTCGAATCCTTATGACGGCGAACGTCGTGCCGGCACCGTCGGGTTCCCGCTGCCTGGTGTCGAACTCAAGATTACCAACCCGGAAACCGGCGCTAGCCTGCCGGCGGGCGATGTCGGACAGATCGAGGTGCGTGGACCGAACGTCTTCAAGGGATATTGGCAGATGCCCGAAAAGACCGCGGCCGAGTTGCGGGACGACGGTTTCTTCATTACCGGCGATCTGGGACGGATAGACCAGGATGGTTATGTTCACATTGTCGGGCGCAACAAGGACCTGATCATCTCAGGCGGCTATAATATCTACCCGAAGGAAATCGAGCTTGTTCTTGATGATCAGCCCGGTGTTCTGGAAAGCGCCGTCGTCGGCGTACCACACCCTGACTTCGGTGAAACCGTACTTGGTCTCATTGTTCCCGAGAAGGGAAGAAAGCCTGATCTTGAAGAGATCCAGGAAGCCGTCAAAACTTCCTTGGCCCGCTTCAAACATCCCCGCAAGCTCATTCTTCTTGATGAACTGCCACGCAACACAATGGGCAAGGTTCAAAAGAACATCCTGCGTGACAAGTACCAGACGATGTTCACCCAGCTGTAATCCCCACCACTCCGCTCCGGCAGGAAGGATGCTCCGGACTGCCTGGTCTTTTTCGGATAACTGTCATGTACAAAAACGTTCTGGTGCCCGTTTCCTTTGAAACCGGGCGCGACGCCCGCCAGGCTCTGGAGGTTGCCAAAGCCCTGCGCACACAGGATGGCGCAATTACCGTGTTGCACGTGCTCGAACACCTGCCTCAATACGCCAGCGATCTCCTGCCGGAGGATCACTTCGAGACGGCGCGCAAAACCATTATCGAAAAACTCAGTCCGTTGGTTGATGGTTTGAGCAATGCAAGTGTCGTTGTCATGGAAGGACACTCCGCACGCACCATTCTCGACGTGTCCGAAGCGCAGAAGAACGACTGCATCGTCATTGCAAGCCACCGGCCCGGTATGCAGGACCTGTTCCTCGGATCCACGGCGGCCCGCGTCGTCCGCCACGCCAAATGCGCGGTTCATGTGGTACGGTGACGTTCCGGGCCTTTCAGGCCTCTGACAGAAAGAGCAACCAAGCGGAATTTCGTTCTTACAGAACACTTCGCTGCTTGCGCAGACCAATCTCTGACTTTTACTGTGTTTCATTTCGCCAACTACCCTCGCGTACACCGCATGCCCGGTTAAGCAACCTTTCAGATTGCCCGGGAGGGTTCTGGCCTTCCCTGCACTTCAAATTGAAACGGGCCGCTGGCTCCGAAGATCAGTGGCATCCGCACTCCTTTTCCCTGGCCAGTGACGGCTCTCTTTTGCGGCAACCCAGAGTAAGTCAATCGTCCAACCCTGGACTTTAGATGGCCAAATACACTGTTTTCCGTGGCGGATTGCGGAAAAAATTTCTCACAGAAACATTGGTGATTCCAACCGGTTACAGCGCTCGTTATCGCAGAATTTCGCGCGCTTATCCGATTCAATACATTAATGGTCGACAAATCGTCGACCGATAGTGTATTTACCATTTCCCAAGTTAGGAGGAACCATGTTTCAGATCAATCTGACGCCCGATTGCTACGCGGACATTCCCGTGCTGGGAACCTTCGACATTGTTGTGCTTGGAGGCGGGCCCGCCGGGATAGCCGCGGCAACTTGCGCTGCGGAAGCAGGCCGCAAGGTGCTGCTGATCGAAAGGCTTGCCTATTGCGGGGGCGCTGCGGTGTCAGGCATGTCCGGCACGATTTGCGGTCTCTACATGACCGTTGAAGATCCGCATGCCAGAAACGCGAAGCCGGAGCAGATTATCAATGGTTTCACCGAACGCTTCCGCTCGGCGCTGCATGACGACGGCGGACTGACGGATCCGCAGATCTACGGCAAGACCTGGGTCGCGACCCACGACTGCTCCAGCTACAAGAAGGTGGCGACCGACTTCCTGAGGCAGGCCGGTGTCGACGTGCTCTACCACACCCAGATGATGGATGTGGAAAAGGACGGTGACACCATCACGGGTCTTGTTCTCAACACCAAGTCGGGTTTCACCAAGGTCTCCGCCAAACGCTTCATCGACGCTTCAGGCGACGGCGACATCGTCTTCAAGTCGGGCTTCCACACCACCAAGGGCAACAACGGCGTGATCCAGAATCCGTCGATGATGTTCAAAATCGGCAACGTGGATCTGGACGCCTACAACGCCTACTGGGGCGCGGACACCATCTGTCCGCCCAAGGTGGTCGAAAAGCTGGAAGCGCGCGATGAACTGGTGCGCAAGAAAGTCTGGCTGTTCCCGACCGTCAATCCCGGCGAAGTCCTCGTCAACGGCACCAAGATCACCGGTTTTGACGGACGTGCCCTGGATGTCACCAATCCGATCGACCACTCCGAAGCCGAACAGTTCTCGATTTATCAGGCAAAGGCCTTCTTCGAATTTCTCCGGGAGGAAATTCCAGGCTGCGAGGACGCCTACTTCATTGACTACGGCGCCGAAGTCGGCGTGCGCCAGACCCGTTCGATCGACGGTCTCAAGCGCCTCATGAATGAGGATGTCACCGGCAAGGCAAAGGCGTCCGACAGCATCGCGCGGTCCAGCTGGCCGATTGAGCTTCACTATGGAGCGAAACCGAAAACCGAGTGGCTGGTCGACGATTATTACGACGTTCCGTTCGGCACGCTTGTGCCCAAGGAGGGCTCGAACGTCATCGTCGCCGGAAGATGCCTGGCAGCCGAACATGAAGCCCTGGCATCAGCCCGGGTGACGGCGCAGTGCTTTGAATATGGCCGGGCAGCGGCCATCGCAGCCGACTTGTCCATCAAGGAAAGCAACACGTTCCAAGAGATCTCGGGAGACGAGATCGCGCAGCTGATGCGCAACTGAACAGGGAAAGGGAGGAGCATGTCAGTTCAAGCTGAAACGCGCGGGGTTGTGACCGACACCCGCACACTGGGAATTTCCATCACCATCATTGCAGCCATCGCGATGATGCTGATCGTGTTCCCGGACGGATCGAAGACCAGCATCAGCGGGATCTTCGAGTGGATGACCAATACATTCGACTTTGCCTTTCTGGGCATCGGCTTCACCGCTTTGATCTTCCTGATCGTTCTGGCCGCATCCGATGCGGGCAAGATCAGGATGGGAGCTGCCGATCAGGCGCCGGAGTTCACCTGGTCTGCCTGGGGTGCCATGGTGTTCCTGGCCGGCATTGCCTCTGGCCTGGTCCTGTGGGGAGGCACCGAATGGGCGTATCACTATGCCTGGACACCGTTCGGGATCGAACCCAAGACCCCCGAAATGTTTACCGTGGCCCAGGGCTACGGCATCTTCCACTGGGGGCCGACCGCCTGGGCGCTCTATTGTGTGCCGGCCATTGCCATGAGCTACATTTACTACGTCCGCAAGAAGCACATCTACAATGTGTCTGAAAGCTGCCGTGGTGCTTTGGGCGATCTTGTTGACGGTCCGGTCGGCTCGATCATCAACTACCTGTTTATCTTCGGCATTCTGGGAGCGGCGGCAACATCGCTCGGCCTCGGCACGCCGATGATCGGTGGCGCGGTTGCTTCCGTTCTGGGGATCGAACCGTCCACTTATCTGGACGTCTTCATCATCCTGAGCTGTACCGCGGTCTTTACCGCGTCCTCCGGCCTGGGTCTTGACCAGGGCATCAAGCGCCTGTCCTATGCCGGCACGCTGATCTCGCTGGCGATCGTGGTCTATATCTTCGTCGTTGGCCCGTCCGGCTTCATTCTGGGCCTCGGCCTCGATGCTATCGGCTACACCGTCGACAACTACATCAAGATGTCAACCTGGACCGACAGCATCAACAAATCCGGCTTCCCGCAGGCCTGGACGGTGTTCTACTGGGCATGGTGGGTTGCCTACGCGCCGTTCATGGGCATGTTCGTCACCCGCATTTCCATGGGTCGTACCATTCGCGAAATCGTGGTCGGCATGCTTGTCTTCGGCAGCGCCGGTTGCACCCTCTTCTACCTGGTTCTGGGTGGCTACGGCATCAGCCTGGAAATGCAAGGCACTCTGCAGATGGTGGACCTGGTCAACAATGACGGAGTTGCACCTGCCATCATCGAGATGTTCAAGACGCTGCCGATGGCCAAGCTGGTCCTGGTTGCCGTCGCAATCTCCGGCATCGTGCTGCTGGCCACGACCTTCGACTCCGCGGCCTATGTCATGGCCTGCGCGTCGACCAAGGAACTGGACGAAGGCCAGGAACCTAACCGCGGCAACCGCCTGTTCTGGTGCGGTGCAATTGCAATCCTGCCACTGACCCTGCTCTTCCTGGGTGGTTTGAAGACCATGCAGACCGCTTCTGTCCTCGTCGGACTGCCGGTCATGCTCATCCTGATCTTCATGATGATCACCACCGTGAAGTTCATCAGGGAAGACCAGTCGCAATAAGTCTCAATGGGGGCGGAGGTGCGACAGCGCATCCCCGCCCCTTTTGCGTAGGTAGAGCACTTTTTAGGAGCACGAAGCCCATTGACCGCGTGTTCCTAAAAAATGCCCTCGCCAGGATTGGGAGTAAGATCATGGCAAACTGCGTGAAACAGATCGAGCTTTTGGCCGTCGGACCGGACGTGGAACGGGTCACCTGGTCGGCGATGCTGGGTGAAATGTATGAGGCCCTGCTGATAGCGCGGCTGACCCTTTCCGATGGCACAGAAGGCATCGCGGGTCTGACGGCCTATACCGAGCACGAGTTCGACCGCACCGGATTTCACGCGGCCTGTCTGATGGCCCCATTCGTTCTGGGCAAAGACGTGATGAACATTCCGCAGATCTATGCGGATATGCGTGCACGCTACGTTCCTCTGGCGCACCTGGCGACATCACTGTTCGACATTGCCCTTCACGATGCCAAGGGCAAGCTGCTCGGGCTACCTGTGTACCAGCTGCTGGGTGCCGCACGCGGCAAAATCCGCGCCTACGCTTCCAGCCCGCTTCTGCCGGACGACGACGCCTATGTCGCTTATTGCAAGGAGATGCTGGCGCAAGGTTTCACCGCCATCAAGGTGCATCCATATTGCCGCTTCGAGGACGACTATTGCCTCGTCACCCGCCTGCAAGCGGAATTCGACGGTATATCGATCGGCTGGAGCCTGGACACGGATGCCAATTACACCGTCGAACAGGCCCTGCGCATGGGGCGCCTGCTGGACAAGGCCGGTTGGGAATTCTTCGAGGCGCCGATCCCCGACAGCGATCTTCGTGGCTACAAGCGACTGGCGGACACGCTTGATGTCGACGTGATCTGCGGCGGCAATTCCTTGCCGAATTTGCAACTCATAGACCTGGCCCTGTCCATGGGGGCATGGGACCGATCCCGCTTCGACGTGACGGGAATGGGTGGTTTCACCGGAGCCAACGCCGGCATGGCCATGACGCGCGCACATGGCACGAAGTGCGAGGTTCAAAGCTGGGGCTATACGCTGACGCAGGCTGCAAACCTGCACCTGATGCTGGCGCACGATAATTGCGACTATTTCGAGCAGGCCGCACCTTACGAGAAATACGAGTTTGGCGCAAAGCAGGTGATCCGCCCGGATGCGGAAGGGTACGTCCACCCATCAGGTTTGCCGGGACTTGGCATCGAAATGGACTGGGACGCACTTGCTCCTTTCATTTACGACAGCCGTACCTTCAAGGTTTAGGCGATGAAAATCGCAGCTGTGCGAGCACATGTCCTGCGCGACCCGCGGGCGGGTGATCATCGCTTTGAAGGGTCTTATCAGAATGTCCTGGTCGAAGTGGAAAGCGACACTGGCCTGGTAGGCATTGGTGAAAGCGACGCGCCACCGGCGCTGGTGAAGGCCGCAATCGAAATGCCGGACTATAACCATCTGTCGCGTGGACTTGCCGGTGTTCTCATCGGCCAGACACTGGATGACCCATCGCGCTTGTGGGACGACATGTTCGAGGCAACCCAGTGGCATGGGCGGCATGGCACGGTGATCCACGCAATGTCCGCGCTCGACATTGCGCTGTGGGATCTGTTTGCCCAGGGTCTCGGAGCCCCTGTCTGGGCCTGTCTGGGCGAAAAGCACCATGATCGCCTGCCTGCCTATGCAACGATCTACCCCCTTGCCGAAACGCAGGAAGGCATCGAGATACAGACAAAAGCTTTCCTGTCACAAGGCTTCAGAAGGCTGAAAATCTGCGTCGCCCCCTGGTGGAACAATCGGGATCTGCTGGAACGGAACCTGCGTTTCCTGCGTGCTGTCATCGGGCCGGAAATTTCGCTGATGCTGGATGTCGCGCTTGAATGGACAACACTGGACCAGCTGTGTCCCATCTTGCCCCTCCTTGAAGAGCTGGATTTCAAGTGGATCGAAGCACCCTTCCCGCTGAACGACCTGAACAGCCATGTCTCCCTCAGGCAACTGACCCGCATCCCCGTGGGTATCGGTGATCTGGGGCTGACAACCTGCAGGGAGTTCGAGCGATATCTGGCGGCTGACGCTTTCGACATCGCACAGCCGGACCTCACAATGTTCGGAGGTCTGACGGAGGCACGCCGTCTTGGGCAAATGCTGGAGGCAAAAGGCGCACGGATCGTTCCGCACGGCTACAACACCAGCATAACGGTGGCGACAAACCTTCAGTTCCTCGCCACCCGCCGCGAAGCCAGCCTGGTGGAATATTCCACCAGTTCATCCGTGCTGCGCCAAAAGCTTGCCACCGGCCTCACCCCGTTGGATAAAGACGGCATGATGGAAGTCCCGACCGGCGCTGGCCTTGGGGTCTCTATCGACCCGACCGTATTCCAGCGCGTAAGGCAGGACATATGAATCTCACTTCGGTGACAAAAAAAACCAAGGCCGAACAGGCTCATGACATCATCGAACTGGCAATCGTCAATTGCGAACTCGCCCCCGGCGCTGTCTATTCAGAAGCGGATCTTGCAGAAATCCTGGACATGGGCCGCACGCCGGTGCGTGAAGCCCTGGTAAAGCTGTCGAGTGAAAATCTTGTCCGGCTAACCCGCGCCGGAGTTGTCATTCCCGAGATAAACCCGCTGACCATGCTGAAGCTTCTGGAGCTTCGCGAACCTATCGAACGCCTGTGTATCCAGAAAGCTTGCGAGTACCAGACCCCTGCGGACAGGGCCCGCTTCGAGCAGATCCTGGCCCAGCTGAAGCCGCTGCCCGATGACGACCGGCGAGGTTTCATGGAGCTGCTCAGGGAAATCCATCTGGCGACGGCCGATGCTTCCAAAAACGAATTCCTGCACTTCACCCTCAAGTCCACCCAGGGCCTGTCGCGTCGCTTCTGGTTTCACTTTGCCGAAGACACAGATCAGGCCTTTTGCCGGGAAGTCTATTCGGACCTGCTCGACGCTCTCATTCAAGGCCTGAGCGACAAGGCCATTGAGAAATCCCAGGCCCTGATGGTCTATCTCAGGGATTTCTCAAGGCAACGATAGGATACATACCGCAGGCAGGGTTTGTGGAATGGCTCTCGCAGCTCACGCCATTGTCTGTTCGTTGGCCGCCTTGTTAGCCCGCGCGACAATGCCGGTGGTGGGAAAACCACTGTCGATATGCAGCACTTCTCCAGTCATACAGCGCCCAAGTTTACTGAGGCAGAACAAGGCTGCATCGCCGATTTCTTCAATCGTGCGATTTCGCCGCAAAGGCGCATTCATCGCATTCCAATTGATCAGGGAACCTAGTCCGGAAACACCCGGTGCCGCGGCAGTCTTGTTCGGACCGGCCGAAATCGCATTGACCGTGATGCCCGCCGGACCGAGGTCATGAGCCAGATACCTGACCGAGGCCTCCAGTGCAGCCTCGGCCACACCTGTGACACCGTGGTTCGGAGTGACCCTCTCGTCGCCGAGATTGGTCAGAGTCAATATCGATCCACCATTGGTCATCAACAGGGCTGCGCGCTGGCACAAGGCAGTCAGACTGTAGACAGACACATCAAAAACCAACTGAAAGTCGAACCTCGACGTGTCGAGAAAAGGTCCGTCAAGTTCGCGTTTATCGGAACAGGAAACGCGGTGAACCACAAAATCCAGCGGCCGACCGTTGAGATTTATCGACACCTGAGCAAAAAACCGGTCCAGGCTCTCGTCTGAAGACACATCACATTCCAAACATGTCGCGCCCAAATCTTCAGCAAGTTCTCGAACATGCTTGCCGACTGTGTCGTTGGCGTAACCCAATATGAGCTCGGCACCCGATGCGCAAAGGGCGTTGGCAATGCCGCAACAGAGCAAATGTTTGTTGGCGACACCAAGGATGAGGCCCGTTTTACCTTCGAAGAGCTTGTTCATGCGGGAAGACCTCCTTTGTGTTTTTCCTCTTGCCGGAACCAGGAACTGGAAAATGCTATCCTGTAGAGCGCTGGCACGTAGAACAGGGTGAGGACGGACGCCAGTCCGAGGCCTCCTGCCATGAGCGTTGCCATGGGTTCCCACAATGCACCGCCTGCATAAGCCATCGGAATGAGACCGAGGACCGTTGTCATCGATGTCAGCAGGATCGGTCTCATTCTCTTGCGGCAACCCTCAACGATTGCCTCATCGAGTGAAAAGGACCGCCGTTCGATGTCGATCTGATCGATCATCACAATCGCATTGTTGATGATGATACCGGACAGCGCGATCATTCCGAGGGTTCCGAAGAAACTCATGGGTTGATTGAACAGTGTCAGGGACAACGGCACTCCGAACACCACAAGCGGAATGCACAGGAAGGTAATGCCTACTCTCCGAAACGAGTTGAATTGGATGATGAGGGCAAACAGCATGACAGTGAGAGCAGCAGGAAAACCCCCACCCAGTTTTTCCCTGACATCGCCCGCCTGTTCCACCTCTCCGCCGATTTCGATTTTGTATGCTGCGCCCAGTTCTTCCAGCAGCATGTCCAGAGTCGGCTGGATAAAGTCCACGAGCTCGTATGCGGTAAGGTCCGTTGAAACGACCTTTACAGTCACCGTGCGCCGCTGATCGATCCGGCGGATCGAATAGAACTCCAGCTCGGGCCGCATGCTAGCAACATGATCAAGCGAAACCATGCCGTTTCCTGTGGCAAGCACGACATTCGAGAGATCTTCAAAACTGTCCCTCGCATCCGCCTGCCCCCGAATGACAATCGGCACTTGCCTGTCGTCTTCCCGGAAGACCGACACCTGCCGGCCATCGAAAAAACCTTCAAGCGCGTCTGAAATTTCTTTGGAGGTGAGATTGTATTCACGTGCGCGCTCCTGCGCGACCTGCACTTCGCCCCGCACTTCTCGATTGCCCCAGTCGCCCTGGTTCTCGACCAATCCGGGCGCAGCTTTCATCTCACGCTCGATCCGGTAAGCTGCGGCAAGCAACCGGTCGGCATCAGGACCGGAAACCTCGATTTCGATACCCGGCTCACGCCCGGCCATAGCCAGTCTTTTCAACCGGGCGCGCGCATTGGGAAACGAGGATGCCAGTTCCTGTTCAGCCCGGCCAACCACATCGGCAGAAGACCGGTAATCGGTGGTATTGACCACCAGAAAGGCGGAAGCTGGATCAATATCCGCCGGATCAAGCGTCAACACGAACCTTGGACCTCCGAACCCGACGAACGTCGTGACATTCATAACTTCTGGATTGATGCTTTCGTCGCTCAACCATTCGCTCAGTCGCAGCGCTTCAGATCGGGTGGACGAAATATCACTGCCTTTGGGAAGGTCCAGGTACACGAGGAACTGCGCGCGTTCGCTCAAGGGAAACAGCTGCTGCCGGACATTTGGCATCTGGCTCATAGATCCCGCCCCGACAAGAAGGACCAGCAAAAGCACAATCCATGGAGCTTTCATGCCCCATGAAATGACCCTGGCATATCCACCCGCCAACCAGTCGAAAACGCCACTTTTCTGCGCAGCTCCGGGTGAAGGGAGGAACCAGACCGCGAGCGTCGGCAGCAGATAGACCGCCGCAATGAACGACCCGGTCAGCATCAAAGCCACGACCGCACCCAAGGAATAGCCGTATTGCCCTTCTGTGCCATCGACCATGAACAGAGGAAGAAAGGCGGCAACGGTGGTAACCGAGGCAATGAGAAGCGGACCGGTATACTGTGATCCGGCGGCGATGGCCGCCTCGTGGCGCTCGACACCCTGGCGAATTCGCCTGTCCATGTCCTCGATAATGACAACGCCGTTATCGACGAGCATGCCCAAAGAAATGATGATCGCGGCAACGGATACCTGCTGCAACTCGACGCCGAGAACCGGCATCAACGCAAATGAAAAGGCGACGGCAATCGGCACGATAGAAGAAATGACCAGAGCCTGCCGCGGCCCCAGAAATGCGAACATGACCAGCAGGACCACAAGGAATGTCTGCAGCATGTTCGACATGGCATTGCTGACCGATTCATCGACGACTTCCGGCTGATAAGTGGAAAATTCTGCTTCAATGCCCCAGGGCTGCTCGGCATTGAACCGGGCAACCAGATCCTTGAGCTGTTCACCGATGGCGAGGATGTCTTCACCCGCGTGCATTTCAACCGCTGCAAGGACTGCCGGTTTGCCGTCGAAGTAAACCGGCCGCTCGACGGGATCGGCATAACCGCGCCGAACATTCACGAGATCGCCAAGCCGCAGAAGCCCGGCTCCAGACACCTCCACAAGCGTGTTTTCTATATCTTCTAGGCGGGAATAATCCCCAGTCGTCTCCAGGGAAATTCGCGTACCGTCGGATTGAAACGATCCCGAGGGCAGCCTGACATTCTGGTTCTGCAGGGCATTGATGATCGGCTGAAGCGCAATGCCCATGGATGCAAGGCGGCTCCGGTCGACGTCAAGCCAGATAACCTCATCCTGCGCGCCATAAAGAGTGACTGCGGAAATTGCCTCGACCGCGTAAAGCCGGTCTCTCAATGCCTCCGTTGCCTGTTCCAGTTCGCGCAAGCTGAACCCATCTCCCGTCACTGCAATGGTCGCAATCGCCACGTCTCCAAAGTCGGTGTTCACGATCGGCCCCAGAGTGTCCGCCGGCATCTCGCCTGCGAGGTCCTTCATGTCGTCGCGGATGTCGTCGAAAACATCCTCGACCTCGCCTTCGGGAACAGCAGTCTCGATATCGATTTCCAGGATTGCCGCTCCGCTGATCAATTGCGTGCGCACCTCATCGACCCCGTTGATTGCCCGTGCGGCTTCCTCCAACGGTCGCGCCACCAGCTCTTCAAGCTGAAACAGGGATAGGCCCGGATTGATTGCCGAGACAATTGCGGTTCGAACCGTAACTTCGGGATCCTCTCTTTTCGGGAATCCGACATATGTCGCGATTCCCGCGATCAGGATCAGCAACATGACGAAGATCGTAACGCGCGTGTGCCGGATGCCGAGTTCGGTCAACGTGCTCATGATTGTCCTCCAACACCAACGGATTTCCATTGCGTGACCCGTTGTCCGGGTTGGAGAAACGGAACTCCCGCTGTGACGATCTGGTCCCCAGGGCTGATGCCTTCGACAACCACCATTTCGAAGTCATTCATGCCGCTGATGACAACTGACCGCAAAGCAAGTGTTTCCGTGTCGGCTTCGAACACGAATACCTTGCCCGTTCGGTGCTGATTGTCGGTTGAAGCAACACCCAGTTCCGCTTCCAAATGGGTCACAAGCGAGGAAAGCGGCAATGCGATCGCGTTGCCTGCTTCGATGATCGGAACCTCAACTTTGATTTCGACCGAAACTCCAGATCTCAGGAAGGGTTCAGCTTCCTCGATCGTGACAATTACAGGAAAGGCGGAAACGGAGGGGGCCCTATGGGCAATCTCCGTGATCTTGCCGGACAACTGGATATCGGGACGCCCTGACACGGCGACTTTCACCTGCTGATCGACCGACAAGTTCTGCACGACGTCCAGGTTCACCAGGATTTCCGCCTGAAGACCGTCATCTCGATAAAGCGTCAACGCAGTCGTTCCGGATTGAACGGATTGATAGCTTTCAATCTCGATAGTGTTGATGAAGCCATCAAAGGGCGCCGTAAGCTTCGTATCTCCAAGACTTTCTTCAATCAGCTCCTTGGATTTGACCGCCTGCTCAACCCGTGCAACGGCGAGTGTCAAATCTGTCTCCGCTTCATCCAGGCTTGCCTGCGAAACCACCCCTCTTTCAAAAAGACGGCGGCGGCGCTTCACATCTCTTTGCGCATTTTCCAGTGTGCTCCTGGCTTCCTGCAGGGCCGCGACCGCTTGCTGAAATTGAAGCTCATAGTCCTTCGGCTCAATAGCCATCAGCCTGTCACCTTCGGACACCATCTGTCCGATCTGCAGATCCACCAGCCCGACGCGACCTCCAACCTCGAATGCCAGCGGCGTGATCTGACGTGGCTCGAGCACTGCCGGATAGGCACGCAGCCTGTAAGCGGATGCAGCTTGCGCCGTCACCGTTTTGACAGCGCGAACTGGAGCTTCGTTAGATCTGGTCGAAGCATCTGATGCCGGGTTGCAGCCAGATATCAAAACGGCCGTCAAAATCGAGAAAACTGGAACGATACGCTTCATGAGTGTCTTGCCTGTCTACAGATGGTACTGAACAGTACCAACTTGACTCCCTATATGGTACTGACTAGTACCAAGTCAATATCCATTCGGAAGCGGAAGTCTGAAATGGCAGCATCCCAACGGCGCGCACCTGAGGAAAGACGGCAGCAAATCATTGATGTTGCAAAGAGACTCTTTTCCGAGCGCGGTTACGCAAAAACGTCGCTGGAAGCGATCCTTTCTCAGACCGGCGGCTCCAGGCGTGACATCTACGATTTTTTCAAGGACAAGCAGGGACTGTTCGATGCGGTCATGCACGACCTGATTTCGACTATTGTCACCGAAAGCCTGGTGCCCGGGGAAATCGACTTCACCGACAACATTCAGTCCGAGCTTGAAAGAATGGGGGAGACGTTTCTCAAAAACATGTTGAGCCCGATTGTCGTCACCACGATGCGCCAGTTCATTGCAGTCGCCACAGAGCGACAGGATTTGGGCAAGGCTGCGTACAAGGCAGGGCCGGCGGTTCTTTATGAGAAGTTCAAGACCTATCTCGACCAGCGTGTCAGGCGCGGAGACCTCGACCTGCAGGACACCGACACCGCTGCGAGGATGTTCATCGAAATGCTGAAAGGGGATTATCAGACCCGCGCACTTATGACCGGCGATAGCGGCATGACCCCGGATTTACGGAAAAAGCATGTGCGGGAAGTTGTCAGAATTTTTCTCTACGGAGCTTTGCCGAGAAAGTAGAAACCCGCGGATGCGGTTCCGGATGAACTAAGTTCCGAGAGACATTTGATCTGGTTTTCGATTATCGCTCTGAAAATCCACAAAACAGGACAGCAGCAGATCCAGCGCCTGTCCCAGTTCATCTTCCGTGCTTCCACAAAATCCCAAAATCAGCCCGTTGTGTCGCGCGTTCCCGTGCGAATAATGCGACAGGGGCTGCACCGACATGCCTCGCTCCGCCGCACGCCGGGCAACACGAAAATCCTCAAACCGGCTGTTCAAATGCAGCACAACCTGCATGCCTGCCTGATGGTCCCTGAAGGTTCCGAATTCCGAAAAATCACGTTCAAGCCTGTTCAACAGGAACCTCCGCCGCTCCCCGTAAGTGCGTCGAACCCGACGTAAGTGCCGATGGAACTCACCGGACTTCATGAACTCCGCCAATGCGGGTTGAGGCATGTAACTGGCTTTGACACCGGTTTGCTTCATGGTCGAATGGAATGTCTCCACCAGTCTTTCCGGTGCAATCATGTAGCCGAGGCGCAGCGAATTCGAAAAGGTTTTTGAAAAGCTGCCTATGTAAATGGTTCGTTTCAGGCGATCGAAACCCGCCATTGCCGGGATCGGACGACCTGAATACCGAAACTCGCTGTCATAGTCGTCTTCGACGACCCAGGCATTGTTTCCTTCTGCCCATTGGATGAACTCCAGCCGACGGCTTGGCGCCATGGCACCTCCTAAGGGAAATTGCTGTGATGGCGTCAGGACGACAAGCCGGGGCTCGGCACCAAGGTCGGGAAGTTCCGCACCGTTTGCGTCGATATTCAGGAAGCAAGCCGCAAGCCCGTAATCTTCGGCAAAACGACGAACAGGAAGATATCCCGGCTCTTCCAACCCGATTGCTTCTCCTGCTTCACACAATGCACGAATACATGTCTCCAGAGCGTCCGTAGAGCCGGCAGTTACGATGATCTGATGCGGTGAAGCATCAATCCCCCTCCATTCCGAAACATGGTCCGCTATCGCTTCTCGAAGTTCGAAAGAACCAAATGGCGATCCGCCGGCGAGCATTGAGGAGTGGATGGTCTGGCAGACCCGCTTGACGGTTTTGGCCCATTGCCGGTGCGGAAACAGCCGCAGATCCGCCTGACTGATTTCAAAAGGCTTCGCAGGTTCGACCTGCAATTCGGAGTTTGCAGCCTGTCTACGGTCACCGTGCCCTTGCAACTCAACCTGGCCCATGGCGCAAACCGTATAGCCGGACCCTCGAAGTCCTTGCAGATACCCTTCTGCCTCAAGCTGCTCATAAGCGGTAATCACCGTGGACCGGGAGACCCCGAGTTCGGTCGCAAAAACCCTGGTCGGTGGCAATCTGGTTCCTTCTGACAACTCGCCTGAGATTGCCTGTTTGCGAATGAACTCACAGATCTGCTCAAAAATCGGTGTCTTTGAGGTGCGATCGATCGAGAATGCCAGCCAGGATGTGAACTTCATATTTTGGCATGGTCAGTTTTTCAATTTTTGGACATTAATATAAGACCAAAATCGTGACAAGCGTAGCTGACTGATCACAAGGGCGGAAACCAGCCCTGTCGAAGGAACTCATGCATGTCGCGTTCAACCACGTTGATCCTCTTCTACCTTGCCAACTTTCTGCAAGCCGGAGCCTACGGACTTACGTTCATGCTGCCGCGATTGTTCGAAGGGCTTTCTGCCGACGAAAAGGTGGTCGGGCTCATGCTGTTCATCACGGCAATATCCACCTTGCTGACAGTCTACTACGCAGGACATCTTTCTGACCGGTTTGGCCGCGTGCGCACGCTGGGTATCGCCTGCGTGCTCATAGCCGTTTCCCTCACCTCATATGGACTGGCAGAAAGTGTCGGCGCTCTGCTTGTTCTGGCCAGCGTCGCACTCGGGGCCGGCTGGGGTCTGACCTACGCCCTCGCCCCCATTGTGCTGACACGCCTTGTACTCAGTGAAGAACGTGTGCGTTTCTTCGCCCTTCTTTCGGTCGCGGTGATGGCCGGCTTTGGCTTGTCACCGGTGCTTGCATCCGTGCTGGAAAACGCCTCTTTTACGGTCAACGACGCGTTTTTCCTGACAGGAGCCTTGTGCCTGATTGCCGCGCTGATGTTTTTCGCCCTGGTCGCCCCCGTTCACCGGCATTCACAAGCGGCGGGCAACGAAGCACGCTCCAGCCTGTCATTGAGCGCTGTTGCGGCAATCATGCGTTCACCGGCGCGGCTTCCCGTCGTGATGGTCTGCCTGGGGGCGAGCGTTTTTGCCGGCATGAACAATTTCCAGACGGTTTTCGCCGACGAGCGCAGCCTTGACTATGCGGACTACTTTCTAGCCTACACGGTGACAGTTGTCGTATTTCGCCTTGCACTGGCACGTTTCAAGGGCGGAAACAGTCCTTACCTGACCATTGCAGCCTTGCAGTATGTGATGTTCGCCTCCGTCATCCTGTTTCTTGGCACCGGCGACGATGATCTGCTTTATCTTCTGGTCGCCTTTCTCTTCGGTATCGGGTACGGCGTCAGCTACCCCATCCTTGCAGCCATGGCTGCCAACGACGCCGAAGCGTCTCTGATACCGCAAACCTTGCAGTTCTTCGCATTGAGCTATTTCGTTGGGATCTTCGGATTCCCGCTGATTGCCGGCTGGATGATCGTGGAAACAGGATCTTCTGCGCTGCTGATCCTGGTTGCCGGGTTGGCCTGCATTGAAGCAACCATGGCGGCCTGGAGAGGATTGCGCGACCGCGTCGCGACAGAAATGACAAGTTCTTCCTGAGAGCAACAGAGAGCAGGCGACGGTCAGCATTCGCGCTGAGCCGCCACCTGTCAAATGTCGGTGTTCGACGCAGTTATGCCGCCAGATTAAGACCGCTCTGGCCGTCGAAGAGGTGGCATTTTTCGAGCGAGATATGGAAATCCAGCTTTTCACCGGAAGAAACAGGACGAGGGTTGAACATCACCGACTGCACTTGTCCTCCGCCGAGGTCGGCGAACAATGCGGCTTCGGCACCAAGGTCTTCCGACAGCATGACCGGCATGGACAGGGATGCGCATTCCCCTGCAACCGGCAGTCCATGACCGGCAGGCGAAATCGCATCGGGCCGAACCCCCAGCTTTAAATCCCGATTTTGGGGCAACTTGCCGACAAGCCGTCCCGGCACCGCGATCTGTGCGCCGCCCGGCAGCGTTAGGACCGGTGCACCATCCCTGCTTCCAACCTCGGTATTGATCAGGTTCATGGGCGGTGAACCGATAAACGTCGCCACAAAGGTATTCACCGGATTTTCAAAAACGTCCCGAGGGGTTCCGATCTGCTCAATGTGACCGTCCTTCATGATGACAATCCGATCCGCAAGTGTCATTGCCTCGATCTGGTCATGCGTGACATAGACGATGGTGTTGCCGACCCGCTGATGCAGTTTCTTGATCTCGATCCGCATCTGCGTGCGCAACTTGGCATCCAGGTTCGAAAGCGGTTCATCAAACAGATAGACATCCGGATGACGCACGATCGCCCGACCCATCGCGACACGCTGGCGTTGACCGCCGGAAAGCTGACCGGGTTTGCGGCCAAGATAATCTGTCAGTCCCAGAATATCGGCAGCTTCTGAAACACGTCGGTCGATTTCAGCCTTCGGTGTCCCTGATATCTTGAGGCTGAACCCGAGATTTCCAGCCACGCTCATATGCGGATACAGCGCGTAGTCCTGAAACACCATCGCAATGTTGCGATCCCGTGGAGGAAGGTCGTTCACTACCCTGTCGCCAATGGACAGGGTACCGCCGCTGATTTCCTCAAGGCCTGCGATCATGCGCAATGTTGTGGACTTTCCGCAGCCTGACGGACCAACCAGAACGACGAATTCCTTGTCCGCAATGTCAATGTCGATGCCGTGCACGACCTCGACCTTGCCATAGGCCTTGACGATTTTGTTCAACGCAACGCGTGCCATGATTGTCCGTCCCTGTCCTACTCACCAAGCTCGACCCAGACCGGCAGATGGTCGGAGCCACGGGCGTTTTCATCGATATGCATGCTGCGGATGCGATGGCGGAGTGACGCACCGACCAGAATGTGGTCGATCCTGTCATCGGAAAAATGCGACGTCCTGCCGGACGTTTCCTCATTGCCGAGCCAGACCCACGGATCGACAAAACCGTCAATCGTCTGTACCCGGCCACCCTCCATCGACTTCGGCCCGACAAACGTCTCATAGACCGGAGTTTCGACGTTGCTGTTGAGGTCTCCCATCAGAATGGCATCGCGCGGCATCGGTGGCACTGGAGTATCATTCTGCCAATGCGCATCGATCAGCTCCGGATCGCCGCACCAGGCGCCGCCCTCTCCGGGAGCCGCCAGAATACGGTCACGAACAAAGTGAGCCTGCGTTACCGCGAAATCTGGGGACCAGTAGAAGAGATGGGTGTTGTAAACACGGATCGCTCCACCTGGCGCGTCAATCACCGCTTCCAGCAAAGCGGCCTGCACGGCATGACGTGTAATCGACCCCATTTTCGGCAACGGGTATGTGCGGGTGGAAAGGATCGGATAGCGCGACAGGATCATTTCGCCATGCTGGCGGCGACGATTGACGAGCCGGCCATCGGCATCGCGATAGCTCCCGTCGGTGTCCTGACCGGCTCCATAAACCCAGTGATAGTCCCCGAGCAGTGCTGCAATTTCAGCTGCCTGATCCACCTCGCCGCCCCGCTTGAAAAAGCGGTCCACCTCCTGCAGGCCGATGATGTCGGCACCTTCCAGTTCGCTTGCGATCCGAGGCAAATCCAGTTGATCGTCGATACCTACACCGTATCGAATGTTGTAGCTGACAAGTTTCATATCCGGTTCAGTCTTTCTTCAATCCAAGCGATCCGCGCAGTTTGAAATCGCAATCCAGCGTCACAGTCCGCGGAGCGTCTATATCGTTCTCCAGTCTGCTGATCGTCAGTTCGGCAAGTGACTGCGCCACTGCCTTGACGGGCTGCGCCACGGCGGTGATGCCGGGCGTCAGCAAGGAGAAGTAATCGGGGTCATCGAAGGAGACGATGTGCATATCCTTGCCCGGCACTAGAGAGGCACCGCGCATGTATTCAAGTCCCCCGGTCGCCAGGATGTAGCTGCTGTAAAAAATGGCCGTCGGCGGGTTGGCCATTTCGCAAAACGCACGGGTCGCGACATGCCCGTTGCTGCGGCTCCAGTCCTGTTTCCAGATCAGTTCTTCCTCGACGGGAAGGCCCAGGTCGCGCATCGTGTCGAGGTAACCTTCAAGACGATTGCGCGCAGTTGATTCAAACAGGTCACCACTGACAAAGCCGATCCGCTCGTGTCCGAACTCAATCATCCGCCGTACCGCCTGAGCGGTTCCTGCCCGGTCATTGACCAGAACTCTGTCGGCGGCAACCTCTGGCAGATCGTTGTTGAAAAGGGTGATCGGCAGGTCCCCGGCAACCTGCCGTTCGACTTCGGTCTGAATGCCTTCCGTCGCCGACAGGAGCAGGGCGTCGATCCGACGGGACGCGGCGGCCTCCAGCGCCTCGATCATCGCCTTGGCCTGATGGCCATGGTGAAAGGTCAGTAGGGAATAACCGTTCGCTTGAAGTTCATCGACAAGAACGGACAGGATCGCTGAATTGAATTCGTCAAAAACCGGCACCAGCAGTCCGATCGACTTCGTCCGTTCGGTCTTCATCGCCCGGGCCACAACGTTTGCCCGAAACCCGAGTTCGGAAATCGCAGCTTCGATCCGGTCGCGATTGGACTTTCGAATGTTCCGGCCATTCAGGAAACGGGAGACCGTGCCAACGGCGACATCAGCCTTCTTTGCAACGTCCAGAATGGTCGGATTGCGATGGTTCATCTGAAACTGTCTTTCTGTTGCTCCGCATGAATGACGAGAGCGGTATGAATATGAAATCTGGGAATCGACAGTAGTAGTCGACCATGTTCGCTGTCATGCGTCCATCTCACCTCCTGCCCCGTGTAAGCACAGGTGACTTTGGCCGGAGCAGCGTCCGTTTTGATCCATGCGGTTGCGCCATCTATTTCAGGAGCGTCCTCAATGATCTCCACGGGACGTGTCTGACCGTCATTGTATTTCATACCGGCCCCACGCAACTGCGTCGGAGCATAGAGAACATGCAGGATCTGTCTGTGCTCGGCAGACTGGTTCATCAGTGACAGCCGCGCAGCAGACGGCAGATCGGTCCCCATCAACCGCTCGCAATAAACCCGGTTGAGCATGCCGCGCAGCAGATACTTGTAAAGCACCTGCCCGGTCGCACCATAGAGCCTGAAGAGTGGATAAGCGCAGTGAACAAGCCGTCCTTTCTGCAGGATTGCCGGACCAATGTCCTTGGCCATGGCATCTTCCGGCGTATGCAGATGTGAGCAGAAACGATCCCATTTTCGATTGAAGTAGGACGGCCTGACGGCTGCGAGCACGTCAGCGTCATGCGCGCGAAGCCCGAGAGGCTGTTCATACATCACGATGGAAGAGCCCGGCAGGTCCGGATCAAGATCCGGCCCGGCCCGCAGGTAACTGGGATCGAAGCCTGCATCCGGTGCCAGCGAGGCTCCGATATCCAACATCAGGGCATTGCCATCTGCGTTCAATCCCGACTTTCCTGTCGCCAGAACGGCTCCGCCGGCTGCAAGATACTCTTCAATCCTGACGGCAAGATCGTTGTCCAGCCGAATGTCATCCGGCAGCACGACCAGGCGGTACTTCGACAGATCCGCATCTCCTTCGATCACGTCAAACGGGATCTGCATTTCGAGCATCGTTCGGGCAGCCGCCGTATCGCTTTCCGATGTCCGGTGGCCAAGGTGGGCAGCCAGTCCCCCCTCCTGAGATTCAAGCGACAGCAATGCGACATCGGCCAGGTATTCCGCCCCGACCGCATAAGGCTCCAGCTGCCTCACCCGTTCATAAGCCGGGCGGATCAGTTCATAGGTAGCCGGGTCCATTGCCCCGCGCGGGTGCAGCTGATCCCCAATCGAGCAATGCGCGCCCATGGCAATCATCTGGCAGCACTCGAAAATCAAGGCTTCAGATCGTTTGAACCCACCGAACTCACCCCAATGGGTATGGAAACGTCCGGTCATGCCAAGCATCGGCAATCCGAGTCCGTCCGCATAACGAGCCGAGGCTGGAAAGTGATCGTATCCCCAGCCACCCGTTGGCAGGCTCTCCAGCTCAAGCTGGCCGTAATATTGATAGCGCTCCTTTTGACCTTTGAAGATATGGCCCGAATTGTAGAAGATCCGCACATCCGGGAATTCGCCGTTGATCTCACGGGTAAAGCGCTCGAAGAACGCCATCAACACGGCCTTGTCATTGGCCTTGCGGTCCGCGGCAACAAGCGGATCGAGCCCTTTTTTACTCATGGACTGGAGGCAGCTGTTACAGACGCAGTCGTAAGATCCCAGAATGTCCATGAAAAGTGCCGGCGGTGCATAGGCTTCACAGACCTCGCGCGTCATGCCGATCAGATGATCGACATATTCACAGTGGTTCAGACAAAGCGTGTGCCAGGTCGGGGTCAGCTGGTTCATTGCGCTGGCTTCGGTGCCGGGATAGTTAGCTGCCCGGTTTTCCGCCTGCATGACCCGCCATTCGGGGTGTTCGCGCGCGCTCAACTCATCCCATTGCACGGTCATGTAGATCGGCGTTTCAATACCCGCTTCCCTGCACGCCCTGACCATTTCGCCGAGCAGATCCGGTCGGCTTAGATGGGGGTGAGGTTTGCCGACTTCGGTTGGATAGTAGGCCCAGCCGTGGTGACAACGGCCAAACAGCGTCACTGAAGAGACAGCTCCATCCTTGAGCACCTGCACGAACTGTTCGGGATCGAAATCGGCGCCGACGCCTTCGATATGTTCCGAGGTATGAAAATCCAGATGGACCTGACGGAAGCGGAAGTTTTCCGGCTCTTGTTTCGGCATGCTTGTTATCCTTTTGCGCCGCTACGGTTCTTGCCGTCGGCCGAGAAATATTTCTGGAACACCAGGAAAATGATCAGCGGCAGCACCGAGCTAATGATGGTTGCCACCGCGCGCTGATCCCAGTTGGGCTCGTAGGCGCCGGAGATCGTCGACAGTAGGACCGGCAACGTGGCGTTTTCCCTGAGGAACAACATCGGGATCAGCAGGGAGTTCCAGGTCCACATGAATTGCAGGATCGCGACTGCAGCCATTGCGGTCAGCGAGTTCGGCAGAACGATGTAGAAGTAGGTGCGCAAATGGCCGCAACCATCGACTTGCGCCGCATCGATGAGCGATCTCGGGAAGTTGCGCAAAAAGTTCTTCACCAGAAGAACCGCCCAGGCAAAGGACAGCCCGACGAACGGAATGACCACCGAGAGGTAGCTGTCGATCAGCCCGAGTTCGCGCCACAGCTTGAACAGCGGAATGATCACCACCTGGTTGGGCACCACGAACGCGTTGACCAGTATGAGAAGCAGCACTTTGCTGAAGGGAAACTTCAGATAGTGAAACGCATAGGCCGCAGCGGGAGCGAACAGTACCGGCAGGATCGTGGCGAAAAGCGCAATCAGAAGCGAGTTCATGAATGCCCTACCAAGCGGATAGGTCGTCCAGACTTCAACCCAGGCATCAAGCGTAAATGTGAATGGATCGAGCACCCACCAGCCGGAGGTGATTTCGACTTCCGGACGGATCGACATCATGATGATACCGACCAGCGGCACCAACCACAGCGCCGCAACGGTACCCATGATGAAGACGGGCCAAGTCGGTGACTTGCGGATCATCGGGCTTCCGAGCTCCGTTTTAGGATCAATGGCAGCGAACAGACCATGATGGCCAGAAGCAGCACGATGGTGCTGGCAGCGCCATAACCCTGTTTGAAGTAGACAACCGTCTCCTGGTACATGAAGTAACCAACGGTTTCGGTCGCGCGGATTGGCCCACCTGCGGTCAGGATCTGGATCATGTCGAAGGCCTTGAGGCTGTTCAGCAGGTTGATGAAGATTGCGATGCTGACGCCCGGCAGGCTGAGCGGCATCATGATGTAGCGCAGGATCTGCCAATTGGTTGCACCATCGACATAGGCTGCCTCGATCTGACTGCGGGGTATGGCCTGGATTGCCGCGAAGCAGGTGAGCAAAGGCAGACCAGCCTGCGTCCAGACATAGGCCGAGATAACACCCCACAGGGCAGTGTCAGGATCTCCCAGCCAGGGATTGGTCCAGTTCTCCAGCCCGATCGCACGCAGGACACCGTTCAAGAGACCGAACTCCGGCTGCAGGATGCCGAGCCACATGAGGCCACTGGCGGTTTCCGAAATTCCGTAAGCGGCAAAGATGACGATCCGGAACGGAGCGGTTGCCTTGGGCGCAAGTCCGGACATCAACGCAAATGACCAGCCGATGGCAACGGAAATGAACGTGCAGGAAAGTGTCCAGGTCAGCGTGACCCTGAGGGCATTGTGAAAATTCGGGTCGGCAAACAGCTTGATGTAGTTCTCCAACCCTGCCGGTTTTGGACGGCTCAATCCTGTCCAGTCCAGAAAACTGACCCGGAACGTATCGAGCAGCGGATAGAGAACCCCCACCGCAAAGAAGAACAGGGTAGGCGCCAGCAATGCGAACGCGACCCAGTCATATTTCCTGAGCTTCCCGGATAGGAGCCTTGCGGCCAGCCCCGAAAAGGGGCTGGCCGGGGTCTGCCGGGAAGAGGAGGAATGAGACCCGTGCAGCATTATCAGTAGACTTCGTTGGCCTTGGCTTCGAGAGCCTGCGTGATCGCATCAATGGTGGCGTCGGAAGGATCTTTCAGAAACTTCTGCAGGCTGACGCGGAACTCTCCGCTCAACTCCGCCGGCAACAGATCATCAAGCACGAAGAAGACGTCAGAGGATTGCAGCAGTGCCGCATACTTGGCGACGACAGGATCGTAACCCGACAAGTCGCTGTGCGCGCTCGGCGTCGCCTGGCCATATTGGGCAATGATCTCTGAGCCTTCCGGGCTCAGGACATAGTCTATGAATTTCTCGGCAGCTTCCGGATTGGCGGCGTTTTCCATGACAACGAGGTT
The DNA here is from genome assembly GCA_039195965.1 of Pseudomonadota bacterium. GTDB lineage: Bacteria > Pseudomonadota > Alphaproteobacteria > Rhizobiales > Stappiaceae > Roseibium. The sequence goes on from JBCCVB010000001.1 coordinate 127,139, forward strand.
CTTGCCGTCAACACTCATAGCGTCGGCATGAGCCGGATCGATAGTCGGGAACTGGACGAAGTCGTAATCGTCGCCCGGCGTCAACGCATACTCGTTGGAAGCGCGGCTGTTCACCCAGGTACCGATCAGCATGTAACCGGCCTTACCGTCTTTCAGAACGGCATCCGCTGCATCGGTCCAGTGCGTGGACAGCATGGTTTCCGCATCCGCGCAGCAATTGGCCTGAAGCATGTCGCGCATATTGCGGAAGGTGGCCTTGACCGGTTCGTCGGTCCACTTGGCCTCGTGGCGCGCCAACTTGCCGGCAAAGTCCGTGCCGGCCGTCTTAAGGAGGGCATTTTCAAACCATTCCGTCTGGGCCCAGCTGCGCGCACCGATGAAAACAGGAAGTTTTCCGGACTCGCTCAAAGACCCGAACGAAGCAAGGAAACCATCCCACTCTGTTGGCACGCTCTCGATACCGGCGCTCTTCATCACATCGGTGCGATGCCAGAGTCCTGACCTGTTGCCTGCAATGAAATAAGCACCAAAGGTCTTGCCGTCATGATTGCTGAGATTCTTCCAGCTGTCGCTGAGAGCGCTCGACCAACCATACTGCTCCCACGCTCCATCCAGCGGCCGCAGCAGACCGTTGTCGACCATTTCCTTTTCCAGAGACGGCCAGGTGTTGATCAGGATGTCGAACTTTTCGCCCGCCAGCAGCGCGGTACGGATTCCACCGCGCGCATCATCGCCACCAGCCGCCGGATTGATGTCCTTGACATCGATCTCCGGGTACTTGGCTTCAAAACCCTCTTCCAGCTTCACGATCATCTCGCGCTCGGAACCGCCAAGCCAGTTGAAGATGACCAACTCCTGATCCGCAGCCTGTGCAGCGCCGCCAAACATCGCACTGGCAACCAGGGCAAGCGCTGACGTTCCAACCATGAATTTCATAACGTCCTCCCAAAATGAAACGTTTCAACTTTTAAATCTAATAAACTGACATGTTAGTTTGAATCAAGCGGAAAATTTCATATTTTATTTTGACAACGTTTCTAACTAATGCATTTGAAACGACCAGAACCGTCACTGGAAGATGTACAAATTCGCCATACCATCCCCGCACAACTGTCTTGGCTGGAAGCCGTTTCTTCTTGGAGTTTCAGGGGATTTTTGAAGGCGCGTATGTGCAAGCCGGAGGCGACATCTCATGTCTCCTCCGGCTCAAGAAAGGACTCGCGACGCGGCAAGCGGAATGAAATTATTTTTTTGCGTACGCCTACCGGCTTTCCTTTCGCCCACCGGCAAAAGTAACGACACCGACGATGATCAGGCCCGTCAGAATCAGGCGCACGCCGGCGGCTGCCCCGAAGGTGTTGAGCATAGCCACCAGCAAAAAGAGAAACAGGGCCGACCCGTAAATACCCGGCACATTTGAATTGCCACCCGCGATGGACGATCCACCGATCACCACGACTGCGATAGAGGCAAGAAGATACTCTTCGCCCATATTCAGCGAAGACCCGCCCGAGAAGCCGGCCAGAAACACCCCGCAGACTGCTGCGAGTACCGCCGACAGTGTATAGGTCAGATACCGAATACGCTCTACGGGAACCCCGGCAAGCCATGCCGCGCGAACATTTTGACCAAATGCCGTCACCGACCGGCCATAGACCGTGCGATTGAGCAGAACCGCCATACAGATCGCAAACACGACAACACCGAGCGACAGGATCGGCAGCCCCAAGACCTTCGCGGTCGACATCCACTCCAGAACCGACGGCGGCTTGATTTTGACCCCGCGCCCCAGGGCAATCGCGCTGGATTGCACCAGAAAACTGGACGACATGGTCGCGATGATCGGAGGGATGCTGAGCACACGAATAAGACCGTAATTGAACAGCCCAACCGCTCCCCCAACAGCAATCGCCGCAAGAAATCCCGGCAGGATCATGGCGTTGTCGCCGCCCATCACCATCATGGCAACCACGGCTGACAACGTGATCGTCGAGGGGATGGACAGATCGACATTGCCCGGTCCGAGCGTGATGACGAACATCTGTCCGATGCCGACCATCACGAAGAATGTCGCGAAGGACAGTGCGGTCGATGCCAACGCCAGACCGCCGCTTCCACTGATATAGGCCGCCGTGACGGCCCAGGTCAGAAACGCTGCCAGGAAGGACCAGCTCCAGGGACGATTGCGCGTGAGTGTATCGAGCACCTTCATCAGCGTTTCTCCAGACGATTGACGACGGCCCTCAGCGCCAGAACGATGATCAGGATTGCTCCCTGAGCACCGATCTGCCAGTCCGGCGAGATCCGCAGAAATGAAAGGAAGGAGGCGGTCAGGGTCAGGGTCATGGCACCAAGCACTGCTCCAACCGGCGACACGCGTCCTCCAACGAACTCGCCACCGCCGAGAATGACCCCGGCAATCGACAAGAGCGTATAACGAAGCGCGATATTGGCATCTGCAGACGTCGCGAGACCGACCAGTGTGAGCCCGGCGAAAATGCCGAACAGAGCGGTCAGCGAATACATGACCATCTTGAGTTTCAGGATCGACCAACCTGCCCGGGTCAGCGCCTTTTCATTGCCGCCGACGCCACGCATCAAGACACCCCAGGACGTGCGCATCAGCCCGAAATAGACAACCAGAGCCAGCACCAGCGCCGCAATCAGCGGCATAGGCACGTAGGGCGGCTTGAAGGAAACAAGGGCCCGTATCCAGTCCGGCGCCGCACCGCCGGGCGTTGGCAGCAGGAGCACCGCGCAACCGGACCAGACAAACGACATGCCCAGCGTGACAACAATGCTGGGCAACTGCCGCAGATGGATCAATGCCCCAAGAGCGGCATAAACCAGAACACACCCCGCCAGGGCCGCAATTCCAAGCAGTGGCGTGTCGTTGAGCCAGGTCGCCCCGATACAGGCGACCAGCGACACAAAGCTACCGATTGACAGATCCAGATCGTTCACGGCGATCACAAACATCTGGGCAATGGTTGCAAGCGCAATCGGCACCGCGAGATTGAACAGAAGATTGAGCCCGAAATAGCTCATGGCGCGCGGCTGCAGCCAGAAAACGCCCAGCAGAACGAAGGTCAGCGACAGCGCGGGCAACGCCCCTCGCCAGAACCGGGCTGAGGTAAAGAAGTGAAGATATGTCATGCCGGTTCGGCCACCTGTTTGAAAGAGGCAAGCAACAGCTTTTCTTCCGTAATGTCGTCGCCCGAAAGGGTCTCGGCGATCACCCCGTCACGGAACACATAAACGCGATCGCAATAATCGAGTTCTTCCATTTCGGTCGTGTACCAAAGGAAGGTTCGTCCCCTGGAGGCTTCCTGTCGGATGATGGCGTAAACCTCGTTTTTCGTGCCGACATCGACCCCTCTCATGGGATCGTCCATCAGCACGATATCTGCCGCCGAGCCCAGCGCGCGGGCAAAAAGAACCTTCTGCTGGTTGCCGCCTGAAAGTGACAGGATCGGCGCTTCGACATCCGGCGCCCGGATACCGATCCGGTCCTTCCAGGCTTCGGCAAGCTCCCGCTCCCGTTCACCCTGGACCAGCAGACCCGACCGTAATCGCTTGAGTGAGCTGATCCCGATATTCTTGCGGATCGACCAGAGCGGCAGAACACCGTCGACCTGCCGGTCACCGGCGACGAAGCAACAAGCCGCTTCTCCCCCGGTGGAGGGCAAAACACCATGACCGTCATAGACAGATAGAAGCGCCGCCGTCTGGCCCTGCCCGGCCAAACCGGCAAAGCCGATCACCTCACCTGCCTGCGCCCTGATGCTCTGGTCGTCCGGTTGACCGGGAGGACGCATATGAACGCGCTCCTCCCCCTTGGCACTTGCAGGGACGGCATCCCTGCGCGGCGCGGCCTCGGCGACCACAGTGCTGCCCATGGCTTCCACCAGGCTGGTCCGGTCGAAACTTTCAGCGGCGCGCAAGTCGACCACGCGCCCGTCTTTCATCACTGCAATCGTATTGGAGACTTGAAGGATTTCGCCCAGGAGATGCGATATCAGGATGACACTCACCCCTTGAGACGCAATGCCCCGGATATGGGCCAGCAACTGGTCGGCGACCTGTGCATCCAACGATGAAGTCGGCTCATCGAGAATGACAAGGCGCAGATCTGTATCCGTGACGGTAAAAGCGCGGGCAATCTCCACCATCTGGCGCTTGGCGATTGACAGGTCACCAACGATGTCGCTGCTGGAAATTCCGTGTTCCGGAAAAATCCGGTCCAGCTGATCCATGATGAGAGACCCGGCGCGCTTGCGCCAGCCGAAGCCTTTCAGCACCGGATGAATGATCCTGGTGTTTTCGGCAACAGAAAGGTTCGGACACAGCGACAGTTCCTGAAAGACACATCGGATGCCAAGATGTCCGGCGTTTTGAACCGAGTAACCCTTGCCCTGATTTACTCCTGCCACTTCAAGATCACCGCTGCTTGCGGTCAGCGTTCCGGCAAGAATATTCATCAAGGTCGATTTGCCGGCACCGTTGTGGCCCACAAGCCCCAGGCATTCGCCGGTGCGGATTTCAAGATCCACACCGGCGAGGGCCTGTACCGCCCCGAATACTTTTCGAATTCCCTTGAGAGCAATCAAGGGAGGCATAATTTCCGTTGTCATCGCTCCCCCGGAAAGTCAACGGACGGTACTGGAACGCCTTACTTGACGCCGTCGAGATAGGACTTGGCATCGTCGAGAGAATACTCGACGTTGGAAACGCCACCTGCCTCTGTGTTGGCGAGCCCTTCTTCCAGGTCCGCCTGGTCGATTTGCAGGAACGGCACGATCAGGTCCTTGGGCACATCCTTGCCGTCAAGGATCTGTTGCGCAACCCAGAAGCCTAGCGTCGAAACACCCGGCGCGATCGAAACCGACATGGTTTCGTAACCGTTGGCGTCTTTCTGCTCCTTCCACCAAGTCAACTCATCATGCCGGTTGCCCATGATGATGATCGGCGTCGGCCGTCCTGCGGCTGCAAAAGCCTGGGCCGCACCATAGCCGTCCCCGCCCTGGGTCACGACAGCGACCACTTCCGGCAGGCTCGGCAGGATTCCCGCGACGGCTTTTTGAGCCACGGTCTGGGTCCATTCACCATGAACCGATCCGGCTACTTTGAACTTGTTGTGGTTGGCAACGCCGGATTCGATACCTGTGTGAATTTCGTCATCGACGAAGACCCCTGCAAGACCGCGAATTTCCAGAAGGTTACCACCGTCCGGGAACCGTTCCGCGAGGTAGTCGACCTGGATCTCGCCCATCTTCTTGAAATCGACCGCAATGCGCCAAGCGCAGGGTTCGGTGACGACACCGTCAAACGAAACAACCACGATACCTGCGTCGCAAGCTTCCTTGACCGCACCATTGAGTGCCGTCGGCGAAGCTGCGTTGATGACGATTGCATCATAGCCCTGAAGGATCAGGTTCTGGATCTGGGCCGCTTGCTCGGTCGCCTGGTTTTCCGCCGTGGTGAACGCATCGCCTGCGGCAACCACACCGTCCTTGACCGCCTGATTGGCGTTCTTTTCCCAGGAGTTGAGCATGGCCTGGCGCCAGCTGTTACCGGCGTAGTTGTTGGAAAGTGCAATCCGCTTGTCCGATGTGTCGGCAATTGCGGACGGAACGCCTGCGGCAGACAGCGCAAGGACGGCTGTCGCAAGCATCAGGGAACGTCTGATAGTCATGATTTCCTCCCAATTAAAAGTACTTCAGTTCCTCAGAAAACTTCTCTCCTGGTTGCGCCTCGCACACCGACATAGATGGCGTAGAGCGAGGTCGTTGCTGTGATGAAGAGACGGTTGTTTTTCGGACCGCCAAAAGTAAGGTTCGAGACCGCTTCGGGGACAGCGATACGGCCGAGGTAATCCCCTTCTGGCGAAAAAACCTGAACGCCATTTCCCGAACTCGACCAGATGTTTCCGAATTCATCAACTCGGAAACCATCGGGAACACCTGGAGAAATCTCGGCAAAAACGCGCTCGTTCTCCGGCAGCCCCTGCTCATTCAGATCAAACACCAGAATATGATGCGGGCCACCGTCCAGATGAGACACCCCGGTGTCGGACACATAAAGCCGACCCTCATCGGGCGAGAAGGCCAGCCCGTTCGGCTTGACCATGCTGCGAACAACAGCACGCAATTCTCCGGTTTCCGGATCGAGACGATAGACGTTACAGCCTTCCTGCTCCGGCTCGGCCCGCTCGCCTTCATAGTCCGTCAGGATGCCGTAGGTCGGATCCGTGAACCAGATCGACCCATCCGACCTCACAACGACATCGTTCGGGGAATTCAGCCGCTTACCCTCGAAATGTGAAGCAAGCACCTTTCGCGATCCATTATGCTCACGGCGCACGACACAGCGGCCCTGATGCTCGCAACTGACCAACCTGCCCTCCCGATCGATCGTGTTGCCGTTGGCATAGTTGGATGCGGAAACCAGTGGACGCGTCCCCAGACCCTCGACCCATTGCAGGATACGGTTGTTGGGAATGTCCGACCAGACCACACAATCAGCGCCGGACATATAGGCCGGCCCCTCCGCCCAGAGGCAATTCTCAAAGAGCTTTTCAAGCCGGCATATCGGGATAACAAGATCCCGCATCCGCTCGCACTCAATTTCCACACCCTCGTGCAACAGCCCTACGCTCCCTCGATGATCCGTGCTGCCGCCCATTTGAAGCGGCCTCGTCTTGAACTGGTATTGGAGAGCTTTCCATGCCGCGCTCTGGATGTATGCTGTACTTTCCACATCAAGCTCTGCGGGTTCCCGTATCAATGAACGCGGAATTCGGCAGCGTCTCGGCGGAAAAGGCTCGGGCGCGGAAGAATGGAGAACGCTATCCTTGACCAAAAGTAGCGCCAATACCGGAGCGAGCCCCATCAGCACTGAAGCCATGCTCCAGCGGTTTCTGCTCATTTCAAGAGCCGTAGCCGGTCAACTGGACTTTCAATCCCTGATCCAGAAAGTGTCGGAGGAAGTCGGCTTCTTCCTGCCACACGACCACATCGACGTCTGCATTCTGACCGGTGACCAGGACATGCATGTGGCCTACGAAGCCCGCCTTCACACCGGCTGGGGGGATGCTCCGGACCCGGTGCCGGTTTCCGTCAGCCCGATCCGAAGCATCCTGCGCGGTGAGGAAGCCTTCATCCTGACCGCTGACGCCCAATGTGATGAGCGTTTTCATTTCGTTGGCGCCTTCAGCGATCCGATCTTCGATGCGCGCCTGCGCAGCCGCCTTCATGTCCCGCTGCAGGTCGAAGGCAAGGTGATCGGCGCGCTTTCCTATTCCTGTCATGCACGCGGCGTTTATGAAGACAGTCACGTGACGATCGCCCAGTATGTTGCCGACCTGCTGTCGTCATACATTCACGCCCTGCACCAGGGAGAACGCGCCCGAAACGCTGCCATTCGGCAAGCGGAGATCCACGCACACGCGGAGGGCTTGCGCGCCGGAGCTCTTAGATTGACGGAAGCCCTGGAACAGGAGCGCCAGCGGATCGGGATGGATCTTCACGACCAGACGCTGGCAGACCTCACGCGGCTCAATCACTCCCTAAGACGCCTTCGCAACCGCCCGATGATCCCTGGAGATGCGCTCAATCAACTGACCGACGATCTCGAAGTAAGCCTGCAGGAGCTCAGAAGCATCATCGAGGATGCCAGGCCGAGTGTTTTGCAGCTCTTCGGTTTTGATCAGGGCATTGAGGCATTATTGGAAAGAGCTGTTGCCTCGCAGCCAAGGGCGATCGACGTCCATTATGCCGACACGACGGATGGCGCAGGAAACGACCTGCAGGAAACCTTGCAGATCGCGCTCTTCCGGATCACCCAGGAAGCGGTCAACAACGCGATCAAACATGCGGATGCCTCGCGCATTGACGTTTCCCTTTCCTTGAAGGATGGCAGCCTTTGCCTTTCGGTTTCCGATGACGGACGCGGGTTGCCGGACGAAGATGCAGACCACCTGGGTGGCATAGAAAACATGAGAACCCGTGCCACCTTGATATCTGCCGAGTTCTACATTGCCCCTTGTACGAAAATGCCCGGCACCTGCGTGCGCGTGATCCTGCCGGGAACAGCAACAAAGAGCGGCGCTGCCGCCTTGGATAAAAAAACAGAAGACCAAGATGCGCGTATTGATAGTTGAAGACGACGTCCTGCACCGTTCCTTCCTGAGGGAGGTGATTGAACGGGAGTTGCCGGATGTCACCGAACTGATCGAGGCAAAGGATGGAGACGAGGGCGTCGCCCTGGCCGCGCAGCATTGCCCCAATGCCATCGTCATGGACCTGCAGATGCCGAACCGGACCGGTGTGGACGCCGCCCGCGCGATCTGGCGCAAGGAACCGGAAACGCGCATCCTGTTCTGGTCGAACTACGCCGACGAAGCCTATGTCCGCGGCATTTCACGCATCGTGCCGGTGGGTGCTTCATACGGCTATATTCTGAAGTCCGCATCGGAAGACCGGCTGAAACTGGCCCTCCAGGGTGTCTTCGTCGAGGATCAATGCATCATCGACAGAGCTGTACGCGGTGTTCAGCAACGCGCAGACGACCGGCTGCAAGGCTTGACCGATTCAGAATACGAAGTGCTGATCGACATTGCTCTCGGCCTCACCGACCGGACGATCTCGCGACGGCGCGGCATTTCCCTGCGCAGCGTCCAGAGCCGTCTGCAATCGCTTTACGAGAAACTGGGTGTGGATCAGGAGACGGGCCGCGACACAGGCGGTGCCATCTACAACAGCAGATCCAGAGCCGTCAGCATCGCGTTCCTGCGCCGGCTTATTAACGGCAAGGCGATCGAAGCTGCCGAGCTCGATTACCAGGCCTGGTTCGCAAGCCTGGATAATGAGGTCAACTAGATGAGCTGAAGCCTGTTCCGCTTCGATTTGTCGGCGCAGTGGCAGGATCTACAGGTCAGCGGCATTCAGGACGTTCTCTTCAGCGAAGGCGCAGACTTCGGCGCAACCGGGCTCCGTCTTGCACCAAACGCATCGTTGATTGCTCATGCCGCGCAGGATGTGTCGGTAAAACAGCAACCGGCGCTGGAGAGGCAACCGGTCTGATACCTGCAAAGTTCAATGAGCTTCGAACCGATAAACGAAGCCTCGCCTGTCAGCGAGGCTTCGTTCTTTGCTGGGTCAAGCGGACTTGGTCCACTTCCACGCTTCCTCCAACTCGTCCATGGCAAAGTGCCGTTCGCCGATTCCCAGATGCTTGGCAATCTTCGCATCCTGCTCAACCAGCCACCCCAGCGTCTTGCTGTCCGTGACGATCGCCAGCTTTGCAACGTTTTTGAGATGTGTGGTGATCCATCTGAGATCAGCATATGCAGCCTCAAGAGACGCCCATACGTTTTCTCCAACAATGACAAGCAGGTTCAGCTTGTCGTGCTCGGCAAGCACTTTTTCGGCGAGCTCGATCATCTCCCGTTCTTCGGCGATATCGATCTTTCCGGAAATCATCAGCCCCAGCGTAGGGCCCTCGCTTTGTGGCAATACCTTGTACATATGTCTTCCTCTTCAATGCGAAGTGCAGCATCCCTGCAGCACCGATCCGTTTCAACTGCAAAAACCAATGGCTCGATACTGACCCGAAAAGACGTCAGGCCAATTCCGGATTTGCCTGCTCTGGATAGAGTGATGGCAAGATTCCGCTTTGCCTGCTGGTCTTGCCCACGCCTCGGGTGACCTCTGCCGCAATCTGAACCATACGGCTGGCATCAAAGCTCCGGCTTTCCTGGTCCACTGAGTAAAGATGCTGTTCCAGTTTGCCGATCTCTTGTTCAAAGGACTGCGGAATGATGACCGCTTTCGACAATCCGCGTTGCCAGGCAAGCGCTGCAAGATAGATCTTCTTGGCATCTTTGCTTCTGTCCGCAGATTTGAGAGCTGACAGCAATTGTTCCGCTTCCCGGCGAACATGACTGGTCTTCGCTGCTTCTTTCCGGACTGGTTCCTTTTGTGCCGTTGAAGGCGCATGTCTGCGCCGGGCAGCCATGGCGACACCAAACGCGAGCGCTAATGTCACCGCAACACCACCGCCAGCCATCGCCCACTCTTCCATATGGATCGAACCGTTTTCTGAAGAAAACGCGTTTGCCGAACCGGAAGAAGCGGCAGGGAGCGAAGGCGCTGCCGACACCGTCACCGGTCCTTCCACTTGAATGGTCTCGGAGGGGATGGTTGCCGTTTTTTCTTCGCCTGCTTCCGTGTCCCACCAGGTCAGAGAGATTTCCGGCAGCACAACTTCGCCGCCTGTCGTCGGCACGATGGACGTCACGATCTGACGACGTCCGACGGTACCTTCCTCTGTGCTGAACTCATCGGTTGCGTCGCTGTCGACATAGATCCGCGCGCCCGTGGGAGCGGCAAACTGCAGATCCGGCAATTGCTCGGAACGGGCACCCAGCGCCAGAATGCTTACCTTGCGCGTCACTGCTTCGCCGACCTTGAACTCAGGCTTTTCAGAAGTCCATTCGGATATCAGTTTGACCGCTTTGGCTGGCAGGAACCATTGATCTGCCTGTGTTGTAGCGCCGCCCTCAACCGACAATTTGATCGCGTCGGACCGTGCTGCAAACGGCTTGCCGGGCGAAAACATGTCATCGAACATGCTGCTGCCAAAGCCGCGTGAGCCGAATGCACTGCCTTTGAAGGGAAAATCGTCAAACAGGGATCGCCCGATCCCCATGCGGTCAAACGGGCTTTGACGGGCATTCGGATCCTTTACCTCACCCCGAATGACAAATGGCGCGATAGTCACTTCGCCGGTTTTTTGGGGCCGCAACATGTACTGACGCTCGATCACGGTGACCGGCTGTCCGTTCCTCATGACCTGCGACGTGCGATCCTCGCCATTCGGCGCCAGTTCATAGGCCGGATCGCTCGGTGCGACCAACTCGGCTCTCTTGAGAGGCACGGGCGTTTCGATCCGTACCGTCACCGGAATTTCCTGGTAGAGGTAATGATGGTCGCCCTGAAGCGTCACCTCGACCGAAACGCCGTCTACACCCTGAGACTTCGGCATGTCAGCCGGGTCAAGCACTGTCAGGGTCAGCGGTTTGCTGCTGGCGCCGTCAAACGACAGCTCCGGGATCGTTACCTGTCCTTTCTGCTTCGGCGACAGGGTGACAATCCAGCTTTTCTGCTGCGCATGTCTGCCATTGATGATCTGGGTCTGCATGGAGCTTGATGTTCCAAGGACATTGAACTCTTTTTGCAAAGGGGCCAGATCAGGCATTGAATTGCCTGCACCATCCGTTGTCAGTGTCAGCTGGAACTGATCACCAAGCGCGACTTTGTCCGTGTTGACCCTCGCATTCAGACTTGCCGCCAGCGCGCCATGGCTCACCGCAAGCGACAGCGCTGTCGCTAACAGAACCTTTTTCACTCCGTTATGCTTCATCGTTTCATCCTCGCTTACTGGGCTGCGCGCAGCCGCGCGTAATGTTGGTGGATCCGCGCTTTCAGCAGACCGGACGGATCATCCGGCACGCGGCGTAATTGTTGTTCTACCGCTTGATCAACCGGCGGCGGCGTGCGGGAATATGCTTCCGCAACAGGTTCGTCTTCTTCCTCACCGTTGCCGGAAAGCGCTTCCGAGAAGAGGCGCGAGAGCATGTTCTCACTCGGCTCCTGCTCTGCCTGCTCCTGTGGCTCGGCTCCTTCGGAAGACTGTGGCTGCATGGGCTGTTGCTGATCGGCCTCCTCTGCCATTTCGGTTGTCTGACCATCAGCTTGCTGTTCCTGCGGCGCTTCGGCCTGGTCTCCGATCTCCTCTTGCTCCATAGCCTTCTGTTCGGCCATCCGGTCCTGGACCTGCTGATCTTCGCCAGCCTGCTCCTGAGCATCGGCGTTTTCTTGCTGCTGCTCTTCCGGCGTCACTTCGCCGGATTGCTGCGCATTACTTTCCTGACCATCCTGTTGGCTATCGGCCTGCTGTTCGCTGGTTTCCTGTTCACCAGACTGCTGATCTGCCGATTGTTGCTCGCCGGATTGTTCTTGCTGGTTCTGATCTTCGGCACCTTGAGAATTGGCTTCTTGATTTTCAGATCCGCTTTCCTGTTGCTGATCCTGTTGATCCCCAGCGTTCTGTTGCTGATCCTGCTGATTTTGTTGCCCCTGCCGGTTCTGGTCCTGTTGGTCCTCCTGCCCCTCACCACCCTGTTGATCCTGCTGCTGTTGATCCTGGCTCTGTTGTTGTTGTTCCTGTTCTTGCTGCTGTTGCTCTTCCAACAATTTGGCAACGAGATCACGGTTGAACTGAGCGTCCTCATCAGCCGGCGCGGCTTCCAGTGCGCGGTCATACGCCTCCAGCGCACCTTCAAGGTCTCCGGACTTTGCAAGCGCATTGCCAAGGTTGTAATCCCGTTGCGGGTCTTGCGAACGTGAATAGGCAGCAACAGCGGCTCCATACTCGCCAGCCCGGTAGGCTGCGCCCGCTTGCCATTCAGGAACATCAAAGGTTCTCGCGGCGCTTTCGAATTCACCGTTCAGGAACGCGGTTTGTGCTTGTTGATCGCGTGTCGCCCACAGGTCGTCCCAGGTGCTTGCGCTTGCCTGCTGTGGCTGTGCCATCAGACCTGCGCCAATCACGACGAAGCCCATGAGGACGCCACGACGGAAGACGAACGGTGCCAAAAGCGCAGGAACGATCAGCAACCAGTATCCCATGTCCACCCAGCTATCGGCCTGGAAGTCATTTGCTTCACCGGCCGTACGCATGTTCTGGTCCTGCACTGGCAGCAGCACGTTGAGATCCGCATCTCCCGCGGTGATCATTGAGAACTGCCCACCGCCTGAACTTGCCAGAGCCTCCAGGCTCTCTTTTGAAAGTTTCGTCATGAAAGTCTGCCCTTGAGAATTGCTGATGGCACGGCCATCGGCAGTCTGCAGCGTGGCCCCCTCCTCGGTTCCGGCCGCAAGAACGGAAACCGTGTAACCGGCTCTGCGCGCGGCTTCGGCTGCGGCAAGGCTTGCGTCGGGTTCGCTACCGGAATTGTCCGCAATGACGATGATCTGGCCGCGTGTGGCGTCCGCCCTTTCCAGAACCTGTTGAGCTTCGCCGATTGCCAGATCCAGCCTGTTGCCGAGAACCGGCATCAGGGATGTGGACAGTTCGGACAGCATTTGTTCGATGACACGGGCATCATTGGTCAGTGGTGCCGCGACGAACGGAACGTCCGAGTAGATAACAAGGCCGCGTTCGTCCCCTTGCGTACGGGACAGGATGTCCCGCAGCTTATGAACCGACCGCTTCAATCGGCTTGGCGTCAGGTCATCGGCATTCATCGACTGAGCAAGGCTCAGCACAGCAACCACCGGCTCACCGCCGGTAAAGGACGGCACATCGGTTTTTTGCCAGGTCGGGCCGGCAAGCCCCGTGATCACCAGAACAACCGCGGCAAAGGCGACCGGAGCCATCAGCCTGCTCCTGCGCTGCTTTTTGCCTCCTCGCACCGACAGATGCGACAAGAGATGGGCATCGACGTAGCGGGCCCAGGTGTTTCCGACACTGCGGAAGCGGCCATTCCACAAAAGCACCGCCAGAACCGTGGCCGGAACCAAAGCCCAAAGCCATTCGGGCCGCAGAAAATGAAAATTGTCCGACAAGAAAGTCATCTCAATCAGCCTCCAGCTACGCTATGACGCCGTGAAAAGGTGGTGGGAACGACCAGGGTCAGCGCAAAAAGTGCAGCCAGGATCAGCGCCGCCCCTGCAGGCCAGTAGTAGAGCGCCACTTCCGGGCGGATGTGCACCGGATCGCCCGCGACGGGCTCCAGGCGGTCGATTTCACGATAGACTGTCGCCAGGCCTTCAACATTGGTTGCCCTGAAATACTTGCCTCCGGTCATGTCGGCGATCTCTCTGAGAACGCCCTCGTCAAGATCTGCGGACGGATTGACCAGCTGCTGACCAAATCCCGTATTGACTCTCATCGCTTCCGCACCGACGCCAATCGTGTAGATCTTGATGCCGAGTTCCTCAGCAAGCGTTGCAGCCTTGAGAGGCTCCATGACACCGGAATTGTTCGCCCCGTCGGTCAGCAGAACCAGCACCCGGCCATTTTCCGGACGGTCCTTCAGCCGCTTCAACGAAATCGCGATGGCATCACCAATGGCCGTTTTCTGACCGGTCAGACCAACTTCTGCCTCGCCCAGCAGATCGCGAACCGCATTCCGGTCGAAGGTTAGAGGGGCTTGCAGGTAGGCGCGATCCGAAAACAGCACCAGGCCGACCCGGTCACCCTTGCGGCTTTCTATGAAGGTATCGGCGGTCGCCTTGACCACATGAAGACGCGTCGACGGACGGCCACCGACTGCAAAGTCCTGCTCATCCATCGAGCCGGACAGGTCGATCGCCAGCATGACGTCACGGCCCTCCGCCGGAAGCGGCACTTCCGGACCAACGAATGCCGGACGGGCAAGCGCAGTCACCAACAAGACCCAGATGAGCGAAGCCAGCGTCAGCTTCCACAAGCTGCGGTTTTCAGTGCCTGCTCCGCCGGATACTCCACCAAAAACGGACTTGAAAAACGGCACACGCAACGCACCGGAAAGACCTGGATCCGCTGGTTTTGCAAAATGGCGGACAAGGAAGGGAAGCGGTAAGGCCAGAAAGGCCAAGGGCCACAGGAACGTAATCATGCACACCTCCTGATCCACTGCTCTGCCGCATCCACCAGCTTTTTCTTCTGCTCGTCTGTCGCCGGTTTCGGAGGAGCATAAGGCGCCTGAGAAAGAACCACCGCCAGGTCGCGGGGCATGCCGCTCCTGCCACTGGTCAGATATTCAGCCCAGTCCTTGTCGCTCAAGATTCCGATAGAGCGCCCGTTCATCCGGATGGCGACCCGCCGCAACAGCGCGGAAACATCTGTCGCAAGCTCCGAAAGGTTGGCAGCGTCCTCGCCGCGCATTTTCTCAAGTTCGCCCAGGGCGACGTAGCGCACGGTTCGACGGCGCAAGATCGACCAGACCATTAATGCGGCAACAGCCGCCAGAAACAGCACGGCAACGCCCCACCAACCGGGGGCAAGTGGCCACCAGGAAACAGGTTCAGGAAGACGGATGTCTTTCAGTTGCTCAAGTTGCGTCAGAATCTGAGGGGGAAGTTCTGTCGTCATTGCGACCTCCTTCCGGATTCAATGCCTTTGACATAAAGAAGAGATTTCGGATCATCCGGCGTCGACAGCGCATGAAACGCCATTGCCCGTTGGCGACAGGTCAGCTCCAGGCGTTCCTGTCGCTCATCGAATGCGGTGGAATAGTCCTGCAAGGCATTGCGTCTCAGGCCGGAAAGGGAAACCGCCCGGTCTCCATCACTGACCCGCCCTCCCCGTGGAGGCAATTCGCTGTCCAGGGGATCGGTCACCATGATGTTGGTGACATGGGGGCTTTTCGACAGCCGGCGAAGTTCCTGTTCGCACCGCTTGTCGAAATCGGCGAAATCACTGACGATAAACGCGAGGGCTCCCGGACGGCACTCGTGACGCAGACGGCGTATACCGTCGGCAAGGCTAAGCTCGTCTCCCGACGCACGATCCAAACGTGTTTCTTCCGAGATCGCCTCGATGAAACGGAGGACGGCCCTACGAGTTCGCGCACCGCGGAAATCGCGGACGCCGCTTCTCGTCAGGATCAGGCCACCGACCCGGTCGCCACCATCGTGGCCGATCCACGCAAGCTTGGCGGCAATCTCGGCTGCCAGGTGCGACTTGAAGCGCACGCGGCTGCCGAACTGCATCATCTCGCGAAGATCCAGAAGAATATGAACGGGACGTTCTCTCTCTTCCTGGAAAAGCTTGGTATGGGTCCGGCCGGTTCTCGCCGTCACCTGCCAGTCGATGCTGCGGACATCATCGCCGGACTGGTACTCACGGGATTCGGCAAACTCCATGCCACGCCCCCGGAAGACCGAACGGTTGGTTCCCCACTGATGTGTGCTGACGCGGCCGGACGGGGCAAAACCTGATGCCGCCCTTGGAGGACGGACGCGGATCAACTCCGCCGTGCTCGCCTCAACGCCTGCCGCATATGTGCGGTATTCATGCATGGCCGTACACCTCAGCTAACCGGAACGCGGTCAATCAAGGCATCAACGAAACCGTCACGGGTCTCACCATCCGCTTCCGCCTCGAAGCTGAGGATGATCCGGTGCCGCAGAACGTCATGCAAAATCGCCTGGACATCCGCCGGCGTCGCAAAATCAGAACCGCGCATCCAGGCATGCACCCTTGCACAACGGTCAAGCGCGATCGTGCTCCTTGGGGAAGCACCATAAGCAATCATGCGGGACAGATCGTCGCCGTAGGCACCAGGATTGCGTGTCGCCTGAACCAGTTGGATGATGTATTCGGTCAGGGCTTCAGAAACGTGGGTTTCCAAAGCTTCCCTGCGCGCATCGAAGATCTCGTTGATGCTGATCCTGCGCTCAGGCTGGCTGACCTCACCGAAGGTTTCCCCGCGCACCAGTTTCAGGATATCGCGTTCCGCGTCCGCGGAAGGGAAGTCGACATTGACCTGTAGCAAGAAGCGGTCAAGCTGAGCTTCCGGCAGCGGATAGGTGCCTTCCTGCTCAATCGGGTTCTGCGTTGCCAGCACCATGAAGAGTTCTGGCAGGAGATGGGTGGTGCCACCGACCGTGATCTGTTTCTCCGCCATGGCCTCCAGAAGCGCGGACTGCACCTTTGCCGGCGCACGGTTGATCTCGTCAGCCAGGATCAGGCTGTTGAAAAGCGGACCTTTCTGAAAATTGAACTCGCCGCGTTCCGCCCGATAGACATCGGTTCCGGTTAGGTCGCTCGGCAACAGATCCGGCGTGAACTGGACGCGCTTGGCGTCACAGTCGATGACTTCCGAAAGGGCGTTTACTGCCTTTGTTTTTGCCAAACCCGGCGCACCAATGACAAGCACATGGCCGTCGCTGAACAGACCGAGCAGAATACGGTCAACGAATTGCTGCTGGCCAATGATGCGGGAATTCATGAAATCGCGAAGATATTGGGCGACATCACCCTTGGTGTTTGCAGCGGTAGCGGTTGCATGCAGGTTCATGATCTGGCGTCCTTTCAAAATGTGACGTCGCGATCACCGGAGATGTACTGTTCGCCGTTTCGGTTCGACGAGCCGTTCTCTGATGATCGCGATTGGACTTCGGTTTTGGTGGGTGAACCTGCGCGAAACCGGAAACAGGCGGGGATCTGCGATTGCAATGCCTTGCAGGCATTACGAATTTTCGTTCGCAGTCTTGCAGTCATGTCAGCAACGCTCCGATCCGGCACCCGAGGGCAGGTATTGTTTGAACAACCGGAGAATGGGGTGCGCGCTTTAACTGCGCCTGTTGCGAAGTTTAAAAATAATTGAGATTTCGTTTTTCAAGCCACGACGGCAGACAAGTGCTTTTGCAGAATGAGAAAACTCTACTGTGCGGCTTTCGCTTCCGCTTGAGCCCGGCCCGGAAATCGCAAAATGATCCGAAGCCCCGGAGCCGCATCCTGAAGCGTCACTGATGCACCATGGTGCTCGGCAACGGCAGCGACCATGGCAAGACCCAGTCCGCTACCCGGCTTTGTACGAGCGCTGTCGAGCCGCTCAAAGGGCTTCAGGATCCTCTCGCGATCATCCTCTGGCACACCAAGTCCGTTATCGGCGACGCAAAGCACAATCTCGGGATTTTCCTGTCGGCACTCAACAACGATCGAGGTGCCCGGCGGGCAATGTTCGATGGCATTGCCGAGCAGGTTGACCAGGAGCTGCTTGATCATTCCCGGGTCGGCGTGCATGAGCAACTGTCCATCCGACTTGGACGACAGACGAATGTTCTGGTCTGCCAGTTCCGCCAATGGTTCCATGAAATCGATCATGTCGCGAATTAGCGTCGGTAGATCGAAATCCTGGTAGGAAGAGGTTCCGGCACTTGCCTCGATGCGCGAGATTCTGAGAACAGTCTCGATGATCGAATTGAGCCTCTGCACCTCTCCGAGCGCTGCTTCAATGTCTTCCCGGGGAGCTCTGTGCCTATCTATTTTTTCAAGGGCCTGGTTGAGGCAAATCTGTGTGTTGGAAAGTGGTGTCTTGATATCGTGCGCTATGGAGGAAGCGGTTGACTGCATGCCTTCCATCAAGCGCGAGAGGCGATCGAGATGCCAATTGACTTCCGCCGAAATCCGATCGATTTGGTCGTTGTCTGAAGACACCGCAAGGCGGGCGGAGATATCGCCGCGCGAAATGTTCTGCATGACGCTTTCCATTGCGCGCAGTTTCTGAAGGGATTTACGGCTTGCAAAGTAGCCGAGAAGCAATGTGCCGACGATTATCGCGGTGCCTAGAAATGTCAGCCAGAACAGCAGCCACCATCGGGCTGCATCAATGATCCTGCTGCTTCGGCCAATCACCAGTGTCAGATCATCCAGCGACACGCGTTTGAGATAATAACCTTGTGTGGTTGCGGTAGCTTCTGAATAGCTGACCTGTACCTTCTGCCATCCGATTGCCGGAGGAACGGATGGCAACGTCCCGGCAAGGCGAATTCCACCACTGTCGAAGACACCGGAAGCATGTCCGACCGGCAATGCATGTTCCGTCAGATTCTTGATCGCATTGACCAACCCGCTCTGCCCGTCGGATCGGTAGATCTGCTCCAGAAGCACGATCTCCTCTTCAGTCTGTGCCCGCAACTCCCCTTCCAGCGTGTTGGTGACCGCCAGGACAAGAACCACTCCGGCAATCACAATCATCAACACGAACGCACAGGCCACCCGAAGAGAGTTCTTGAAGGCGAGGCCTGATCTGACGTCAGCGGGGCGCACGGATTGAATACCCGACGTTGCGAATGGTCTGAATCAACGCCGTATCAAACGGCTTGTCGATCTTTTGGCGCAACTTGCTGATGTGCGTCTCGACAACGGAAGTGCCCGGGTCAAAGTTAAAGCCCCAGATCCTCTCAAGCATCATGGTGCGTGTCACGACGCGCCCGGCGTTTTCCATCAACAACTGCAACAGCGTAAATTCCTTCTGCTGTAACTCAATCGGAGTGCCGGCCCGCTCGGCGGTACGCGCCAGCAAGTCCAGTTTCAGATCATGCACCTTCAGTTCAGTGGTCGCCGTAGCTTCCTGAGGTCTGCGGGAAAGCGCGGTGATCCGGGCAAGCAATTCGGAAAAATGAAACGGCTTGACCATATAGTCATCGCCGCCTGCCAGAAGGCCTTCGACCTTGTCATCGACATCGCCAAGCGCGGTCAGAAAAATAACCGGCAACTTGCTGGTGGTCGCTCTGAGCGCCTTCACCAGCGAAAGCCCATCCATGCCCGGCAGCATCCGGTCAACGATTGCGAGATCGCAATCATTGTAAAGGCAATAAGTCAGTGCTTCACGACCATCGGTCAGCCAGTCGACGGTATGCCCATTCTCCGTGAGCCCGTTCCGAATGTAGTCGGCTGCTTTCTGATCGTCCTCAGCAAGTAGAATCTTCATTTATGCGTCCAAAAAACAAAGCTACCTGTAATTGATATCAGCGGTTTAGAAATATTCAATCCATTGTATTTCGAATGTAACTAAGAAACAGCGCCATGACAGCAGGTTTCGCTTATTTTGATTAACTTGGCGAAGAATTTCAGGCTCCGAACATTAAACGGCCGCACCGTCTTCGCGGTCATATCATGCTGCATGATACAAGATATCCGCTTCTCCTCCCAGCAGCTGTCTTTCCAGGGTGCTCTTCACTGACAATCCGACACTGTGATTCAAATGAGCAGACCTTGCTCAATTTATCCGTCTAGTGCCAGCAGTGGGCAGGGCTCATCTTTCCATCACTATGGAAAGGAAACCAACACATGAAACTCTATTCAGCTCCGGGCACATGCGCCACCGCAATGCACATTGCACTCGAATGGATTGGCAAGCCTTATGAAGTTGAGCATCTCGACTTTGCTGCAATGAAGTCCCCCGAATATCTTGAAATCAATCCGTCCGGCGTTGTCCCGACGCTTGTGGACGGTGAATTGGCGTTGCCGGAAGGCATGGCAATCCTCCTCTATCTGGTGGATCAGAATCCAAACGCTGACATAGGGCCGGCAGCAGAGACCAGTGAACGTGTCGAGCTGCACCGCTGGCTGGTCTACCTCTCCGGTACGTTGCATCCCTATTTCTGGCCGTACTTCATGCCTATGCGCTTCACCACCGATGAAAACGGTCAGGAAGCCGTCCGCGCCGCAAGCCATCTCCTGGTCGACAAAGCCCTGACACATATCGACAATCATCTGGCAGGACGGGACTGGATGGTCGGTAACAACAAATCCGTCGCCGATGCCTTCCTTTATCCGATGGCAGGGTGGGCTTACGGCTTTGACAAGCCGACATCGCAATATCCGAACATTGACCGCGTCATCCGCAAGCTGGCCGCAGATCCCGCTGTTCAGCGGGTACACCGGGCACAGGGCACCAGCCCGAAAGTGGACGCAGCCGCCTGATCCCGATCATCCCAAGCCCTGCCGCCACCGGCAGGGCTCATCCTCATGGATGCTCGCAATGAATATCGAACCTCGAAAATTTTCGGCCTCCTTGCGCATTCTTCACTGGACCATGGCAGCTCTTCTCATCGGCTTGCTGGTCTCCGGCATTTATGCGCATCGCATGGCACTGGGTCACCCTTGGAAGTTTGACCTTTATACCTGGCACCGAGCCTTTGGAGTTCTCGCTTTCGCACTGGTGATCCTTCGCCTGATCGTACGCTTTAGCTCACGTTCTCCTGCACTGCCTAATACTTTCCCATGGTATGAAAGAGCCTCTGCCGCGGCAGCTCAGATCTTCCTTTACCTTGCCATGCTGACAATACCCATCCTTGGATACGTTGCCAGCTCCGCGGTGCCGGAGTTTCCAAGTGTGCCTCCGCTGAATTCAATCTGGTTCTTCGGCATGGAACTACCGCTGTTTCCGATCGCCAAGAATTACGACACGACGGTCTTTTACATCTCAATCCACAAATACGTGGGCTACGCCATGATTGCGATAATCACGCTTCATGCGGCTGGAGCTCTCAAGCACCGATTTTTTGACCGCCCTGAAAACGATGTGCTTTCAAAAATGCTTTGACCAGCGCCTCTTTGTGGAAAGTCCCCGGAACGAGCTCCGGTCATTGCGAATGGAGGCAACCATGCCCAGTCAAGAAACGGAGCGCACGCTGACCGAGGCTCCAGTCAACACCTTGTTGGTAAAGATGGCAGCTCCCATCAGCGTTGGCATGATATCGACCTTTCTGTTCCAGATAGTTGACACCTACTTTGTCGGCCTTCTTGGTCCGGCTGAACTCGCCGCCCTGACATTTGCCTCCAACACTTATCTCGTCCTTGTTTCCATATTTATCGGGGTGTCGGTTGGTGTTTCCGCAGTGATTGCGAAGGCTGTCGGGGCGGGAAAAATGAAACACGCGCGCACGTTGACCACTCTGGCATTGAGTGCGGTTCTGGTGCTTTCGGTCTTGCTGTCAATTATCGGCGGCCAAACCATCAATCCCATGTTTGTCGCTCTTGGAGCAGGGTCAGACACGTTGCCGCTTGTCGCGTCGTATATGAGCGTTCTTTACTTTGGACTGCCACTTTTGATGATTGGTATTGTCGGAGGTGGCGCAATCCGCGCGATCGGGATAACCAAAAATACGGAGATCGTATTCGCCATCGCAGGCGTTGTTAACCTGGTCTTTGATTACCTTCTGATCTTCGGGATCGGCCCCTTTCCCGAACTCGGGATTGCAGGTGCAGCCTGGGCGACAGTTCTGTCTTTTCTATTCATTTTCGGTGGAGTAGGAACGCTATTGCTAAGGTATCGGCTCCTTGGCGCAACAGGTTTCGTCGGCATTTTGAGAAACCTTCGCGAAATCTTCTCGATTTCCTTGCCTGCTATTTTCATGCAGATTCTGGTGCCGGTAACGGCGATCTTCACCACGTTCCTTCTGGCCCGATACGATACCGACGTTGTCGCAGCCTTTGGAATAGCCAGTCGCATAGAAGCACTGGCGCTTGCCGGGATATCGGCCATCAGCATGGCGGCAACGCCATTTGTCGCTCAGAACTTTGGTGCCGGTAAACATGGCAGGATTGATGAAGCGATCATATTCGCAGGCAAGGCCTCACTTTTGATCGGTTTCTGCCTCTTCGTTGTCTTGGCTTTCGCTGGGCCTCATATCGCGAAAATCTTCACCCAGGATCCCAGGATTGCTGAATTTGTTGGTCTTTATTTCAAGATTGTCGCGCTATCCTACGGATTTCAGGGAATTGTGAATGTCACTGCGGCTGTTTTCAACGGGCTGCAATCACCTTTGCTGGCACTCAAGCTGATGTTTGTTCGCTCTGCACTGATCGTGTTTCCGGCTTTGGCAATCGGCTCTCTCTTTGGTCCATTGTGGATCCTGATTGCTCTAAGTGCGTCAAACATACTAGCCGCAGGTTACGCGCGTCGCCTCATGATGATATCTGCTCGTCGATGGAACCATAAGCGTGTCGGCTCAAGTCCAATCCGCGATATTTACGAAGACTTCAGAGGGTCTTTGAAGAAGTAGCAATGTCGTACGCCCACCCGCCAGTACACCGCTACGTAGATTTCAAAAGAAGGTCATAGACTACGGCAACCCACTGCGGATTCGGCTCGCTGCGCCGGGAAACAAGAACCAAATCTCTTGAGATTGGCCGATCCTCCAGATCAGTCACATATACATTTTCATCGGTGTATCGAAGAATATCCGGTCTCGGCAAAATCGTGTATCCCAGTCCCGCCTTAACGCACTCCATGCAGGATTCAATGCTGTCCAGAACAAAGATCTGGTGTTGTGAAGGCGGCATCCCCCTGAAAAAGCCGGCGATCAGCTTCCCAATTCCGGTGCTAGGCCTGAAATGGATAAAGGGCAGCTCTTTGGAGAGAACGTCAAAACTCGCACCGCTAAGGGCGGCAGGTGCCGCAATACTCATGACTTCAGTCGCGATCACATCATATCTGAGCGCATCATCCTGTTGGCCCGTGGCGGTGACGACTGCGCAATCAATCTGACCTGTGGCCACCTGGTTTTCCAGAATTTCAGATAAGGCGGAAGAAAATCTGAAATGCGCTTCTGGCACATGGCCCCTGGCAAGTCTGATGAACTCAGGTAAAATTCGGACGCTTGCCGATTGCACAAATCCGATCTGGAACACGCCATGAAGAACCGTATCGGTTCCACAAATGCCAATAATGGCCTGTTCCTCGCGAAGCAGAGCCCTTGCTCGGTCCGCCACCATCCGCCCCAGAGGGGTCAGCTTGGGAGGGCGGAATGTACGATCAAAAAGTTCTGCCCCCAACTCTGTCTCCAGAGCCTTCATCTGCATACTCAATGCGGACAGCGTCATGTTTTGCAGCTCGGCCGACTTGCTGAACGACAGAACGTCATTTATTCGAACTAGTGTTTCCAACGCGCGGGTTTGCATTAATTCAATCTTTTTGGATTTGATCTAAAATTTTATTCGATTGAATTGAATTAAGTCAATCCTCTACAATTTGGTTCAACACCATCCCTTTCTCTTCGGCAGGCAAAGGTTGTTCAATGACCAAATTGACATGCGATCAGACTATGCTTCAGGCACGCGCCAGAAAGCTGTCAGAGGATGTCTTTCAGTCTCACGCAGCCGAGATCGATCGGTCCGAAGAGTACCCCTGGCATAACGTTGAAAGCCTGACAAAGGCAGGCTTTATGGGCATGACCATTCCCACGGCATATGGCGGCCTGGGCCTCACATATTTCGATGCAATCCTCGTCATCGAAGAGGTGGCAAAAGTTTGTGGAGTGACCGCGCGAATTGTCGTGGAGGCCAATATGGGTGGCGTAGGCGCCATCATGAAATATGGCTCCGAGAAACAGAAACAATTAGCTGCGGACTTGGTGCTTGCCGGCGACAAACCCGCCATATGCATCACCGAACCTGGCGCGGGTAGCGCCGCCACGGAAATGACGACGACGGCTACACGCCGCGGAAATCATTTCGAGCTGAATGGAACCAAACACTGGATAACCGGCGGAGGCGTCTCGAAGCTGCATCTCGTTTTCGCGCAGGTTATTGAGAACGGCGTTTCGCAAGGTATCGCCGGTTTTATCGTTGTTCGTGGCGAAAACGATGGCTTAAAAATCGGAAGCCGTGAACCTGCGATGGGCCTGCGCGGAATACCGGAAACCGGGGTGATCCTGGATAACCTCATCGTTTCTGAAGACATGATGCTCATCCCGCCACAAGGAATTAGACATGGTTTCGCCGGTTTGATGAATGCCTACAACGGTCAGCGCATCGGCGCTGGAACCGTGGCATTGGGGATAGCACAGGGTGCCTATGAACTCGCACTTGAGTATGCAAAAACGCGAAATCAGTTCGGACGACCAATTGCGGAATTTCAGGGACTGCAGTGGATGTTGTCTGACATGTCAATCGGTCTGGCCGCTTCCAGAGCCTTGCTTCACAACGCAGCAATAGGCGCTGGAACAGGCTTTCCAGACATGGCAGCAGCGGCCCAGGCAAAGATCCTTGCCTCGGAAACCGCCATCAAGGTGACAAATGACGCATTGCAAATCCACGGCGCGGCAGGATATTCAAGAAACCTGCCCTTGGAAAGAATGGTTCGCGACGCACGGATGTTCACCATTGGCGGTGGTACCGCCCAGGTCCTGAGAACTCAAGTGGCAAGCAGCATTCTCGGCATGAAAACGCCGCAGACCCGAAACGGCTACCTTCAAACAGCTGACAAAGCACAAGAAACCGTTAGTGAAATGACTGCTCCTTTTCTACGTGTGGCCCAATAAGTACGCCTTGTTTCAGTTTATCTATTTTGGGCAATGCATACCGTCCCG
>JBCCVB010000002.1:0-137801 GCA_039195965.1 Pseudomonadota bacterium
CACGACCAATATTACTGAGATAATATTGCAGGATTTCACATAAATTAAGATTTTTCCTTCTTTTTGATTCAGTTAAACTTCAATTTTTCATTATTCCAAATCAGCTAAAACAACGAGTTTCGACGTTGATTGCTTAGTCATTATTCTTTAGTTGTTCCGACGACGCAAGGGCCAACAGAATAGTTCATTCCCATATGGTAAATCACGGCAAGACGACCGGGATAGGCTCAGTTGACCAGCAACAGCGAGCGAGGACTGAATAGCCGATAGATTTGTAGACGCCTTGTTTCCTAATTTAAAGACAAGGAGTCAATGAAAGGCACGAGCAATTGCGGTGATTATTCCAAACGAGCTTCGATAGCGCAAATCACCGAGTCAGGCTGTCCGGTTTCGGAAGTCTCAAAGCGCTTGAGCGTGAACACATGTTCGCTTTGCGCCTGGAAGAAGAAGTACTTCAAATCTCTTTTCCCTAGGTTCTAGACCCATAAAATTGCTATGCAAATCATTTGATTTTTGATTCAAGCTCCTGAACGGGAGTTTGTCGATGTCTGATGGGTATTTCTGGCTCAGCGATGAGCAGTTTTCGAGGTTGCAGCCACTTTTGCCGACTGACACGCGGGTCGATGATCGGCGTGTCATCAGTGGCATCATTCATGTTTTGAAGTCTGGTGGCCGTTGGATCGATGCGCCAGACGTTTATGGACCAAGGAAAACCCTCTATAACCGCTTTGTCCGCTGGTCTAAAAAGGGTGTCTGGACGCCCATTTTCGATACGCTTTCCCAAACGGGCGGACCGTAGAAGCATGAGGGACGCTTCCAAACATCCCACCCCGAAAAACACCGAAGTGGAAAAACTGTTTCTCGCCATACCTTTACAAAGGCAGAAACGTCATTGAACGGATGTTCGGCAGGCTCAAGGAATTTTGAAGGATCGCAACACGCTACGACAAGAACGCCGCCAATTTCCTGTCCGCCATCTGCCTCGTGGCAACCGTTTGCTATTGGTTACGAGTCTGAAGCCTAGTCCTTTAATTCGACCCGCGTTCGACGAACGCTATCATCTACAATCTTGCGACTTCATAAGAGTTCCGCCTTTCGTTGATCCGTTACTTCGACGCGATAGCTTGCTTATTCAGAAGCCGAATTGGTAAGCGCCGGCCACCTTGGTGTTGCGGTGACTTTGCACAATTTCACCCGCACAGAGGCAACTAAGGCGATGTTGCGCATGAGCCGTTGCTTCCTATCGGCAATGGCGATGAAGTTTCATCGAGAGTCCAGTCATCATTGCTGCGCGAGGGTTTATGGCGCCGACACTTTCGTGTTTACGGGACCAATCCATTCGCATCCGCTCCGGATGGTTTCGTTGGGAGTCGCGAAGCCGCGCCCCAAGAACATCTATTTTGATAAATCGCAGGTAGAGTGGAAGTTAATTATACATTCAAACAGCAAGAGCAACTATCTGAGGAGTAAAGTGATCGCGCTCATTGTTGACAGATGCGGTCTTCTTACCTTTACCTCATTCCACCGTCGACAGATCCATTGTTAAAAATATTTCCTGATCGCCTACTCGGCTTCCTTTAAGGACGAAATTAAGATCAACCAAATCGTTGAAAGAGAATCTTCTACCCCTGCCTTCAAATAAGATGGAAGTCAATCTCATGCTCGTGTCCAAGCATTCTGGCAATAGTTCCAGAACTCCTCAGCAACCGGACTTAAGCGGCGATCGGGGTTGCGGATCATGCGGAGTTGGCGCTGAGCGCGTGGATCATTCGGACGTGTGAAGCCAATTTCCGCGCCTTGGTGAGTAACCGCGCCTTCAGGAAGGATTGTTGCTCCAAGTCCTTCACGAACGAAGGAAAGCAGGGCTGTCGTGTTTCTTGCTTCCAGCGTGCAGCTCGCCCAGACATCCTTCACTTCCTCATTTTCGACGAGGTCGCAAAGAGCGTTGCCGATAAAGGGTTCAAGACGGGCAAACGACCAGCTTGGTTCGATGCCTGCTTCAATCTTCTTCGAGATGTCGCCTCCCTGCCGAAATACGATCCCGAGATCATCCTGGAGGACCACTGTCCCCTCCTCCGGCGCATCCGGCGTTGACGTGACGATACCAATGTCTGCTTCTTCGAGGCGAATTCTGCGGCGGACCGAGCGGCTGTCAGCGTCGCCGATTTCCAGCCTGACATCCGGATGTTTGAGAGAGAAAGCGGAGATGCGTTCCGGCAAGAGGGTCACCGTTGCAGAAGGCACGGTCACAATGCGAACCGTGCCGGCTGTCGAGGAAACGTAGCGGCGGATCGCTTCCTGACTTCGGTCGAATGTGTCCGTTGCATGGGTACTTTCAGCCAGAACCAGCTCGCCAAGAGGCGAAAGGCGGTTCTTTCTGTCCGTTTCGAACAAAGGGGCGCCAAGCTCTTCCTCAAGCTGAGCCAGCATCATGGAAAGCGCTGAAGGCGTGCGCCCAAGCGCGTTCGCGGCGCCTGCAAGCGTCCCCTGCTCTGCAACCGTTCGAAAAACCCTCAGCATTTCCAGCTTGATAGCCAACTTCAGTTTTCCTGAAAAAACTTTAAGAAGTTCAAGATTGTCTGAAATTTTAACTGATGTCTAGATGGTTTCAGAAAACTTGAGAGGCATCATGACTGCAAATAACGGGATCTACATTGCCGGCCGCTGGGAAAATGGCACGACCGCGATCGAGAACCGCAATCCTTCCGATCTGTCGGATGTGATTGGAACCTACGGTCAGGCGAGCGTAGCCCAACTCGACGAAGCGTTGGCCGCAGCACGCGCCGCGCAACCGGTCTGGTGGCGCGCAGGTGTTCAAAAACGTCACGACGTCCTCATGGCAATCGGCACCGAGCTGATGGCAAGGGCCGAAGAGATCGGTCGCCTGCTTTCGCGCGAAGAAGGAAAGCCCCTGGCTGAAGGCAAGGGCGAAGTCTATCGGGCCGGTCAGTTCTTTACCTATTTTGCAGCCGAGGCCCTGCGTCTCCACGGAGACCTGGCCGAAAGCGTACGTCCCGGCATAGAGATCGATGTTCGACGGGAAGCTGTGGGCGTTGTCGCCATTGTCAGCCCGTGGAACTTTCCGGTTGCGACACCTGCCTGGAAAATCGCACCTGCTCTCGCGTTCGGCAATGCTGTGGTCTGGAAACCCGCGAACATCACACCAGCCAGCGCGATTGCCCTGACCGAAATCATTGCGCGGCAAGACATTCCAGCAGGTCTTTTCAATCTGGTGAGCGGGCCTGGACGCGATGTCGGTCAGCGCCTTATCGAAAGTCCGGCAGTAGATGCAATCAGCTTTACCGGGTCCGTACCCGTCGGGCGGTCGATCGCTGCCGCTGCTGTCACCAATATGACCAAGGTGCAAATGGAAATGGGGTCGAAAAACCCCATGCTGGTTATGGACGATGCCGATCTGGATATTTCCGTCGCCCATGCCGCCAATGCGGCTTTCGGCGGAACCGGCCAGAAATGCACCGCCGCCAGCAGACTGATCGTTCACGAGAAAATACACGATGCCTTTGTCGAGCGCCTCGTCGAAGCAGCCAAAGCTCTACGGGTTGGCCACGCGCTCGAAGAAGGCACGCAAATCGGCCCAGTGGTCAGCGAAAGCCAGCTGAAGCAGAACCTCGAATATGTCGGCCTGGGCCTGAGCGAAGGAGCCGAGCTTCTGTGCGGCGGTGATCGACTGGAGCGCTCGACCGACGGCTACTTCATGGCGCCAGCCGTTTTTGCAAACACCCGAAACGACATGCGTATCAACCGTGAAGAAATGTTTGCCCCGGTGACAAGTGTCATCAAGGCCGGCAGCTACGACGAAGCCCTGGCAATTGCCAATGACAGCGAGTTCGGTTTGACCGCAGGCATCATGACGGGTTCTCTCGCCCGCGCATCGCACTTCAGGGCCAACATGCGTGCAGGATGCATCATGGTGAACCTGCCGACCGCAGGCACGGATTATCACGTCCCATTCGGTGGTCGCGGGTCCTCTTCGTTCGGGCCACGGGAACAGGGACGCTACGCGGCCGAGTTCTACACTTCGGTCAAAACGGCGTATGTCGCGGCTGGTGACGTATCATGACCGCCGCTCCTCTGATCGACGGTCTGCAATATGCAAACTGGTCCGAAAAGATTTTCCGGCAGCTTCGCGAAGGCGGCGTGGACGCAGTCCACGTCACCATCACCTACCATGAGAATTTTCGTGAAACCGTTCACAACATCGAACAGTGGAACCGCTGGTTCGAGACCTATCCGGAACTGATTTTCCAGGGCCGGACGGGTGCGGATGTCGAATTGGCAAGGCAGACAGGCCGGACGGCCATCTTCTTCGGGTCTCAAAACCCGTCCTGCATGGAAGACGATATCGGCCTGGTGGAGGTTCTGCACACGCTCGGTCTGCGCTTCATGCAGCTGACCTACAACAATCAATCCCTGCTGGCATCAGGTTGCTATGAAGCGGAAGACACCGGCATCACCCGAATGGGCCGGGAAGTCATCAGTGAAATGAACCGGGTCGGTCTGGTTGTCGACATGAGCCATTCCGGCGAACGGTCAACTCTTGAAGCAATCGAACATTCCACGCGTCCTATCGCGATCACTCACGCAAATCCGGCGAATTGGCATCCGGCATTGCGGAACAAGTCCGACATCACCCTGAAGGCGTTGAGCCAAAGCGGCGGCATGCTCGGTTTTTCCGTTTATCCGCATCATCTGAAGGACGGAAGCGCGTGCAGATTGCAGGACTTCTGCGAAATGATCGCACGCACCGCAGACCTAATGGGCATTGAACGGATCGGGATCGGCACTGACCTTTGCCAGGATCAGCCTGACAGCGTCGTGGAGTGGATGCGGGTCGGACGCTGGACCAAGTCCATTGACTACGGTGAAGGCACCGCCGATGCGCCGGGCTTTCCGGATATGCCCGAGTGGTTCTCCGACAACAGACACTTCAACCGGATTTCCGATGGGTTGAAAGCCGTCGGAATGACCTCGAACGAGGTCGACGCAGTCATGGGAGGCAATTGGCTGCGCTTCTTCAAAACCAGTTTTGGCAGACCTGCGGACAAATCGGGAAGGGTTCCGCACGCGGCTGAATAGGTCGATCATTTTGGGAGGAAAATATGACCGACGTAACTGATACCGGCCGCGTAAGCGCCGGCCAGGGCCTTGTCGACAAGCCGCTCTTCGCGGTTACAGGCGGGTTCATTCTCATCTTCTGCGCTTATGCGCTTATCGACATCGAGGGACTGTCCGCTATTGTTGACTGGGGGTTCGGTGTCTCGGCCCAGTATTTCGGCCTTTATTGGCAGATCCTTCTGCTGGCCACATTCCTGATCGGCATTCTCATCTGCTTCCTGCCAGGTAGCCGGACCATCATGGGCAAACTGGTTACCCCGGAGTTCACAACATTCCAATGGGGTTCCATGATCATGTGCACCCTGCTGGCCGGGGGCGGTGTGTTCTGGGCAGCAGGTGAGCCGATCGCTCACTACCTCTCATCACCGCCTCTATTTGGCGACCTCAGCGGCGACCCGCAAGCGCGTGCCGACGCGGCACTGGCGCAATCATTCCTGCATTGGGGCTTCCTCGCCTGGGCAATTCTCGGCTCTCTGACGACCGTCATGCTGATGCACTATCACTATGACAAGGGTCTGCCGCTGGCACCGCGAACATTGCTCTACCCGGTGTTCGGTGATCGTGCGCTCAATGGTCCGATTGGTCTGATTGCCGACGCAAGCTGCATCATTGCCGTGGTTGCCGGTACGGTAGGTCCGATCGGTTTCCTGGGATTGCAAATGTCTTACGGCTTGAACGCCCTTTTCGGAATTCCCGATACGTTCGCAACCCAAGCGGTCGTCATTCTGGCGCTTGCAGGCGTCTATACGGTTTCGGCCATCACTGGACTTTCCAAGGGAATCCAGCTGCTTTCTAAGCTGAATATCCTGCTGGCCTTCGCACTTCTGGCTTTTATGCTCGTTGCAGGTCCGACGCTGTCGATATTCGAAGGTTTCTTCGGAGGTTTTGGAACATATCTCTCCAACTTCTTCTCGCTCACCATGTATCGCGGCGACTCCGGTCTCTTCGGCGCCCCGGGTTGGCTCGGCTGGTGGACTGTATTCTTCTGGGGTTGGTTCCTGGGCTACGGACCGTTGATGGCGATCTTCATCGCTCGTGTCAGCCGCGGCCGATCGATCCGCTCGATCATCATCATGCTGTCGATCATCGCTCCAATCGTGACCAACTTCTGGTTCACCATTATCGGCGGTTCAGGCATTGCCTTTGAACAGATGACACCAGGTGTCATTTCCGGTCCGTTTGAGGGATTCAATCTGCCTGCCGGTCTTCTGGCCATTACGCAGGCCATGCCACTCGGCTTCCTGCTGTCCATGCTGTTTCTGATCCTGACCATGATCTTCGTGGCCACGACCAGCGACTCCATGAGCTTTGTGATCGCCACCGCCATGTCCAACGACGCTCCGTCAACAGCACTGCGCGCCTTCTGGGGTCTGGCAATGGGTGTGATGGCACTTATCCTGATCTCGACCGGATCGGGCGGCATCGGCAAGCTTCAAAGCTTCATCGTCGTGACGGCTGTGCCTGTATCGCTTGTGTTGCTTCCCTCCATCTGGGACGCGCTGCGCATCACTCTGGCCCTCGGCCGCAAGTAAGACGCCGCTCCCGGATGGTCCGACCATCCGGGAGCTGCATCAATGCCGATACGGGAGTAACGTTGAAGTGCGCATGCGAGAACGGGACAGGACACCAATGCAAAACGGAAGCTGGAGATCGCCTGCAGACGTGATGCGGCTTGCGCGCATGGGCTCTGCACATCCAACGCGACTGTCGTTCCTGCGTGTGCTGCTGAGGCGCTTGCAGAATGACGGCTGGAAGTTTACCCGGCCGGTCTGGGATCTGGACGGCAAGGGCGTCGGCAAAGCGGTTTATTGCGCAATCGGGCCCGAGCGTACCTACAGCCTTGTCGCGTTCGCTCACGATTTGCCTGAAGACATGCGTTCTGACCGCGTCATCGCCACGGCCTGGGACGCAACCTTCGCGCTCTTCGACGGAATTCCCGACAAGGATGATCTGGACCGTCTGGAAGAGAACGTACCTCTTCAGGAGGCCGGTCGGGTGTCGGTCAAGGAATTGTCCCTGAGCCGCGCAAATCGTTCTGTCCGCTTGTTCAATCATGTCGTTGAACGCCTGTCCCGCGGACTTCAGCCGGATGTTGCTGAAATAGAGGCCGTCGGATACCTGATGCGCACGACCGCGGTCTACGGTGCTGGCAAATTCGGTGCCGCCGACCATGACGTCATTCGCGATCGACCTGAATTCAAAGCTCCTTTTCAGGCGGAAATGCTGTCTGTCTGGTTGACCCGGCAGTTCTGCGCAGACGTTGTTGAGCATCTTGCCGAAAGCAAGGGAAGCGGCAAAGCCGCCCGGCTCTCCCCTGACATCAAGAAAAGGCTCGGCGTCGGCAACTCGACGGGTCTCGGCATGGCACCATTCATCATCCGCCATCCGGTTTTACTGAACAACTGGATGACAGCCAGAGAGGAAGCGCTTGCCAGGGTGCGCGGTCTTGAGGACGCAAGTCCTGAAGCCGTTTCAGACCTGCGCAGGGCCTTTGAAGATGCAAAGGCCAATCTGGCGCAATGGCATTCGGAGCATCCCATTCAAATTGCCAAGCTGGACGATCTGAGGCGGGACTTCGACATGCTCGAAGGAAAGCTGCAGGCCTTTCCGTCGACGACTTGTCAATCGTGGGACGACTTATGGAACTGGGGCCGGCAAGCCCTGTCTCTCGAAGGCCAGGAAGCGTTGTTGTCGCTCCTGCTTGAACCCCATGGCGATCTCATCGACGGTCTATCCGATTGCATGAGCGCAGATGAAACCACGTCCTTCCGTATTGATGGCTCCATGAAAATCAAGCAACTGCGATCATTGCTTGAGGAACACTACGCCTGGGCGCTCGCGACTGACTTCTCACAACCCGAGAACACTGCACGTTTCTGGTACGTCTCGCAGGAAAAACTCGAGCCACGCCTCGGGGAACGGGACCTGGACATTGGCGCTGAACGCGAGCAGCCGCTTTGCATAGGCCGTCTGGCCAGCGAACTGCATGCCCAATTGACCAAGGCTCCGGTCAATCAAACTATTGCAGAGTTTTTGCTGCGTCATCCGGAACACCGTTTCATCTTGCGCCGGGTTCTGCTCGCCGACCGTTATCCATTCGCGGAAGTTCAGGACAATCTGATTTCAAACGACATGCTTCCAATCGATCTGATGCGCTGCAAGCTTGCCTTTTTCGGCGCGACGCATTTCGACCCGCGCTCTGACAAGTGGGTTCGCATCTGCCTCTTCCAGGGTGCGCCATATCCCTGGAACATGCGGAGGGCACGGAGAATGCTCATGGATAAGCACAACCCTGTTGGGGAAGTCCTGCCGGCTGCCACAGACGGGACCGATGCACCGCTGATGTCGCGCAATGAGGTTTCTGCTTTGTGTTCCAAGGCAGGGCGCGGTGCCGGTATGAGCTGGGGCTTGGCCGAAGAAGCAGGCTATGCAGCTGCATGGCTCTACGCTCGTGGTCTGGATGGCCCTGGAAACCTGGCATCTCATCTGACTTTTGCAACCGGGATGACCTGGCAGGACATTTGTCCTCAGGTCCGGATCGGTCAATGGAGTGCCGGGACATCCATCCCGCTTTGCCCCATTGCGTTGGGCGCGACATTGTCGGACTACGTCGATCTGCCTGAAGCACAACTTGTTGAAGGAAGCCTTGAGACCGGGCCCGTCAGCCATCCTCTTCTGGTGCTTCCGTTTCTCGCTGCAGCGGCAAAGACACTGAGCAGAGACCTTAGTGTTACCTGTCTGGGACAAAAGACCGGCGTGACGACAACCGGTGATGTTTTGGGTGACGTAACCGCCCTTTCCACCGGGAAAGTCAGCGAGTTGAAAATTCAGATTGAAACGCTTCATCCTGACAATTTTCAGAAGCGCAATGTGGCGCCCGTTGACCTCGAAACAATCGAAAAACTGAACATCTTCGCTCTGCAAACAACCGTGCCACCTTCCGAACGCTCCCGTGCCGGTGCCGGTTCACTTGAGAGCGACAACGACTGATCAGAGGAAACATTCGTGACCGACGTCCAAGTTTTAACGCTTCAGGAAATTGAAGACCTGGCTCAACGCGCCCTTGTGAATGCAGGCACCACGCCGGAAAACGCGCGCCCGCTTGCCCTCGCGACCGCCGAAACTGAAGCCAGCGGAATTGCAAGCCACGGGCTGGCCTATATCCCGATTTACTGTGAGCACGTTCAGTGCGGCAAGGTTGACGGCAAGGCGCAACCTATCCGAACGCAACCGGCACCGGCGGTCGTCACGGTGGATGCGGCGACCGGCTTCGCCCACTCCGCGATCGAACTCGGTTTCGAAGCCCTTGTCCCGGCCGCTCGCCAATATGGGGTCGCAGCACTTGCCATTCACAACTCTTACAATTGCGGTGTTCTGGGGTGTCACACACGACGAATGGCAGAAGCAGGTCTTCTGGGGATCGGTTTCACGAACGCCCCGGCGTCCATTGTTCCGGTCGGCGGTTGCCGGACGGTCGTCGGGACAAATCCCTTCTCGATTGCAGCACCTGACAGCGACGGCTCAGCAGCAATATTGATCGATCAGAGCGCAAGCGTGATCGCCAAGAGCGAGATCACCAAGCATGCTCGCGAAGGACGTCCTATTCCACCGGAGTGGGCACTCGATTCCGATGGCCGTCCGACGACCGATCCGGAGCTTGCACTCAAGGGCTCCATGGCGCCGAGTGGTGGTTACAAAGGTGTGGGGGTCGCGTTAATGGTGGAACTGATGGCTGCTGCCATGACCGGAGCAACGCTTGGCTTCAATGCCAGCCCGTTTGCCGGAACCAAGGGCGGCCCGCCCAAAACCGGGCAGTTCTTTCTGGCGATTGATCCGGGAGCAACTTCTGGCGGTCTCTTCACCGAGCGGTTGACGGCTCTTGTTGAGGAAATGCGGGATCAGCCCGGTGTGCGCGTTCCCGGGGATGGACGCAACGCAGCGCGGCGACGCGCCAAACGCAAGGGCGTTGAGGTGAACTCGGCAACTCTTGAGAAGATTGAGAAGTGGCTCTGATATCCTTTGAGTCTCAAGGCTCAAAGGGATGGTGTTCCAACTCTACCGTCGTCAGGCATTAATACCGGACGCAATTCGGAGCTGGAGCGGTTCCTGGCCGGTCAATCCGGGCAACTGCGTTGCCCGGATTGAGTGAGCTGAACCAGTTCAATTGCCGGTTTTGGACTTAGAAGGCGGAAATAGCCTTGGCCTCAAGAAACTCCTCGAGACCCAATACCCCGCCTTCGCGCCCTATGCCGGACTGCTTGTAGCCTCCGAACGGACTGCCCGAGGCAATATAGTTGCCATTGACATTGACCATGCCAGCCTCAAGTCGACGAGCCACGCGGCTAATCCGGTCGCGGTCACCCGAATAGATGTAGGAAGACAAGCCGTAATCCGTGTCGTTGGCAAGTTCGATGGCTTCTTCTTCGTCCTTGAACGGGATCATCACCAGCACAGGGCCGAAGATTTCCTCACGTGCGATGCGCGCATCGTTGGTGACATTGGAGAAAACTGTCGGTTTGACGAAATAGCCGGTTTCGAGGCCCTCGGGTTTGCCAGTGCCCCCTGTCACCAGTGTGGCGCCATCATCGATGCCCATCTGGATCATCGATTGTACCTTGTTGAAATGGGCTTCGGATGCGAGCGGACCGATGTGTTCCCCTTCTTCAGCCGGGTTCCCGACTGCAATGGCCTCCGCCGCGCTCTTGGCTAGTTCAACCGCTCGATCATAAACTGATGCTTCGACCAGCATCCTTGAAGGGGCATCACAACTCTGACCGGTGTTTCCGGTAACGGAGTCAATGCTGCTTTCAATCGCCTCTTCCAGGTTGGCGTCGGCAAAGATCAGGTTGGGCGACTTTCCTCCCAGTTCGAGCGCAACGCGTTTCACGAAAGGTGCGCTGTCGGCACTGACGGCCGTGCCACCGCGATACGAACCGGTAAAGGACATCATGGTGACGTCCGGATGGCGTGACAAGGCAGCCCCCACTTCAGGACCTTCACCGTGAACAAGGTTGAAGACACCCGCCGGCACGCCTGCTTCGTCCAGCACCTCGGCATAAAGAATTGCTGAAATCGGGGTCATTTCGGACGGCTTCAGAACCATCGTACACCCGGCAGCCAAAGCCGGAGCGACCTTCAGCACGATCTGGTTGATGGGCCAGTTCCAAGGCGTGATCATGCCGCAGACACCGATGGGCCCGCGCACCAACGTATCCCCATTGGACATGGTCTTTTCAAACTCGAATGATTTCAGTGCCCGGATCATCGCCTTCAGGTGACTGAGCCCGACAGCGGCCTGTTGGGCTCTTGCCATCGAAATCGGCGCGCCCATCTCGGTCGATATGGCCACTGCGAATTCTTCAAAGCGGCGCTTGTAGACCTCGTAAACGCGCTCTAGGACAGCAAGGCGCTCTTCAGGTGTCGTGCGCCCCCAGGATTTATACGCCTCTTTCGCGGCGGCGACGGCACGGTCGATATCCGCCGCAGTGCCCATGGACAGCGTGGCAAAAACCTCTTCGGTGGCCGGATTAACAACATCGATCGGAGTGGACGAAATCGGGTCGACCCATTCGCCGTTGATATAAAACTTGTCGGTGTGTGCGTAGGACATGTTTGGCCTTTTGAGCTTGGGAAAACGGAATGCGCTGATTTAGTGCTAGCACTTGCTTTTGTAGGTGACAAAGGCCTTGCGGGCAGGTTCGATTATCTCCCACTCGCCCAGGCTCATGGCGGGAAAATAGACCATGTCGCCAGCGTTGATCTCAGTCACATTTCCCTGTTCATCAGTATATGTGCATGCACCATGTGTGAAAAAGCACATCTCGGCATCCTTGATCTGGCGTCGCCACTTTCCAGGAGTGCAGGACCAAAGCCCGACTTCCGAGCCATCCTGATTTTCCGCCAGCACAAGGCCGCGCAACCGGGAAGGTTCGCTGTCTATCGGCTCAGGGACCGCTCCCCAATCCTCCAGTTGATCTTCGGGAATTTCGGGCAGGTTTTTCAGGTTCAAAACACCCATTTCAGGCTCCCCTGTGCAGGATCAAAGATTGTCTTTGAGGTTGTACCAGCTGAATGCCAACGGCAGAGATGCACGCCGCCAAGGCCCCAGTTCGAAGCGTCGCAAAGGCCGCTTCATGAGATCAGGATGAGGTCGTTGCGAGCGCCCAAGCGACATGTCAGCAATCAAGGCACCGGCATAAGGTGCCATAGTGACGCCGCCTCCGTGATATCCAAGCGCCGCCCAGGCATTTTCCAGCCCAGGAACAGGACCGGCAAAGGGCACCAGGTTGCGCGTCATGCAAATCAGGCCGGACCAGAAATGTTCTGTCTCGACATGTCGCCATTCTGGAAACATGCGTTCGAAATCAACCCGGGCCTTTGCCTCGGTCGCGGCAATATTCGCCTCAGACACTCGTACCGATCCGCGCAGGCCGAGCAGCATTCTGTTGTCCGGCAGCAGGCGGAAGTAATGCAGCAATGTTCGCGTGTCGCACACCATCTGCCTGCTCCACCAACCCTGAGCCTTGATCTCCTCGTCGCTCATGGCACGGGTGACTAGAATGTTGGACTGAACGGGCAAATAGCGACCGGAAAAAGCGCGTGGCAGGTCTTCAGAAGAATAGCCATTGGTGGCAATCAGAAGCTTTTTTGCCCTTACCGCACCATGATCCGTTTTCAGGATATGCCCACTTCCCGAACGGATTTCGGTGACAGGCGTATTTGAGAACATTCGAACGCCCGCCTTCTCGGCCTGGCGGGTCAATCCAAGCACAAACTTCATCGGATTGAGAGCAAATCCGATCGGCAAATGCACGGCTGCATGGAAGTCAGGACTTTTCAGCCCGTGCTCGGCCATTGCCTCGCCAGACACGAATTCAAATGGGAGACCATACCGGCTGGTGTATTCCTCGCCATACGCCTTGAGCGCATCCTCCATGCCGCTTCGGTGGGCGACGTAGGTATAGCCCCTGGAGTGTCGATCAACATCAAGTGCAAAGCGGTCAATATAGTCTTCGACAAGATCGACCGAGGCACGTTCGGCATCGAAGAAAACTCGTGCGTCGGCTTCGCCGTATTTTCTAATGACATCTTCATCATCGATCTTGGCACTGCCGACCGAGACCAGCCCGCCATTGCGCCCTGATGCTCCCCACCCCGGATACTTGGCATCCATCAGCACCACATCGGCACCACTTTCTGCCAAGGTCAGCGCGGCGGAGAGGCCTGTGTAACCACCTCCGATGATCGCAAAGTCGCAGGAAATCTCATCTTCCAGAGCAGGATGTTCGATCCCTGATTCAGTGACCGTGCTGTCCCAATAGCGATCCCGGATTGGGCGCTCGCCATAGGCCAATGGCTCGTAAATTCGCTTCATGCCAAGCCCTTCACAGCAGTGCGCGAGCACGTTTTGCTATTGGCGCGACGCATCAGAGCTTGTCACGCAGGCTGAACCAGAGCATCGCCAGGACCAGCAACGGTGTGCGGAACATTGGTCCACCAGGGAATTTTACGGTCGGTACACTGGCCATGATATCGAACCGCTCCGCCTGTCCGGCGATGGTTTCAGCGGCGATCTGACCGGACAATGTGCCCATGGCAACACCTGCACCAGAGAAACCTGAAAGCGAAAGAATATTGCCTGACATGCGCTCGTAATGCGGCATCCGGTTCATCGTGATGCCGAGGGTCCCTCCCCAGGCGTGATCGATCTCGGCGTCCTTTAGCTGCGGAAAGATCTCGCTCATCGGTTTGCGCACCGCGCCTGCAATGTCCGCTGGAAACCTGTAGCCGTAACTCTCAGACCCACCGAACAACAGGCGATGGTCGTCTGAAAACCGGAAATAGTTGATCACGAACTTGCTGTCGGCCACCGCATAGTTGTTTCGGATGATCTGTTCCTGTGCATCCGGCTCCATCGGCTTTGTCGAGACGATGAAGTTGTTGATCGGCATCACTCGTTGAGCCACGTGCCTATTCATCGTCCCAAGATAGCCATTGCAACCCATAACGACGTATCGCGCCTTGATGCTGGCATCTTCGGTTTCGACAATTGCTGGATCGCCTTCCCTGACGCTGGTGACCTTCGATTGTTCGAATATCCGCGCGCCTGATTTGACCGCCAGACGCGCAAGACCCAATGCCAGCTCCAGGGGATTTACGTGACCTGCCCCCATGTCGAGCGTACCGCCGTAGTATGCGGGTGAGTTGACCAGATGCCGGCACTCTTCCTTGTCCAGAAGACGGAGCTTGTCGTAACCGTACTTCGAGGCCATATGCTCGACATATTGCACATTGTGTTTTTGATAACGCTCGCGATGAACAGTGTGGATCACTCCTTCGTGGAACGGAGTGTTGACCTCTTCCATTTGCGTAAGCTCGCGAACCAGATTCACGGCCTGAGCGCCGATATC
The DNA here is from genome assembly GCA_039195965.1 of Pseudomonadota bacterium. GTDB lineage: Bacteria > Pseudomonadota > Alphaproteobacteria > Rhizobiales > Stappiaceae > Roseibium. Next base: position 14,547 of record JBCCVB010000002.1, read on the forward strand.
CCATAGCTGGCGCGCATGCTCTTCGCCAACCATGTCTTCAAGTTCGTCCTGCTCAACGCGCTGCCCCATGCTGACCTGACCGCCGTTGCGGCCTGAAGCGCCAAAGCCGACGCGCTGCGCGTCCACAACGACCACATCATACCCTCGCTTGGCTAGGTGGTATGCGGTTGAAAGCCCGGCAAAGCCGGCTCCCACAACACATACATCGCAGTCAAGAGAGCCATGCGCTTCCGGAAACGGGGCGAGCGTTTCGGCCATATCGGCATAGTAGGAATTCGGGTACACGCCCAGGCGGTCGTTTGCTGTCAGCAGATCCATCTCAGAGTCTTTCCTCAGGCGGCTTCGTAAATGCCGTCAGAGCGGATTTGATCCAGACACTCATCGAGCGACTTGCGAGCACGTTCGATCAAGGTGTCGATTTCCTCGCAGGTGATCGTGAGCGGCGGCGCAATAATCATTCTATCCCCGACATGGCGCATGATGACATTGTTGGCAAAGCAGCGCTCGCGGCAGATATAGCCAACCGTTCCTGGGTCCGTGGCAAACGGAGCCCGGCTCGCCTTGTCAGGCGTGAGAGCGATGGAGGCCATCATGCCGACGATCCTGGCTTCACCCACCAGCGGGTGATCCGTCAATGCCTCCCAGTTCTGCTTCAGATAGGGCGCAGCGACGTTCCGCACATGATCGATGATGCCCTCTTCTTCAATGATGCGAAGGTTTTCCAGTGCGATTGCGCAGGCCACGGGATGGCCCGAATATGTATAGCCGTGATTGAATTCGGTCTTCTCAAGAACGCGCGCAATGTCATCAGACACGATCGACGCGCCGATCGGGGCATAACCGGAGCTGAGCCCCTTGGCCACTGTCATGATGTCAGGCTCGATGCCCAGCGTCTCGGATCCGAACCAGTTGCCTGTCCGGCCGAAACCGCAGATCACCTCGTCCGCGATCAGAAGGATGCCGTATTTCTTGCAAATGCGTTGGATTTCCGGCCAATAAGTGGGGGGCGGCACGATCACCCCTCCTGCTCCCTGAATGGGTTCACCGATGAAGGCTGCGACCTTGTCGGGACCCACTTCTTCGATCTTTGCTTCCAGCTGGCGCGCGCGTTCCAGGCCGAACTCCTCGGGCGACATTCCACCACCTTCGGCATACCAGTGCGGCTGGTCGATAAACTCGATCCCCGGGATCGGCAATCCTCCCTGGCTGTGCATTCCTTTCATGCCGCCCAGGGACGTGCCGCCAATGGTTGAGCCGTGGTAGGCATTCCAACGGGAAATGATCACCTGACGATCAGGTTCCCCTTTTTCAGCCCAGTAGGTGCGGACCATGCGGATATTGGTGTCGTTTGCATCCGAACCGCCGTTGGCAAAGAACACATGATTCAGATCGCCGGGAGCCAGTTCAGCCAGTTTTTTGGCCAGCATCAGTGCCGGCACATTGGTGGTCTGGAAGAACGAATTGTAATAGGGCAGTTGGCGCATCTGGCGAGCGGCCACTTCGGCCAGTTCATCACGGCCATAACCAATGTTTACGCACCAAAGACCGGCCATACCGTCGAGGATCTCAGCTCCCTCGCTGTCCTTCAGCCAGACGCCGTTTGCTCCGGTAATGACGCGAGCACCCTTTTGCGCAAGTTCCTCGCCCATCGTGAACGGATGCATGTGATGCGCCGCATCGATGGCCTGTAACTCGGATGTGGGCAGATGGTTTGCGATCGATGTCATTTTCCTGACCCTCCATTCACACGTTCAAAAGAAGATGCTGACGTTCCCAAGGCGAGATTTCCCGCCGGTATTCCTCGTCTTCCGCGCGCTTGATATCCGCGTAAAGACTGCAGAATTCTTCCCCGAGCACCTCGCGGATTTCTGAGGCGTCGTGGAACCAGTCAAGCGCTTCACCAAGGCTCCCGGGCAACGGTTCTTCCGCCTCCCAAACCTCTTCCCTGGCCTCCTTGCGCGGGCTGATCTTGTTGACCATGCCCAGGTATCCGCAGGCAAGCGACGCAGCGATGGCCACATAAGGGTTGCAATCCATGCCGATCACGCGGTTTTCAAGCCGCCGGGCAGAAGGCGGAGAATGTGGAACGCGCAAACCGGTTGTCCGGTTGTCTGCCGCCCATTCCAGATTGGACGGCGCGCTTTGTCCTTCGACCGTTATGCGGCGATAGGAATTCACGTAAGGAGCAAGCAACGGAACGACCTGCAGAAGATACTTCTGTGACCCGCCGACAAATCCGTAAAACAGTTCGGACGCGGACCCATCGGCGTTGGAGAAGATGTTTTCGCCGGTCTCCATATCGACGATGCTCTGATGAACATGCATGGCGCTGCCCGGTTCATCGCGAATGGGCTTTGCCATGAATGTGGCAAAAACACCGTTTTTCAGTGCAGCCTCACGGATTGTGCGCTTGAAATAAAACACCTGGTCTGCCAGATGAACCGGATCGCCGTGCATCAGATTGATTTCAATCTGACCGGCGCCGCCTTCCTGGATAACTGTATCGATTTCAAGCCCTTGGGCTTCGGCGAAGTCATAGATCGTATCGATGACCGATCCGAATTCATCGACCGCGGCCATCGAATAGACCTGACGGCTGACACCCTTTCTTCCGGTTCTTCCAAGAGGAGGTTCGATCGGTTCATTCGGGTCAAGGTTCGGCTTGGTCAGATAGAATTCCAATTCCGGTGCAACGACCGGTTTCCAGCCCTTGTCCCAGTATGCCTGAACAACCCGTCGCAGCAGTGTTCTCGGCGCAATGGCCAAAGGAGAGCCGTCCCGGTTGAACAGATCGCAGATCACCTGAACGGACAAATCCTCAGACCACGGAATGGCACAGGCAGTGCTCATGTCTGGCCGCAGAATGATGTCTCGCTCCAACCACTGGTTCGCAATCTCCATGTCCACGTATTCGCCGGATATCGTCTGGTAGAACAGGGAGATAGGCAGTGCCAGTTCAGAACGGGGATCGAACTTCGCGGCAGGCATCGCCTTGCCACGGGATGTTCCGGCTAGGTCCGGAACAATGCACTCCACCTCTTCGACCCTGCGTCCCTGGGCATATGTCGCGAATTCTTCCGGCAGATCATCCTGCCAGCTTTTCGTGCCCGCCAAATTCATCAAAACCTCCACAGCGCCGTTCGGGTCGGCGCTCAAATTCCTCGTGAAAGTTTTGATCAAAAAAATTCAATTAGTCAACCATCTCCTTTCTGGCGCTGTTTTTGATGAAGAATTCGAGATCATTCGCCGAGTGCCTGCTGAACGAAGTCCATGCCCTGCTGAATATCGTCGGCAAACGCCCGTTTCACGCCATCCATGTCGCCATTGCGCAGTGCGGATATCGCTTCCTGATGCTGGTCCACCAGGTTCGACGTTCCAAAGCGACCGCAGTTGACGCGAAGGGACGGTCCGACCTGCAGCCACAACGATTCCGTAATGCGTTGAAGGATCTGCGCGTCAGCTTTTTCATAGAGCATAAAATGGAAACGGTAGTTCGCTTCAAGATACCGACGAATATCGCCATTCTCGATCGCCTGATCGACGAGCCCGTCGAGCTTCTCCAGTTCCAAAAAGTCTGATTTATCGCACTTTTTCGCGCCCATCTCCGCCAATGCAGGTTCCACGGACAGGCGCACCAGCTGAATCTGCTGCAGCTTTTCAACCGTCATCTTGGGCACTGCCACGCGCCGGTTTTCAAGCGACGCCAACGCCCCCTCGGCGGTCAGTCTGCGAATGGCTTCCCGAACCGGGGTGACACCTGCCCCGATCAGATTTGCAAGGCCGTGGATCGTAAGAGGCTGACCAGGAGCAACTTCTCCGAACAGGATCAATTCCTTGACTTCGGAATAGATCGCTTCGTGCTCTGGCTTCTTGCCGACTAACTGGTTCATTTCACTCCCTTCTATCGAGTATTCGCAGTGCAATTCGAAGCTACTAAATCGCCCCAAAATTATCAAATTTGAGAAGAGGGATTGCCAAACCAAATTTTTTGATCAAAAATTCTGACAGCTGCAAAGGGCATAGGGAGGAACAAATGCTCAAGCTGAAATCATGTACTGTCTTTGCTGCCGCGCTCCTGTCAGCGCAGGCCGCGTGGTCGGAGGAAGTCCGCGTCTACAACTGGGCGGAATACATCGACGAAGATCTTCTGACGAAATTTGAAGAAGAGACCGGCTACGACCTGGTCTATGACGTTTTCGACAGCAACGAGGTTCTGGAAACTAAACTTCTGGCAGGAGGGTCCGGGTACGACCTGGTGGTGCCATCAGCAACCTTCCTGCAGCGCCAGATCGCAGCCGGGGTGTTTCAGCCGCTGGACAAGTCCAAATTGCCCAATGCCGAGCATTTGTGGAATGTCATTCAGGAACGCACCGCCAAGTACGATCCCGAGAATTCCTATTCAGTGACCTACATGTGGGGCACCACAGGCATCGGTGTGAATCTGCCCAAGGTACAGGAAGTTCTGGGCGCGGATGCTCCGATTGACTCACTCGATCTCGTGTTTGATCCGAAATACATGGAGAAACTGGCGGAATGCGGGGTCTATTTCCTGGATGCGCCCGGTGAAATCATCCCGGCTGCCCTCAACTACCTGGGTGAGGACCCCGACAGTCAGGATCCCGAAGTCATCAAGAAGACGGAACCGCTTCTTTCCGCTGTTCGACCCTATGTGCGCAAGTTCAACAGCTCCGAGTACATCTCAGCCCTGGCGAATGGCGATATCTGTGCCGTCTTCGGCTGGTCTGGCGATATCCTGCAATCCAGGGATCGCGCGGCAGAAGCCGACAATGGCGTTGAAATCGTTTATCACCCTGTGAAACAGGGCTCGCTGATGTGGTTCGACCAGATGGCAATTCCGGCCGATGCGAAGAACCCTGAAGGCGCACACGCTTTCATCAATTTCATCATCGATCCGGAAAACATCTCCGCCGCATCGAATTTCGTCTATTTCGCCAATGGCGTGGACCCGAAGACCCAATCCCTCAACGAGGATGTGATCGGCGATACCGCGATCTATCCGGATGAGGAAACCCTCAACAATCTTTACACCACCACCCCCTGGCCACCGAAGACGCAGCGCGCTGCCACGAGACTTTGGACCAAGGTCAAGTCAGGCACCTGAATTTCAAGTCGCAACGTCAACGACCGCTCGGCCCAATTCCGGCCGGGCGGTTTCGGTGAGGAGGGAAAAAATGGATAAGCTGGTACCGGCAAGTGTATTCGCGCCGTGGGAAGATCCGCACGAGGCGCCTTTGATCTCATTCAAGGGTGTCACAAAAAGGTTCGGAACGTTTACCGCGATCAACAACGTCAACCTGGACATCTACCGCAGGGAGTTCTTTGCCCTGCTCGGCCCGTCCGGCTGCGGCAAGACCACCTTGATGCGCATGCTGGGCGGCTTTGCAACACCGACGGACGGCACGATCACAATCGACGGCCAGGATATGGCCTATGTGCCCCCGAACAAACGCGCCGTGAACATGATGTTCCAGAGCTACGCGTTGTTTCCGCATCTGACCGTCTGGGAAAACATCGCCTTCGGCCTCAAACGGGACAAACTGCCGAAAGACAAGATAGCGGCCAGGGTCGAGGAAATGATCAACCTCGTGCAGCTGAACAAGTTTGCAAAGCGCAAGCCGCATCAGATTTCCGGCGGTCAAAGGCAGAGGGTCGCGCTGGCGCGTTCACTTGCCAAGGCACCGAAACTCCTGCTGCTGGATGAGCCCCTCGGCGCGCTCGACAAAAAACTGCGTCAGGACACCCAGTTCGAGTTGATGGACATCCAGGAAAAAACCGGCACCACTTTCGTGATCGTGACCCACGACCAGGAAGAGGCCATGACGGTCGCCAGCCGTATTGCTGTCATGGATCACGGTGAACTTGTGCAGGTTGAAACGCCTGACCGGATCTACGAGACACCGAATTCCGTTTATGTCGCCGATTTTATCGGTGACGTAAACCTGATCGAAGGCAACGCGTCCCCGCGCGGCGACGGCAAGACCGAGTTGCACTGGGCGGAAGATCAATCTCCGATCATCGCCGAATGTCCGCACGCTCCGGATAAGACAGCGCGATGCACTTTCGCCATTCGCCCGGAAAAGGTTTCCATCGGAAAAGAACGTCCGACCGACCGCACAAATTCGGTACGCGGCAAGATCCATGACATCGCCTATCTGGGAAACATCTCGACCTTCAAGGTCGAACTCAGCAACGGAACGATGGTCAAGGCGCAGACCGCGAACAACCGCCGAATTGCCCGCAGGGAACTGACCTGGGAGGACGACGTCTGGCTCTCCTGGACTGAGACCGCCGGCATCGTTCTTGTCAGGTAACGGATTGGACCCATGAATTACCGACGCTTGATCCTGATCGCGGTTCCATACGTATGGCTGCTGACCCTGTTCCTGGTTCCGTTCATAATCGTTCTGAAGATCTCTCTTTCAGATGCCGCTATCGCCATTCCGCCCTACACACCGACGCTGGACCTGTCCGGTGGCTGGGAGGCGATCAAGGCATTCTTTGCGGAACTCGATTTTGAAAATTACGTGTTCCTGACAACTGACGACCTCTACTGGAAAAGCTATCTGTCCAGCCTCCAGATCGCCTTGATATCGACATTCCTTTGTCTTCTGGTCGGCTTCCCGATCGCCTATGGCATGGCGAATGCCCCGGATGAATGGCGTCCAACCTTGATGATGTTGGTGATCCTGCCTTTCTGGACCAGTTTCCTGATCAGGGTCTATGCCTGGATGGGCATCCTCAGCCAGGAGGGTCTGCTCAATCAGTTCCTCATGTGGCTTGGCATCATTGGCGAACCGCTGACGATCCTCAACACCAACTGGGCTGTCTATATCGGTATCGTCTACACCTACTGCCCGTTCATGATCCTGCCGATCTATTCGACGCTGGAAAAACTGGACATCTCCCTGATAGAGGCAGCGGAAGACCTGGGGTGTTCCAGAACCACAGCGTTCTGGCTCGTCACCGTGCCGCTTTCAAAGTCAGGTGTCATTGCAGGATCGTTCCTGGTGTTCATTCCAGCCCTGGGCGAGTTCGTCATCCCTTCTCTGCTTGGTGGCTCCGGAACGTTGATGATCGGCAAGGTGCTGTTCGAAGAGTTCTTCGCAAATCGCGACTGGCCCGTGGCAAGTGCGGTGGCCGTTGTCCTGCTGCTGATCCTGATCATTCCGATCGTGCTCTATCAACGCAACGAGCAAAAGGCGATGGAGGCTGAACAATGAGACGTCTAACCTGGTTCAACGCCACGTCGCTCACCCTGGGTTTCGCCTTTCTGTATCTGCCCATGGTGATCCTGATCATCTACAGCTTCAACGCATCAAGGCTTGTGACTGTCTGGGGTGGTTTTTCGACCAAGTGGTACGTCTCGGTCTTCCAAAATCAGGCCTTCCTTGATGCGGCCCTCGTGACGCTCAAGGTGGCGCTGGCTTCATCGCTCGCAGCAACCGTGCTCGGCACAATGGCTGCCTACGTATTGGTGCGCGGTGGACGCTTTTACGGCCGAACGCTGTTTTCCGGCATGATTTACGCACCACTTGTGATGCCAGAAGTGATCACCGGTCTTTCGCTGTTGCTGTTATTCATTGCGATTGGTCTTGATCGCGGGATCCTGACCATTGTGCTGGCCCATACGACCTTCTCGATGTGCTACGTGTCGGTGGTTGTCAGCTCCCGTTTGGTAAGTTTCGATCGATCCGTCGAGGAGGCAGCACGCGACCTCGGATGCTCGCCATTCGAAGCCTTCCGGCTGGTCACTTTGCCGATCATCGCACCCGCTGTGGTTTCCGGCTGGCTTCTGGCCCTGACCTTGTCGCTGGACGATCTCGTGATCGCCTCCTTCGTTGCAGGTCCGTCCTCAACCACGCTGCCGATCAAGATCTTCAGTTCGGTGCGTCTCGGCGTCAGCCCTGAAATCAATGCCCTGTCGACGATACTGATCTGTATCGTCACCGTCGGCACGATAACTGCGTCCCTGATGAGCAAGCGTGCCGTCAGGCAGCGTCAGAGAGAAGAGCAATTGGCGGTGCAGGCATGAGCTTCATCGAAGAATACAACCACTATTGTGAGCAGTACGGTACTCCGGACCGGATAGAGGCGCTGCTGTGTGACATCAACGCAGTCCTGCGGGGAAAATGGCTCTCCGGCGATGGTGTCGAGAAACTGGAGAAAGGGGCGGTTCGCCTGCCCCTTTCTACCTATGCGCCTGCGATCATGGGCAATGAGGTCAAAAACACCGGCCTAGGAATTGAAGTCGGCGACCCCGACGGCGTTCTCAAACCGATCGGCGGCACTCTGCTGCCGGCGCCTTGGCAGCAAGGAAACGTTGCTCAGGTCCTGGTGGAAATGACCGACATGCAAGGTAACGTCAGTCAGTTATCGCCACGCGAGCAATTGCGGTCGGTCTGGCAACAGTTCAAGGACAGGGGCTGGCGCCCGGTGGTGGCGACCGAGCTGGAGTTTTATATCGTACGGGCCCGCTCCGAACGATCGGAAGCACCACGGCCGCCCTCCTTCAGTCCCGACGCCCAGAATTATGACATGGAGCTGTTGGCCCGCCGCGAAGCAATCCTCAATGACATTCTCTCGGCAAGCGCAATGCAGGGGCTCGCGACTGACACGCTGATTGCCGAGTACGGCCCTGGTCAGTTCGAGATAAATTTCCATCACACCGATGATGTGCTCGAAGCAGCGGAAACGGCGATCCTGTTCCGGCGCCTGGTGAGGGGCGTTGTTGCCAATCACGGGTTCGAGGCAACCTTCATGGCCAAGCCCTACCTGGAGCACCCGGGCAATGGCATGCATGTGCACGCGTCCGTTCTCGATAGCGACGGGAAGAATATCTTCACTCCTTCAAACGGGGAAGAGACATCCCGAAACCTTTTGAATGCGGTGGCCGGTGTTCTCGATAGCATGCGCGATCTGCAGGCGATTTTTGCGCCTCATGGCAACTCCTTCCGCCGGTTCCTGCCAAACAGCTTTGCCCCGGCAACACCTGACTGGGGGATCGACAATCGCGCGGCATCCATCCGGCTACCGGAAACCAAGGGGCCCGGCGCGAGGCTCGAACATCGCATCAGCGGTGCGGATACGAACCCCTATCTCGTTCTGACCGCCATCCTTGGAGGCATCATGGATGGATTGGTCAACGCTCCATCACTGCCACGGTCGCTTGACGATCCGCAAAGCGTGCCGTCCAGTCCGCTGGAGCACGACTGGACGTCGGCGGTCGCCCGCTTTGAACAATCGTCGATCTCGCAGCATATTTTTGGTGACTACAGAGATCTCTTTGTGACAGTTAAACGAGACGAGATAGGCACCATCCAAAACCCGATCACACCAGCCGAATACGAGTATTATCTCAGCAGGATGTGAGACTGGATTTTCCAGAAGAACGAACGCCAGAGGGTTTCGGAACGAAAAATTGATGCCGTTAAGCTGAGGATTTGGGGACACAAACCTTAACTGGTCAGATATTGCTTTGGCTCATGAAGCACTGAGTGAATGACAAGATAAAGAAAGTCTGGAGATGAACGACAAGCCAATCCGCGTGGGCATTCTGGAAACCGGCCGGCCGCCGGTAGAGCTGGCAGATGCGCATGGTGACTATCCAGGCATGGTGCGCCAGTGGCTCGACGTCCTGGACGCGGAATACTCGTCCTATGCCGTTTTGGATATGGAGTTTCCCGTCAACGCTCACGAAGCCGACCTGTGGGTGATCACCGGGTCGAAATTCGGAGCTTACGAAGATCACCCCTGGATCCCACCGCTCGAGGAGTTCGTTCGTGAAGTCCGGTCAGCGGGCAAGCTGATGTTCGGTATCTGTTTCGGCCACCAGATTATCGCTCAGGCTCTAGGAGGCGTGGTTCGCAAATCCGGCAAAGGCTGGGGCCTTGGTGTGCATGAATACCCGACGACCTGCTCATGGCCCGACGAGCTTGGCGAAGCGCCGGAGAAAATCGCGATCCAGGCCTACCACCAGGATCAGGTGGAAGAGGCCCCTGAAAACGCCGTCACAATCGCCTCGACCGAGTTCTGTGAGCATGCCGGCCTTTGGTATCCAGGGTTTGCAATCACCGTTCAGGGACACCCCGAATTCGGCAAACCATATGCGAGCGCTTTGCTGGAGAGCCGTCGTGGTACCGTGCTCAAGAGCGAGGATGTAGATCAGGCTCAGGACACCATGGTGATGGACGACAACCGATCTCGTCTGGCTGAATTGATCCGCGATCAATTGCTTGAGCAGCGCCACAAGGAACCTGCCTGAGACTGTACTGATCCCGACAAAGCCGCTCTTGGCAAAAGACATTCCGGCAACCGGCTAGGTTGCCAGGCGGTGAACCATTACGACATCGTCGATTTCCCGGCCCTCGTGTCGAAAGCCGCCGGGAATTCGGCCGACTTCGGAGAAACCTTGCCGTTTGTAAAAGCGAATTGCGGCAGGGTTCTCTGCACTCACGGCCAGTTCCAACTGCAAAATACCAAGATCGCGAGCGCAGTCGGCAGCCACCTCCAACAAGTTTCTGGCCAGGCCCGATCCACGCAGAGTTTTGCGCACATAGACCATCACAAGGGTGGCCCGATGGGCCATTTTGCTGGCGGGCTGCTGACGCAACCCGGTAATGCCAACGGGTTCACCGTTCTGGAAGGCAACAAATACCGGGTCCTTTAATCGGTGCTGCCACTCCTCCAAGGAAAGATCCACCCAGTCTTCATAGCTGCTTGCGTAAAAGGCAGGTTCGGCCTGTAGCGCTTCCAGACGGACTTGCCGAAAAGCTTCCACTTCATCCGCATGAATACGCCTGATTTTCATTACTTCTGCCACCATGCGAACCTCCTGATCAGGCAGGTCATCCGCAATTCAGACGAGAAGGTCAAGACTGGCCTCGGAGCCACCTGGTCGGAGTTTCGCGATGAATTCGTCTGATGCTAGGCTTCTTGATCGGAAGCAGTCTCAAATGCGGCATAAATCTTCCGTACCGGCGTCACAGATTCCCAGGTGCCGGCAAATCCGGCCGGAATGACAAAGGCCTCACCTTCGGTAAAGGTCCAGCTGTCGCCGTCTGAATTTTCCATCCTGACGGTTCCTTCCAAGAGGACGCACAGTTCGTTTTCCGAGTAACTGACGTGCAGTTTACAGGCTTCGCTGGACCACTGACCGACATGGAACTGCTCTGAAGTATCGGAAAACGCGTTCCAAAGATTGGTTGGCGACTTGCCTGAGATCAGTTTTTCGGCCGGAATATTGTCAGACAGTTTCGAGACGGATTGGTCTACGCGGGTGATTTGGTTCGTGCTCATGGACTGGAATACTCCGTTGAAGAAAGGCCCGGCAATCGCCGGGCCAGTTGGCGGGTCAGCTGATCTTGCGGATCGCCTCTCTGACGATCCCGATCAGTTCTTCTATCTGGTCTTCGGAAATGATCAGCGGTGGTGACAATGCGATAATGTCACCGGTTACGCGGATTAGAGCGCCTTGCTCAAAGCACTCCGTGAACACTTCATATGCCCGCGCCCCGGGGGTGCCTTCGCGGCTGGCGAGCTCGATGCCTCCAATCAGGCCAAGATTGCGAATGTCGATGACATTCGGCTCGCCCTTCAGCGAATGCACCGCCTCCTGCCACTTTTCATTCAACTTCGCAGCCCGCGTCAGCAGTTGGCCCTTCTCGTAGATATCGAGCACTGCCATGCCAGCCGCGCAGGCAACCGGGTGACCTGAATAGGTATAGCCGTGAAACAACTCGATCATGTTTTCCGGCCCTTGCATGAATGCGTCATGGACGTGTTTCTGTGCAAAGACAGCCCCCATCGGCACAACACCATTGGTCAGCCCTTTGGCCGTCGTAAACAGATCCGGGGTCACGCCGAAAAACTGTGAGGCAAATGGCGTACCCAGCCGGCCAAAACCGGTTATCACCTCATCAAAGATCAGCAGAATTCCGTGCTTCGTGCAGATCTCTCTCAGCCGTTCCAGGTATCCTTTGGGTGGAATGAGAACACCGGTTGATCCCGCCACCGGTTCCACGATGCAGGCAGCAATCGTCTCAGCACCATGCAGCGCAACCATTCGTTCCAGATCGTCCGCCAGATCTGCTCCATGTTCCGGCTGACCTTTTGAAAATGCGTTCTCTGGCAGATGGGTGTGACGCAGATGATCGACGCCGGTCAGCATACCGCCAAAATGACGGCGATTGTTGACGATGCCACCAACCGAAATACCGCCGAAGCCGACCCCATGATAGCCGCGCTCGCGCCCGATCAGGCGGGTTCGTGACGCCTCCCCTCGAGCCCGGTGATAGGCCAGTGCAATCTTGAGTGCGGTATCAACCGATTCCGACCCGGAACCGGTATAGAACACATGATCGAACCCGTCTGGCGCCAGCGCCTTCAGACGGCTTGCAAAGTCAAACGCCGGATTGTGGCTGATGTTGAAGCTGGGCGCATAATCCATTTCGCTCAGCTGGCGGTAAACGGCATCGGCCACTTCCTGGTGGCCATGGCCTGCATTGCAGCACCACAGACCGGCTGTTCCGTCGATGATGCGGCGCCCGTCTTCCGTCGTGTAGTGCATCCCGCTTGCACCGGACAACATCTTGGGAGAGGCCTTGAATTGCCGGTTGGCCGTGAACGGCATCCAATAGGCGCCGAGATCTCGGTTCTGTATGTTCATGGAATTCCTCTTTCCGCCGTAACTACAGCGCTTTTTTCAAATGGAAGGATTTTGGGCGGGTAAGTGATTGGTAGCCGAGTACCGAAAGCGTCATTCCTCGACCGGTGTTTTTGCAGCCGGTCCAGCACACAGCCGGATCGAGGTAATCGCACCGGTTCATGAACACGGTCCCTGTCTCGAGCTGCCGTCCGATCCGTGCTGCCCGATCTGCATCTTGTGTCCAAAGGCTTGCGGTCAGGCCGAACTCGCTGTCGTTCATCAGACTGATCGCCTCTTGGTCAGACGACACTTTCATGATGCCGACAACGGGTCCGAAGCTTTCGTCGCGCATCACCCGCATATCATGGGTCACATCCACAAGGATCTGCGGCCCAAGATAGGCACCGCCGTCGTCAGCGGCGAAATACCCATCTGGAACCAGCGCTCTCGCACCATCTGCAACCGCTTCCCGGATCTGATCCCTCACTTCGTTTGCAAAGCGCACATTGGCCATGGGACCAATCGTCGTTCCTTCCTCAAGAGGATTGCCAAGCTTGAGTTTCTTGACCTCGGTGAGCGCCATTTCGACGAAACGGTCATAGAGGTTTTCGTGAACGTAGATCCGCTCGATTCCGCAACAGCACTGACCTGCATTGAAGAACGCACCGTCCATAAGGGCTGAGACGGCTGCCTCCAGATTGGCATCTTCCATTACATAGGCAGGATCCTTGCCTCCAAGCTCCGTACCGACGCCTGTGAACGTGCCTGCGGCAGCCCTTTCCATCGCCCGGCCGCCGCCCACTGAGCCTGTGAAGTTGACGAAGCCAAAATGGCCTTCACCGATCAAGTCGGAAGTGGTGGCATGATCGAAGAAGACATTCTGAAGCACGTCCTCCGGAAAACCGGCTTCCTCAAATGCCTTCGTGATGCGTTCGCCGGCCAGCAGTGTTTGCGCGGCGTGTTTCATGATCACGCTGTTGCCCGCAATCAGTGCCGGGACCAGTGAGTTGATCGTCGTCAGGTAAGGATAGTTCCAGGGCGCCACGATAAAAACGACTCCAACCGGTTCCCGCTCGATCCGGCGTTCGAAGCTGTCGCTGTATTCAGCCACAATGGGTGCCAGGGCTGTCTCGGCGATGCCGGACATGTAAGTTGCACGTTCGAGACAACCATTGAACTCGAAGAACTGCGTCTTTGGCCGCCCCATCATCATGGTTACCTCTTCGGCGGCCGCATCCTGATGAGCAGCCAATTGATGGATTGCCTTCATCACCAGGTCGATGCGGTCTGCCAACGGACGCGACGCCCAGGCTTTGCCGGCGATCCTGCTGCGCCGGACGTGAACCAGCGCCTCCTCTTTGGACATTGCCTGCCGTGTTGCAAACACCTCGCCGTCAACAGGCGATATGCACTTGATTTCTGCCATTGGTGAGATCTCCTGCAGGGCACTCACTGCGCGCTCTGCGAGCGCTCAGCGAAGCTTTTCCCTGAGTTTGTAGTACATCATGCCCAGTGCGATGGCCTGACTGCCGAGCGACCGGGTGAAGGGGAGTTTCAAGTGACGAACATTCTCGTAGATCAGGTATTCGGTCAGATCTCCGGCCATTGCTTCGGCCATGATCTCTCCCAGAATGTGGGTCAGCGCGATCCCGTGCCCGGAGTATCCCTGCATGTAGAAAACATTGTCGCCGACCTTGCCGACCTGCGGAATGCGGTTGAGTACGATCCCGTCGACACCCGTCCAGCTGAATTCGATATCGACACCCTTGAGGCGCGGAAACGTCCGCTCAAGCGCCGGGCGCAGTTCCGCAGCGATGTCCTTGCTGTCACGGCCTGAGTAGTTGATGCCGCCGCCGAACATCAAACGGTGATCGGCTGTGCAACGATAGTAGTCCAGCACGAACCTGCAGTCATAAACCGCCAGATTGTGTGGGTTGATCTTTCGAGCGACCTCTTTTCCCAGTTTGACGGTCGCCATGTTCGCAAGCGAGGCCGGAAACAGTTTTCCGGCAAGTGCCTTCTGTTCAAGAAAGTGATGGGCATTGCCCGCGATCAGAACCTTGTCCGCCTTCACTCTGCCGTTGGCGGTGACTACGGACGGACGCGGACCGTGTTCGATTTCGAGAGCCCGCGAGTTTTCAAAAACCTTTACCCCCAGCGTTTCTGCAGCGCGTGCCTCTCCTACGCACAGGTCCATCGAATGGACATGCATATTGCGTCTGTTCAGAAGGCCGCCACAGTAGAGGTCGGTTTCCAGATAGTCCGTAATGTCGCTGGCTTCGAGCAGTTCAAGATCGTCGGCCATGCCGCGCTTTTGCGCTTCGTCTTGAACGGCTTTGAGTTCTTCCATGTGAGTAGGCTTCATGGCTGCCTGCAGATGACCGAAGCTGAGATCGCACTCGATGCCGTATTTCTTAATTCTGTCACGGATAATGTCGTGACCGCGCCATCTGGTCTGCCAGACGACATCGTCGGCTTCTTCACCTACTGTTCGTCTGAATTCCCGCGCCATGGCGACATCCCCGGACAGGCTACCTGTCACTTGCCCGCCGTTGCGGCCCGTAGCGCCCCAACCGATCTTTTCAGCTTCCAGCAATGCCACGTTCAAACCGCGCTCGGCCAACTCCACGGCGGTGGAGACACCGCTGAAGCCGCCGCCAACAATTGCAACATCCACATCTAGGTTCTCGGCCAGTTGGGCAAAGCCCCTGGTGTCGCGGGCTGTTGCCGCATAATAGGAGTCTACGTGCATCTCTTCCTCTTTTTGATCAAAAATAATTCAATTCAAAAGGGCACGCAAGAGAGCGCCTGAAAATTTCATAATAAACTGTTTTTAAACACTAAATATCATCTATATCTCGATTTCAATCATATATACGTATATCTAAAATCATATTTGATCAAAAAAATTGCGAGGCAATTCACATTGCCTCGCTCACTCGCGCAAATTCAACCCCGACTCACAAAGTGTCGTAAATTTCCTCTGCCGCCGCCAAACCGGACTTATGCGCACCCGCCACGGTGGCCCAATCATTCTCACTGAGCGCCTCACCGGCGAACCATATTCGCGCAGCTTCCGGCTTGCGCAACTCTGCGCGGGACCATGCCC
Source organism: Pseudomonadota bacterium (assembly GCA_039195965.1). Classification (GTDB taxonomy): domain Bacteria; phylum Pseudomonadota; class Alphaproteobacteria; order Rhizobiales; family Stappiaceae; genus Roseibium. The sequence goes on from JBCCVB010000002.1 coordinate 30,320, forward strand.
CGCCGGGCTCCGCAGACGCGTAGGACCCGTAAGTCAGAGGATTGGCGGTCCAGTCGAACGTCGAGCTGTTGAGGATGGCGGCCTCGACATTGGCACCAAATGTCTTTTTGAGCTCCGTCAGGACATAATCGTACATACCACCTGACCCTTCTTCTGAAAGTTGTCTGGCAAACTCACCGCCCAGATCACAATAGGTGATGCCATGTCCTGCAGCATCAACAAGCGCCCCAAACCCCATTGGTGCACCATTCAATGCTTCCGTGGACTTGAACGCAAAAAAACCATCCTCACCGATCCCGAAGAAATTCTCATTGAGCTGCAATGCAACGTGAATGTAATGACCCATGGTCAATGCGTTGATTGCTTCCTGCTTCTTAACCGGCAGAGGCGGATCGAACTCGATGTCTCCACTTGCGAGAACACCTGTTGAAACGGTGATAACAACAGCCCGGGCCCTGATCGTTCCATTGTCAGTCACCACCTCGACCCCTTGATCACCCCAGCGAATCTTGCTCGCGGCCGTATTCAATGTGACCGGAACATCTCGTGCACTGTGCGCAAACAAAGCCCCAAACCCTTGCCGGCAATACCAGTCAGTGCCGTCTTCCGCCGTGTACCAGTCTGCGCAGGAGAAGTGATCGAAGTCTTTCGCAATTTCATACGCGCCTTCGTAAAGGTTCACAGTCAACGCCCAATCCCCCAGGTCAGGCACAACATCGGCCGGGGCAACATCCTTTCCCTGACGGCCGGCTTTCGAAATTGCCTCCAGCGCCAAATTGCGAGCCTCGTTGAGCTCCCTGCTCTCCCCCTCCGAAATCAGGCGATTTCCGACATAGAAGACCTCTTCGTCAGGCGCTTGATACATATCGAAGCCGTTGTTTTGCCCGTATTCGAGAAAAGGATTCTCCTCCCCGAAATGAAGCCAATGCGCCCCAACATCATAAGGAGCTCCGAAAATCTCATAATCGGTATGGACCCGCCCGCCTATGCGACCGTCAGCCTCGATTGTCGCGACGGTCAAGCCCCTGCGCTGCAAGTCACGTGAAGCTGCTATTCCCGCCGCACCAGCTCCGATAACGACCACATCGACATCCGAAGCGTAACTTCTTCTAACGTACAAAGGCGCGGCCAGTGATGCTGCGCCACCGAGCAGCAAACCTCTCCTGGAAATCGCAACCATGATCACCTCGATTTTTTGATCAAAAAAATAATCTCTATGATACGATACCTATCCAAACAAGATAAGAATGGCCAAAAATTTATCACTTTTGTACTTATCGGCGACTTCGGATAGAAATTACTTTTGATAAAAATACTCAAAAATCAGGCAGAAGCCTTAAAATGGAGGCAGAGATCGCAACACTGACCCCTACCCCACTCGACTGCAAACGGTGTTAGAGCCTGGCTCTGTCCCTTACTCACCCATGGGCGTTGGCCTTGCGCCTCTGGCCCAGCTTTTCAGACACAACAGCTCCGTTGCGATCATGGCAGCAGCATTTGCCGTCATTTCCGCATGATCATAAGGCGGCGAGACTTCCACCACGTCCATACCGACAAAGTCCATACCCTTCAGTTCACGGATAATCGACAAGGCCCGATAACTCGAAAGCCCGCCTGGTACAGGCGTCCCGGTTCCCGGAGCCGCGGAAGGGTCAAGACAGTCGATGTCAAACGTCAAGTAAGATGGACCTCCACCAGTCACGTTCTTGATAATCGATGCAATCTCGGACGATTGCATTTCATGAGCCTGATCGGCAAAGATCACCGTCATTCCATAGGACTTTTCACCCAGGTAACAGGTTCTGATTCCGACCTGGACCGAGCGCTTCGGATCGATGACCCCTTCCCTGATCGCCCGATTGAACATGCTTCCGTGATCGATGCGGTCAGATGTATCCGGCTCCACGTCCCGGTGGGCATCGAACTGCACAAGACCAATTGGCCCGAATTTCTTCGCATAGGCTCTAAGCGTCGGATAGGTGACGAAATGATCGCCACCAAGAACCAGGGTTGACGCGCCTTCAGCGATGATAGTTGCAACGTGGTCTTCTATCTCCTGAGGGATTCCAGCCGGCATTCCCGTATCAAGCAAGCAATCGCCATAGTCCGTGACAGCCAACGTATCGAACGGATCAAATCTCCACGGCCAGACCGGTCCCCAGGAGTGCTGAGCCGTCGCTTTGCGGATCGCCTCGGGCCCAAAACGGGTACCTGGCCGGTTGCTCACCGACAAGTCAAAGGGAATGCCCGTTACGGCAACGTCCACACCGATCAGATCCTTGGTGTACTTCCGGCGCTGAAAACTCAAGGCACCGGCATAACTCGCTTCTATGGACGATCCCATCAGACTTCGTCTCATGAAGGCTGCATCAACCATATCCTTGTCATCAGTCTCAGCCACCGCTCTACCCTCGCTTTTCCAGCCGATGAATTTCTGCCTGCACTTCTCAACACCTCCTGCCATGACCTTGCGAGCCGCCGACCGGCAATAGCAGAAAGTTCTCCCTGTCGTTGCAATTGCGCAGATTTCGGACCATCACCAGTGCACCGATCGCGCAATTTTCCTTTTTTTGATCATATTAATTTACGCAATTAAAGTCCACAACACTCGGCTAAATCGACCGCGCAATTCAAACCCTTGGTTTTATCTATCGCGTTAAATAACATCAATTTAAGCGATATTTGACCACCTTCTTTCTTTTTAACCTCTTCAGAGGAAGATGAAACAACCATGCTCTCAATTTGTCTAAGAGTATTTTTTATCAAAAATTTATACCACTCGGAACAAAACACCGAAACGCCCCTCAACGGCAGTGCTTACCAAGGAGGCAGGTAAAACCCGTAACGAGAATGCCCTCGGGCGTAAATGCAATTACTCGGGTTCAAGACAGGCAAAGAAGAGCCTTGTTTCACAATTCGGCGTAATGACAGCCGCTTTTCAGTCTCTTAATCAAGAGTACATCTCCCGATAAATCGGGGACCGCAAAAAAATTTTCAAAGCAGAGTCCCTCCTCCCTTCGCCCGCTCGTCACAAAAGTAGGCAAGCCAACTTGCATGCATTGAGATTAATATTGAGCGGCACATCGAATGCCGCGCGAATTGGAGGCTTTGATGGCTAATAGGGGGCAAGGTGATGGGCGGTTCAAAAGGTTCCAGAGGTGGCGACTTGCCCTGATGGCAAGCACAATACTATTCCTCAACGAGGCACCCTTGGCGCTTTCCTCGAACCAGGCGCTCGCACAATCCTCAAGCCAGTTCATTTCCGTGCCAGCAGGATCGTTAACACAGGCGCTCAATAGTCTGGCGTTGCAGACAGGGTTGCAGATTATTTTCGATGCCGGCCTTGCGAATGGCAAAACAACCGAAGGCATCAGAGGCAATTTGACACCCGGCGAGGCATTAAGTGCCCTTCTTGAGGGTACCGGCGTGAGCGCAAGCTTTGCAGGTGACGATCAAGTCGCGCTGGTGTCTCAGATAGATGTGGGTGGGGAAGACGCCACGACGCTCGACACGATTTATGTCTACGGTGCCCGTGACGCGACAACTCTGCAAGATATCAGTGCCAGCGTGGGTATCGTGACAGCAGAAGACATCGACTATGGCCAGATACAGTATCTGACACAGTCTCTTCGGCGGCTTGGTAACGTTGAAAGAGGAGCGACGAACGAATCCAATATCGTGATCCGCGGCATAAACTTCGAGGGTTTTTCCCCGGCGAGCGCACCCCTTGGGTCAATCTATGTCGATGGCATTCTGCAAACCCGCTACAATTCCCGCTTCGGCGCGCGCGGTCTCTGGGATGCTGAGCAAGTGGAGGTGTACCGCGGCCCGCAATCCACCCTGAGTGGCCGTGCGGCAACTGCCGGCGCTGTTTACGTCAAGACAAAGGATCCGACATTCGAACAGGAAATCGTGGCATCGGGCACGGTTGGAAACAAGAATCTGGCTGGCGGCGACTTCATCGTCAATGCGCCACTCAGCGCAAAGGACGGCATTGCACTGCGCATCGCCGGGTCCTACGAGCAGTTGACGACAGAAGTTCCCTACGATTCCTACAACGGCTTCGCAAACTACGATGAGATGCGGACGGAGCTTACCGGGAACATTCGAGCGAAACTGTTGTTCGAGCCGGACGAATTACCGGATACGCGCGCGCTCTTTACCTATTCATTCTCCCGAGATCGCCCAAATCCGCGCCTTGTCGGCACTGATCAAGGCAATGGCGACTTTTACCAGTTCCCGACCTACGCGGAATACAGGGAGATCGATGTTCACAATGTGGGTCTGGAAGTGACCCAGAGCATTTCTCCCGCGCTTCTGTTTACGTCTCAAACCGGCGTCAGCCACGGAGTGACCGATCGTCAATCGGTCGACAACGGGACCCCGAACTATATCAATGCGTGGTACGGAAAATACAAGGATACCCTCGTCTCTCAGGAGTTGAGGCTCAACTATGACCAAGACCGGTGGAGCGCGGTTGCAGGACTGTTTGGCAGCTACGAGTACCAGGACTCCACACTCTTTGCGAGGGTACAGCAACTTTTCGCGGAACAGGACAGTCACTTTGTTCGCCGCACGGTCAACCTCGCAGCCTTCGGTGAGGCAACGTACGAATTTGTTCCCACCTGGAAGGTTACCGCGGGTGCTCGAGTGGATTACCTCAAGGAACACACGGAAGACCAAAGTACAACCACGCTGCTGAACGGCTTCCCGTTTTCCTCTTTCAAAGAGGTGTCGGACATAAGCGAAGTCAACTTCGCGCCGAAGTTTGGAATTTCCAAGGACTTCGGTCTGGATCACACAGCCGGCTTCACCTATTCACGCGGTTTCAGGACGGGTGGGTACTCGATCGACAACAACTCCGGCGTTGAGAATTACTATGAGCCGGAATACGCGAACAACTTCGAGCTGTTCTACAAGGGGCTGTTTCTGGATGGGCGCCTCAGGGTGAATGCCAACGCCTTCTACACACAGTACAAGAACCAGCAGGTTGAGACATTTCCAGACCCGAACAACCCGGGGAATGTCATCGTCGACAACGCCGCCTCGTCCTATTCGGCAGGCTTTGAGCTCGAACCGACCTTTGATGTAAACGACAATCTGTCGGTCTTTGCCTCCCTCGGTTACCTGCACACGGAGTTCGAAGAATTCGATCACCCCACCTATGGTGATCTTTCCGGAGAAAGTTTCCCTGAAGCTCCTGAATTGTCGGTTGCCTTCGGCGGGCTCTACAGGTTCGACAACGGGTTCTATGTCGGCGGTGATGCCAAGTATATCTCCAGCTATACGGCCCGTATCACGTCTGCGAGCGCGCCTCTGGACAAGATTGATTCACGTTTCATCGTGAACGCTCAGGCAGGAATCCGAAGAGACCGCTGGGAGGTCAACCTGTTCGCGGAAAACCTGTTCGACGAGCATTACTACACGATGATTGATCGGGACAGCAGCCCCGCTTTCGCGCAAGTCGGAGCGAGCAGATTGTTCGGCTTGAACGTAAAGGCGAAGTTCTAATCATAGTCGACAGAACGGGGGCGGTTGCCAATACCGCCCCCTGTGGGCTCGTGCGTTTTGATCCAACTTTCGCAGAGAGAATGCATTGCGATTAATCGGTTTTGTTCTGCTTTACATGTTGTCTTTGTCGTCCGCCTTTGCAGCTTGTGAAGGGCGGCTCATTTCTGAGTGGATTTCCGGTGGCCCGGTATGTGTTCCCCAGGCACCTGCCCGCATCGTAGTGCTTGAACCCTGGCTGTCCTTTGGAACGCTTCACGAGCTGGAAGCACAAATCATCGGAATTCCGATGATGGGCATTCAGGACCAGACTTTGCGTGAAGCTGCCGAGAAAGCCGCGATCACCGATGTTGGTCATCCTTACCAGCCCAGCATCGAGCGAATTGTCGCCCTGCAGCCGGATCTGATCATCGGAGCTTCATACGCTCATGAACAGGCCTACGACAAGCTGTCAGCGATCGCCCCCACGCTGCTTCTCGATCAACTCGGTTGGAAGAAGCATTATATGTTCCTGGCGGAAATCATCGGCCGGAAGGAAGCTGCGCAGCGCAAGCTTGACGAATACGAAACACGCGTCACTGATATTCGCGAAAGAATACCGCAAGACCTGACTGTGTCCGTGTTGCGGATCGCTCCCCTTGGTTTTCAGGTCTACCTCGACGGTCCTTCCGCCTACGCACCTTACGCAGTCCTGCGTGAAGCAGGGGTAAGGCGCACCGACTATGAAACGGCGACGGGGAACACCGTGCTCAAGCGTCCTGATTGGGAAGAAGTTTCGGCCCTGGAAGGTGACATTCTGCTTTATGTGGTTGTCAGCGGCCTTGATCCGGCGCTCGATGACGATCTGGCCGCACAAACACAAGCCAACCCACTTTGGAAAACGATGCGGGCGGTGAAAGCCGACCGCGCTCACCGCATCGACAGGGCGACCTGGATGGGCTTTTACGGGACGACTTCCGCGCATCAGGTTCTTGATGACATCGAACGATACATTCTGACCGAACCGTGACCAATCGACCTGCTGCATCTGCAATGAAACCACCCTGGCGGCCGGGCACAAGGGCAAACGTCCGTCGCCTGCTTGCACTTGTTGCATTGTGTGGACTGTTGCCGACCATCGCATGGTGGTCGGTTCGGCTTGGGGCGACCACCGTTTCAACATCCGATGTTCTGAACGCGGTTTTTGCATTTGACGGATCTCGCGAACATCTGGTGATCGCAACAATACGCCTTCCACGCGTACTGGCCGGATTGCTTGTCGGGTCAGGCCTGGCCATCTCCGGCGCAATCATGCAGGCAATGACAAACAATCCGCTGGCGTCACCCAGCTTGATGGGAATTAACGCTGGCGCGGCCTTCGCTGTCGTGCTGACCATGAGCATTCTTGGCGCAAGCGCTGACGAAACGTACATCTGGTCGGCTTTTGCAGGAGCGATGTCGGCAGCAGCTATTGTTTATCTTTTCGGCACGGTTGGCGCGGCCCGCAGCTCCTCGATCAGACTTATCCTCGGTGGAGCAGTTCTGACGGCCTTTCTGATGTCGTTGACGACGGCCATGCTCATTTTCGATCAGACCGCTCTGGACAATGTACGGCTCTGGACGGCCGGCTCGTTGACCGGTCGTTCATTACCGCAAATCCGGGTGGTTCTGCCATACATGCTCATCGGCTTCTTAGCCGCAGCCCTCTTTTCCAGACATCTGAGCGCGCTCAGTCTCGGGTCGGATGTTGCCAGAACCCTGGGTCAGCATCCTGTGATTTGGCGCGGACTTGCCGCCTCTACCGTTGTCCTGCTGGCAGGCGGATCGGTTGCTCTGGCAGGCCCTGTGGGATTTGTCGGTCTGATCGTTCCGCACATCGTCAAGCTGACTGTCGGCTTCGACTACCGCTGGACAATTCCCTTTTCTGCTCTGGGCGGAGCTCTGCTTGTGGTGCTTGCCGACACGGTTGGGCGCGTGATCTTCTCAAGTCAGAATTTTCCGGTTGGCGTTACGATGGCTCTGATTGGTGCCCCCTTTTTCATCTGGCTTGCACGCATACGTGTGGGGGGAGCACGATGAAACGGATAACTGCGGGTCTGTTTCTTCTGAGCACGGTTTTGTTCGCCGCTGGTATTTCAATCGGCGATCAGCCCATTGCGTTCAACCAACTGGTTTCCCTGCTCCTGAGCCCGGAGAACGTTCCTCCTCATATTCAGTTGATCGTCTTCGATTTACGCATGCCCCGTCTGCTGTTGAGCATTCTCGTAGGTGCGGCGCTTGCGGTCGCCGGAGCAATCACGCAGGCAATCATGCGGAACCCACTCGCCGAACCGGGCATCCTGGGCATCAACGCGGGTGCGGCACTGGCTGCAATGGTTCTGATTGTGGGGGTTGATGGCGCGTCGGAAAGCCTTTTGCCATGGGCGGGCTTTCTTGGAGCCTGCGCCATGGCCGCATTCGTCTACATTCTCTCCTGGAGGAACGGGACCACGTCCCTTCGCATCATCCTGATCGGCATCGGTCTGAGTACGCTGGCGAGCGCCGGCAGCACTCTTCTTTCAACATTTGGCGCGATTACCGAAGTTCAGCGGGCTTTCATCTGGCTTGCCGGAAGTGTTTACCACGCGGACTGGAGCAACGTTCGGATACTCGCTTCATGGCTTGTGATCCCACTTGCACTGACTTTGATTTCATCGCGCCAACTTGATGTCATGCGATGTGGAGATCCGGTTGCACATGGGCTTGGGGTCCGTGTCAATCTTGCTCGGGCCGTCCTGATTGTCCTTTGCACGCTGATATCAGGAGCCGCCGTCGCAACCGCAGGGTTGATCGGATTTGTCGGCTTGCTTGCCCCCCACATTGCCCGTCATCTGGTGGGACCTTTGCACAAGCACGTTCTGCCCACCTCAGCACTGATAGGAGCCTCTCTCGTCATGGCTGCCGATTTGGCCGGGAAAACACTCATCGCCCCGGTCGAATTGCCTGCGGGTGTTGTCACAGCACTCATCGGCGCTCCCTTCTTCGGTTTTCTGCTTTGGAGACAACGCCATGTGCCTGCATGACGAAAGCGAGGGATACCGCTTTGATACTGCGGAACTATCATTTTCCTATGGTTCCGCGCTGATCATCGATGACTTGAACCTTTCGATCCCTCAAGGCGCTTTCACCGCGCTGATCGGCCCGAACGGCAGTGGAAAATCCACCGTCTTGCGAATGCTCACGGCTTTGCTCAAACCGCTGCAAGGTTCCGTTTTGCTGGATGGAACGTCGATCTACAGCCTTTCGACAGGAGAATTGGCAAAGCGTGTCGGCATGCTGCCTCAGGGTCCTGTCGCTCCTGAGGGACTGACAGTCTACGAGCTCGTTCAGCTGGGCCGTTATCCGCATCGTGCCGTCTTCAGTGGATGGTCGGCCAAAGACAAGGAGGCTTGTGACAAAGCCCTTGTTCTCACTGGGCTGGCTGATCTGGTTCATCGCAGGGTGGATCATCTTTCAGGCGGTCAAAAGCAACGTGCCTGGATAGCAATGACGCTGGCACAGGAAACACCAATACTGCTTCTTGACGAACCAACCACCTTTCTAGACCTCTCCCATCAGATAGATGTCCTGGAACTGGCGACGGACCTTGTGCGCAAGCAAGGCAAGACCATCATCGCTGTCCTGCATGATTTGAACCAGGCGTGCCGCTATGCCGACAACATGGTCATGCTGAAGTCCGGCAAAGTCGCGGCTGCCGGAGCGCCCAATGAGGTCATGACCTCGGCTGTCATTCAGGACGTCTTTGACGTTAATGCCACAGTTCAGCCGGACCCCGTAACGGGAACCCCCATGTGCATACCGATTCCCAGGACATAATTTCCTGTTATCGCCCCCTCAACCTGTTGCCGGAAAGTAACAATCTGTACTTTTTCGTTGTTTCTCCAGCTGCGCAACACCTCACGCTTGAACGGGAATAACATTGCAAAATCAATCATAAACTTGAGTTTTTTACTCAAATTTATGATACGCAGCGAACTCCACTCTGGAATTGCTATAACCTACTGCTATTGCAGACGTTTTCTAATCCGTCTTATCTAAGGCAATTCGTTCTGCGTGTGAAACAAGACATAGGCAACAGCGACAGCGAGACGATGGGAATTGACCCATGATCAGCGAATTGCTCGAAGGCCTCAGGATCGACTATCGCAATGCCACTTACATCCGAAACAGTTCCGAACAGCGGTGACCTTGATGGTAATGAACTGCTGAACCGTGCGATCGAAGCGTATTACAATGACATTGCGCGCGCCGTCGGTTCCAGGACGAATTCGCAGGGCGGCGCGCTCGATGTTGTGCATGACCTTTATGTGAAACTTGCCGCAAATCCGGAAGTCTTGCGCGAAAAACGGTCGATCAGGGCATTCCTCTGCCGCGCAGCAATCAATCTGGGAATTGACAAGTATCGCCGAGAGCAATTTGAGGCGAACCTGTTCTCTTCAATCGAAACAGAAGAAAACACCTTCACGACGGAAACGGCGTCACCGGATCATCGTATTGAAACAGAGGCGCGCATTCGTATTCTTCGAGATGCGATTGGCGAATTGCCAGCGCGTCGGCGTGCCGTGTTTATCCTGCACCGGCTTCATCATCTCGGTCCGGATGAAATTGCGATGAAACTGAATATTTCCCGCAACATGGTCAACCGTCACCTTCGCCGTGCGTTGGCTCATTGCCTCGATCGGCTCCTTCAAATGGGATAAGAGTCCCTTTTTGTTCATCTCGTTCGTCATAAAGATGGGATCATTTCTGTTTGGGGGAGGTTATGCCGAAAAGGCGACTTACGCATGCTCAGCGCAAGCGTCATCAGGAAGCTGCGGACTGGATACTGCGAAACCGTGAAAACGGATCCTCGTCAGAACAGGATGAAGCATTCAAGGCGTGGCTTCAGCAGGATCCGGAAAACGAACGGGCCTATGCGGCCGCGGAAATGCTTCTGGGTGACGCCAGAAAGGCAATCGAGTCCGATCCTGATTTAAACAGTTTCGAAGCCCGGCCTGCAAATTCACGGAAACTGGCCGGTGGTTCTTTGCTTACGGTTGCCCTTGTCGGAGGGTTGTTCCTCTACTTTGATGGACCTGTCCGCCTTCAAGCCGATGCTTATTCAGGTGTTGCCGAACTTCCTGTCATTGAGCTGGAGGATGGCTCCACTATCCATCTGAACGCCTCTTCCGCTGTTGCGTTTGATTATTCTGAGCAAGGCCGAACCGTACGCCTTCTCAAAGGGGAAGCATTGTTTGAAGTCGCAAAGGATCCCACACGACCGTTCACCGTTGAAGCGGGAGACACAGTGGTGACAGCCCTCGGAACGGCATTCGACATCAGACTTGGAAGTGATGAGACCGACGTCACGGTGACGCATAACGCTGTTCTGGTTGAATTCGAAGACCCCCAGATTTCTCCCGTTCGGCTTCAGGAAGGGGAGCGGATCAGCTACGATGTGAATGGCCGTTTGAGTGAAGTTACCAAAGCTGATGCAAACGCAGTGCTTGCGTGGCAAAGCGGGTTGCTGGTTCTGGACAACGCCCCGCTATCCTATGTCATTGAAGAACTGGAGCGACGTTTCTACGGCCGGATTGTTGTTGCAAATGAAGATCTGGCGAACAGAAAGATCAGCGGCACAATATCCATCTCGGACACATACGCCGCCCTTGCCTATATCGAGCAGGCCCTGAACCTCAATGCGACCACCATAGGCCCGTTGGTCATAATTCGAGATTGATCAAAACTTACCTGTATGAAGGATATCCGGGCCCGAATGGACTAGCGGAAGATGATTTCTGGTTCCTTCACCACTACAGCGTCCTAGCGACCGATTTCGGTTCCGGGCCTTTGTCCTATTCGGACGCCCGCTCTAACGAAACCGGAGAAAAGCTTCGCTTATCAGACAAAGTTATCAGGAGAGCGCCGAAAGGCTCCCTCCTTTGCAATCTTGGATGTCTTCGATCGATCAAGTCCGACAGTTTAAGCCTCAGACAAGCGTATCCGTGCCGCCGAGTATTTGAACTCCGGGATCTTGCCGTAGGGATCCAATTGAGGATTGGTCAGGAAATTGGCAGGGGCTTCCACGAAACAGAACGGTATGAACAGCATGCCCTGCGTCACGTCACGGTCTGCTCGCAAGGTCAGCGAGATCGAACCGCGACGCGTTTCAACGACCACCTTGTCACCTCGTTTCAATCCCTGTCGGCCAATGTCCTTCGGATGCATTGAAACGACCGGTTCGCTTTCCTGGACATTCAAGTGGCTGGCACGACGGGTCATGGCACCGGTGTGCCAATGTTCAAGCATTCGGCCCGTGGTCAGCACCATGGGGAACTCGTCGTCCGGCAACTCGTCTGGAGGGACAAGATCCGTCGGTACCAGCTTGGCGCGACCACTTCCCGTCGGAAAGCCGGCGTAGAAAATGATTTCTTCTCCGGGGCCATCTTCGCTCTTGGCCGGATAGCAGACCACGCCTTCACGGTTCAGTCTGTCCCAGGAGATGTTGTCGAGTGACGCCATATGACCGGACATTTCCGTGTAAACGTCTCCGACACCGGCATAATTCCAATTGAGACCGGACCGCTGTGCCATTTCCACGATGATTTTCCAGTCCTGCCTGGCTTCGCCCGGAGGATTGCGAACCGGCAAACCGAGTTGGACCTGGCGGTTGGAATTCGTGAAAGTCCCCGGTTTTTCCGGCTGTGCCGAAGCCGGCAGGATGACATCTGCGAACCATGCAGTTTCGGTCAGGAAAATGTCCTGAACCACCAGGTGTTCAAGACTTGCCAGCGCCTTGCGCGCATGCCCCTGATCGGGATCAGACATCGCCGGGTTTTCACCCTGGACATACATCGCCTTGATGTTACCGGCCTCAACTTCCTCCATGATCTCGACAACTGTCAGTCCCTTGGCCGGATCAAGACTTCGGCCCCAGGCGTCTTCGTATTTGGAACGAATATCCGGGTCTTCCACCGACTTGTAGTTTGGATAAACCATCGGAATGAGCCCCGCATCGGAGGCACCCTGGACATTGTTCTGCCCCCTCAAAGGATGCAGTCCGGTTCCGGGTCTGCCGATATGCCCCGTGATCAGGCTGAGCGCGATAAGGCAGCGGGCGTTGTCGGTGCCGTGAACATGCTGACTGACACCCATCCCCCAGTAGATGATCGATCTTGTCGCATTCGCAAAGGTACGGGCGAGCTCTCGCAGGTAAGATGCCTCGACACCGCAAATCTCCGACATCGCTTCAGGGCTGAAATCCTTCACCTTCTTTCGCAGCGCTTCAAAGCCCTCAGTGTTTGCCTGGATGTACTGAAGGTCATAAAGCTCCTCGAAGATGATCGTATGGATCATGGCGTTGAGCATCGGAACGTCCCGGCCGGGCTTGAACACCACCGGGTGGGTGGCATGACGCATCAGTCCTTGTCGGCGCGGATCGAAAATCATCAGATTAGCGCCGCGTTTTGCCGCCTGTTTCAGATAAGTCGCGGCAACCGGATGGTTCTGCTCGGGCCTTGCTCCGATCACCATGATGCAGTCACTGTCGTCGGCGGCGGTGAAAGGCGCTGAAACTGCTCCCGAACCCACGCCTTCCATCAAGGCGGCGACCGAAGATGCATGACAAAGCCGCGTGCAGTGATCGACGTTGTTTGTTCCAAAGCCCTGCCTGATGTATTTCTGGAACAGATAGGCTTCCTCATTGGTGCCCTTTGCGCTGCCGAAACCTGCAATGGCATGCCCGCCGTCGCGATCGCGGACCTTGGTCAAACCGCCCGCTGCCAGGGCCATCGCCTCTTCCCAGGTGGCCTCGCGGAACACATCCTGGATCTCTCCGAAACTCATGTGCGCCTTGGGATCCTTCGGCACATCCGATCGTCTTATCAATGGTCTTGTCAGGCGCTCCGGACTCATCACGTAATCCATGCCGAAACGGCCCTTAACGCAAAGCTTGCCCCGGTTGGCCGGTCCCTGACGCCCGTCGACCTTGACGATATCGTTGCCCTTCACGCTGACCTCGGTTTGACAGCCAACTCCGCAGAAAGGACAGATCGAAGGCTTAACCGCATCGGCGTAGACGTTGCGGCGGGTCGAAGTCTCGTCAAGGAGTGTTTTCTCCATCAACGCCCCTGTGGGACAAGCCTGGACGCACTCACCGCAAGCGACACAGGTCGACAGCCCCATCGGATCATTGATGTCGAAAACAGGAACTGCGGCAGTGCCGCGATCGGCCATGCCAATCACATCATTTACCTGAACTTCCCTACATGCGCGCTCACACAAACCGCATGAGATACAGGCGTCCAGATTAACCGCAATCGAAGGATGCGAAGCATCGTGGAAGATACTGTCGACCGGAATATCCCGATTGGCTCCGGGCCGGCCGCTCGGAAAGCGTTTTTCCTGACGCGTTCCCGCCAGATCCATCTGCTGCCAGAAGTGACTTTCCGGATCTGGGCTGACATCGCGGGACGGCATGTCGGACGCAAGCAACTCAAACACCATTTCCCGGTTTTTGTTGACGCGCTCATTCGCCGTTGTGACAACCATCCCATCAGAGGGTTTCCGGTTGCAGGAAGCGGCAAGAACGCGCTCCCCTTCGATCTCGACCATACATGCTCTGCAATTGCCGTCCGCGCGATAACCCGGCGCATCCTTCCAGCACAAATGCGGGATCTTGGTACCGTGGCGCTTGGCAACCTGCCAGATCGTCTCGCTCTCCAGAGCCGTGACTTTTTCACCATCGAGCGTGAAGGTAACAGTTTGGATGTCGGTTTCTGCGAGGGTCATCGGGCGAACTCCTCGGGAAAGTGTTTCATCAGGTGTTTGACACAATTGCCCGCGGCCTGACCGAGGCCGCAAATGGAGCTGTCCCCCATAACCATAAGCAGATCCCTGTAGAGAGATTGATCCTGTTCCCAGGCTTCGAGCATGCGCACCATCTTGTCGGTGCCGGACCGGCAGGGCGTGCACTGTCCGCAGCTTTCGTGCTTGAAGAAACGCATGGTGTTCAGAACAGCACTGCGCACACTGTCCTCGTCAGACAGGATCACGACGGCGTGGGAGCCGATGAACCCGCCTTCCTTCTCCCAAGTTCCGAAATCCATGGCGCGATCAGCCATATGTGCGGGAAAGACGCCACCGGAAGCACCGCCCGGTAGAAAAGCCTTGAATTTGTGTCCAGGCGCCATGCCTCCGCAATAATCCTCGATCAGTCTGATCAGCGGTATGCCGGCAGGGGCAACTTTGACGCCGGGATCTGCAACTCTGCCGGACACGGAAAAGGATCTCAGCCCGCTGTGGTTCTCGTCCCAACCCAGGTTCTTGAACCAGTTTGGCCCGTTCTTCAGAATGTCCGGTATCCACGAGACAGTTTCGATATTGTGGTTGAGTGTCGGCAGCCCGAACAAACCCTTTTCAGCGATGAATGGCGGTTTCTGGCGCGGTAAACCGCGTTTGCCTTCAATGGATTCGATCATCGCGCTTTCCTCACCACAGATGTAGGCGCCGGCACCGCGGCGAACCTCCATGGGGATGATCGGTATTGAGGACGCTTCCAGAGCTTCGATCTCACGAGAAAGAATCTCGTGAACTGCGGGATACTCATCCCGCATATAGATGAAAATCCGATCACAACCGACGACGCGGGCCGCGATCTGCGTCCCTTCGAGCATGCGATGAGGCCTGCTTTCCAGCCACCATCTATCCTTGAAGGTACCTGGCTCGCCTTCATCGCCGTTGATCGTCATCAGGCGGGGCCCGGGATAGCCACGCACGAAGCCCCACTTTTTTCCGGCAGGAAATCCAGCTCCGCCAAGGCCGCGCAAGTTTGCGTCCGACATTGTGCGGGTGGCATCATCAGCTGAAATTCTTCCTGCCAGTATGTCCTGAAGAACGGTATAGCCACCGGCCTCCTGGTAGAGACCCAGATCCTCGTAGTCAGGAATTCTCGCCGAAACCGGTTCGTTGGCCGCGTTTGACAATGTGTCGAGGCATGCGTTGTGAACAGACCTCTTGCCGACCTGGGCAGCGGGTGCGAAGTCACACCTTCCAAGACAAGGCACCGGCTGTATGCGGATCCCCTCGCCCATTGTCGCCTTCAAATCCTTTATGAGGCCGTTTGCCCCTGCCATTTCACAGGACAGGCCGTCACAAACCCGGATCGTCAGCGGCGGAGGCGGATCCTGATTTTCCTTCACGACATCGAAGTGGTGGTAGAAGCTTGCAACTTCATAAACCTCCACCTGTGACAGGCGGAAATGTTCGGCGAGCGCAGCAATCGAAGTTGTCGAAAGATAGCCGAGACTGTCCTGAATGATATGCAGGGCCTCGATCAGCAAATCCCTTCGTGGCGGCAGGTCACCCAAAAGGGCGGCAATGGTCCTGACGTCCTCATCGCTGATCTGTCTGCCCTTGGGCAGCGACGGGTCGCGGCGCTTGAACTTAACCGGTGTGATCTGATCCATCGAAATCGGGTCTCGCAAACTCACGCTTGGTGCTGAAAAACCGGACGGTTTTCCAAAAAAAGACGCGACCGGGAAAGGCCCGGTCGCGCAGGCTGCTTATTCGGCTGCAACAGCCTCGGGGTGGGTTTTCTCGACGTGGTGCTGTTCACCAACCGGGCGAACGAACAGGTTCGCGAAGAAGGCAATGACCAGCAACGCTGCCATGCAATACATGGTCGTGTTGTAAAGCGACGAAGTCGGATCGACCGTACCGGCTGGAGCAATGTCCATCAGTCCGGCAATGGTCACCGTCTTTGCCGCCACCAGTTCGTTGAGCTGGGATAACGGAGCACCGAATTTTTCCGCAAAGGCCGCCGGATCAACTTTCGTTGCCAGTTCAGCGATCGCATTATCCTTGGAAAGGTTTCTGAGATAGGTGATGGCAAACGGGCCGAGGACACCAGCTGTCGACCAGGCAGTCAGCAAACGTCCGTGGATACCGCCCACATGCATGGTTCCGAAGATGTCAGCCAGGTAAGCCGGAATGGTGGCAAAGCCTCCGCCATACATGGTGAAGATGATCATCGTCGCCACGTAGAAACCGATCAGCGCTCCTGTGCCGCCCAGACCTGCCCAGAAGGGGATCGAGACATAGAGCAACGTGCCGAGCACGAAGAAGCAGTGATAGGTGTTCTTCCGACCAATATAGTCGGAGGTGGACGCCCAGATGAACCTGCCGACCATGTTGAAGACCGAAATCATCAGAACGTAGGTTCCGGCAAAGGTGGCGGTAACGATCACCAGATCTCCGAAGATTTCGTTGATCATGGTTTTCGCCACGCCGATGACACCGATACCTGCGGTTACGTTGAAGCAAAGAACGATCCACAGCAGCCAGAATTGCGGCGTACGCAATGCCTGATCGATATGAACATTGTTGCGGGTGACAAGACCGGAAGCAGAAACCTTCGGAACCCAGCCTGCGGGTTTCCAGCCTTCACGCGGAACGCGATACTGGAACGAAGCAATCATCATCACGATGAAATAGCCAATACCGAGCGTCATGAACGTTGAAGCAGCTCCGGTGTTTCCGGTTCCGACAACATAAACGCCCGCTTCTCCGCCGTACTGAGCGGCCTGCGCAGCTGTTGCGACAACAACCTCGATCTTGCCGGAAGCCGTCTCCGCAAAGCGTTTGCCGCCTTCGGTTACAAGCTGCACGGCACTTTCCGTACCGAGATAAGTCGGAGCCTTTTGATAAAGCTCCAGCAACCACTGGATAAGTGGGGCACCGATCATCGCGCCGCCACCAAAGCCCATGATGGCCATGCCGGTTGCCATTCCCCTTCGGTCGGGGAACCATCTTATGAGCGTCGAAACAGGCGACACATAACCGAAGCCGAGACCTGCCCCGCCGAAGACGCCGTATCCAAGGTAAACCAGCCAGAGCTGGTGGGTGGAAATGCCGATGGAACCGATAACGAAACCGCCGCCCCACAAGGTTGCTGCGACCACCCCCACATAACGCGGCCCTACTTTTTCAAGCCACTTGCCACCGAATGCGGCTGCCAGACCAAGCGTGACGATGGCAACGGAGAAGATCCACACGACAGAGGAAAGAGACCAGTCCTCGGCTGCGGATGCGACAACACCCAGTTCACGCGTCAGCGGCGGGTTGAAAACCGACCACGCATAAACAGACCCGATACAAAGATGAATGGCGATGGAGGCAGGCGGCACGCGCCAGCGATTGAACCCCTCCGGAGCAATGATGTTTTCCTTTTTCAGGAAATCGAGAGCCCCTCCCGATGAATTTGACATGTTTCTCCTCCCAACTGCCGCGGAAGATGAGCAGCGGCACCCGGACCAATTGGGTATGCAGCTACCAAGCGCGACATCATGACGCTCGGATTTCGCCCAGGAGAGAACTACATGTCAACAGATAAAATCTTTTAAAATCAATATGTTAGATCACCTCCACCGCAATGCAACAAGGTCAAATTGTCCAAAAAATCCATCCTTCGGATAACTTCGATGGACAAAATGTCCACCTATTGGGCCGCGTCTCCGGAGGCTACGGTCAAATTGACCGCCGCGGGAAGCCACACAGAAAAAGTTGATCCTTGACCGAAAACGCTCTCGACCGTGATTAATCCACCGGCTCTGGTGATAAGTGCCTGACTGATTGACAGGCCGAGTCCAGTGCCTTCACCCGGTTTGGTGGTAAAAAACGGGTCGAAAACGTTGCTCTGCTTTTCCGGGCTGATACCGTCACCGGTGTCTTTGATGGCTATAACGGTTCCGGAGATGCCCTCACGCGACAACGGACCGGTCTCTATGGTCAGAAGACCACCATTTCTCATTGCCTGAGTGGCGTTGATCATGAGGTTGACCAATACCTGTTGCAGCTCGGTTTCCACGATATGGACGGCTGGCGCCGGGGTGTGTCTGGTTTCGGTCTCGATAAAGTGTTTCCTGAGATCCGCGGCCACAAGAACCAGCGCATCTTCGATAGCCTCTCTGGCGTCAACCAGCGTTTCCACATCGGACAATTCATCCGGTCGGGTAAAGTTCAAGAGTTTGCCGACAATGATGTTGATACGATGGGTCTGTGCGTCGATGAGGTCGAGCTCGACCTTGTGATCGGCAGCGTTCTGACCGAGGTCCGCCCGCAGCACTTCAAGGTTGCCCTGTATCACG
The DNA here is from genome assembly GCA_039195965.1 of Pseudomonadota bacterium. Lineage (GTDB taxonomy): Bacteria > Pseudomonadota > Alphaproteobacteria > Rhizobiales > Stappiaceae > Roseibium. Next base: position 48,970 of record JBCCVB010000002.1, read on the forward strand.
GCCACGGGATTGTTGATCTCGTGAGCGACGCCGGCCGTGATTTCGCCGATCGATGCCAGTTTTTCCGACATCACCAGCTGAGCAAACGTTGCTTCGAGCTTGCGATTGGTTTCCCGCAGTTCCTCCGTCCGTTTATCAACAAGCTCGTTCAGATTGTCGGCATATCCTCTCAATTCTTCGTCGCGTTCCTGCACTTGATCGAGCAAACGGTCCAGATGCCGGGCCACCGTTCCGATCTCGTCTCGTGCGGTTACCGAACCGATGCGCGCGTCCAGCGCGCCTTGTTCGGCGCGTTCCATCGTCTTGGTCATTTGCTCAAGAGGCGAGAAAATTCCTCGCGCAAGATAGAGGAAAAGCGGAATGGTGAGGCCCGCGACAACGACAAAGGCACCGATCAACGCCAGGATCATCTCATTGCGCTGCGTCGTGAACGGAGCTTCCAGGAAGCCCGTGTAAAGCATGCCGATTCTTTGTCCGCTTATGTCCGTGATCGGCTCATAACCTGAAATGTACCAGTCATTGACGACGAACGCGCGGTCAAGCCAGGTTTCGCCTCCCAACATAACCTTGCGCCAGACCACTTCAGAAACCCGCGTCCCCAGCGCCCTGTTACCGGCAAACAGCCTGACATTTGTGCTGATGCGTACGTCATCCAGAAACAGCGTGGTTGTTCCGGTACGCGCCTGTGCTCCTTGCGCGTTGCGATAAATGAGGTCGTTCATCGTATCGATGAAGTCGAGATTTCGGTTGAGCAGAATGCCGCCGATCAAAACGGAATTGCCGTCAGCGCCACGGTGGGCAGCGACCAGAACCATCCCACGGGTTTCAGCTTTCCGTTCGATGCCGCGTGCGGCTTCTGTCGGAACGAGCGTCAGCCGCGCCTTTTCTGCAAGCCCGGGAGATATTTCATTCAGTTCGGCCTCCTGAAAAAGCACAACGGAAGCACTCGGTTTTTCAGGCGTTGCAGCCATGGCAACGGCAGCGGCTGCACCCGGAACTTCTGCACTGCCTGTGCCGGTATAGATGAGAAAATCAAGCCCCATCTCCTGTTGGGCAGCATTGAGGAACTCCTGCACTCCGTTGGGAGCCCCTGCTTGTGCTCGCTCAAATCCGACAGATCGTGCCAGCGCTGAAACGTCCGACGCAAGCGTGGTTTCAAGACGCCCCAGGTACTGACCGGCGATCCGCAGATCGCTGGCCACTTTCGATATGAGCAATTCGTCGAACTTGTCGATCCATCGCAGCATCGTCATGCCGAGAAGCAGCGGCAGCAGTATGACCAGTGGCGACAATGCCATGAGCAGCAGTTTGAGGCGTACGGAGCGCATCGCTCATATGCCCCAGGACTGGCATTTCCTGTCGATCGTTTTGCGCGCGACCCCAAGCCGGCGGGCAGCTTCGGACCGATTGCCGCCACAAGCTTCTAGCACACTGAGAATGTGCCGCCGTTCCACGGCTGCCAGGGTCTCATTTTCGTCTGTGAGCGCAAACCCTCCAAGAGCAGTTTCGAAATCTCCCTGGATCAGAGCGCGTTCCACAAAGTTGCGAAGCTCCAGAACGTTGCCATGCCACGAATGGGCGAGAATCTTTCTCTTTGCGGCAGCGTTGATTTCCGGCGCATCGACGCCCATCCGCTCAGAAAGGCTTTCGACGAAAAACTGCAATAGAGCCAGTATATCTTCAGAACGCTCACGGAGCGGCGGCAAATAGATCTCGGCGACGTTCAGGAGATAAAAAAGATCAGCACGGAAAGATTGCTCTTCAACAGCCTGACTGAGCGGTCGAACATTGGAACAAATGATGCGCATGTCCAGCGGCAGGCTGCGCTCCGCACCGAGCGGCCGGAACTTGCCGGTCGTGAGAAGTTCCACGAGCAAGTTCTGGCAGTTTGGCGACAGAAGCTCCACATCGTCCAAAAAGAGTGTGCCTCCCATGGCATTCAGAAGCATTCCGTCAACCGGTTGCTCGCTTTCACCGCTTTCCAAACGCCCGAAAAGACGTGCCTGAAAAAGCTCATCGCTGAGCCCGGAGCACTGCAGCCAGATAAACGGGCATTCTGCACGTGACGAGTTTGAATGAAGCATCCGCGCGGCGATCTGTTTTCCAGACCCGACTTCGCCGCGTATCACGACATGCGCCGGAGTGGCCGCCGCACGCTTGATCGCATCGCGAACCAGTTGAATTTCCGGCGACGTTCCCAGAAGGGCTTCCCGGTGTCGCAGAAGATCCCTGCCGGCTTCCAGTTCATAGCTCAGAATCGCATTTTGCCTTCTGAGTTTTGCCCGTTTCAAGCTCTGAGAAATGGCATTGACGATTTGATTTGAACGGAAGGGTTTTAGAAGAAAGTCGGAGGCTCCGGCCTTGATCGCAGCAATTGCCGTGTCGAGGTCAGCAAATGCAGTCATAAGAATTGCATCTGCGAAAAAACCAATCCGTTGTTGCTCCGACAACCACTCCACGCCGCTTTTGCGGGGCATGATGTTGTCCAGGACCACTACATCATAGGTATTTTGATCCAAAAGGCGCGAGCTTTCCTCCGTGTCGCCAGCGACATCGACGCGAGCACAAAGGCCTTGAAGGGTTTTCTGCAAAAAGTTGCGCATTCCCAATTCGTCATCAACGATCAGAACGCGGGCTTCAGCCAAGTCTGTCTCAAAATGATCAGGCGTCTCGACTGGAGCTAGATTTCTTTGTGAAAGCTGCATGATTGGCGTGACACATCAACCAATCTTGCCGCGGGTTGAGTGTACCCGACGCACAGCTCTCCGCGACCGATTGGACACCAGACATGGTGACCGCGGTATACACCTAATTCTCTTTTGCAATTGCCCCTCTCCTCCCTGGTAATTGCGTCAAGTGTAAAATGTTTCAGACACATTGAACAAGTGATCTGAAGACACAGCGCCTCGCACCGCCAAAATGTTCCAGCGTGATTGCAGCTAAACACCGGTTCAGTAGAATGAAAATCTGCAATTGAAGAAAATGATGGAAAATCTTTTCTTGAGTATTGCACTCATATTTTATCAATTTGACCGACAATCACATCGAATTGATGAATGGTCACAAAATGAAAAAGACGTTTCTTGCAGCCCTTCTCGGCGTTGCTTTCAGTTTTGCCCCGGCGACGCTCCACGCCGACGATGATGTTGAAATCCTGAATGTTTCCTATGACATCGCGCGTGAATTATATGCCACGATCAATCCAAAATTCATCGAATACTGGAAATCGGAGACCGGCCAGAACCTGACCGTCAAGCAGTCCCACGCCGGCTCTTCGAAACAGGCTCGCGCGATCATGCAAGGTCTGAAAGCCGACCTCGTCACCTTCAACCAAGTGCTTGATGTTCAGGTACTTGCCGATCGTGGCGGTTTTGTTTCCGCCGATTGGCAGTCAGATCTTCCGAACAATGCCTCACCCTACTATTCCCTCCCCGCTTTCCTGGTGCGCAAGGACAATCCGAAGAACATCCAGGACTGGGATGATCTCATCCGCGAAGACGTTCAGCTGGTCTTCCCCAATCCGAAAACCTCCGGCAACGCTCGCTACACCTATCTGGCGGCCTATGCCTATGCGCTTGAGAAGTTTGGTGGAGATGACGCGAAGGCCCGCGAATTCGTCGGCAAACTTCTTGGCAATGTAGCCGTGTTCGACACCGGCGGTCGCGGCGCCACGACCAGTTTTGTTGAGCGCCAGATCGGTGATGTTCTGATCACCTTTGAAGCGGAAGTCGAGAACATCCGTAGCAAGTACGGAGAGGACGACTATGTTCGCGTGGTCCCGTCCATTTCACTCCTGGCAGAGTTCCCGGTCGCAGTCGTTGAAAAGGTTGCCAAGAAGCGTGGCACGCTCGAAGTTTCCAAGGCCTACCTCGACTTCATCTATAGCGAAGAGGGGCAGGAAATCGTTGCCTCGTTCAATAACCGTGTTCACCATCCTGCAGTGAAGGCCAAACATGCCGACCGTTTTCCGGAAGTCCGGCTGATCCGCGTGGAAGACGTTTTCGGCAGCTGGAAAGAAGCTCAGGAAACCCACTTCGGTGACGGCGGTGTCCTTGATCAGGTGTTTACCGGCAACTGATTGCGGCTTCAGGTGAAGTACCCCGGTCTGCGCCAGACGCGCAGGCCGGTTTCTCGTTTCTTGGATACCCTTTTTCACCATGACCATTTCCGTTGGCGCCAGCCCTCTTCCCCGTTCTCGCTTCGGATCAAGAATTCTGCCAAGAACAGTGATGCCCGGTTTCGGGCTGACACTCGGCGTTACCCTTCTGTTTGTCGCACTGATCATTCTGCTGCCACTGACCGGACTTTTCTGGCAGATGGGCCAGCTTTCGTTTTCCGACTATCTGCGGATCATGTCTTCGGAACGGACCCTGATGGCACTTTGGGTCACCGTCAGCGCAGCAGCATTGGCGACCGTTTTCAATGCATGTTTCGGTCTTTTGCTCGCCTGGGTGATCGTGCGGTACCGATTTCCGGGCAAGCGGCTTGTCGATGCCTTGATCGACCTCCCCTTCGCCTTGCCGACTGCCGTCGCCGGGATCGCTCTTGTTGCGCTTTATGATCGCAATGGATGGATGGGGAGCCTGCTGTCGGAATTAGGTCTTCAGGTCGCATACACCTGGTGGGGAATTGCGCTGGCAATGACGTTCACATCCGTGCCTTTTGGCGTTCGCACGGTTCAGCCCGTGCTGGAAAGCCTGAACGAGGATGTGGAAGAAGCTGCCCGTACTCTCGGCGCAAGCGATATTCAAACGTTCAGGCACATCGTTTTTCCGCAGGTCTGGCCAAGTTTCATCACTGGCGCTTCGCTTGCGTTTGCGCGTTCCCTTGGAGAGTTCGGCGCGGTGATCTTCATCGCCGGCAACATGCCGTTCAAGACCGAAATCGCGTCCCTGCTGATCATGATACGGCTGGAGGAATATGACTATCCTGCAGCCAGTGCGATTGCCGGCACAGTTCTTCTCACAGCCCTTGCCGTTCTTATCCTGGCCAACATTGCACAGAGCCGGGCAAGCAGACATCTGCGCAAGGAAACCTGATATGGCTTCTTCCTCCGTGAACCAGTTGCTTCATCCACAAATCCGGTCATTTCATCGCAGGCAGCGCTTCAAGCGCACGGCCTTGATCCTCATTGCCGTTGCTTTTGCCCTCCTCGTCATGGGCTTGCCCGTCGTAGCGATCTTCGCTCGCGCCTTTCAGGAAGGCCTGGAGATCTATTGGGCCAACATCGTTGAACCCGACACGGTCCACGCCATCACACTGACGGTCATAACCGCGATCATCGTGCTGCCGATAAACATTGTATTCGGGATATGCGCAGCCTGGGCCATCACTCGGTTCAGGTTCCCCGGCAGACGTGCCCTGATCACGATCATTGAGCTGCCTTTTTCCATTTCTCCGATTGTTGCAGGCCTTTGTTATCTGCTCATCTACGGTGCTACCGCGCTCGTCGGCAGCTGGCTCGACCAGTGGGACATACAGTTGATGTTCAACCTCACCGGCATTGTGCTGGTGTCCTTGTTCGTGACGTGTCCCTTCGTTGCCCGCGAGCTGATCCCGCTTATGGAAATGGCCGGTGTCGACCAGGAAGAAGCGGCGCTCACGCTTGGGGCAAGCGGATGGCAGACCTTCTGGTATATCACCTTGCCAAACATCAAATGGGCCCTGCTCTATGGCGTCATCCTAGCAAACGCCCGGGTCATCGGTGAGTTCGGCGCGGTCAGCGTTGTCTCTGGAAACATCCGCGGCGAAACAATGACGTTGCCTCTGCAAGTTCAGCTTCTCTATGACGATTACAATCCGACCGGCGCATTTGCAGCCGCGACGGTTCTGACGGTGATTGCAGTCGTCACCCTGTTCCTGCGTTCGGTCATCGAAGCGCGCCATCCACACAGACACTAACCATCTCCGGACCAACAAAATGGCACTTACCGCCAAAGGCATAACCAAGTACTACGGCCCGAACCGGGTCTTGAACCAAGTCGATCTGGAGATCAGGCCGGGTGAATTCGTGGCGCTGCTCGGCCCTTCCGGGTCGGGAAAAACCTCCCTCCTGCGGATCATCGCCGGATTGCAGTTTCCCGAAGAAGGGCAAATTCTTTTCGACAGCACGGATATAACCGGCCTCGAAGCGGGAAAACGTCAGTTCGGCATGGTGTTTCAGAGCTATGCGCTTTTCGAGCATATGACGGTTGCCGATAATGTTGCTTTCGGTCTCAAAGTACGTGGCAGGCACCAACGTCCATCTAGGTCGAACATCGATGCGCGGGTAAGAGAGCTCCTCGAAATGGCGGGCATTGGTTCTCTTTCGGATCGTTTCCCGGGTCAGCTGTCAGGTGGCCAACGCCAGCGTGTTGCACTCTCGCGAGCGCTTGCAATAGACCCGCGCCTGTTGCTCCTGGACGAACCTTTCAGTGCGTTGGATTCAAAGATCCGCAAAGACTTGCGCTCGGCTCTGCGCAACATTCAAAAGGAAGTCGGAATTACTGCAATCCTTGTGACCCACGACCAGGAAGAGGCATTTGATCTCGCCGATCGCATAGCGATCATGTCTGACGGAAAGATTGAACAGTTTGATACTCCAGAAACCCTATTGCGGCATCCAAAGTCTGAATTCGTTGCCGATTTTCTGGATGGCATCGACAGCTTTCAACATCAGGGTGCCGGTATCTAGCAGGCACTCCCTTCCGACGTTCTGGTCGTTTATGCAAAGTCTACCGTTGCAGCATTGGCACCTACACTGCAGACGTCGCAACCGGTCGTGTGGATTGGCCAGAGACGCGGCCTCGGGGAACGCAAAACGGCCTAAGCCCGGTCGGATCCGGCAATATTGATACCTGGGCACCGTAGAGCCGCTGCACAAGCTCTGCCGAGATAACTTCTCCTGGGGTGCCGTCGGCCTGAACCGTTCCGTCCTTCAGGGCAATGATCCGGTCGGCATACTGGCTGGCCTGGTTTATGTCGTGAAGCACCATCACAATGCCGATCCCCTGATTTTCCTTCAGTTTCATCAAAAGGTCGAGAATTTCGATCTGATGCCCCATGTCGAGATACGAGGTCGGTTCATCCAGCAACAGCATCTCGGCCTCCTGAAAAAGCGTGAGCGCTATCCAGGCCCGTTGTCGCTCACCTCCAGAAAGCGCCCGAAACGGCCTGTCGGCATGATCTTTCATTCCGGTCATTTCGAGAGCGTCCAGAACTGAAGTCCGATCCACTCCATGAAACAGCCCGGAACGGGCAAATCCACCGTGCTCAACCAGTTGTCCGACTGTCACTCCTTCAGGTGCTTCAGGTGACTGGGCCAGGAATGCGATCTCACGTGCGATCGACTTGCGCGACCAGCGGCCGATCGACTTCTCTTTCAAACGAACCTCTCCCTCCCGGACACGATGCAATCCCGCAAGTGACTTGAGAAGGGTTGATTTACCGCATCCGTTTGGCCCGATCAGCGCGGTGATGCTGGCCGACGGAATCGTCATGCTGACGTCGGTCAGAACATCGTGTGTGCCGTATCCAACAGAAATGGAGCTTGCCTCGATCATGCGGTCCCCTTTCGGAACTCTTGTCTCATCAGAACGGCGAAAACCGGCGCGCCGATCAGACTTGTCACGATGCCGACAGGCACCTCCAGCGGAGGAGCGGCAACCCGTCCGAGCAAGTCTCCGGACACCACAAGCAGAGCCCCGATCAAAGCACATCCAACCAGGCGATCCTGCAAATTCGCTCCGAACACCAATCTGGCAACATGCGGCACCAAGAGCCCGACAAACCCGACCGGCCCGGCAACCGACACCGCCGAAGAAGCCAGCATGGCAGCTGCCACGATGAGCACAGGAACGGACAAGCGCGTCCTTACACCGAGAGCCTGCGCTGTAGTCGCATCGAATTGCAGGGCTGAAAGACTTCTTGCGAACAGCAGGATCACGAAAATGCCGACGATCCCCCATGGCAGGGCTGGCAGCAAGTTGGCCATGTCGCGTGCGTAGAGCGATCCCGCAAGCCACAAAATAGCCAACTCAGTGCGTGCTTCGGACAAGCTGAGAACAAGCGCCATAACGAAACCATTCAAGATGACCGCAACAACGGCGCCGAAAAGAACCAGGCGCATGGTTGAAAGACCGTCCTGCCAGGCTAGAGCCATGACTGCCGCCGTGGCGCAAAGTGCTCCCAATAGTGCAATTGGGGGAACCATGCCCATGGGCAGAAAATCTGTCGCAACACCAGATGCAAGGCCGGACCCACTAAAGAAAATCACCAGGTTCATCGCCAGAACAACGGCAAAAGAAGCTCCGCCTGAAACACCGAAGATGGTCGGATCAGCGAGCGGATTTCGGAGCACGATCTGAAACACGAGACCGGCAAGCGCGAGATAGAGACCAACCACGATGGCACACAGGACACGGGGCAATCGGAATTGCAGGATTGCGCGGGCAACGGGGCCCGGTTCCTTGGAGAAGAGGTCCGCCAGATCAGACCATTGTGCAGCCACCGCCCCATAGCGAAGCGACAGGAGGCAGGCAGCAGCCAGCAGGAAGAACAACAACAAAAACTTGTACCTAGCGGGCATCAGCAAGACCTCGGCGAGCCATCACCAGAAACACCAGGCCTCCGAAAACTGTCGTGAAAACGCCGGCTGGCACACGGCCGTTCAGGAACAGTTTTGCCGCACAATCCGCCCAAAGCACGAGGACACCACCAAACAACGCCGTCGTCAGCAACCAGATCGTGATCGGCGGTGTCCCCGCCCTTGACCCAAGTCCCAGTCTCGCAAGATGAGGTGCGATGAAACCGACGAAACTCAAAGGTCCGGCCACGGCCACGCACACCCCGGCCAGAGCAACGGAAAAGATACCGGCAACAAGTCGCCATGGCCCTGCTCGGACACCCATAGCCATGGCCATCGTGTCGTCGAACCGCAGCAGCCGAAGGACTGGTGCCAACATGAATATGGCAGCAGCACAAACGATCAGAACCGGCCACAACAGGCCGACATCACCCCAGCCTCGGTTGATGAAGCCACCTACCAGCCAGAAGTAAAGCGTCTGCATGGACGAGCGGGCCAGCACCATCACGGCACTTGTCGCGCCCAGAAAGAACACCGACACTGCAATACCTGCGAGGATTATCCTGACCGGCTGCATTGCCGCGCCTCTGCCCGCGCCCGAGATTGAAAACGTCAGCGCAGCCGCGGCAAATCCTCCCGCAAAACCCGCCAAAGTAAGCGCAAAAGGCGAAGGCGTGATCAGTGTCAGGGTTATTGCCACTCCAAAGGCGGCACCGGCCGACACTCCCGTCAACCCCGGATCTCCAAGCGGATTACGCACGATCACCTGGATCAGGGCTCCCGACAGGGCCAGAGCAACCCCGACACCGAAAGCACAAAGACTTCTCGGAATCCGCAGCTGCCGGACGGAGAAAGCAGTGTTGGAGCCGTCATCGCCGGTGAAATAGGCAAGTGTTTGCGTAAACGTGGTTTCATGCGCGCCCGCAGACCAGCTGGTCATGAAACCAGCCGATCCAAGAACTAGCAAACCCAGCGCGAGCGCGACGAACCTATATTGTGTCATCGCGCGAATTCAAGAGGAACCGCGCGTGCGCCCTCCGGCATGTCCGGTTTGGCAAATGTCTCTGGCCAGATCAGATAAGCGGCCTCACGCAGAACCAGATCCCGCGCAATTGGTCCGGCAGGCTGGGTGTACTGATAGCCGACGCTGTAAATCTGATTGTTCTTGAACGCGTCGAGGCGCTCGAATACCGGGTTGTACGGAACTGCACCGCCGTGCGAGACGAAGAACATCATGACGTCGGGATTGAGTTTGAGCAGATCCTCGGCTTCAAGCACGACAAATGCATTGTCGGGTGTTTCCGCTTCTTCGTTCCGGCCAAGAGGATTGACAGCGCCCAGCCGCGCGATCAACTCCGCTGTCAGAACGTTTTCCTGGTAGCCGTAGAGCGTGTTCTGGTACGACCAGACAAACAATACGCTGCGCGGTTCAGCAGGTGTTTGTGAAGCCAGTTCCTCAATACCCTCCAGGAAGGACTTGTTCAGAGCTTCAGCCTCTTCTTCCGCTCCCAGCACCTTGCCGAGGGCAACCATGGACTGAAGCGACTGCTCAATATTGAACCCTTCATAGGTGACGAACTTGCTGAATTTTTCGATGTCATCCGCATAGGGAGCGTTGTAGCGGGTCATGCCGATCGTCAGATCCAGATCCGAAACTGCCATGAGCTCCAAATTCGGTGCTGTAATATCACCGAAGTCAACGGCTCCTTCCATGGCATCACCCAGGTAAACCGGCATTGCGCCTTCATAGGTCGTTACGCCGTATACGGGCCGCTCCAATGCAACCATCATGTCCGCCGCAGCCGCCCACAGCGCCGCCACCTTTTTCGGGGATTTTTCAAGGGTGACGTTTGCTCCCCTGCCATCTGTTACCGTCACCGGAAACGGGTCTTCCGCAAGAGCCGGACCTGCAGCCATGGCGAACAGAACGGCAAATAACAACGATCTCATCTCTAATCTCCTGATGACATAAGTCAGACAAGGCGCCAGTTTTCGGCGCAGGATTTTCTGGCGTGCATTCGGGCATAGATGCCCCCCTTGCCGATCAACTCCTGATGCCGTCCGCATTCCGAAATGCGACCGTTTTCCAACACCAGGATCTGGTCGGCGGCTTCAATGGTCGACAGTTTGTGGGCAACGACCAGCAAGGTTTTGTTGGCTACCAGTTGGGTGAGAGCCTGCTGGATGGCGCGCTCGTTGCTGGGATCGAGGGCTGCAGTCGCCTCATCCAGCAACACGATTGGAGCATCCTTCATGATAGCACGAGCAATCGCGATTCGCTGTCTCTCACCTCCGGAAAGACTTGTTCCAGCCTCACTCAGCACCGTGTCATAGCCGTTCGGTAAAGCGGTTATGAAGTCATGAGCTGAGGCCTTCCGCGCTGCACTTTCTATCTGGTCCGGATCGGCATCGGGATTACCGGCGGCAATGTTGCTTCGGATCGAGCCGCTGAACAGATGAACGTCTTGGCTTACGATGCTGATCAGGCTCGCGAGTCTTTCGGGGGCAATCTCTCTCAGATCGGCGCCGCCAATCTTTATCGAGCCGTTGCTCACGTCCCAGAACCGTGCGAGCAGATTGAGGATTGTTGTTTTACCTGCGCCAGACGGACCGACAATCGCCGTCATCGACCTGGGAGGCGTCCTGAAGGAAATGTCGTGCAAAATCTCTTTGTTCGCCGAGTAGGCAAAACTGACGTCATCGAACTCGACTGTAAGATCAGGTGCAGGTTCCTTGAGGGGCATCAAAGGCAAGGTTTTTTCTGCCAGAACGGTGTCGAGCCGCTTCAGTGAAGCGTCGGTAATCCTTATGCGTTCAAAGATCGCCGCCAGTCCAACAAGCGGTCCGTAGACGGAGAACAAAAGCAGCAACACCATCAAAAGAGACGTCGCAGAGAGCTCCGGCAATTGATAACCGGCACCGGCAATGACAGTTGGAACACCCAGCATCACAAGCGCTGCATAGCCAACCATCGGGAAGGCCAGCATCATGACCATCTGAATGGAAATCGATCTGAAACGCTCAACTGCCTCACCAAAGGTCTCTTGCCCCAGAGCCAGCTGGTTGAATGCACGCACAACACGAATGCCCAAAAAGTACTCGATCATGGCCGCTCCGGCCTGCGCTTGAACGTCCTGGCGCTTGACGGCGATCCAGGCCAGTTTCTTTGCGATGAACACGATCACGGGAACACCTATAACGAGACTAACGGGCAGCAAAACCGCAAGCCCGGGAGCCTTCGTGGCAAGGAAGGCAATCAAAACGAGAGGCAGAACAACAGCCTGAACGATCTTCGACAGTGCATCAGAAAGAAAACTCTCGATCATCGCGATATCTGTCGTCACAACGGTCATGGTGTCGCCACTGTGCCTGCCCAGGTGAAATCCCATGGGAAGGGTTCTCAGATGCTCGAGCAGTTTGATCCGTAACCTCTTGCCAACCTGAAACGAGGCGTCCCAGGCCCGGCGGACAGTCAGAAAACTGAAGACGAGTTGACCCGCAAGAGACAGGACTGCGAGACCGGTGATCCACCATGCCCAGCTTGATGTAAGGGGACGTTCCTGCAGAGCGCCTGTCACAAGTTCAAGCGCTGCCAGATAGGCGAGACCCAGAAACATCGACTGCACGCAGCGGAACGCAATCGCCAGAGCAAGATCAGAGCGCTGTGCACCACTGAGCCGCCAGATGCGATAAAGGCTCCGCAATTCGGAATGCCGCTCAGATTCAGTCGACATGAGCGATTTCCTTAGCATTGTGAAGACTGGAACGACGCGCTTCGGTGTAGTCCGCCCATAGCCGGGCGTATATTCCCTTCATTGACAGCAACGCAGCATGCGTGCCCCGTTCGGCAATACGGCCCCTGTCAACCACCAGGATCTGATCGGCACCCGCAACAGTGTGCAGACGGTGAGCAACAACAATGACGGTCTTTCCGGAAGTCATGGCGGCAACAGCCTGCTGGATCTCATATTCACTGTCCGGGTCCATGAAAGCCGTGGCTTCATCCAGAACAACGATCGGCGCGTCCTTCAAAATGGCTCTCGCCAACGCAATGCGCTGACGTTCACCGCCCGACAGCTGCAGGTGCCCCTGACCGATGACGGTGTCGTAGCCTTCCGGAAGAGTTTGGATGAACTCGTCGATACAGGCAGCACGCGCTGCGGCTCGAATGGCCGTGATGCTTGCGTCCGATCTTCCAAATCGAATGTTTTCGGCAACGCTGGCGGTAAACAGGAACGGCTCCTGAAACACGAAAGATACCGAAGCCATCAGTTGCTCAAATCCGATATCGCGGATGTCTTTGCCGCCGAGAAGGATCCTCCCTTCGGTCACGTCGTATAGCCTCGGAACGAGCATTGCGATTGTGCTCTTGCCCGCACCGGAGGCACCGACGAGTGCAGTGACACTGCCAGCGTGTGCAGAAAAGCTGACGTTCTTCAGAACCGGCTCACCGGCATCATATGCAAAGCCGACATTCTCAAACTCAAGATTGCTGCCGGCGAGCTCCAGGTGAGCGCCACTGTCGGCTTGCGGTTTGATGGACAGGATGTTTTGCGCAGCTGTGGCAGACAGCGAAATATGCGCAAAATGATGGAAAAGGTCGAAGAGGCGCATCAGGGGCGTGCTGTAGTTTGCCCCAAGCACAACAAAGAAAATCAATGTGGAAAGATCAATGAGGTTCGCGCGGAGCAACCACACACCGACTGAAGCAATCACCGCAATATTTGCAAGAATGAGCGCATAGAATGTCCCACCCATGGGTACGAAAGCGCGTCCCATCGCACTCTGAAGATCAGCCAGGCGACCAATGGCAATTTCAGCTTCAGTATGCTCCGATTGTCCCGGATTAAAGACTTTGATGACGGGCATGCCAGACAGGTATTCACCAATGGCACCATTCATCTGTTGGTTGGCCTGCTGTACGGATGCCATTTCCGGGTAAGAGACCTTGATCGCGAGGCTCATGAATATGAATGCCAGCGGGGTCAGCAGGATCGAAGCAAGTGCCATTCTCCAATCGACCGCAAACAACCATCCGGTGACGATCAGCCAGGTGATGAACGCGCTGGTCCCTTCCGGAATCGCGTGCGCGATCAGAAGTTCGAGCTTTTCCGGTTCAGTGACGATTATCTGCTTGGCCTGTCCGGATCGTATCCTTGACAGGCATCCCATCGGCACGCGCGCAATATGGCGAGCCAGACGCATTCGAAGATCGTAGATCAAATCGAAAGCAAGCGTGTGGGAAATGCGTGTAGCGCAGCCGAACAGAAAGAAACCTGTTGGAATAACGACAGCCAACAACACGGCGTATGCAAAAAAGGTTCCGGAGTCGGATGTGTTTTCAACGAGGGAAAGACTGAGCCGGTAGACCACCCAGATCGGCACCATTTCCAACAGCACGGACCCGGTGGCCAAACCGATGGCGAGTATCAGCTTGCGCCGTTTTCCCTCCAGCGAATCCGTTGCCAGCTTGAGGCTCGATAGAAAATTGACGGACATGAAAAACCTTGAGGCGGAAAAAGGCCCGGCCCAGCGTTATGCAAGGGCCGGGTGGAATGATCACCAACTGGCTTTGAGTGAAACCCCGAACGTACGGCCCGGCGCGGCGATTCCGTAGTCGGTCGAGCCAGCCAGGAAGTAGTTGCTCAGATAATCTTCGTCGAGCAGGTTCTTGCCCCAGAACTGAGCCTCCCAGTTTCCCTTCCTTACACCGAAGGATGCATCGATCAGATGGGTATCAGGTTGCTCGTAGGCGGCCACGGAGTCGAACGTGTAGCTGCTGCGGTAGGAATAGGTGCTGCTCGCCAGAAGCGTCAGCCCGTTGTCGAATTCCTTTTCCCAATCGAGAGAGAGGCTCGCAGAATGCTTCGGTGAAAGTGGAATCGGATTGCCCGAATAATCGACGGTTTCCGTCCGACCGCTCCGTGCCGAGTAGAAGGAGTAGCGGAAGTCCTCGTAATGAGCGTCCAGATATCCGTAGGTGGCCCGAATTCTGAATTCGTCGGTCAGCAGCGCGTCTGCACTGATTTCAAAACCCCTTGAGACTGCAGATGAAGCGTTGGCCGTGACCCTTTGAATATCACTGATAAAAACGTTGGACTGCTGATCGTTCCAGTTTGTATGGAAGGCTGCAAAGTCCAGAGCAGCCCTACCATTGAACAGCTGTATCTTCGCACCGGCCTCAAAGCTCAGCGACGTTTCCGGATCGTATGTGTTGACACTTCCATCGGCATTGAAGAATTGGGCAATGCCGCCGGATTTGAACCCTCTGGCAACACGCCCGTAGACCAGCGCGTTATCCGTGACCTTGAAGTCGATACCCGCTTCCGGACTGACATCGAAGAAGGAAACCGAAGTGCTGCCGCTCTCGGGATACCCGTAAAAATTCGTCCCCGAAGGACTGGTAACTTCAATGTCTCCCCATCTGTTTTCCTGTGTGATCCGCAAGCCGCCGGAGAGGCCTAGTCGATTGGTGACCTGGTAGTCCACATTACCGAATGCGGAGACAGCGGTTGAGCTTGTATCGACACCGTTTCTGCTCACAAAATTGCGTGGAACGTAATCGAGGTCATAGAACTCGTAACCGTCCAGGTCGTCTCCCAAAAAGAACAGGCCTGTGTTCCAGTTTAGTTCACCAGCAAGCGGCTCTCCGTCGACATAGGACCCGATCCGAAACTCTTGAGTAAACTGCCGGAAGCGCTGTTCACGCCCTTGTTGCAAAGCGTAAAATTGGTTCGCTGGATCATATGGCCCGGAACTAAAATCTCCGTCCAGGATGTAGTCATGGGTATACCCGCGGAAGGCACTGATCGAGTGGAACCAGAAATTGTCGAAGTCGTGTTCCAGGCGCAGCATTGCACCGTAGCGTTTGTCTTTGCGGCCTGCAGGGAAATCGAGGTCCGATTCATGTTTCAAGGCGAGGTCGACGGGTGACCAACCACCTTGCCCGTTGTCATCCACCTGTTCGAAGTCAACCGTGAAATACACAGATGTGGCGTCGCCAACTTCACCGGTAACGGCGAAACGACCGGCAAATGCATCCTGAGTAAGATCGTCTTCACCGGTTGCAAGGTTGTTGATCCCGTCGGGGCGGCTTGTGTAGGTCAAATAGGTTCGGCTCAACCAGCGACCATCTTCCGTCAGAGGAACGTCAACACCACCACGAACACGCCAATACCCGTCAGAACCGAAGGACGTCTCTACCTGACCTGCGAAAGTATCGCCTGGACGACGGCTGGAAAGGCTGACGGTCCCGCCGATCGTGTTGCGCCCATAAATGGTCGCCTGACTGCCCCGGACGATTTCAGTCTGCTCAATGTCGTCCAGATAGTAGGGCACGGCATCCGGGCGGCCCAGATAGACCTCATCAATGAAAATGCCAACGCCGGCTTCGTTGTTCAGCCCCTGCATATTCTGGGAACCAACACCACGAATAACAAAGGACAGCGCATTGGCGTCAAACGCGATCACGTTCGGCGCTGTTTTTGCCAGATCCGCAATCCGGTCGATCTTGGCAGTCCCGAAATCATCCGCTGTCTGCACGGTTACGGCAACTGGCGAGTTCTGCAGTTCCTCCTCCACACGACGCGCATTTACGATGATCGTATCGAGAACCACAGCAGATCCGTCGAGCGTCACTGCTTCTTCCACTGCATCCTGAGAAAAGGACTTTGTCGGCATCAATGTTAAAACAGATGCACACCCCAGCAGGACCGCCCGCCTGAGACCGGTGGCCGGTTTCACCACATTCATTTCTGGTGCCACAGCACCCTCCAAATACCCCGGCAGGAGCGCAGTCGTTAAATCGGCTTCCTGCATGCCCTAGTTGAATGGCTGAGACATTTGCCGGATGGAAATCCGCGAGTTGCCCTGGCTAGCTGTGTCGAAACAGGCAGCCGGAGCGACCTGTTCAGGATCGCGCAGAGCTTATCGCCGACAAGCGGATATCGGCGAGCAGTAAACATTTTGAATTCCGGAATGACTCTTTTGAGAAACCGTCAATAACAGCAATTGCGCCGCTATCGGCGGTCTTCGGCCGGCGTCGTGCCGTAAAATCTCTTGTAGGCCGTCGTGAAATTTGCCGGACTGCTATAGCCGATACGATGGGCAATCTCGGAAATCTGCAGCACACCGTCACGAACGAGAAGCCGCGCAGCCTGCATTCTTCTTTTGAGGACGTATTGAAAGACCGTCATGCCCATTTCGGCCTTGAACTGGCGACCAAGCGTCGTTTCGTTGGTTCCCAATTTGCTGGCAAGCGACAGAATGGAATCGAAGTTCTCGGGCTCCAGGTCGATCAGGTGCCGGGCTTCATACGCCAAAGTGGATCTGGCCGCATCAGGGCCGAGCGATGCGTCGGCGCTTGCCGCCCCGAAGATCTGTGCCAGCTGGAAGATTGAGGACAGGATTGTACTTTCAACGAACAAACGTGCGACCTGTCCGCAGTAAGGATTGTTGACCAGACGGAAAAGTGTGTCACCGATCGGTTTTGGGTCGGAAAGCGGATGGTTATGGATCCCGGGGCGTATCAAGTCACGGAGCGCCTTGAATGGTGAATCCGGACTGACGCTCAACATCTGGTCCAGAAACTCCTCGCCGATGAGAAACGAAGCCATGCGCAGGCGCTCTCGTGAAGCGGGCCTGTCAAAGTAGTCCCTGCTTTCACCGAAGGAGAGCACGTGAGGCATTCCATTGCCTCGAAACAAAAGCTCCAGATCACCGAAACGCGTTGCCCAGGTGCCGCTGAACAGAGCGCCGACCCAGATGCCGGCAGGCAGGGTTCCGCGGGTCTCGAAACCCGTGTCGAATTGCAGATCGCAGGAAAAGAACTGAATGTCCTCCGCCACACTCAGCGAGATATAACTCCCGAGCGCCTGCGCATCTGACTTTTGAATTTCCGTGGAACCGGCCTGTCCGTGCGGAACAAGTTCCGACGCCGTATGTGTCAATGCCTCGGAGAGCCTCACAACCACCGGCTCGTCTTCTCCGAAGGCGAAATCCTTATAGTAATTGTTCATGCTCATCGGCCAGTCTCCTTAAACATTCTGCGTCCCGGGCAGAGGGAAGTTTGACTGGCTGCAATTTGGCTGGCGTACAAACTGCGTTTTTTCTTAGTATTTTTTTTGAAAAGGTGCAATCAACGCCAGGTTATCTTACCGAAACGTAGAGTACCGGCGAGTTTCAGCCGGACAATGTCCAGTCAGCGGAACCTTGTCGTCTCCTGTAATAAGAGGCGTATGCTCCTTGCAGGGCCAGCAACTCACGGTGACTTCCTGCTTCTGAAATGCCCCCGTCTCGCAAGAACAGAATTTGATCGGCCGCAGCCGCAACTTGCATGTCGTGCGTCACGGCAACAATCGTCCGTGTTTCGGAAACGTCGCGCAACATGCGGGTTATCAAAGTCCGGTTGAGACCATCTAGTGCCGATGTGCACTCATCCAGCAGCAAGATCGGAGCGTCTTTCAGTAGCGCTCGCGCTATTGCAATTCGTTGCCTCTCGCCTTGCGAGAGTCGAGCTCCCCCATCGCCGATGCGGGTCGCCAGTCCCGAAGGGAGCCGTGTCAGCAATTCGTCGACATTCGCCTGCCGAACTGCCTTCAACAATTCAGCCCTGGTGGCCTCCCGCCGACCCAGTCGGATGTTGTCTTCTATCGAGCCGCCGACAAGCCTTGCCTCCTGGAAGACCGCACTGATTAGACCTGGCAAACAGTCGGTTCCTATGGCGCGCAGGTCCATGCCACCGATCGAGATGTTACCGCTGCTCACGTCCCAGAACCGATGGACAAGGCGAAGCAAAGTTGTTTTGCCTGATCCTGAAGGGCCGACTATTGCCGTGAAGCTGTTTGCAGGAACTGAAAAGTTGACGTCGGACAGGACCAACTTGTCATCATATGAGAACGACACATTTCGGACGGAAATTTCGGTTCGAACCGGATATGCAGGCGTCGCAGGCTCAGGCAACTCGTCGACATCGAAGATTGCCTGCATTCTGGCAAGAGAGTTTCGACTGATCTTGACTGCCCCCGAGAGATCGGCCGCTGCGATCATCGGCTCAACATAACGCACCAGTAACAGAAGAAGCGCAATCAGTTCACTTGCACTGATATTGCCCCCAAGTACCAGATAGGTTCCTAGGCCGAGGGCGAGGGTAAATCCGATCTGGATGACCAGTACAAAACTCACAAAGCCCGGAGCAATACGCTTCAGCTGCTTGCGTGCTGCATTTCGCCTCCCGTCGAGCGCTTGGCGAAGCCAGATCTGTGATCTTGCGAGCCGCAGAGCCGGTTGTGCCAAGGCAAACTCTGCCAGCCGGTTTTCCAGTTCAATTGCTGCTTCAGTTGTCTCCTGGTCTGTTTCGGTGACCCTTCGACCGATCTGCCGGTGGAGCAGAAGGAGAACCGGGATCGAAATCCCTGAAGCGAACGCTAGGCGCCAGTCAAACAGAGCCATGCAACAAATCACCGTGATGGGTGTAACAACAGCGGATACGATCGGTCGCAAAAGATGCGCGGGCAGTGTCATGACATCCATCACGCCCTGCCCTGCCACTTGCCCCAGTTCTCCCACCCGCTTCGGGCCAAACCAACCAAGGGGCAATCGGATAACATGATCTCCAAGTCTTTGAAACAGCGCATCACCAAGGCTGATTGCGGTCCTGTATCCCTCGATCTGCATTCGGTAGCGAAGCGCGGCGTAGACGATCAGGACAGCGGACATGCAGATGAGCCAGCCCCAGGCTGCCTGTTGATTGTCTGAAAGGAAAGCGCGAAGCAAAGGGACAATCAGAACAAAGCCGATCCCTGCCAATACGGCCTCGACAATCAGACCCGTCAGGTTTCGCAAAAGCTTGCTGGAAACGTCCGGAACAAGGACATTCAACTCACGCAGGATCACGGATTTCCTCCTGCATTTCAAAGTCCGCGTATGCTTCCCACAGACGGGCATACCTCCCTCGCCTGGCTAACAGCTCCTGGTGTGTTCCACGCTCGACGAGGCGACCTTGATCCAGAAAACAGATCTGATCAGCCGTCACGATCGTGTCCAGCCGATGGGCGATAACCAGGACCGTTCGCCCTTTCGCGGCCTGTGATATAGCGCGTTGAACATCAACTTCTGTTTCCGGATCCGCCAGAGATGTGGCTTCATCGAGCACCAGAACATCGGGATCAGCCAGAAAAACACGGGCAATCGAAATCCTTTGCGCCTGTCCTCCGGAAAGCTCGACATCCTGTCCGACTATCGTGTCATAACCGAGTGGCAGCGCGCTGATCTCATCATGAATTCGAGCCGCCTGCGCGGAAGCAACAATCTCCGCATTGCTCGCGTGAGGCTGGCCGAGTGCAATGTTCTCGCGAATGGACGCCCGGATAAGATTGGGTTGCTGAAAAACGAAACCAATTCTCCGATGAAGGCCGACCTGAGAAATCTCACGCAGATCTATACCTCCCAGCGTGATCCGGCCGGCGCAGGGATCCCAGAATCTGGGCACCAAATACGCAAGCGTCGATTTTCCAGATCCAGACGGTCCGACCAGCGTTGTGACCGTGCCAGGGGTCAAGGCAAGTGAAATCTCCTGCAGTGCGGGCGCATCTTTTCCATAGGAGAAGCTGACATTTTCGAAATTCACGCCGCAGTCCGTTGGCGCATCGTCGCAAACCGGATCGTCAAAAACAGGAGTTTCAAGAAGCGTCCCAATTCGCTGCGCTGCTGCATTGCTCTGCATCATGTCGTGTTGCGCGAAGGCAAGGCTTGCGAAGGGAGCGGTCAGTGCCGGAGCGAGGATCAGAAACGGCAGAATTTCTTCAGGTTCAATCCAGCCGCTACGCGCTGCAAGCATGCCCACAAACAAACTGAATGTTACTGACGCCAGCGGTGAAAGCACAACTTCCGTCGCAGCCGATACGCCGGTCATGCGACTGATCCAGTCATTGAAATGTTTCAGAAATCGCTTGGCCCTTTTGGTAAAACGCATCTGGGCCTTGTCGCCCTGCAAGAACGTCTTGATGACCGCAATGTCTCGCACATATTCCATTGCGGCACTGTTGAGATCGCTCAGCCCACGTTCGTAGGTCTCCATTTGCGGGCGAAAGTCCCTGAACTGCCAAGCATAGAGCATCATACCGACACCCGGCGGCAGAAGAGAAAACAGCGCCAACCGCCAGTCGCACCAGAACAGGTATCCAAATGCCGAAACCGGTGTGACAATTGCAGTGATCAGATCCGTGTAACCATGCGCCACGCGATGATGAAGTGCCCTCACATCATCGTAGATAGCCTTTCGGATGTCTCCTGAACCTCGCTCGAGAAACCAGCCCAGGGGAACACGGCTGAGATGGTTTGAAATCCTGATTACCAGTCCATGCTGCAACTCGATGTCGGCGTGATGGGTCACGGCACCGGTCAACAGGTTGCAACAAAGGCGCACCAAAAGCGCAGCAACGACAACTCCCACAACAAAAAGAACTTCTGTCACGTCAGGACGGGAGGACAACAAGACCGACGAAAGCTCTGCAAGCCCGGCAAATGGTACAATCCCGGCGACGGCTCCAATCCCGGCGATCAGGCATGCCAGCAGAATTCGGTGCCAAACGGGTGCAAGAAGCTCATGCATGGAAACTTTGTCTCCATGCCCCGCTTTCAGTTCAGCTTTATCGTTCATTGCGAAGAATACGCCCGAGAGGTTTTCAGCATCGGCGCACGCAGCCGAAGACAGACGAGCAATGCGACACTCATTGCCGCCAAGGCGATGTAGAGCGCATTCAGATAGCCAAGCCCTCCCGCCAACTGCAATGAAACCCCTCCGGCAACAAACCCGGTGAGCAGGTAAACACCGTGCTGAAGAGAGAAATCACTTCCTTCCGCCCCCGTTTCGACCCGCCCCATCATCATGGTCACCGCAACAGTCGCCACAGCGTTGTGGGTACAAAACAACAGCAGAATACCCGGCAAAGTGAGCGGGCTTTCTGCGGCACCTGTTGCAAGCGGCACAAGTAGAAGAACGGAGAATGCCTCCAGCGGTAACAGGATCTGGAACAAGCGCCAACCGTCTGTTCTGGTCAAAAGGGTTCCCGTCATCGCAACCGCGGCCAGCGACACGGTGGGTGCGAGAATGTTCAGGGTCAGCCCGATACTTCCAACCGGCCAACCGACATCCACAAGCCTTGTATGCAGCAAAGGAAAGATGATGCTGACACCAATGTTCAACAGGACAAGCACGAGCGCCCAATGCAGCATCTGTGGTCTGCGCCAGAAGTTGAGCAAACGCCCTACCCCAACCCACTGAATTGATGCTGCTTGAACTGGTTTTTCGCGAAAGAACAGAACCGGCATCATTGCGATGACAACGAGACCTGCGAGACCCAGAACACTTCCCTGCCATCCAAGGTAAGGAAAGAGAAGCAGCATGCCCCCACCTCCGAGAACGAGGCCGAACAAACCACCGGCGATCTGAATGGCATTGCCGGGTCCTCTCAAACGCTCCGGCAGAAGACGGCAGGCGATAGCATCCGTCGCAATATCCTGCGTGGCGGCAAACGCTGTCATTACCAGAGATAAAACCAGCAATGAAGAGAAGTCATCGGCGCCACCCAATCGGCTGATGAGCACAAGCATGGCGACCATTCCGCTTTGGGTTGCAAGAACCCAGATGCGGTAATGGCCCCAGCGTCCAAATCCGGTCCGGTCGACGAGTGGGGCCCAGAGGAACTTGAGCACCCAGACAATTCCGAGGCTGTAGAGTGCACCGATTTGCGAGAGTTCCATGCCCTCTGCCCGCAAGATTGCGGGCAGTCCCATGAAAAAGAACGCGACCGGCAGGAACTGCGAAATATAGAGACCTGCCAACAAGACCCAGTGGAAACGGGACATCTGTTGCTCCTGGCGCGGGCGGTCTTCAGAACGTTGCCGTCAGGCCGATACCAAGGGTTCTGCCTCGACTGACAACCACTGACTGGACACCTGGTGCGATCAGTGAGCCCTGTTGTTCCAATTGTTGGTCCAGAAGATTTTCGCCGAACAGGTAAAGTTCGAAATTGTTGTTCTTCAGACCGAGACGGGCGTCGATCAGGTTCTGCGCATCCAGGTCGAAACTGTTGTTCGGGTCGACCGGTCGCTCGGAGACATACCGCCAGGAAACCAGACCGGTCAGGGACACTCCATCAAGACCTTCGAAGTCAAGCGGCGTTTCGTAACCAACCGCAAGCATGGTCGACCAGTTCGGGACGTTCGGAACCGCATTCCCGACCGCATCGGGAAATGCCGAACCGTCCTGAATGCCTGTGATCTCCGCATGGGTGTACGCCGCCCCTGCCCGAAGATCGAACCCATAAGCAAGTTCAACCTGGGTTTCCACCTCGAAACCTACGGACCTGACATCCATGCTTTCGATCGGGAAGGTGTTTGTGACCGGATCGTAGGTGAAGATCGCTTCGTCGGAGACATCATTGTAGAAAGCTGCCGCCGAAATGAAGCCGGCACCATTCAGAATTTCTGCCTTCCCGCCGATTTCGTAGGTCCAAACGCCTGTCGCATCATAACCTTCTTCGGGCTGACCATAAGACGCATTGTTGGTGAAACGCGGATATCCGCCCGCCTTTGCGCCTCGACTGACCGAGCCATAGATCATGCTCGCATCGGTCGGATTGTAACTCAGGGCGACACGGCCTGTCGGCAGGTTGAACACCTGGCTGCTGTTTTGCGAATAGCTTGAAACCGTTCCCGGGAAGCCATTGCCGATGAACGTGGCGTCGATTTCCTTTCGTTCATGGGTAAACCGGGCGCCGGCATCAAGTTCAAACCGTTCGGCAAATGGAATGCTTACATTCCCGAAAATTGCGGCAGACTTGGAATCCAGTTCAACATGGCGAGTACCGTTAACCGTGGCGAACACATTGGAGTTGCCAGTGACATCCTCGACATAAGCATTTTGAGAGTAGGTCACTCCGGCAACCCAAGCGAAGGGAGCATCGTCCCGGGATTGCACCCGCATCTCGTGATAAAACTGCTTCTCGTCCTGGTCAGACTCATTTCTCTCGCCATCGCTGGTGAAAAAGGCCGCCGGGACCCCGAGCAATCGTCCGAATACATAGCCATCCGTGTTGTCGGTCTTGTTATGGATGTCGTACTGCGTGTAGCCGGTGATCGAGTAAAGATCGAAATTTTCGAATTGATGACTGATATTGAGGGTACCGTAGTACTGGTTCCATTCGAAATAGGGTGTTTCCTGATAGGCGTTGGAATCCCGCAATAGGATCGGATAGCCCGTATCCCGGACGTCCCTTTCCATTCCTGCGGAAACCATGATCTCGGTCGCATCACCGGGTGTGAATTTCAGTGCGGCTCTACCGGCGCCAATTCCATATCCACCAATGTCATCTTCGCCAGGATGGTCGTTCTCAAGGTAACCATCCTGTCCGAGCAGGCGAAGCGCAGCACGTCCGTTCACGTTCTCACTCAGGCTTAGGCCACCTGACAGATCGATCTGCTTGTAGCCTTCAGTGCCGAATTCGACATTGATACGCCCCTCGGTGACGCCATCAGGGTCGTGGCTGTTGATGACAATGGCGCCAGCGGTCGAGTTCCTGCCGAACAGAGTTCCCTGCGGACCGCGAAGGATTTCGACCTGGTCGACGTCAAGCAGCTGACCGGAAGCACCAAATGCCGGTCTCGGCACACCGTCAACGATGACGGGCGTCGTTGCATTGTCAGGAGAAAGAAGGGTCGACAACGGTCCAATGCCGCGCAGGATCGGTTGCGCGGTGCGCGGGTCATCACCATAGCTTGGTTGCTCAAAACCCGCCACCGACCGCGCCACGTCCTCCAGATCGTGAGATCGATCCTGCTCCAGCACTCTACTGCCCACCACGGTGGTGCTGACAGGAACCTCGAGCAGGTTTTCTTCGCGCCGACGCGCCTCAATAACGATCGCTTCAAGCTCATAGGCTTCTTCAACGCCCAGATCCTGGGCAGTCGCGTGCGTCGCAAAGGAGGCCATTAAAACCGAGAAAGCAACGCTGCTGTGCAGACCACCAATTCGTGTCATCTTTTTCATATTCGAATTCCGTGAGATCGAGACCTGATAGGAGAAAGGGCTCGACCCGGTTGCCGTCTGGGTAGGCCGGGAGGAGTTGTCAGTTGTGTTAAAGAAAGCGAGGCTTTTCCAAAAGCCGAGGCCCCTTTGCACGCGGCCAAATGACCTTTGCAGGAAGCCAAATGGGCTCAGAAACAATCGCTGGGTGAGATTCCGAACTGGCGGCGGAAGGCGGTTGTAAAATTGGCGGCATGACGAAAACCGGTGAATGCAGCAGCCTGCTTCACACTCCAGCCTTCATGGGTCAGTCCATGTCGAGCATGTGACATGCGTATTTCTCGGAGGAAGGCGAAGACTGGTTTTCCGTAAACAGCCTGAAATTTTACCTTGAGACCGGAAACGCTCATGCCGGCTTCGCGAGCGAGTTCGCTCAGCGTGAAGTTTCTTTCCGGATGAGCCATCATCAAGTCCCGAACACGCTGCATCCGGAACAGGTCCTTGTGCGGATGGCGTCGATCCAGCAAGGTTTCTTCGGTATGTATCGCCCGTGCAACGAGTTCCAGAACCTGACTTTCCACCATCAGGTTGCCGACAGCTCCCGTCATGGGCGGTTCGAACAGTGCATCGCCAAGGGTTACGAGGCGCGATTGGTAGCCGAGAGAAGAAAACTTGCTGGCGCGCGTCTGACGGTAAATGAACTCCTGCAATTCTTCGTCCTGCACCTGATCCTGACGCAACTGAATCAGAACCGACTTGTTTCTCTGCCCTTCACGATAGCGCCCTATAGAATTGGCCTCGTCGGAAAACGAGAAAAACATCGTTTCGCCGCTGTTCAGGACCCGTGAATTGACACTTCCGAAATTCACTTCAGAAGACGCACCCGCCAATGACAGAACCAGACATACCGATTTCGGGAACGCAACGGAATGTTCGCTGCTGCGCAGAGCCTCAAGATGAGCTGTGCTGACATGGATCCCACTTGCCAGGGTGCGAACAGCCAGATCTCCATTGAAGAGACTGCCAGCTTCAGAGTGTTCTTGCGATGCTGAAGCCTGCTGACTGAGAGTGTACCTGTTGCAAAAAACTTCCGAGACCGACAGGAACTCCTGCGCGGAAATCGTGTCTTGCTGGGCAGGCGCCATGAAAGCGCGATCACCGTGATCCTGCGTCATAGATGTTTCAGTCCTGCTGCAAGAAACGACAGGCGCAGTTTGAATGCGTTCGGGAAGAAGTGGGCCATGTTCCAAGATCCGAAGAATGAATTGTCGGGAAGCTTGGATTTATCCTGGCGACCAGCGCGTTGTTTGCGCTTAATGCGATCTTAGCCACGTGCTGGTAGAAAAGACAAGTATCGAGGCTGCATCACACGCAGTTAATACATCAAATGTCGCTGACTAACTCAATCAAAAGTCTTCATGGTCCGGAATTTAAACCACTCACAAAGGGATCGAATCGTGATTTCTAGGCCCTCACGCCCATTTCATGAACATTTGTCCAGTTGTCATTCGCGTTTTGCGCTTTAGTTTTTTCCAAAGGCTAATGTACTCCAACTGGCTTCCAGGTGACCGTGATGGCAGATCGACGCAAATGGACGTTTGAAAATGTCAGGGAGATCGCGAAACGATTTCGTTCGCGAAGACAATTCCGGCAGGAGGCATACAAGGCCTATAGCGCGGCTCACAGAAATGGCTGGCTCAATCGTGTTTGCGAACACATGAAACGCGAACGTCAGGATTGGACACTGGAAGAGTGCCGGCAGATTGCGCGCAGATACACTCGCAGATCCGAGTTCATGCTTGACGCGAATGGCACATATCAGAGCGCCTATCGCAAGGGCTGGCTTGACGAAATCTGCAGTCACATGTGACCCCCGATTGGGACGACCCGCAGAAACAATCTTCACTGCTGCACATTAGAGACGGTTTGTCGTGCCAGAGAACGCCTCATCACCCAGCTGCCAAGACAGTCCAAGCAGGCGGGACGTGCTTTCGGTCCGGGCCTGCTTCCTCGGCCGGACTTAACTCAAACAGCATGCCGTATCGCGACAGTTGACTTCAGCGCAGTGAGGATCGCGTGATGCAAAGAGTGGGCAAAGGAACGCCCGGCGAAAACCCGATAATGGCGATCCTGTTCAAGGCAAAGCAGAAAACAGCCTACGTGCTCGATCACCGTTCGCACTGCGGAATTAACTTCAAGCGCATGGAAATCAGCTGCAGCCAGGCGTTCAAACACCGTCGGCAGGTCAGGCCCGGTAACATCCAGGCAGACCCAGCCGTCATTCTGTTCCGTGACTGACGCAGTGCCCCCGAAGCGTTCTTTAAGCTCACTTGCCAGAAGCTCACGATCATCGTGACTTGCGGCGACCATCCACTGGTCAGGCCCTATCCAGAAAGCAACATGATCTTCACCTTCAACCAGCGTGCCTGCCTTGGGGACAGAACCACCGAGAAGTCCGGACAGAATGGCTGAAACCTCTTCGCCCCTGGTGGAACGGGCAGCGACAGAAGCAAGGGCAAGCGAGAGGTTTTCTTCCAACCCAAAACTATCAGGAACTTCTTTGGCTGAGTTTTCCTGACCAAGTGCAGGTGTTGCAGTGAGACGATAATCAGACACGGAGGCGTTCTCCTTCTGGATCGACAAAATGCGGACTGACAACCTTTGCCTTCAAGGTGACACCCTCAAGCGGATTGGCAACATCGACCTGCTCGCCCATGCGATCGGATCCGCGTTGCAGAAAACCGAGCGCAATCGATTTGTTGAGATGCGGTGAATAGGCTGCCGACGTGATCCAGCCTTCGTCATTCGATGCCACTTTCTCGCTGTTCTCGGCAAAGAGGTGGCTTCCTGCCGGAAGGTTGACCGCCGGATCGATCGCCTCGAGCCCAACCAGGCGCAATCCATCGTCACCGGAAAGCCCTTCACGGCGCGACAGAACAGTTCCGATACTGTCTTTTTTGCTAGACACCATCCGGCCCATTCCAAGGTGAGCCGCAGATGTCTGTCCGTTCAGTTCATTTCCGGCAGCATGGCCTTTTTCGATGCGCAGCACTCCAAGCGCCTCAGTGCCATAGGGGGTCACGTCAAATTCCTCACCGGCTTGCATCAGCACCCGCATGAGACTGTCGCCATACCGCGTGGGCACCGCGATTTCATAAGCAAGTTCGCCGGAAAACGAGATCCGGAACAGGCGTGCGCGTACACCACCGCACACGGTGATTTCAGCACAGCCCATATACGGAAAAGCTTCGTTGGAGATATCGAAATCCGGGTCGACGACCTTTCGCAGAAGTTTTCGGGAATTGGGACCGGCGACGGCGTATTGAGCCCAGGCTTCAGTGGTTGAAATGAGCTGCACATCCAGTTGCGGGCACAGGCATTGCCGGACAAACTCCATATGCCGATAGACGCTGACCGCATTTGCGGTTGTCGTCGTGACAACGAAATGGTCCTCACCGAGCCGGGCCGCTGTTCCGTCATCCATCGCGACGCCGTCTTCTCGCAACATGAGACCGTATCGGGTCTTTCCGACCGCCAGTTTGGCAAAACCGTTGCAGTAGACCTTGTTGAGGAACGCCGCCGCATCCTTGCCCTGAACATCGACTTTGCCGAGCGTGGTGACATCGCAAACACCGACAGAGCTGCGCACTGCAAGAACTTCCCTGTCCACACACTGGCGCCAATGGGTTTCGCCAGCACGCGGGAACCACTGCGCGCGTAACCACATGCCGGTTTCGACGAAGATGGCACCCTGCTCCTTTGCCCATTCGTGGCTGGGAGTTCTTCGGACCGGACGAAATTCCTCATCCCGGGAACGCCCTGCGAATGCTCCGATAGCAACGGGTGTGTAGGGGGGCCGGAATATCGTGGTACCTGTTTCCGGGATCGATTTGCCGGTCAGTTCGGCCATGATCGCAAGACCGCCGAGATTGGAAGTCTTGCCCTGATCGGTTGCCATGCCAAGCGTGGTGTAGCGCTTGAGATGTTCGACCGACAGGAAGCCTTCCTGATGGGCAAGTTTCACATCCTTTACGGTGACATCGTTCTGGAAATCCAGCCAGGCCCGACCCTTGCCTTCACCTGTATGCCAAAAGGCTGAAAGCGTGGTTGGACGGTCGTCGGCAGCAGGCACCGATATCGCATCAGCATCGACCCCGATTGCATTCAAGGCTTCCACGGATCTCTCAACGCCCTCCTTCAAGGCACCGCCGGTAGTAAAGGTACCATTGGCCGCACCAGCGACACTCATGCCAACCGGCAGGCTTTCCCCAGGCACAACGGCTGCGATTTCATCGTTCCAGACGGGACGGCCGCGCTGATGACATGTCAGCGCAACAGCCGGGTTCCAACCGCCGGATACGCCGAGCGCTCCGCATGAAATGGTCCTGCTTCCACCATCCGCAAGTCGCACCTTGACGCTCTTGAGACCCAGGCGGCCGGCTGCGTCGACAACTTTTGCACCAGACAGCACGGGATAGTCGGCCAGGGCGGTGGCATCCGGGCGCACATCGATAACGGCCTTCACCTCAACACCCTTTGCGATGAGATCGCGTGCGGTCCGATGACCATCATCATTGTTGGTAAAGACTGCGATGCTCCGATCGGCTGTTACCGACCATCGGTTCGCATAGGCGCGCATGGCACCCGCCATCATGATGCCGGGACGATCATTGTTTTCAAAGGCGATTGGCCGCTCTGTTGCACCAGCACACAAAATCGTCTTTTTGGCATAGATCCGCCACAGGATCTGACGCGGCAGGTTGGGATCAGGAGTGGACAGGTGATCGCCCACCCGCTCCAGTGCCCCGTGAATGCCATGATCGAACGCCCCGAACACCGTCGTTCTGGAGAGGATTCGCACATTTTTGCAGTTGCGCAGCTCTGCAATGGCGCTTTCTAGCCATTCCTTCGCTGGTTTGTCGTCGAGTGCCTCATCTTCCGATATGAGGCGGCCACCCAGTTCAAAGTCTTCTTCGGCAAGAATGACCCTTGCTCCGGTCCTGGCTGCGGTCAGCGCCGCGGCGAGACCTGCGGGACCGGCACCGATCACCAACAGATCGCTATGAAGAAAGCCCTTTTCGTAAACGTCCGGATCAGGCTCCATGGAAACCGATCCCAAACCTGCGGCCCGGCGGATGATCGGCTCGTAGACCTTTTCCCAGAAGGCCTTGGGCCACATAAAGGTCTTGTAGTAGAAACCGGCCGTCAGAAAGGTCGAGAACGCGTCATTGATCCCCATGGCATCAAAGGCCAGGGATGGCCATCGGTTCTGGCTGGTTGCACTCAAACCTTCAAAAAGCTCGGCAACCGTCGCACGCGTATTGGGCTCACGTCTCGCACCGCTACGCAGTTCGACAAGTGCATTCGGCTCTTCCGAGCCGGAAGCAAGCACACCTCTTGGCCGATGATACTTGAAGCTCCGCCCCATCAGCTTGACGTTATTGGCAAGAAGCGCGGAAGCGAGCGTGTCGCCCTTGAAACCGGAATAGGACTTGCCGTCGAACGTAAAGGCAAGTTGCCTGGAACGGTCGACCAGTCCACCGGGAAGCCGGTTCATCTGTGTCATAATGAGGTCCCTCCAGAGAGAACGACCTCTCGTGCCATTTCCACCTTCAGGATTTCATGTGTTGTCGTATCTCGGGTGACAACCAGCCATGAACGGTCACCCTGCTCGTGAAACCACAGTTCACGGTGAACGCCCGCGGGATTATCGCGCTGATACATGTAGTCATGAAACGCTTCGCCGGCGTTTTCAGCCTGCCAATCCGGTCGTTTCAGCAGAGACGCGTCTCCGAGATAGACAAATTCCTGGGCATCTCTTGGACCCAAAACTGGATGCGAAATGATCATCGGTCTTTGCTGAGCCCTTAATGCAGGTTGGGTTGGGCGCCAACGCCCTTTTCGTCGATCATCAGGCCTTTTTCGAACCGGTCGAACCGGTAGGAAGCGGCTGTGTCATGGGGCGCATCGGTTGCCAGGAGATGGGCAAAGACCAGGCCCGAAGCCGGAGTTGCCTTGAAACCGCCGTAGCACCAGCCACCGTTGAAATAGAGGCCTTCGACCTGTGTCCGGTCGATGATAGGAGAACCGTCCATGGACATGTCCATGACCCCGCCCCACATGCGCAGCAGCCGCGTGCGCCCGATAATCGGCATGAGAGCCATGCCACCTTCGCAAACATCTTCCACCACAGGCAGATTGCCGCGCTGAGCGTAGGTGTTGTAGCCATCCAGGTCGCCACCGAAGACCAGCCCGCCCTTGTCGGACTGGCTGACATAGAAGTGCCCCGCGCCAAAGGTGATGACACCCGGCAGAACAGGCTTGAGACCTTCGGAAACAAACGCCTGAAGCACATGACTTTCTATGGGCAGACGCATACCCGCATGAGACATGACCTTGCCTGAAGACCCGGCAACGGCGACACCGACTTTGCCGGCTCCAATGTATCCTCGGGATGTTTCAACACCCAGGATCCTGTTTTGCTCGATCCTGAAACCGGTGACTTCGCAATTCTGGATGATATCGACCCCATGCCGGTCTGCCGAACGGGCGTAGCCCCAGGCCACCGCATCGTGGCGAACGGTGCCGCCGCGTCGATGCATCAAGGCTCCCTTGATCGGAAACCGCGCGTTGTCGAAATTCAGAAACGGAGCTTCGCGGCGTACGGCATCGGCATCCAGAAGCTCGGCATCCGAACCGTGCAGGATCATTGCGTTCCCCCGCCGCCGAAACGCATCGCGCTGCGCATCGGAATGGATGAGGTTCATCACTCCGCGCTGGCTGACCATGGCGTTGTAATTCAGATCCTGCTCAAGCCCTTCCCAGAGCTGCAGGGAAAGTTCATAAAACGGCTCGTTTCCGGGCAACAGGTAGTTGGAGCGGATGATCGTGGTGTTTCTTCCAACGTTGCCACCGCCGATCCATCCCTTTTCCAGAACGGCAATCCGAGACTTTTTGTAGACTTTGGCGAGATAATGAGCCGTCGCAAGGCCGTGTCCGCCTCCGCCGACAATGACAAAGTCATAGGAGGATTGCGGGTCGGGATTTCTCCAGACCGGCTTCCAACCGCCATGACCCGTCAAGGCCTCCTTGATCAACCTGAAACCGGAATAAGTCACCATGTCCTCGCGCTGTTCTACCTGGCAAGTGTGGCAGCAGACAGCGCTAAAGTTTTTTCAATCCGGCCATATTGTTCTCCAATCGCGTCACCGCTATACAATTATGGTCATGCTGCTCGAGACAAAACGTAAAATCGGCTTCTTCTTCATCGACGGATTTGCCCTGTTGTCGGGGGCTGCAGCGGTCGAACCATTGAGGGCTGCCAACCTTCTGGCAAAACAGCCTCTTTACGAAATCAGTTTCTTTTCAAAAGACGGCGGGGCGGCCTTTTCCTCGTGTGGTGCCTCTTTCGACACGACCCGTCTAACAGGACCGGATCACGGGCTTGATATTCTGTTCGTCGTCGCCGGGGGCGACGTTATGGCATTCAAGGATCCGGCAGTGACCGGCCTTTTGAGATCACTGGCCGCGCATGGGACTTCACTCGGCGGAATTTCCGGTGCCCCTGTCCTGCTGGCAAAAGCCGGCGTCATGGAGAGACGCCGGTTCACGGTTCATTGGGAGCATTTTGAAGAGCTTACGGAACTTTCCGACAGATTCCTGATGGAACGTCGTCTCTACATCATCGACAGGGACCGCTACACGTGCGCCGGGGGCATGGCGCCACTCGACATGATGCATGCCCTGATCCAGTCAGACCATGGATCCGATCTGGCTCGCGCGGTAAGTGACTGGTTCATTCACACCGAGGTCAGAAGCGCCGAGCAACCTCAGAAGTCCGGTTATGCGGGAGGAAACACCAATCTTCACCCCGTTGTTCTCAGTGCGCTGGATCTGATGGAAAACCACATAGCGGATCCTTTGTCTTTCAAGCAGATTGCGATGCTTGCCGGGGTCAGCCAGCGCCAACTCCAACGACGGTTTGACCAGGAATTGGGCACAGGCCCTATGCAATGCTACCTGGACATCCGCCTCGACAAGGCTGACGAACTGACCAGGAAAACCAGGCTTCCCTTTATGGAGATCGCCTTGACGACGGGTTTCGTCAACCAGGGTCACTTTGCAAAAGCCTTTAAGGCGAAGTTCGGCACCCCTCCGTCTGATCGCCGGAAGGCCGTCAAAGACTGAAACAGCCTCTCCTTTGTAGGCGGTCGGCAGGTCACCCATCCGAAATGATTTTTCAACAGGACCCACCTCGTCTGCCGAGCACGTACAACGCTTGCCAGCCGCCCTACCAAACTTTCTGATTTCGTAAAAATATGTAAGAATATTTTCTTATTCGTCAATTTTTTTGAATTGACAGGCGTTTAATTCATGCATTTTCTAATACAGATACGAAATCTGAAATATCCGCAGTCACTGATCAAGTCCAAGAGAGATGGTCAAACAAGCAAGCAGGGCGAAATTGGCAAGGTAGTGAAATGGCGAAGATCACTTACGTCGAGCATGACGGAACCAGACATGATGTGGAAGTCGCCAACGGCATGACGGTGATGGAAGGCGCTCGCAAAAACGACATTCCGGGCATCGTTGCCGAATGCGGTGGCGCATGTGCTTGCTCGACCTGTCACGTTTATCTAGACGAGGCCTGGGTCGACGGTGTTCCGGCCAAGGAAGAAATGGAAACGGAGATGCTGGATTTCGCCAGCGAAGCCGACCTGATCCGTTCTCGCCTGACCTGCCAGATCGAAGTGACCGACGCGTTGAACGGTTTGATCGTTCACATACCGGAAAACCAGTTTTAGTAATACGCACGGCGACCCGGTGTTGCAGTTTGACGATTGGTCCGGCCACCGGGATGAAGAAGGTCCTCGCAATGTTTTTCAGCTACGTCTTCACTCCTGCCAGGGGTCATAAAAGATGAATCGTGTTGTCGTTGTAGGAGGTGGCCAGGCCGGGTCGTCCCTTGTCGCCGGGCTGCGCAAGGAAGGCTTCGACGGGGAAATTATACTGGTCGGCGCGGAACGCACCTTGCCTTATCAGAGGCCGCCACTCTCCAAGGGCTACCTCCTCGGTGAAATGGAGCTGGACCGTCTCTATTTGCGCCCCGACAGGTTCTACGAACAGCAGAACATCGCCTTGAAACTGGGAAAGCAGGTTACTGAAATCGACCCGGTTGGCAAAACGATCACTCTGGAAGATGAGATCCTTGCCTACGACCAGCTTGCCTTGACTACCGGCTCACATCCTCGTCGACTTCCAGGTGCCATCGGGGGAGATCTGGCCGGTGTCCACGTTTTACGAAGCCTGACCGATGTCGATGGCCTGATGCCATATGTATCGCTCGGGGCGAAAGCGCTGATCGTTGGCGGAGGCTATATCGGGCTGGAGGCAGCGGCTGTATGCGCCAAATGCGGCGTGGAAGTTACATTGCTGGAAGCAGCCGACCGAATTCTTCAACGCGTGGCTGCCCCGCAAACCAGCAATTACTTCCGCGCCTTGCACAGGAGCCACGGGGTTGATTTGCGTGAAGGTGTTGGCCTGGAGCGACTTCTGGGCACCGATGGCAAGGTCACTGCGGCCGTTTTGAGCGACAAGTCTGAACTGGCCGTTGATTTTGTCATCGTCGGCATCGGCGTCGATCCGACGACCCAGCTGGCGGAGATGGCGAATCTGCAGATCGACAACGGTGTACGCACAGATGCGTTTGGCCGCACATCCGATGCCGTCATCTGGGCTGCAGGCGATTGCGCTTCGTTTCCACATAATGGTGAAAGGATCCGCCTGGAAAGCGTTCCGAACGCCATCGAGCATGCCGAAACGGTTGCGAAGAACATGCTCGGCGCAGACAGGGAATATGTAGCCAGGCCCTGGTTCTGGTCAGACCAGTATGATGTAAAACTGCAAATTACCGGATTGAACAGCGGCTATGACCAGGTCGTCTCGCGTAAAGGCGAAGGCCTGTCCACCTCATTCTGGTATTACAGAAAGGAACAGCTTATCGCGGTAGAAGCGATGAACGATCCTCGGGCTTATATGGTCGGCAAACGACTGATCGACGGCGGCAAGAATGCTGATCCGGCTTTGGTCGAGGATCTCACCGCGGACCTCAAGCAGTTGCTCAAGACGTGAGAACACGATTGTAGAGGTTGGAGAGTTGCCCCCGGAGACCTCCAGCTGCCCTCCGGATGCAGCAATGGCTTGATCTGACTTCCATGTTGTCGGACAAGGGAGCATGTCTACCAGCCGGGCGAATGTGTCTTGAAACATCGAAAGCTCTCACAGGATCCGCACAAGGTTCGCGACGGTGTCGAAAGAAACCTTGAAGAAGCCATTGGACGTGAAGTCAGGACCATTCGCCGCCAAAGGGGCATGAACGTCTCCGACCTGGCAAACGCGGCTGATCTTTCGGTCGGCATGTTGTCCAAGATCGAGAACGGCAACATCTCGCCTTCTCTGACGACATTGCAGGGCCTGGCAAACGCCCTGAACGTTCCGCTGAGCACTTTGTTCCTGCGATTCGAGGACACCAGGGAGGCAGTCCTCACAACTTCCGGAAACGGGGTGGAAATCGAACGAGCCGGTACGCGGGCCGGTCATCAATACAATCTTCTGGGCCACTTGAGCGCCAACACCAGCGGCGTCGTGGTCGAGCCCTACCTGATCACGCTCACCGAAGAGTCAGATGTCTTTCCCACCTTTCAGCATGACGGAATAGAGATGCTTTACATGCTGGAGGGGGAAGTCGACTACCGTCATGGCGACCGCCTGTATCGCCTGAAGCCGGGTGACACACTGTTCTTCGATGCAGACGCACCCCACGGCCCGGAAGTCCTGGTCGATCTGCCGATCAAGTTCCTGTCGATAATCTCTTATCGCCAATCGCGCTGAGGTGTTCTGGACCGATCGATAATTGCCGAGAGGTCCGAGACTCTGGAGGATACGAACCTCCCGCCATCTCGCCCCTCAATCCGTCTTGAACATTTCCGTACCACCGGTTTCATTAGCCACCTGTAGCGCACATTCGAACAAAGCCCGTCTGTCTTCGGGTTTGTGCATGAGACCGAGATTGGTCACGGTTGTCATCACACATACAATTTCCCGCTGAGCATCAAAGACGGGGACCGCCTGCCCCGTAATACCCGGCAAAATATGGTCCGTAAGCTCGGCCCAACAGTTCTTGCGTACTTCCTGGAGGTGCGAGCTCGATAGCCGCTTGCCGCGATAGTTTGGGGGTTGCAGTTTTCTTGCGACATCTGTCTGAGATTGAGGCAAAAACGCCTGAAACATCTGGCCGCAGGCAGAATTGTCAATCGGCAGAACATCACCTAGCCCCACCGAACTGATTGCAAAGTATGCGCTTCGATACCAACGCACGATCGTTGGACCCCGTTCCGTCCAAATCGCCACACCGGCACTCGACGCATGATCGTTCGCAAGTCCTTTCATGTACTTGGCGGCAATTTCAATCGGGTCGACCCTTCTCAGCGCGCCGATCCCAATGCTCAATGCAGTAGGCCCAAGATCGTAAAAGCCTGTCTGCGGGTCCTGCAAGGCCAGCCCCTCCTTGACGAGGCTTTGAAGGTATCGGTGCGCTGTCGGACTGCCCGTTCCAGCTTTCTTGGCGACTACCCCGAGAGCCATCGGCTCGTTCGCATTGGCAAGAATGTTCAGGAAACGCGTTGCGATGGAGACAGACTGGATGTTCCCGGATCGCTTGGGAGCTGTGTCTGAAGTTTCTGTTTCGGTTTCATCGTTCATTTGACCTGCGCCCACGGCTGAAGCCGGCGACATTCACCAGCAGTCTTGTTTTTGAATAGGCTCGTACAGCATCTCTCCCATTAGACTGCCAGACTATTGGTGTACCGTCGCGATTTCAATGTTTCAAACGCGATAATTTCCATTGAATTTCAAATTGTTGCCTATGAATGTTGCTGTTTCGCAACTGTTATTCATGAGTTTTATACTCATGTTGAAATGTGAAATCTATTCTGTATAGTGAAATCGAATTGAGCCGATCTTCAGTGGTAGGGGCATGCATGAATTGCGTCTGAAGAAAGGGTCTCCTCCTCAAATTTCCTCGCAGGCAAGAAGTCTCCAGCTTGCGATTTCAGAAAAATCATCAGGGTCAAAAGATGAAATCGACTAGGATTGCGATGTTGCTTGGCAGCACAGCTGTGTTCGCTGTTTCACAGTTCGCTTCAGGCACTGCTGGAGCTCAGGACGCTATTGTTCCTGATGGCGAAGATGTCACTGTTCTTGATACGATCTACGTCAGCGGCGAAAACCTCGTTCGCAGACTGCAGGATACGGCAAGCTCAGTGCAGGTTTTCACGGAAGAGGATCTGGAAGCTCGTCCGGACGAATATAGCGTTCAAAGCGTCGTGCAAGATGTTCCGAATGTCTACTATCCCGGGACAGTTGGTAACGCCCCGATTATTCGTGGTCAGGACTCGCAAGGACCTGCCACCGGAGCTGGCGCCTTTTACTCTGGAACCACTCCAAGGTCGACGATCAACGTGGATGGCCGCTACCAGTCCTATTACGAGTCTGTGTTCGGAGCTACGTCCATCTGGGATGTGAATACCGTTGAGGTTTTTCGCGGCCCACAGACAACGTCGCAGGGCGCAAATAGTATTGCCGGCGCAATAATCGTGAACACGAACGATCCTACTTTCACACCGGAAGGGGCTCTCCGCGCGGAATACGGCAGCTACAATACAACCCGTGTTTCCGGAATGATGTCAGGCCCGATAATGGATCAACTCGCTGGTAGGGCGACGTTTGACTACTATGGGCGAGAGACTTTCATCGACTACATCAACAGCAATTTCGACCCGGGAAGAACCGACGATGACATCATGTCGTTCAACCTGCGGACCAAATTGCTCTGGGTGCCTGAGAACATACCTGGCCTTGAAGCCAAGCTCACATATTCGATGACGCAGAACAATCAGCCCACTTCAGAGGCTGCGAACGTCGAGCCCTACGACAGGCTTGAAAACAACGCCCTGAGCTATCCGAGCTACTATCAGCGCGTTAACACGGGAATTGGAGACGTCTCTTACGAATTTGAAAATGGCATAAAGCTGTCAAATCAGATTCAGTATTCCGACGTCTATGTACAAAGAACTGTCAATCCCAACACGAGGGCTGAGGCAGTTATCGATCAGCAAAACTTCACAAACGAGTTTCTTGTGAACTTCGGCAATGAGGATTCAATGCTGAGCGGCGTCGCGGGCGTATATTATGCGTATACGACCTCTGATGAATCCCTCAATTTTCCATTCAATGGCAGCCCCGAATTTGACGACAGAAAAGACAACATCGGTGTGTTTACCGAAGTTGACTACCGCTTTGCCGAGCGTTGGACATTGACGGGTGCTTTGCGTTTGGAAAGCGACAGAGTAGAGCGCACGAGCCGCACGACTGTTGCCGGTCCTGTGCCGATTGTTTTTGACTATGAAGATACGTTTACGGAGCTGCTGCCAAAACTGGCTTTGAGTTACGAGGCGTTCGACGGAGTTACTGTTGGGGCCTTCGTCAATCGCGGCTTTAACCCAGGTGGAATCTCGGTCGACTTCTTCGATGGGGAAGCCGTTCCCTTCAAGGCTGAAACGTCCTGGAACTACGAAATCTTTGGCCGCGCCAGTCTCTTGGAAGACAAGTTGTTCGTGTCAGCAAACTTGTTCTACACACAATTAAAGGACGCACAGAGGTTTTTCCAACTTGCATCGGCTGGACCGTTCCCAAATCTTGTGACCTACAACGCAGACGAAGCCAAGTCATATGGTGTTGAGTTTGCCATGAGTTACCAAGTACTGGACAATCTGCGTTTCACCGCAAATGCCGGAGTTCTTCATACCGAAATCGATAAATTCGACATTCTTCCCAATGTAGAGGGAAATGAATTCGGTGATGCTCCCGGATATTCTTTGGGTGCGGGCGTTGAGTGGGGCGTTTTGGAAAATCTTACGCTCTCGGCAAATGTTCAGCATTTTGACGGCTATTACTCAGACGACTTCAATACGCCCGCCTTTGCGGTAGACCCATACACAATCGCCAATGCCCGGGCGACTTATCAGATCCATGATAATCTGCAAATCTATGGTTACGTTGACAACATCTTCGATGAACGGGTCCCGACCAATCTGGAAGCCAGCAGAACTGTTGGCGGTGCTACGGAAGCAAACATGACCGCTCCGCGCATGTTCGGTCTGGGCCTGAAAGCCACCTTCTAGGGCAATCGACACCTCTTCTTTCGCCGGCGGATTTCGGTTTCTTTCCGACCGTCGGCGAAAGCGCACTAGAGACAGGCAAACGCTTCGAATTTACCTATGACGTGCACTGACAGATGCAGCTGACTTCCAGAAGATGTCAGCCGTAGCGCACGATCTTGCTGACTGTGTCGAGCAACGGATCATGACCTCGCTCGGCAAGATGGACAAAAAGCACCCGGACAATTTCCTTTACCTCGCAGAGAATGTCGATTTCACCGGCCAGCTGAGCCTCCCGTGCGGTATCGGCATGCAAGAGGCCAATTCCGACCCCTCCGGCCAAAAGGGTCCGGGTTACGCTCTCACGATCTATCGATATGATTTTGGTGGGACGGAAGTTATGCCGTTGAAACAATGCTTCGACGGATCGGCCACAGCAGGAATCAAGCCCCGGGCAGATCCAGGGCAAAGTCTGCAGAACCTGCCAATCCAACGTTTCGCTTCGATCCACCATTCCAGCCGGCGCGGCCAGATAGGTGCCGAAACGCGCAACCTCAATGCTGGTCAGATCTTCATCGGCATCCTCGCTCTCCACATAGAACCCCGCATCCAGTCGACCGGAGCGAATTCCCTCAAGAACTTCTGGTGAGGTTGCATGGGTCAATTCTATTTCCACATCAGGATAACGTTCGGCCAATGTTACCATCAGGGCACCAAGCGCCGAACACTGGGCGTTGGCAGCCGCAGCAAGTCGGAACTTCCCGGCCAACGCACCGCGCAGCCGTGTCGCCTCACGCAGAACATCACCATGCGCTGACAGCGCGGCATCTGCTCGTGCTTTCAACGCGTTGCCTTCAGTGGTCAAAACCATTCCGCGCGCTGTTCGTTCAAACAGCTGCAGACCCAGGGTCTCTTCCATGGCTTTGATATGTGCACTGACTGCAGGCTGACTGAGATGAAGAATGTCCGAAGCGCGCGTGATTGATCCGGTTTGCGCCACCGCGACAAAACTCTTCAGTTGCTGAAATTCCATTGCCCAAGCCTCACGCGTGCTTCCGTGGTTTCATCCCGCGACTTGAATTTGAAACCCGTTCAGAAATCTTACTGCTTAATACTGCTGTACTTTGGGAAAACAATCTCCCCATCTGCGGTCCGATGGCGCCGAATAGGCATTTGGTAGAGCGCACTGAGCGTGTTTGCAGTCAAAATGTCGTCGGCCGTTCCGTGCTGAATTCCCGTATCTCCCCCAACCAGAATAACTCGATCGGCTACATTCAATGCCTGTGAGGGACAATGCGTGGTAAAGACCACCGCCTTGCCTTCGGCGGCCATCCCAGCCATCGATAGCAAGACCTTGTCCTGATTACGATAGTCCAATGCCGAAGTCGGTTCGTCCATGACAATCACGTCCGGATCGCAAACCAGGGCCCGCGCAATCATCGCCATCTGTTTTTGCCCGCCACTCAACCGGGAAAAACCGTAGCTTCCACG
The DNA here is from genome assembly GCA_039195965.1 of Pseudomonadota bacterium. Taxonomy (GTDB): domain Bacteria; phylum Pseudomonadota; class Alphaproteobacteria; order Rhizobiales; family Stappiaceae; genus Roseibium. The sequence goes on from JBCCVB010000002.1 coordinate 89,264, forward strand.
GCCGGCCAATCCGACCTTGCGCAGGATATCATCTGTCCGTTGGTAATCTCGGCGTCTCGGCGTGGCAAAGATCCCGTTCCGAGCGCAAGCACCCATCAGCACCACTTCTCGCACCGGATAATCGAAGGGAATCTGTGCCTCTTGCGGCACATACGACAGACGGCCTTTCGTCCGCAGGTTACCAGCTTGCGGCATGAGCAACCCGAGCAAAAGTCTGATCAGTGTGGTCTTTCCCGATCCGTTTTGCCCGAGGATCGCCATGACTTCACCTTTGCCGAGAGTAAAGCTGCAGTTCTCGATAATCGGTTCGTCGTGTCCGGGATAGCAGAACCTGAGATGCTCGGCTTTAATCACGGCCCCACCCCCGCATTTGCGTACGATAAAGCAGCCAGCCAAAAACCGGCGCCCCTATAAGAGCCGTCAGTACTCCAACCGGAATTTCGCCGTAACTGGCGGTTCGGGCGACTGTATCCACCCAAATCATATAGATTGCTCCGGTGAGTGCCGAAACGCCCAGCAAACGGCTGTGATTTGGCCCGGTTATCATTCTGGCGAAATGAGGCATGATCAGACCGACCCAACCGACAATTCCGCTAACCGAAACGGTGGCGACGATCAGGAGGGCACAACAGGTCAGGATAAGCCATCGCGACACATCAACATTGATGCCCAACATCTGAGCGTCCTCATCGCCGAGGGACAGAATGTTCACCAGATGACGCATGCAGAGGATCAGCAGTCCTGCGGTCATAAGTGGAACCAGCACGAAGACCACGTCCCGATATCCGGATTCATTGAAAGATCCCATCAGCCAGTAGACGATCGTTGGCAGGCTGTCTTCCGGATCCGCGACATACTTGGCAAGAGACACGAGTGAGGTAAAAAAAGCAGAGGTCACGATCCCGCCAAGCACAAGCGACAGCACGTTGCGACCACCGCCCGCACTGGCGAGCCCCATGGTTATCAGCAACGCAATCATTCCGAATACGAAGGCAAAAGCCGGAATGAACAGATCCGACAGAAAGAACAGGATCGCTAACGCTCCGCCAAAAGCAGCCCCCGACGACACACCAATTATCTGCGGGCCGACCAGAGGATTGCGGAACAAGCCCTGCATGGCTGCACCGCTGAGCGCCAGTGAAGCACCGCAAAGCCCCGCCACGAGGATGCGCGGCAAACGGACCAGTTCCACGACCCGTTCTTCAACCACTCGCCAGAAGGGTGCTGCGTTGGGAACCAGATTGTCCGCCAGAATGGCAAGTACAGTTGAAAAAGGGACCGGGTAGCGACCTGCACACAGTGCTCCCAACAATGTCAAAACAAGTATTACGGAAAGCACGAAGATCTGAATTGCATACAGTCGTCTGTCTCCCGCAGGCATCGACGGCAGGTCGATGCTTCCTCGATCAGGGACAGTCTTCACCGAATTACTCACAACAGATCGCCCTCATCGCGCGACTTGGGCGTAGTTTGCCGCTTCGGCGTTTTCTTCAACACGCAAGATGCGATCGAGTTGCTCGTCGCTTGGTGTGAGGCCGTAAAGCATCGGGTAGGCAGCCCGGACACTGTCGCGGATCGATCCGTCCAGCAATTCGGGATGAATTGTGCGGGTGAACCATTCCCATGCCAGTGGAAACTCCTGGTTTGGCGCATCCCAGTGGTCGCCACCCACCGGCACCTTGTAAATGCGGCGATGTTTCACCGCCGGCACATCCGCATAAACCGGATTGTCCAGGAACACCTCAGCCTTCAAACGAGGATTCCAACCCATAAGCCAGATCACGTCAGGGTTCGCATTCAGTAGCATCTCCGCGTCGATTTCCACGAAACGCGCTGGTGTCTCCAGCGCATTCCTTGCACCGGCTGTGTCCATTGTGAACTGGAAGTGGCTCGATGGCCCGGCGGCATAATTGGCTCGCAGAAGGAACAGAACTCGAGGCTTGTCTTCTTCCGCCAATGCGTGCGTGCGACTGGTGATCTTCTTGTGCGTCTTTTCCTGCCAGGCCAGAATCTCGGCAGCGCGCGGCTCCTGATCAAGGACTGCTCCGATCCTGGTCAGGAACATCTTTTCCATACCTGACTTCGAATAGTTCATGACGAGCACCGGGATTCCGGCACGTTTCATCGCTTCGACACTTTTGGTCTTGCGCGCCCATTCGATTGCCATATCCGTTTCGAGATTGAGCATTTGCTCGATATTTGGAGCACCTTCCTTGCTGACAACATCGGCTGGCATCTCACCAAGTTCTGGAAAGACGTCGCTGAGCACTCCCTCAAGAAGGGTGTTGCGGGACCGCGGCGATGTCGCCACCAATCGATCCGCACTGCGATCAAGGGTTATGATGTTCGAGGCTCCGGTGATCGCAACAATTCGATCCGGCGTTTCTGCCTGTAGCTGCTTATCGTTTTCCTGTGTGACAGACGACGGCTGTTCGCCGGCAAATGACGGACCAGCGAGGCACAGTTGAGCTGACAGAACAGCGGTGAATGCAAGCTTCAGTTTCATGGACATGAATCGCTTCTTTCCGACCACTCGAATGATGTGGTCTGGTGATGACTGCCAAATGTGAATTGAGCCAATGGCCGTGCTCAGGGAAAAGTCCAGCCGATACGGGCGTCGTCCATACGATCCTCTTCGGGACAGTACGGCTTGATATCGATCACGCTCGATCCATCGAGGCAATCCAGACCGCTGACGGTCAAGGTGCTGCCATCGTGCTTGATGATCCTGACAACGCTGACCGCGACAGGATTTGGGCGTCCCGGTGATCTGCTGGCAAAAACGCCCCGCTGAGCTTCACCGGGTTTCGTCTTGCGCATCAAGGAATTGCGATTGGCCTTGTCAAACCAGTAAAGAACAATCGCGTGGCTTGCCATTTGAATGTTGTGCAGCCCTTGCGCAAACTCGGATTTCAGTTCGATGGTGCTCGTGCCTTCATTGAACCGTCCAGACCCAGGACATTGATCGAGGGTCATGAAGCCGGTGTTTATTCGGCCGATTGCGGTCAGTTCAATGACGGGGTCGTTGTGATTGCCCATGTCCGTTTCCCAAATATCAAGATGAGTAGGACGGTCTGCTGGCTTTATCGCTGGCACCTCCACCCCGTTCATGCAGGCGGTATCAGCAAATTGCCAATCGTGATTTCTGAGGTCAGATTTCAGAAAATCTGAGGCACGCTCAAAATCACGATTTTTCTGTTGGGCGGGTCAGCGGTTCCATTGCTGAAGAATGTCCAGCATGTGCTCGGCGCTGGCTATCGATGGTGTGATGACCTTGGCTGGGTCGGCAAAAAGAACTCTGTCTTCGAGGGCCGGCTTCATGAAACGGTCCCAACCCGGAACGATCTTGTCGAGAGTGGCCCTTGTCCCGGTCTCGTCGCGCCCATCCGCCATGTAGCTGTTCAACAGGACCAGGACATCGGGGTCCAGCCTGCCGAACTCTTCAGCACTCACCGGCATCAGCATCATTGATCCGCCACCAGCGGTGAAACCATTGTTTTCATTGATCTCCAGACGATTGTAACCAAGATCTTCCAACGCCTGAACCATTCCCGACGAACCGCCGACGACATTCAGCTGATCAGTTAGAAAAACAGCAAGATAGGTCTGACCGGATGGATTATCGGGGAGAGCCTGAAGCAATTCGCGTACTCGAGTTTCATACTCGGATTTGCGGTCTTCAAATTCCCGTTCGCGGCCGACAAGTTTTGCAAGATCCTCTTCGACTTCGAAACCCTGCACTTTGCCGCTTGCCACATTCTGAAGATAGACCGGTGCCACTGTTGAAAGCTGATCGGCCTTGCCTGCATCGAGCTCCGTGGCGACAATCAGGTCAGGCTCAAGGGCGCGCAGCTTTTCAAGGTCGGGTTGACCGACCGGACCGAACCCCTTCGGTTTGGGCAGCCCCTGCCCCAACACGCTGTCGATAAAATCCACTGCAATGACGAAACCACCGTCATCGGTTCTGCCATAACTGCCGACGAGCTGGACTCCGACATCCATGAGGGGCACGCCGAGCAACGGCTCGTGCATCACAACGATGCGCTTCGGGTCAACCGGCACGTCTACCTCGCGGCCGGTGTCGTCCGTAACAGTGCGATCGGCTGCATGGGCTGAAGCAAGAGCCAGAAAGAATGCGGTTACGCTTGGGATCAGGAAACGCATCATGAACCTTTCAATGGGACTGAAGTTTTCGAAGGGCCTGCAGCCGAAGTGCGATTATGAACAGCGGAACACCGATCATCGTAAGACTGAGCCCCAAAGGCATGGGAATTCCGCTGGCCAATCCACGGGTCAAGGCATCCGCCGAAACAACGAGGATTCCGCCCATCAGGCCTGAGAGAAACAGGCGGGCACGGGCAACCGCAGGTGAAACAAATCCCGCCAGATGCGGCGCAAGAACGCCGAGAAAAACAAGCGGACCAACTGCGGTGACCGCAGCCGAACTCAGGACAACTGCAAACATGAGAATGAGCGGACGCGTCGTGGCAACTCGCTCGCCCAGCGCCATTGCCATTTCGGTTCCCAAATCATAGGTCGCCAGCGCAGGCCCCAGTAACAAGATGCCGACGATACTCAACAGGAACAACGGCACAAAGGCGGAAATCAAGCTCCAATTAGCCTGAAAGAGTGAACCGGCCAACCATTCCGAAAGAGCAAGCGATGTTTCTGCAGGTAGGTAAAGAATGAGAAGCGAACCGAAGGAAGACAGGACCGTTTCGATCGCTATTCCCATCAATACGATGGACAGGCCAGTTGAGCGCTCATTTCCGACAAGCCAGATAAGCAACCAGGCCACGCTCAGCCCACCTGCGAGCGCAGCAATGGCTATCAGCCCCTTTGGCGCCGCCGGCAAGAACACCAGCAACAGCATGATCATTGTCATCGATCCCTGGCTGAAGCCGAATAGACCAGGATCCGCAAGCGGGTTACGCGCGATCGACTGAAGCATCGCTCCTGACAGGCCGACAGCCCACCCGATCAGGAAACCAAGAACGATCCTCGGCAATCTGACAGTCCATAGCGCAAAGTCTTCCGCGTCTGAAAGCTGCGTTCCAAACAACAGGCGGAACAAGTCTCCCAGGCCTGTCTCGGTCAGCCCGAGACCAGAAGAGTATGCGGCGAGCACCAACACAACGGCACCAAGGCCAATCCCTGCCATGAGATTGCCGGTCCTGATTTGCAGTCCGTTGGCAAATCGAAGCACGCGTTTTCCATCGGTCGCCAAACCCGGTTTCATACGTTAGCCCCACGCACTTTGGGGGAAAGGTAGAACCGCTTGACGATGATGACAAAAACGACACCTCCAAGAAGATCCATGACAAGCCCCGTGTTCAGCACGAAGGGCTGCAGCGCCTCTCTGGCGAACAGGTCTGCAAGCAGGCAGACAATAGTGCCTGTAATCATGCAAGCCGGGATCGCAACAACAAGATTGCTGCCCATGATCGGTCGCACGATATGGGGCACGATCAATCCGACAAAACCGATCGGACCGCAAACAGCCACGGCCGAACCGGCTCCCAGCACCGCGGCAAAAAACGCAAGGCGGGAGACCAGGGGAACATTTACGCCGGCGGATGCGGCTTTTTCAGAACCGAAGAGAATAAGGGTCAAGGGTCTTGCAAGCACAACGAACGTGCAAAGAGACAACACACCGATCCACCAGAACAACTCCAGACGATCGATGTAGGCATGATTGATATTGCCGGTCACCCAATTCAGGAAGTCACTTCGGCGGGCGGGATCGGAGAGAAGCAGAGCATTTGTGATGCCCGTGAACAGCATGGAAACAAGAGCTCCGGAAAGGATGAGTGACAAACCGCGCGGATCGTTCTGCCGTCCTGCGATCCGTGAAACGGCAACACAGGACAAAAAGCCGATCACCGCACCGACAAGTGCGGCAACTCCCTGAAAGACGACCCCGATGTCGAAGATGAGTGCCCCGGCCACCAGAAATAGTGCGGCACCTGCGTTGACGCCCATCGTGGACGGAGACGCCAAGGGGTTTCGGGCAAGGCTCTGCAAAACGAAACCGCTCGCCGCAGTCACACTTCCTACATAGGCAGCAATGAGCGCTCGCGGCATCCTTTGAAAAAGCAAGACTGCCTGCTCGTAACTCTGAGCTTCGAAGCGCAAGACAGCATCCATCGAGCCTGGCAACGACGCTAGCGAAATTCCGGAAAACAGATGGACGCAAAGCACGACGAGCAGAAGTGGCAACGCTGACCAGATAAACAAAGCACGTCGCGTCATCAGGATACCGCAGTGGATGCAGACAATTCCGGCAGGCAAACCAGTCGCCCGTCATGCGGAAAGATCTGAGTTCTGAAGTCGAACACCTGCTCGATATTCTGGGCGGTAACAGTTTCACCAACCGGCCCTGACGTCACGCAGGATCCAGCTCTCAACAAAACAACTTCATCGGCAAAAGCCGTGGTCAGGTTGAGGTCGTGAAGCACTGCAATAACCGTCTTGCCGCGATTGACCGTCAACTCCTTCACCAGTTCGAGAATGGCGAACTGATACTTCATATCCAGATGATTTACAGGCTCATCCAGTAGAATGACGTTGGTGTCCTGGGCAAGAACCATGGCGATCCATGCTCTTTGGCGTTGTCCACCCGACAACTTATTGACCGGAAAGTCGGCCCTGTCGGCAAGTCCAACCGTGTGCAGTACGTCCTTGAAAAGCTGGCGGTCCCTTTCCGTCGGCCCACCCACGAGCGAATAGCGCGAAAATCCTGCCAGCTCGATCAACTCGCCAAGCGTCATGTAATCTGGACAGAAACAGTCCTGCGGCAAATAGGCGATCTTGCGAGCCAGTTTCCTTCTGCCGATGCTTGGTACCGACTTGCCTTGCAGCAGAATTTCTCCGGCGCTGACAGGCAGGAAGCCCATGATTGCCTTCAGCAAACTTGATTTCCCGCAACCATTGGGCCCCACAACCGCGGTCAGTCGTCCTTCCTGGAACTGAACGGAGACGTCCTTGAGCACCTCAAGCGGTCCATATGCCGCACATACGTTTCGTGTTTCCAGCAAGGTGGGCTCCTTGACATTCTGCATTGTGAAAGTCTTTATACTATTCGGAACGAGCCAGCAAATTCAAAGCAAGCCCTCCCACTCGTTTTATCCAGTCAAGAGCGGACTAAATGACTTCCTCGAAGAAATTGCATATTGGCATGTCACTCGCCCCGACATGGCTAAGCGGAGATGCTTGGCGACGGTCGGACAGCGGCGTAGAAGATCTCTATAGCAGCGAGTTCTATCTTGATATAGCCAGGAGAGCAGAACAGGCAAAACTCGACTTTGCGTTTCTTCCCGACTCATTGTTTCTGAACAGAAGCGCCCTGGCAACGAGTGCCGGGTTTGCCAGTCTTGATCCAACCATCCTGCAAGCATCCATTGCGCATGGCACTTCCAAAATCGGGTTGCTCTCGACGGCATCCACGACCTTTTATCCTCCCTATATTGTCGCCCGGCAGATCCAATCTCTGCATTGGATCAGCAAGGGGCGTGCGGGTTGGAACATTGTCACCGCCCTGGATGGCAACAAGAACTTCGGTCTGTCGGAAATGCCGAGCCCGGAAGCGAGATATGCAAGAGCTGCAGAGTTCGTGGAAGTGGTCAAGTTGCTATGGGACAGCTATCCGGGCGACGCGCTGAAGCTGGACCGTGATAGCGGATTGTTTGCCGATCCGGACCTGGTCGAGAGCTTTGAACATCACGGAACATATTTCGACGTTGAAGGTCCGCTGAACCTGCCACGCTTCGACAAGGCGCCGATACCTCTCGTGCAAGCCGGAGCCTCTGATACAGGACGTGCATTCGCTTCTTCTGTTGCCGACGCCATATTCGCCTCGACACCAGACAAGGCTGCCGCCACCGAATTGCGTGCTGATCTACGTTCGCGCGCAGAGGGGCACGGGCGACGCGCCGATGACATCAGAATTCTTCCTGGTCTCAGCCTTTTCCTTGCACCAACCGCAGCAGAGGCCAGGGAGCTGTTTGCCGAAACCAATGCTCGATTGAACACGGAACGCGGCATCTCCAAAATTCACGAAATGACCGGGCTGGACCTGACCGATTGGTCGCAGACGAGAAAGGTTTCTGCAGCCGACCTACCGCCGCCACCGGAAAAGGTCCGCAGCCGAACACACTCGCGGTTGTTGCGCCGTTTGATCGAACGCGAGACTTTGACAGTGGAAGAGCTGCTGCGGCGCCCTGAGGTTGTCGGATCCGCGCATTGGCAGGTGGTGGGAACCGTTGGGGACGCTATTGATCAAATCAGCGACTGGGCATCAGCAGGTGCTATAGACGGCTTCGTTGCCTTCCCCGGAGGAGCAACGGAAACGGTCCGTTTGTTCCTTGAAGAAGCTGTCCCTCAACTCGGCGAAATCGGGTTGTTCCGCAAGGAGTATTCCGGCTCAACCTTTTTCGATCATCTGACAAACGATTGAGCGAAACCAACAGGAACTCAGCGACCGTGCCGACCAGGTCAGAATGGTTTTTTCGTGGCAGATACACGTCGTATCTGCCAGCTTCCAGACGCTAGTTCATCGACCCTGCGGAACTGAAATGCCTATGGATGAGACCCTTCATATACCATGCAAGTTCACATAGTTCGAAGAAGCGAGCTCTGCCTCAATCCAGCTGAGAAAGACTTTGACGGCATTTCGGTTGTCGTGATTTTCGGGATAGACCAGATAATACTGGCGAAGGCTCGGGATGGTGACATCGAGGGCCGGGCAGACACGTCGGCTTTGCAACTCTGCATCGATGAGGGTCGGATCCATCAGCGCGATCCCTGCGCCCGCGACACAGGCATCCAGGATTTGTGATGTGTTCTGGAACTCCAGGCGCGCTGCCGGCGCGACAAACTGCTCTCCAAGCCTTGCAAAAAACTCGCTCCATTCTGTTGGGACCTGGGAATTGTAAAGCAGCGGAGCGGTCTTGAGATTTCGGATGTCTGCAACGGTATCCACAAGTTGGGGCGCACAGATCGGCATAAGGTTTTCGTTCAGCAGAAGCTGCGACACCAGGTCAGGCCAGTCGCCCCCTCCCCTACGGATTACGAAATCAAGATCTTCTGATTCAAAACTCGACTTTTGTGTACTGGTCTGGATGGCCAATTCCCAATCGGGAAATTGAGACTGAAATCGCTCGAGGCGTGGCATGAGCCACCTGGTTGCAAAAAACGGCACGACCGACATCTTGATCGTTCGGCTTCTCTTGGGATCCATAAGGACATCTGTCGCGCGCAGAAGGATCCGGATACCTTTCTGAACATTCATGAAGTAATACTCACCATTCGGTGTCAGTGACACGCCCCGCTCCACTCGTGCGAACAACTTGATGCCAAGTGTGTTCTCAAGTTGACGGATCTGATGACTGACGGCTGACGGGCTGATATTCAACTCTTCTGCGGCCTTGTTGAAACTCAACAGACGCGCTGCCGCCTCGAATGTTCTAAGGCTGTTTAACGAAGGATAGGCCATAGGCTTGCAGTCGGGCTCACTATATTAAGATGAGTATTTCCTCATCTATATCTCCAAAATCATCTTTTGTCAGATCCGCTACAGTCATTTAGATTTTCGGCAACCGAACCTAACACTGGCTGAGACGGAACATGACGGATCTGACTGGAAAACTATTGATCAATGGAAGCTGGGTTGCTTCCTCTTCCGAGCAAGGAACATTCGCTGCGCTCAATCCTGCCAACAACGCGGAACTGCCGACGGCTTTTTCCAACGCGGCGCTTGATGATGTCGATCTGGCAGTGAATGCCGCGACCGAAGCGTTCACCTCCTATTCCGCTCTGCCTGCACAGAAACGCGCAACGTTTCTGGAGGCGATTGCGACTGCCATGGAGAATTCGGCAGACGGCATCGTAACACGCGGCATGCTTGAAACCGGACTGCCGGAAGCTCGTCTTCGCGGAGAATTGGGCCGCACCACAGGACAATTGCGCATGTTCGCCAATCTGCTGAAACGTGGCGACTGGAAACGAGCGGTCATCGATACGGCGGATCCGGACCGCCAGCCGCTTCCAAAACCGGACGTCCGCCTGACGCAGATCCCGCTTGGGCCGGTCGTGGTGTTTGCAGCCAGCAACTTCCCACTCGCGTTTTCAACGGCGGGCGGAGATACAGCCTCTGCCCTCGCCGCCGGCTGCCCCGTTATCGTCAAGGCCCATTCGGCCCATCCGGGAACATCTGAACTGGTTGCGGATTGCATCCTTTCCGCCATCAGGCAGACAGGCGTTCCGTCTGGAACATTCGCGCTGTTGCACGGCCCCGGCCGCACGTTGGGCAAAGCTCTGGTCCAGCATCCCGGCATCAAGGCGGGCGGCTTCACCGGCTCTGTCGCTGGGGGACGCGCACTGTTTGATATTGCTTCGCAGCGCCCTGATCCAATCCCGTTTTTTGGAGAACTCGGCTCAACAAACCCGGTGTTTCTGCTTCAGGAAGCCCTGACAGCAAAGAGCGAAGCAATCGCCCAGGCCTTTGTTGGCGCAATGACATTGGGCGCCGGTCAGTTCTGCACCAATCCAGGCATCCTTGTCGCACGCTCGAACGAAACAACGGAAGCGTTCATCAAAAAAGCAGCCGAGCTGGTGGCTGAGCAACTTCCTCAGACGATGCTCACCCCAACCATCTGCGCAAGCTATCGCGACGGGAATGCCCGGCGTGAGAGCGATCTGGGCGTCTCAGTTCTGGCAAAAAGCACAGAAGCTAAAGGCAATGGTGCGGCTCCGGTTCTGATGGGTGTTTCAGCGTCAGACTATTTGGCCAATCCTGATTTGCAGGAAGAAATCTTCGGACCTTCAACTCTGATGATCCTGTGCGAAACAGATGAGGAAATGCTGCAGATTGCCAAGAGCTTCCATGGCCATCTGACAAGCTCGATTTTCGCTGAAGAAGCTGACAATGAGATGAGCGCTGCGCTTGCGTCAGTAATTCAGAACAAAGTCGGCCGGCTAATCTTCAACGGATACGGCACAGGGGTCGAGGTTTGTGCCGGCATGTCACACGGCGGCCCCTACCCCTCCAGCACGAACGTACAGTCGACCTCTGTCGGCGAACGCGCGATCGACAGGTTCGTCCGTCCGCTTTGCTACCAGAATACGCCGGATACGTTGCTGCCGGACGAACTGAAAAACGCCAACCCGCTCGGCATCCCACGGCTGGTCAATGGACAGTGGACAACCAACGCCATTTGAACCTGAACGAACGAAGGGAGCGCTGAACAGCCAGCGCTCCCGGTCTGTCACCGACAGGCCAGAACTGCGATCGGTTGCAACGATGGGCTTTTTCGCCGGTCATCCTGACGAAGCTGCGAACCCCGCACCATTCGGGTGCCCCTTGACCTGAGATCACTGTTATAGGCCTCGGTGTTCAGACGGTTCGATGCCAACTCGTCCTCTCTGCTTTCCTCACAATCGAAATCACTTTCTTGCATTGCATTTGCTGGGTAATTGCGCCCGCACTTTCGCCATTTCCAACCGTGGCACCCCTTGGTTCCCCGATGTGAAAGTCTGTCCTATTTTTTCTTTTTAAGAAAATTATTTTCTTATGGGTAGATTCTTCGACGGAGCTTGGCTAAGCTCCCTTACGAATAAACATCGAAGGGTCTCAAATCATGTGTGGGATTGTGGGTCTTTTTCTAAAAGACAGATCACTTGAGCCGAAGCTCGGCGAGATGTTGTCGGCTATGCTGATCACCATGACGGATCGCGGTCCGGACAGCGCCGGCATTGCAATCTACAGCGATGCAGTGGACGGACTGACAAAACTGACAGTTCAGTCCGACAATGCCGAACAGGACTTCGCCACTTTGGCGAATGAACTTACCGAGGCGATTTGCACGCCAGTCACGTTGCAGGCCAACGACACGCACGCCGTTCTGAAACTGGACGCTTCCAAGGCAAAGGCCGCGCGTCAGGCCTTGCGTGAATTGCGTCCCGGAATTCGCGTCATGTCGGAGGGCGACGCCGTTGAGATCTACAAGGAAGTCGGACTGCCGAAGGATGTCACCAAGCGGTTCAATCTTGTCGAAATGCATGGCAGTCACGGCATCGGTCACACCCGAATGGCAACTGAATCAGCCGTGACGACAGAGGGCGCGCATCCGTTTTCGACCGGTGCGGACCAGTGTCTCGTTCATAATGGTTCCCTGTCGAACCACAATGTCCTTCGCCGCAGATTGAAGCGCGAAGGCGTGCAGATTGAATCCATGAACGACACCGAGGTTGGCGCCGCCTATCTGACCTGGAAAATGCAGAACGGCGCCTCTCTTGGCGAAGCACTGGAAAGCAGCCTGGAAGACCTCGACGGCTTCTTCACATTCGTTGTCGGCACCAAGGACGGCTTCGGCGTGGTCCGCGATCCCATTGCCTGCAAACCGGCAGTCATGGCCGAAACGGACCAATATGTTGCCTTTGGCAGCGAATACCGTGCTCTGGTGGACCTACCGGGAATTGAAAATGCCCGCGTCTGGGAACCCGAACCCGCAACCGTCTATTTCTGGAGCCATTGACATGCAGACTTATGATGTTGCCGCGGACGGCCTGCGTGGACTGAATTCAACTTTGCAGTCGCAAAACCGGGAAACCAATCAAACCCAGTGGGAAGTCGTGAATCCCAAGGGCAGCCATGCCATCGCGGTTGGTCTGGATGCCCCGATCGAAGTGACGGTCAAAGGCTCGACCGGCTACTACTGCGCAGGCATGAACAAGCAGGCAACGGTAAAAGTCGAAGGATCGGTTGGTCCGGGTGTTGCCGAAAACATGATGTCAGGAACGGTTATTATCGACGGCGATGCCAGCCAATACGCCGGAGCGACTGGTCATGGAGGCCTCCTGGTCATCAAGGGAAATGCCAGTTCGCGATGTGGCATCTCCATGAAAGGTATCGACATCGTCGTCCATGGCAACATTGGACACATGTCAGCTTTCATGGCCCAGGCCGGAAATCTTGTCGTTTGTGGTGATGCGGGCGATGCGCTCGGAGATTCTCTTTACGAGGCACAGCTGTTTGTACGTGGCTCGGTCAAGAGCCTGGGTGCGGATTGCATCGAAAAGGAAATGCGCCCCGAGCATCTGGAAACCTTGAGAGACCTGCTCGCGCGCGCCGGATGCGATGCCGCGCCCGAAGAGTTCAAGCGTTACGGCTCGGCCCGCAAGCTCTACAATTTCGACATCGACAACGCGGCAGCGTATTAAGGAGCACGGACATGGACAAGACTCCGGACACACTGCCGATCCAATCGGCAACATTCAGCAACTCAATCAACTCCGAAATCCGCAGGGCCGCCGCAACGGGTATCTATGACATCCGCGGTGGCGGCGCCAAGCGGCGGGTCCCCCACTTCGACGATCTGCTGTTTCTTGGAGCGTCCGTTTCGCGCTATCCGCTCGAAGGCTATCGCGAGAAATGCGGTACTTCGGTTGCTCTTGGGACGCGCTTCGCCAAAAAACCGATCGAGCTGGACATCCCGGTCACCATTGCCGGCATGAGCTTCGGCGCCCTGTCGGGACCGGCAAAGGAGGCACTTGGCCGCGGTGCATCGGCTGCCGGAACCTCGACCACGACCGGTGATGGCGGCATGACACCGGAAGAACGCGGGCACTCGACCAAGCTGGTCTATCAGTATCTGCCTTCACGCTATGGCATGAACCCGGATGATCTGCGCAAAGCGGATGCGATCGAGATCGTCGTCGGTCAGGGCGCAAAGCCCGGTGGCGGTGGCATGCTGCTGGGTCAGAAGATCAGCGATCGTGTCGCCGAAATGCGTACTCTCCCAAAGGGGATCGATCAGCGCTCTGCCTGCCGCCATCCGGACTGGACCGGGCCGGACGATCTGGAAATCAAGATCCTTGAACTCAGGGAAATCACCGACTGGCAGGTTCCGATCTATGTAAAAGTCGGAGCGACGCGCCCCTATTACGACACTGCTCTTGCGGTGAAGGCCGGGGCTGACGTTGTGGTCATGGACGGCATGCAGGGTGGAACGGCCGCAACACAGGATGTGTTCATCGAGCATGTCGGCATTCCGACGCTCGCCTGTATCCGCCCCGCCGTGCAGGCCTTGCAGGATCTGGGCGTACATCGCGAAGTGCAACTGGTGATATCCGGCGGCATTCGCACTGGCGCCGACGTTGCCAAGGCACTTGCTCTGGGCGCGGATGCCGTTGCAATCGGAACGGCAGCACTGGTCGCGCTCGGAGACAATGATCCGAAATGGGAATCCGATTACCAGAAACTCGGAACCACGACAGGTGCCTATGACGACTGGCATGAAGGCCTAGATCCGGCAGGCATCACGACCCAGGATCCGGAGCTGGCCGCACGGCTTGACCCGATCGAGGCCGGACGCCGGTTGCGGAATTACCTCAAGGTGATGACACTTGAAGCCCAGACCATCGCCCGGGCCTGCGGTCATAACCATCTACACAATCTTGAGCCCGAAGACCTATGCGCGCTGACCATGGAAGCAGCGGCAATGGCCAAGGTGCCGCTCGCGGGAACCGACTGGTATCCGGGAAAGCCGGGGTTCTGATCCAGAAAGTACACTCACCGACACAGAAATGAGCCTCGTTCTTTTTCGTGGTTACAGGGAAAGGAAAGCGATCCATGACGACAGATCTGGCAGCCTTCGCGCAGGAAAATGACGTAAAATACTTCATGATCTCATTCACCGATCTGTTCGGTGGACAGAGAGCCAAACTGGTGCCGGCACAGGCAATTGCGGACATGCAGGAGGAAGGCGCTGGGTTTGCCGGTTTTGCAACCTGGCTCGACATGACGCCGGCACATCCCGACATGCTTGCGGTTCCGGATCCATCCTCGGTCATTCAACTGCCCTGGAAACCGGAAGTCGCCTGGGTTGCGGCCAACTGTGTCATGGAAGGTGAAGACGTCGCCCAGGCCCCTCGCAATGTGTTGCGGCGCCTGATCGACGAAGCCGCCGATATGGGCATGCATGTAAAAACCGGAATTGAAGCGGAGTTCTTCCTGCTGACACCGGACGGGGAACAGATTTCCGACCCCTATGATACCGCCGAAAAACCCTGTTACGACCAACAGGCGGTGATGCGCCGCTACGACGTCGTCCGCGAAATCTGCGACTACATGCTGGAACTGGGCTGGAAGCCCTACCAGAACGATCATGAAGACGCGAATGGCCAGTTCGAAATGAACTGGGAATTCGACGATGTGCTGCGCACGGCGGACAAACACTCCTTCTTCAAGTTCATGGTAAAATCCGTGGCAGAGAAACACGGGTTTCGCGCAACCTTCATGCCCAAGCCCATTGAAGGTCTCACGGGCAACGGCTGCCACGCTCACGTCTCGGTCTGGGACGCCCCTGGTGATCAGGCAAGCGTCAACGTTTTCGCAAATACGGACGGTGGCACGGGCGAGGCCGCGGAAGTCGGGCTCTCAGAATCCGGCAGGCATTTCCTCGGCGGCATCATGCAACACGCCAAGGCATTGGCTGCGATCACCAATCCGACCGTGAACTCGTACAAGCGCATCAATGCACCCCGCACCACCTCCGGTGCGACATGGGCGCCTAACACCGTGACCTGGACCGGCAACAACCGGACCCATATGGTCCGCGTTCCGGGTCCGGGCAGATTCGAGCTTCGCCTGGCGGATGGAGCTGCCAATCCGTATCTGCTGCAGGCAGTCATCATCGCGGCTGGACTGTCGGGAATTCGCTCAAAAGCAGAACCGGGAAAACGCTGGGATATCGACATGTACGCCGATGGCTACAAGGTCCAGGACGCACCCAAACTGCCACTCAACATGCTGGACGCCTTGCGCGAATACGACAATGACGAAGCCCTGAGGACTGCGATGGGTAAGGAATTCTCAAGCGCATTCATCAACATGAAGATGCAGGAGTGGAATTCCTTTGTCTCTCATTTCTCCCGATGGGAGAAAAAACACACCCTGGACATCTGATATATTGAACGCGTCTGGAACCCGGTCTTCCGGGCGCCGTCAAATTCATGCGTGAGGCAACTGCTGCTGGCGCAGATTGACGGTTCAGGCATGATTGCATAGTCAATTCGCCAGATTTCAGCACGCTCCGCCGAGGAATTGAACGATGCCAATTCCGGGATTTGAGGCTTAAGCATGATTGATACGCGATTGACCCGGAAATTCGGGTTAACCTGTCCGATCGTCCTCGCGCCGATGAGCCACACTGCGGGCGGTAGGCTGGCCGCGGCGGTTTCGGCAGCGGGCGGGCTTGGGCTCATTGGCGATGGCGGAGGAGACCTCGAATGGATCGAGGCTCAATTCGACGAAGCTGCAGATGAAGTCGTTGGATGTGGACTTACAACCTGGCGACTTTCCAGGATGCCGGAGGCTCTCGACCATATATTGAACCGTCGACCGAAGGCTATCTATCTCTCCTACGGAGATCCCCGTCCATTTGCGTCAAAGATCCGCCAGGAAGGTATTCCGCTATTCTGTCAGATCCACTCGCTTGAGGAAGCGCAACAGGCAGTCGAAGCGGAGGCAGACATTATCGTGGCGCAAGGCTGCGCAGCCGGAAGCCACAGCTCAGAGCGAAGCACGATGACGCTTGTGCCCGAGGTCGCCGACTACCTTTACAAGGCCTCACATGACACCCTGCTTCTGGCAGCGGGCGGGATCACTGACTCGCGCGGACTTGCGGCGAGCATCGTGATGGGCGCCGACGGCGTGGTGATGGGCACGCGGTTGTGGGCAAGTCAGCAGATGCTTCTTTCTCCGAGTGATGTCGACATTGCCGTGAATGCGACTGGCGATGACACCAGGCGCATCACGACTTCGGACCAAAGCAAAGACACAGAGTGGCCCGAGCACTATGGCTTGCGGGTCCTGACGGACGACTTTGTTGGTCGGTGGATGAAGAAACATGATCCCACTTCGCTCAGTCCGCCTGTAGGTGAAGCTATCGGACTGGTCCACGACACTCCGCCCGTCGGCGAAATAATCAAGACCATATCGACAAAGGCGGAACGGCTGCTGACGCATGTTCAGCGCAAGGTCATCCACTGATCCCGATACCCATTTTCTCGAAATGAAAAGGTGCCGAGGCATCCGTTCGGCGCCGAAGAGCCTGAGTGCACTCTAGCTCTCTCTCTGAAACCGTTCTCCCATTTCAATCGAGTTGCCTGCAGCCGACCCTGCAACTCCTAGGGTCGTGGCTGAAGTTTGCCAATTCACCTGCAAGGACCCGGCGCACCTCATTCGTTAGATGAGTTTACGGATATGTTAGAAATTCTCATAGAAAAAATCACTATTTCGTATTTTTCATGATTTTTCCGCACTTTTATATAGACAAAATACGAATTTCGCATTTCACTGATAGGCAGATGAACATGTTCATCAGCTGGCTATTCAGCCCTCGACGAACTCGAACTCTAGCCAAGGACGCAAAAATGGGCGCAATCGAAACGCTGCTTGGGCCTTTCTTCGAGGAATCCTCGCCAAGGCATGGCTTGCCCGCGGCGGCCTATACCGACAAGGAATTTTGGGACGCCGAATGCATGTCGGTGTTCACCCGGAACTGGGTCTGTGTCGGGTTTACGCATGAACTGAAGGCGTCAGGCGACGCGGTTCCGGTGAAGATCGCCGGACATCCGTTGCTCCTGGTGCGCAACAAGAACGGCGAAATCCGCGCGTTCCACAATGTATGCCGGCATCGGTGTCTCACGCTGGTGGAAGAACCCCGCAATGTCGGCAAGCTGATCCGCTGCCCTTACCATGCCTGGGCTTATGATCTTGACGGTAACCTGCGCGCATCGCCTCATTTCGGCGGGGCGAACGAGCACTTTTCAGAAGGCTTCGACAGAAAGCAAAACGGCCTCGTTCCGGTGCGCACGCACATCTGGAATGACTGGATATTCGTCAACATAGATGGCGAAGCAGAACCTTTTGATGAGTATGCCGCAACGATCAAAGAGCGTTTGCACGGGATCGACTGGGAAAAGCTGAATTGTATCGGCACCTTGGATTTCGGCGAAGTTGCCTGCAATTGGAAGTTCATCATGGAGAACTTCATCGAGCCGTATCACGTCCAGTTCGTGCACTCATCGACAACCGATCAGCCGCTCGAAGACCATTTCACGATCATCGACGGCAACTGTCTGGGAAGCGCTGTGGATCTGGAAGAGGAGATAGGTACCTCCGGCAGCCTTGGTGTCAGCTCCCGTTACCTGACGCTTTATCCGAATTTCATTCTGGGCCGCTACTTCCCCGACCAGATGGGAGTGTACCTGAACATCCCGACCGGCCCCGGCACCATGACCCAAAAGCGCGCGCTCTACACGACCGAAGGCCAGGTTCTGTCCGAGGAAGAGATCCAGGGACTGAAGAACCTCTGGTGGGACGTCCACAAGGAAGATCACGAAATGACCGAAAGGCTGCAGCTGGGGCGTGCGTCACAAATCGCAGTCGATGGCGGCGTGCTGTCCCCGGCCTGGGAAGACAGCGTGAGAGCGTTCCAGGACATGGTGGCTCGTGACGTAACCCGGAAAAGATCCGCCTGAACAAGGAAACCTCAATGACAAACAACAACCTGAGCAGCGGCTTCCGTCTGGCGCACACGATGATGCGCGTCATGGATATGGAAAAATCGCTGGAATTCTATTGCGGCATTCTGGGAATGCAGGTGCTGCGTCGCACCGACTATCCGGAAGGCAAATTCACCAACACCTTCATCGGTTACGGACCCGAAGCGGAATTTCCGACATTGGAGTTGACCTCCAACTGGGAACAGGAAACGCCTTACGAAAAAGGCAATGGCTGGGGTCACGTCTGCATCGAAACACCCGATGTCTACAAGGCCTGCGAGGATCTTGCCGCTGCCGGAGTGAACATCACCCGGCCACCCGGGCCGATGAAGAACGGAACGCGGGTGATCGCGTTCTGCGAAGACCCGGACGGCTACAAGGTCGAACTCAACGAATCCATTCTCAAGCATCAGGCGCAGGAAGGCTGACATCATGGGCGGTAAACCACATCTCTTCAAATTCTCGGATATCGAGCACCGTCTTCAGACCCTTGAGCCGGGCCAGACCTACATCAAACCTTTCGTCACCAGTGCTGTCAGCGAAACCATGTGCGGCGGACTGAACTTTCTCAACGACGTCAAGGTCCCATGGGATCTGACCTGCGACGAGATCATCTACTGCATGGAAGGCACCTTCCGGCTGGTCTGCGACGGGGAAAGCTACATCTGCAATCCCGGTGACGTTCTGTACATCCCGAAGGACAACCACATCTCTTATGAAGCAGATGAGAAGTGCGTGATATTCTACGCCGCCTATCCCCACAACTGGAAGCAATTGGCCGGAATCACCCACGTTCCGGGAATTGATCCTGAAGACTTCGTCGCAGGCTGACCGGCACTAGCGAAGGGACGACCATAGCCTTTGGTCGTCCCGATCGATGCTTCCGAAACCAAGAGCAGGTTCGACCACGCATCGCCGCGGAACGGCAGGTCTTTGCCGTGCGAAAGCAAAAAACAGAGGGAATAAACGAAATGCTGAAAACCAACCCGGAAAACAAGATCTACGTCGAGAGTTTTCAAGAGGCCGTCGAGCGCAATCGTCCCAAGATCCCGTCTGTCAGAACCCGCCTTGAAGAAGCAGGCGTCAAATACGTCATGGCGGCCTGGATCGACCTGCATGGCATCCCCAAAACCAAACCGGTTCCGATGAGTGACTTCGAAGAACTGTGTCTTGGAAAGGGTCCACAGTTTGCCGTTCACTCGATCTCATACGTGCCTGAGCTTTCCCCTGCCGACAGTGACCAGGTCGTCGTGCCGGATCTGGACGCTGTCTATATTTGCCCTTGGGATACCACCATGGCTGTCATCTTCTCGGATCTTTACTGGGAGGATGCACCTTACAACGTTTGCCCGCGGCAGGCGTTGAAGCGGGCAATGCAGGAAGCGGCGGCGGAAGGTTACACTGGATACGCCGGCGTCGAACCGGAATTTATCGTCATGAAGTACGACGACGATGGCCACCCCGTGAAGGCCTTCGACGATGACCCGGCAATCGGGACACGCCCGCGCCGACAAGCTTTTGGCTACGATGTGGAATATTCCATCGACTCCATGCCGTTCCTGAAGGAAATGATCGACATCATCGAAGGGCTGGGTTGGAACCTGCACGACGTCGTGGCGGAAGGCGCCTATTCCCAGTTCGAACTGGATTTCCATTATACCAACATGCTGGAAATGTCCGATCGCCTGACCTTCCTCAGGATCGTCCTGAAGGAAGTCGCCAAGAAGCATGGCATGTTCATCACCTTCATGCCCAAGCCCACTGTTGGGGACTGGCGCTCGGGCGCACACATCAACATGTCATTGCAGCATGAAAACAGACCCGGCGAAAACATCTTCAAGACACCTGAAGGCGACTGGTCCGAAGAAAGCCGCTATGCGGTAGGTGGACTGATCGAACACGCTGAAGCCATTACCGCGATCACATGTCCGACGGTCAATTCCTACAACGGCCTCGTCCCGCGTGTCGGTGGCTTTGAAGGAGGTACCGTCACCTGGGCCCCTACCAACATCACTTACGGTTTCAACAACCGGTCGGCCCAGTTCCGTCTGCCGCAAAGCCGGCACTGCATCGAGAACCGTGCCTGCGACATGACCATGAATGTGTATCTTGCGATGGCAATGCATCTGACATGTGCTGTCAACGGCATCATGAACAAGATCGACCCTGGCAAGGCGACCGATTTCGACCTTTATTCAAAGACCGAGGCCGAATTGACTGAGCTCGGCATTCGGCGGCTACCGCGAACGTTGTGGAATGCGATCGAAGCACTGCGTGGCGATGAAGTCGCCGAACACGTCATGGGCACAGTGATGCGGAAGTCTTTCATTGCCTACAAGAATGACGAGTGGGAGCGGTACCACCAGTCGGTCACAGACTGGGAAGTGAAAGAGTACCTGCGGCTCTACTGATCGTCACGCTCAAAGGAAACACGCAGACCCCGGCAAAGACCGGGGTTTGCCCCTCGCCTTCAACCGGAGACCCGCGCGACTATGGATTACGACATTTTTGAATGCGGCGACCTGCCGCTGCAAAGCGGGGCTCAGCTGCGTGGCGCGAAACTGGCCTATAAAACCTACGGTTCTCTTTCGCAAAACGGTGACAACGTTGTGGTCATGCCGACGTTCTTCACCGGCAGCCACAACAGGAATGAAGGTTTCTTCGGGCCCGGCAGAGCCCTTGACCCGGAGCGCCACTTCATTGTTTCCGTCAATCTGTTCGGCGGCGGGTTATCGTCGTCACCCAGCACCACGGATGGCGCTCAAGGCGGCGGATACTTTCCGGCAGTCACCTTTCACGACAACATCGCCGCACAACACAAGCTCCTTACCGAACGCCTCGGCGTGAGAGAAATCGCTTTGGTTCTCGGCTGGTCCATGGCCGGGTGCCAGGCCTATCAGTGGGCAGTACAGTATCCCGACATGGTTCGGGCAATTCTGCCCTTCTGCGCCTCCGCCAGGACATCCCCGCACAACTTTGTTTTCCTGGAAGGAGTAAAAGCCGCGCTTTGCGCGGATGCTCGTTGGAACAACGGACATTACAACGGACAACCTACCGAAGGCCTGAAAGCCTTCGGGCGGGTCTATGCGGGCTGGGCGTTTTCCCAGGCCTTTTACCGGAACGCCCGCTACAAAGAGCTCGGCTATCAATCCGTCGCGGAACTCCTCGATGACTGGGCAGAAGATCATGCGGACAATTGGGATGCCAACGATCTTCTGGCCAAGCTGGCAACCTGGCAAGCAGGAGATATCAGCTCGGGGGCCATCTTCAACGGGAACTTTGAAAGGGCACTGGCATCGATAAAGGCACGCACAATCCTGATGCCCTGTGCCCAGGACCTCTACTTTCCACCGGAGGACAATCAGTACGAAGCTCTGCATATTCCGAATGCAAAATTCCGACCCGTTCTTTCCGAGTTCGGCCATTGCGCCGCCAACCCTGGCAATGATGCTGGCTTCGCCGCTCAACTTGACGCGAACATCAAAGAACTGCTGGGCGACTAGAATGCAGTCGATGCGAGGCGTTGGTTGCAGTCGCAAATTGCTTTGCAGCGGCTAAAACAGGGAAGCGCTGGTACTCCTGGTTCGTCGTTTTTGAAATTCCTCTTTGAAATCTTCCGGAACAGAAGATGACTGAAAATTCAGAAAATAAAAAATCGGAAACTACTTGCCTCAAGATCATGCCTGCGCTTCAAAGAGAGAACTATTCGGCCTTCTTTCGAGTATATCTTCCAGTAAAATTGATAAAAATTTCGTAGAAACCCTCTAAAAAGTGCCGATTTATTCCGTACACACTGAACTGGACTTGCAGAAATTATTCGCTTTGGACTAAGAAAGATCTTCGATTTTTCTCCGACTAACAAGCGCAGCCCTGTTCTGCAGGATCAGCCGGGTACGGAGGAACAAACTCAAAACTTGAAGGTAATTCTGTGGGTGCACCGGTAAAAGCTGATCAGGACAAGACGACACGTGGAAGAAACACGCATTCCGTGGATGAAAGTTTGAACAGCGAGATTGTTCAGATGCTCGAAGTTGATGGTCGGATGCCGTTTTCCGAGATTGCGCAAAAGCTTCAAGTGTCGGAAGGAACCGTCCGGAACCGCGTCAACGCCATGAAAGAAGCAGGTCTGCTGCGGATTGTTGCCGTAGCGGATCCTTCCGCGTCCGAATACAAGGCGGATGCGATGATCTGCCTGAAGGTTGCGCCGGGAACAACTCCTCAAAGCGTTGCCAGGAGGTTGGAAAAACAATCCTGCGTCGTTTACATCCTGTGGGTGACTGGCCGGTTCGATCTTCTGGTTGAGTTGGTCTGTGACGACCCTGGGGACCTGACGGCATTCCTGGAAGAGCACATTCACAGCGTCGAGGACATTGTGGACGTTGAAGTCATGCTTGGCCTGAAAAACTACAAGAACCAGTTCCTGCTCAAACGTGATGTTTGAGTGCCAAGCTACCAGTTTTCTTTTCCCGCTGGTTTCGACGCACTAGCGTGCCAAGGTGAGCACGACACCGATCTCGACATATTCCCGCTTGGTACGGGCATTGATCACATCCGAGCCGACAACGATCTGACTGTCTCCGCGTTCGAACCTGCCCATCACCATGTCCGCTTCCTGCCGGAAGTCGACCTGCTCAAACCCGGCATGCTTCAACTGGCTGCTGTAGTGATTGATGTAGTCCGCTCCGGACACCTCGGCTTGCCCGTAAAGGTCTATCGTACAACGGCTTTTGGAAGTCGACAGCAGCCCCCCGATCTTCGATAGATCCCCCGGCTGCGGTATGTCCGCGGGCCAGGCTGCGGGAACCGATGTCAATTCTTCTTCTACTTGAGCACCGTAAGCCGAGCAGTTTCCGGCAATAGCCTGTTGCACGCCAGATACAGCCAGCGCCCCGGAGAGCACAGCGACCCACCCAAGGACCTGAAGCGGGTGCTGTCCTGGGCCTTTGCCATTCCTGAATTGGGTGATGCCGCGCGTAGACGGAACAATATTTTTCAGCATAAGATTAGCTCTGCAATTTATTTGAAAATCAAAGTTTCTACATCTCCATTTCTGGCTCTGCTCACGCAACAGCGCTGTGATCATGGTCACAAGGAATGCTGTCTGCGCTCCACAATGTCATTCCGGCAATCCTGCTTCAGCAGTAAGTGTCCAGCGCGGATTTCAGACAAGTTCACTACAGCTGGAATGCTCATCCATTTCTGAGCGATCTGGTGACTTTGCCAGACCGTGTGGAGCGGCTTATCTGTTGGCTGAGCTGGCTCAAACCTGCTGACACGGCGTTCAGATAGGAACTGTAGTCTTGTGCCGATGCAGGAGCGGTAATGCTGAAGGTTTGCAAGAGCAGAACTTCGCGTCCATCTCCGGACAAGATGCCGTACTGCCCACCCATCTCTGCGGCACCTGTTTCCGACCTCAGGAACTTGTTGAACCTGACTTCGACCCGAAGGTCCGGATCAAGTCCCCTTGGAAACGGACCAACCACGACAGCAGCCCCAAGCTGTGTTTCCAGCGACTGGGAGAGCGTTCTGGATACCGCCTCTTCCGGAGGCTCTGCCCATCGGTTGTCATCGTCCTGAACGATCTTGTTTCCAGCAGTTTGGCTGGCAATCTTCTCGTTTCGTGCATAGGCCGGCAGCTTAACTTCCGACAGGCCGATGCGATCGATGTTTGCCCTAGCTGGCTTTGCAGCAGCGGAAGTCCTTGCTTCCAGCAGGTAAAGCTCCGGCGGGCGCGTTTGTGCACAAGAGGCAAGAAACAGACTCGCCAGTAGAAATGCGAAAATCTTTGGTGTCATTGATCAGGTCTCAGCGTCCGAAGATCAGGGAATTCGGGGAAGTTTCAAGTCGTTGCGCCAGTTCCGCGATGGAGTGTGCTGCGGATTTCAGATCTCGTACCGCCGAAGACAATTCGACATAGATCTCGGAGTCCGGTGAAACGCCTTGAAGCACTGTGTCCGCTCGACCGGTCAGCGCATTCAGGTTTTTCAGCAGCTTTGGAAAGTCCGCGCTTGCCGTGTCCAGACTTTTTGCAAGTTGGGCGAACGCTTTCAGCGATGTGCTGAGTTCTCCCGGCACTTCGGAAAGCTGCGGATCCGACACGAACCTGTCTGCGTCTTTCAAAAGCTGTGTTGCCGAGACGACCAGCTCGTTGAGTGGAAGCTCAGACAGGTTCTTGACCAGTTGCTCGGCATTTTGAGCAACTGCTTGAAGGTCGGACGGAACCGTCGGGAGAGATGGATACGGTTTTGCGTCAAAATCGACGACAGCCGCCTCCACATCGGCCTTGAGGGTCAGCTGTATCTTCTTTGCCCCGGTAAGTATGTTGCCCGACGCAAGTTGCACACGCATTCCACGCTGTACCCAGGTCGCGATCCCCCCTCTGACATCGTCCGCCGACACATCGGATAACCCCAGACGTGCGGGCTGGAATTGAAGGATCGCATAGTGACGGTCGTTTGTTCCGCTTTCCAGGTCAGGCTCGTAGACCACATCGAGAACCTTGCCGATCCGAATTCCATCCCACTCGATCGGCGCATCCGCTTTCAATCCACCGACGGATTCTTCGAACTCGGCAATGAAGCGATACTGGTCATCGTCATCGTCCTGGAAAATGCTCTCTTCCGCCGTCTTGCGGTCGGAAAAGATATTGAACTGCTCATTGTCGGTTGAAATCGAGCGCGCCAGGTCATGGTCTATCGTTCCGAAGGCAACTCCGCCTGCGAGAAGTGCTTCTGCTGATTCAATGTGTAGCTTCAGCCCTTCCGATCCCGCCGACACTTCGATGCCGGACACATTCCAGAAACGCACCGCGCTCGTCAGGTGTTCATGATAGGGCGCATCAATGAAAGCGCTGAAGATGACGCTCCGCGCGTCTTCCGAGAGTTGACGGCTTTCAATCCTGCCGACTTTCAGTTGCCTGAAGTAAACAGGCGATCCCACGTTCAAGGATCCGGCTGTTTCTGCTTTCAGCGTCAGCCGTCTCCCCGGAGTACCGGGTGGAGTAAGCGGCGGTCGTTCCAGACCGGCAAACTTCCGCCTTCTATTTTCCGGCTTGCCGGACCAGTTCATTTCAATGAAAGAACCCGAGAGCAACGTGCTCAGGCCGGATATCCTTGTGCCGTCAATTCGTGCGCTGACAACCCAGAACTCCGTCGTCTCGCCAAGAAAATGCGCAACATCCCTGTTGATCCGTGCGGTTACCTTTATCTGATCGAAATCATCCGTCAGGGAGACATCCTCAACCATCCCGACGACGATGTTCTTGTGACGGATCTGCGTTTTGCCTGCCTCCATACCGGGCGCTTCATCGAATACGATTTCGACCAGCGGCCCCTGGCTGGAATAGGTTTGCCAGGCCACCGCCCCGCCAACGATTGCGGCGAACAAGGGCACCAGCCAGACCAGGGAATCCCTTCGAGCCGATTTCGTTTCAACGCTCGCGGTTGGAATCTCATTGCTACCTTGCATGGCAGTGGGTCTCTCCATTAAGGCCTGTCCCAGATCAGGCGCGGGTCAAGCGCTGCCGCAGACAGCATTGTAAAAACGACGGAAAGGGCGAAAGCCTGAATGCCGATGCCCGGCTTGATGCTGATGATTGCGCCGAGCTGGATGAGAGCAGCGAGAGCCGCCACGACAAAGACATCGATCATTGACCAGCGACCGATAAACTCGACTGCTTCGTGCGCGATATGCCTTTGGTGCTCGTTGGCCGACCGGCCCTTCTGGATGCTCCAGGCCAACCAGGCAATCACAAGGAACTTGGACACAGGCACCAGAATGCTGGCGGCAAAGACGACGAAGGCCACCAGATAACTCTTGTGATGGATAAGAGTGACCACACCGCCGATGATTGTCGCCGACGTTTCTCCCGCCACCGTGTTGGTGATCAGGATCGGGTAAAGGTTCCCGGGAATGTAGGTAATGATACCGGCGAGCCAGAGAGCCCACACGTATTGCAGGCTTTGAGGTCTGCGCATATGAACCCTGGCCCCGCATTTGACACACCGGCTGCCAGGCTTGTCGGTCATGGTCCGACAGGAGCGGCAAACGGCCAACCCCAGGTCACGTGCCGCGATCATGGGTTCGCCCTCGCCGACTTCCACACGGAGTTATGGCAAAATGCCGTTGTCGAGAAAGTCAGGACGACAATCAGAACCGCCAGTGCCCAGAATGATGGACCAACACTGATATCTGCGAGTTTTCCAACCTTCACCAGAGATACGATGATGCCGATCATGAAGATCTCAAGCATCGCCCAGGGCTCCAGGCACTGAGCCCACCTCAAGGCCCGTGCCCCCGCCTTTCCGACCGCTCCACGGACCTTCAGAACACCGAAAATCTGCAACAAAAGCAGCATGCGCAACACGGGAAAGACGAGAATGAAAAGTGCAGAGGCAGCTGCCAGAACCGGCATGTGATTGGACCAGAGCGCACCAATGGCATCCAACACCGATATCCGGTTTTCCAACCCCGCCTTGCTCATAGACAGGAAGGGAAACGAAATCGCGGTCACGTACAGAATAATCGCTCCGACCATCGCGGCGACCATGCGTTCCGTACTTCTTATCTTGTTCGTCAGGATCACGGTTCCGCATCGGCCACAGCGAGCAACTTGTCCAACTTCAAGCGGCGGCCGCCTCCAAAGCGTGTCGCACGACGGGCAGGCTACGTATTGCTCGTTGATTTGAACAATTGTCAGCCCACGCAGCTGACCGGTGTCGCTCCCGTCTTCGAAGGAATTGGTTATCTTCTTCACTGCACACCTGTTATCGACGCGACGTCTTCCCGGAGCACGACACCGCCGAAAATCGACGATTGAGCTTCACTTCGGGCACCCATATCAAACGATCAGAAACGACGAGGAGTTGAGCTTTCGTCAGAGAAAGCCTGCAATCTCAACCAACAGCGACGCTCCCATCGCCACCTAGTGAAGAATGTCTGCGTTTATGAAGTTTACGGTTGCTTCTGAAAGGCCGCCGAGCATGAACTGAACAGCGATGGCTGCCAGAATGAGGCCCATGATCCGGGTGAAAATGTCCAGTCCGGTCTCTCCGATAACCTTCCTGATCCAGTCGCCCATCATCATCACCAGTGTGGAGACAATTGAAATACCGACAATGACCCCGATCATTCCCAGAAACGTTCCGTCATCATTTGGCCTGTCGGCATAAAGGATGACAGTCGCGATCGAGCCAGGCCCGACGAAAATCGGCACACCCAATGGGACCATGACCTGGCCGAGACGAAACTTGGCCTGCTCATCATCGTCGGCGATTGCGCTCGCAGACGCTTCCTCTATCGAGGTTCGTTCGTGACCACGGATCATGCCGAGGCCGATCAACAAAAGCAGAACCCCACCCGCAATCTTGAAAGCTGGCAGGGATATGCCGAAGAAGCTCAGAATATCACCGCCAGCGAAAAAGAAGACGAGCAGCAGCGCACAGACCGACGCCCCAAGATAAAGCGCCAGGCGCTGCCGCACACCGACCCTGTCGTGACTGGTCGTTGCGATGAAGATCGGTAGGTTTCCGAACGGATTTACGATCGCAAACAAAGCGCCGGCAAATCCGGCAATCAAATTCACATCCATAAGCTGTCCCGCTCCAGCTGATTTTCACGCCAAATTGCAGTTTCACATGCTCACAACGGCAGCACCTCACCCCGAACAGCTGCTCGTTTCATGACATTCACCTAGCCGGCAATTGACTGGTTGCTTCCTTCCACGAATGGCTGTCTGCGGTATGGCGGGCGAGGATGACGGTAAGCAAAAGAGGCTCCTCAAGGTCATGCCTCAAGCAACAGAATTCACCATCTTCCAACGCAAGCCGCGCAAACGAGAAATTTTCGTGAATGGGTCTTGCAAGTAGATGCCGGAACTTCCCGTTGGATGCCCTCTGCTGGATGACTTCCAATGCGCCCAGCAACACTTGAACCTAAGACGGGCTTACTTAATTGCCAATTGAAAATATGTCAACTGACCTATTTTAAATTTCTGCCGAATTTGTTCGGTTCGTTTTGATCGCCAAGGTCATTAAGCTTATTGTAATGGTACCGGCAGCAACACGTTCCTTTGAGGCACCGCATTGAAAAACAAGCAGGATTTTCGAGAAATCTTGTCCGACTATGGATTGCGCAGTGGCGCGGGCATTCACGCGAAGGGACAGGAAAAAATCAAAGAAATTATCGAAGAAGCGGTCCTGCTTCTGGAAGCGGAGGGTTCTGCCGGGTTTTCAATGCGCGAACTTGCCCGCCGATCAGACATCCAGTTGTCGGTGCTGCAGCATTACTTCAAGAACCGCACCGCGGTCGTGATGGCCGTGTCCCGCTACCTTCACCACATCTATGACTTCGAGGTCACTCAGATCTTCGAGCGTGGCGATCTGACACCAGAGAACAAGGTCGAACAATTCGTCGACCTGACATTGGACAACACCGAGTTTTCCAGCCTCGTGTTCACTTTGCATAGCGAATGCAGAACCTCGACGCCGGAAATCGCTGACATGATGTTCGATTCATATGACAAGCTGATAGAGCTGATCTCTGCAGAAATAGAGCCTCTGACCCCCGGCATCTCGTCGGTGGAACGCCGTTGCCGCGTCGCCTTCCTGCTCTCCTCACTTGATGGCGCGGAAGTCTACTACACTCGCGAACAACAAGACTGCCGCGCACCAGCCGAATTCAAGGAAAGAATCAAGCGGTTTCTCATCTCGATATTGTTCTCATCCGAAGATAGCTAGGAGCGTTTGTCTGCTCCCGCATGGCAACCAGCGGCAAACCACGTTCTTGGCACGGGACCCAAGGAGAACGCCAGCGTTCTAACGC
The DNA here is from genome assembly GCA_039195965.1 of Pseudomonadota bacterium. Lineage (GTDB taxonomy): Bacteria > Pseudomonadota > Alphaproteobacteria > Rhizobiales > Stappiaceae > Roseibium. The sequence continues at coordinate 118,652 of JBCCVB010000002.1, forward strand.
TGACACTCACAGGTCGACATTTCGCCCTCTTTGGTTGTCACCCAGTTTTTCGTCCATGTTGCGTTGTGACTGGTGCAGACGGCCGGGCACTTTGTGTCGGCATCAATATCGTTCCAAATGGGTCCTGCCTTGATGTCCTTGGTTTTGGTCGGTTGATTGCCACCGCCGGATAGATTGCAGGAACAGGAGTCGCTCCATGTGCCGGTTTGCTTCCACTTGCCGTCCCATGTTCCGCCTGCGCTGGAGCACATCATCGGGCATTTCATTTTTGCGTCGCCGTCGTTGAAGATCCAACCGGCGTCGACATCCTTTGCAATCGCGCCTGCCGCAAACAGCGTTAACAGCAATGCTGCCGTCAGGGTCATTGTCTTCATGTCGATCAGCATTTTCAGCCTCCGCATTTCGTACCGCGTGTACACAGTCACGCGAAGCGATCGTGAAGCGTTTCTGACAGCGCATCGCATTCACAATCAGCGGGTTTTAGGTTCAGAACCTGCTCACTCTGGAAGTGCGAAAAGGTCACTCCAGTGAGACAGCCAACAGATTGTACTCAATCAACTGCCGCGCCCCAAGATTGATGAAATTTCGGATCTCTTCCGGACATGCATCGAGGCGATTTGTCAGCGGTTGGCTCAGTGACAGAAACACACTTCCGGCCGGACCATGGATCAGCAGCACCCCAACCGCGTCACCGTCTCAGGCACTGACGACCGTCAAACAATCCGTACGTATTTGATCGAACTCTTTCGAAAAACCCTCCGACAACTCCTTCCACCGCTTACTAAAGAAGGTTTGATCGGCGCCTGAGTATCGTTTTCTCTGCTAATGAACTATACTTGTATTTCACCCCTACTGAAAAAGACTGAATTAAATAAGCCTGTGCAAAGGGGTATGATTACAATTACTTGGGAGGAATTGAGCATGCTGCATCATCGCAAGCTTGCCATCGCCGTAATGACCACGGCATGTCTCCCGGTCGCAACAGCACTTGCCCAGTCTGATGAAACGATCACGCTGGGTGCTGCCGTTTCACTAACGGGAAAATACACGACCAACGGAGAACACACTCAACGCGGCTATGATCTTGCCGTTTCGAAGATCAATGAAGCCGGTGGCGTCAAGGTCGGCGACAAGACCTACAAGCTCGAGGTCAAGTACTACGACGATGAATCGACACCTGCCCGGGGGGCAGAACTCGCAGAACGGCTCATCCAGCAGGATGGTGTCCAGTTCATGCTTGGCCCGTATTCATCCGGCATAACAAAAGCCGTCGCCCCGGTGACGGAAAAACACAAAATCCCGATGGTCGAGGCCAATGGCGCTTCAAGATCGTTGTTCACCAATGGCTGGCAGTACATCTTCGCAACTCTATCCACTTCGGAACAGTACCTTACCGGTGCCCTCACCCTTGCTGCGGAAAACGCTGACAAGCTCGGCAAGAAACCGGAGGAAATGACGGTTGCCCTGGCCTTTGAAAACGATCCGTTCAGCCAGGATGTCCGTGCCGGGGTGCTCGATGACATGGAAAAGCTCGGCATGAAGGTCGTGATCGATGATCAGTTACCGCGTGAGCTCAACGACATGGCCGCCACCCTGACAAAGACCAAGGCCTTGAAACCTGATCTCCTCATCGTATCAGGACACTCGAAGGGGGCTGCCACGGCTGTTCGCCAGATCAATGAAATGAAGGTGAACGTTCCGATCCTGGCGATGACCCATTGCGATAGTGCCGATGTCATCGGCAAGTTTGGCGAAGGCGCGGAATACACCCTTTGCGCAACGCAATGGTCGCCAACGCTCAGCTATTCGGATGATCTCTTCGGCTCGGCGGGCGATTTCGCCACCCTTTTTGAGGAAACCTATGGCTATGCACCGCCGTATCAGGCGGCGGAGTCCGCAGCAGCAGTGCAAGTGTTTGCCGATGCCTTCACAAGGGCTGGTGAACTGGATCCTCAGAAGGTGCGTGACGCACTTTCCCAAACCGACATGATGACGTTCTACGGCCAGATCAAATTCGACGAAACCGGAAAAAACATCGCCAAACCAATGGCGCTCTATCAGGTTCTCAATGGCGAGTACAAGGTTGTTTCGCCATCGAATTTCGCCGAAACCTCGGCCGTCGTACCACGCCCCTCGATGTAACGGGGCCGATGTTTCCGGGCGGTCCATGACCGATCGCCCGGAACAATCATTAGCTTAAATGCAGTTCCAGACGACGGTTGCTTATCTTGCTGGATAACCTGGAAATTTTGGTCCAGGCACCGGTCATCACAGTTGATCTCGTTCTTAACGGACTTCTGGTCGGTGCCATATTCGCACTTGCCGCCTATGGAATGGCGCTGGTCTGGGGGGTGATGAACATCATCAACATCGCCCAGGGCGAGTTCGTCATGCTCGGTGGCTATGTTGCAATTGTCATGGTCGGCTACGGTCTGCATCCGCTTCTGGCCGTGCCTGCCGCCGCTATCCTGTTGTTCTGCCTCGGTTGGGTTCTCTACTATTCGGTTATCTTTCGCGTGGTCGACCGGGACCTTTTCATTTCCATTCTGGCGACCTTCGGCATTTCGATCGTTCTCCAGCAACTCATGAACACAGTATTTGGCGGTGACGTTCAGATTGCCGATGCAAAGCTGGGGACAGTATTCCTGTTTGACGGTTTCGTTTCTCTGGCGCAGGTCAAGCTGCTCGCTTTCTCACTCGCTGCCATCCTTGGAGCCATCCTGATCGTGTTTCTGAAGCGCTCCCGGCTTGGACAGGCGATCCGGGCAACAGCGCAGAATGCGCGGGCCGCTCGCGTGCTCGGCATCGACACAAACCGTGTCTATGCCGCCACTTACGGTCTGAATGCCGCCCTTTGCGGCGCCTGCGGCGCTCTTGTCGCCATGGCTTACACGATCCATCCCTACATCGGTCTGCCTTACACGGTCAGATCCTTCATGATCGTGGTCGTGGCCGGGCTTGGAAACATTGGCGGCGTCATTTTCGCCGGGCTGAGCCTTGGTGCGGCCGAGAACATCGCGGGTTTCGTTTTCGGTGCGCAGTATCAGCTCGCCTTTGTTTTCCTGTTGCTGGTGGCCGTTCTTGTCTGGCGCAACTGGCGGCTGGCCAGGAAAAGGGAATATCTCAAGTGAACAATGGAGCGGCACGACTTATCGGTTATCTTGCGCTGCTGGCAGCCGGTCTGGCCGCTCCGTTTCTTTTCCCGGCGTATCAGTCGCAAATGGCTGAGCTCTGGCTCTTCATCGTTTTCGCCCTGACCTGGGACCTGATAGGTGGTCAGATGGGGTATAACTCTTTCGGAAACGTCGTATTTCTCGGGGTTGGCATGTATGCCTGCGCCCTAACGCAGGTTGGTCTCTTTTACGATGTCTCACTCTACAATCAGGCACGCGGCGGTGGTGCAACCATCTTCACTTTCGACTGGCAGCAATATCTTGAGGGCCTTGCCGTAGGCCTTCCGGTGGGAGCCGCCCTTGCTGCTGTAACCGCCGCATTTCTGGGATCGCTCGTTCTTGGCATGCGCGGTCAGTACTTTGCCATCTGCACGCTCGGCCTCGGGATCGCAGCCGGCGAGATCGCCAACGGCTGGGAATGGATTGGTGCAGGTTCGGGCATGGTGCCACCAAACGCACCGGATGCGATCGGCAATCTGGCACGTTTCTACTACTACTTCGCCATGGCCCTTGCGGTTCTCACCTTTCTCGTCCTGCGCCATCTGTATGCGACCCATTTCGGCTTGGCGATCAACGCCATCCGGGATGACGAAGACAAGGCGGAATCCATGGGATTGCGCACCACGCGGATCAAGGTAACCGCCTGGATCATTTCAGCATTCTTCCTTGGGATCGCCGGAGGCATCATGGGCAACCTGAAGCGTTTCATCGACCCGGTCGATACAGCGTTTGCCGGCCCAACCTTCGGCGTCTGGATGGTGCTGATGGCCATCCTCGGCGGCAAGGGTACACTATGGGGCCCTGTGATCGGTGCGATCGTCTTTCAGGTGTTCAAGGAAGTCAGTTGGACCTACCTTCTCGGCTGGCAACGGGTCGCGCTCGGTCTCCTGATAGTGCTGATTGTGGTCTTCTTTCCTCAAGGCATCATGGGATTTTTGCGGGAGCGCTTTCCCGAAAGGTTCGGTCACAGGGTCGAAAGCGACAGTCCCGTCGCCTTGTCTCGGGAGCGCGCCGGATGAGTGTCATTCTTCAGGTGGAAAAAGCCACGAAATCCTTTGGCGGCGTCCACGCAAACCGATCAATCAGCCTAATGGTCGAAACGGGCCAGATTGCCGGGCTTATCGGTCCCAACGGCTCAGGCAAAACAACGCTGTTTTCATCGATCGTCGGCACACATCCGATGGACAGCGGTTCGATCCGGTTCGAGGGCGAAGAAATCTCCCATATGAGGGTGGCCGGCATTGCGCGACGAGGACTGATACGCACCTTCCAGCAGACTCGTATTTATGGTGGCATGACTTGCGTTGAGAACATGCTGATCTCCGCCTCACAGCGTACGACCGGCCTGCTCGACCTGTTTCGCACAAGAAACCCTGCACGCGAAGAACAGGCAGAGGCACTCCTTGCCTTCGTCGGCCTTTATGCCAAGCGCCATCTTCAGGCGGGGTCGCTCTCTTTCGGTCAGCAGAAGCTGTTGGAGTTCGCCATGGCACTGATGAATGAGCCGAAGATGCTAATGCTGGACGAGCCGACCGCCGGTATCAATCCCACTTTGATCAACAGTGTGATCGACAGGCTGAAGCGGGCGAGCGAAGAGTTCGGGATCACACTCTTCGTCATCGAGCACAACATGCGCGTCATCATGCAACTGGCCGAGCACATCTATTGTCTGGCTCATGGTGAACTTCTGGCGCAAGGCAGACCGGAGGACATCCGCAACGACCAGCGGGTAATCGACGCTTATCTCGGGGTGCACTGAATGGGGAAATCCGGCAGGAACAAAGCGGAGAACCCCGGCCAGGGGCAAAATCGCGACACGCGCGGACTGGAGAATATGACGCTGTCCTTTGCAGACGTTGCGCGGGAGGCCGAAGAACTGGCCATAAGCCAGCCACCGCTCGAGGTTCTGGAGTATCTTGCCGGTGACAACGTCGTGTTAGCTCTCGACAAGCTGTGCGCCGGGTATGGACAGATGGAAATCCTGCACGACTTCTCGTTAAGGGTCGGGCGCGGTCAGTCGATCTGTCTGGTTGGCCCCAACGGTGCAGGTAAGTCCACGGTGCTGCACTCCGTGTTTGGCTTCACCAACATCTATTCCGGCAGCGTCCGCATTGGCGATCGGGACGTGACCCGGCTCAAACCCAATGACAAACTCAGCCAGGCTGGCGTCGCCTATGTGTTGCAGGACAATTCGGTGTTCGCGGACATGAGTGTCCAGGAAAACCTCTGGATGGGTGGGTACCTGATGCCTTCGCCGCAATCGGCAAAGGAGGCCGCAGAGCGTATTCTTGACAAATACCCCCGGCTGGCCAAGCGCAAGGACATGGCCGCCAAGGTGTTGTCCGGCGGTGAGCGTCGTCTCCTGGAGATTTCCCGTGCGCTGATCATGGACCCGGACGTTCTGTTGATTGACGAGCCGTCAATCGGGCTTGAGCCTCGCTATATCGACATGGTTTTCGAAATCCTGGACGACCTCCAGCACCAGGATGGCAAGACGATCCTCATGGTCGAGCAGAACGCCAAGAAAGGACTGGAGTTCGCAGACATCGGTTATGTCCTGGTATCCGGCCAACTCGCCCGCGCCGGATACGGCGACGAACTCATCGCAGATCCGGATATCGGCCGGCTGTTCCTGGGCGGCTGAAACACTGGTGAACGCATCCGCCCCGTTGAGAGAGAGGTGGTGCGTCGGTCCACCCATCCCAATGGTACCAAAAGTCTGGCGTCAGAGGCGATTGAGATGCTTACTTTGCCAGCGAAAGACCGTCGTCAATCAACTTGAGACGATGCTGTCTGTCATTGTCTCGCGGCGGCAATCGAGTCTCCAAGAATCTCAACACCTCGTTCCAACTCTTCATCGGATATCGTCAAGGGAGGAGCAAGGCGGAATACGCTGGCGAGACCTGGCAGATTTACGATGTTCATCCAGACACCCCGTTGCGCCGCCTCGCGGCAGATCCGCTGACCCAGCTCCTCGGCTGGAAGTTTGCTCTGTCTGTCGGAGACAAACTCAACGCCCACCATGAGGCCTCGTCCGCGCACGTCGCCGATACAATCAAACCGCTGTTGCAGGTCTTTTAGTCCGGCCCGGAACCTTTTCCCGGCTTGCCGGGCCCGCTCGACGAGTCCTTCGCTTTCGACCACATCAAGTACAGTCAGACCAACGGCCGCAGGCAACGGGTCGGAAACGTGCGTGGTGAAGAAGAGGAAGCCGCGTTCATGCGCCTTTTCTTCAATTTCGGTGCTCGTCAATACAGCCGCCAGCGGCAACCCGGCACCAAGCGTCTTGGAGAGCGTGAGAATGTCAGGTGTCACGCCATCGCGCTCAAAGGCAAACATCGTTCCCGTGCGCCCGACGCCGGTCTGGGCTTCGTCAAGGATGAGAAGCATGCCGCGCTCTTCGCACTTTCTTTTTAGCGCCGCGAGATAACCGACGGGCAAATCCAGAATACCGCCGACGGACAGGATAGGTTCTGCAATGAATGCCGCCAGGCTTCCTGTCGATTGGCTGTCTACCAGGGAAAAGGCATCGTCCAGCTCGGTTTTCCAGTCGAGACTTCCATCCGGATGCGTAAATCTCGGCCGGTAAGAATTTGGTGCCGGTATCGCAAACGAGCCGACATTGGCAGGACCAGTCCCATGCGGCCTCTTGCTGTAGGTTGCCGATGCTGCCGCGCCAGTCATGCCATGCCAACTCTTTGAAAAAGCGACAATTTCGTGCTTCCCGGTTACCTGTTTCGCCAAACGAATGGCTGCCTCATTGGATTCGCCCCCTGTCGACAGCAGAAGCACCTTCTCAAGACCAGGCACGATGGAGCCCAGACGCTCTGCGAGATCGACAACAGGGCGAGAAAGCATTCCGCTGAAGAGGTGATCAAGCTCACCGATCTGCCGTCTGACAGTCTCGACGATGGCAGGATGCGAATGCCCGAGAAGGGCGCTCATCTGACCCGAGGTGAAATCCAGGATCCGATTTCCCTCCGCGTCGAAGAGATAGCTCCCCTGAGCACGCTCGATAATCGTACGTTCAAACTCTGCTCCGTATCGCAGAACGTGATTGTCGACGGCGCTCCAGAAATTGATGTCAGAATTGCTCGGCATCTGATGTTCCTCCCGGGAAATGACTGAATGCCCTTTTGCCATATGGGCAAGCCCCGGAAAAATTGATATTATCAAACTCCGATATCAACAAAATCGATAAGATGCCTCCGCTGGAAATCTCACTCCTTCGAAGTTTCGTTGCTGTCATTCGCCTGGGTTCGATCAGCGCCGCCGCCTTGCAGATCGGGCGCACTCAGTCAGCACTCAGCACGCAAATGAAACGGCTCGAGCAGATCGTCGGAGGCGAAGTGTTTCATCGTTCCGGCAGTGGTGTCAGCCCGACCCGGCTGGGCGAACGGCTGATGACCCATGCTCAAACCATCCTAGCGGCACATGATGAGGCATTGTCCGACCTTTCTGGTCAGGGGCTTCAAGGTTCGGTCAGCCTTGGTTGCCCGGAAGACTATCTGAATGCGTTCATTCCAAGCATTCTTTCACGCTTTGCCGCCGAACACCCGGCTGTAGAGATTGAAATTGCCTGTGCTCCAACTTCCGAACTCAAGCCGATGCTTCATCGACGGCAAGTTGACGTGGCCCTGCTCTCGGAGACCATGGACACCATCCCGACGGAACCGCTTCGCCGCACAAAACTGGTCTGGATCGCGAGTGAACCATGCCCACAGGCACTACAAGGTGAGGTGTTGCCGTTGGCACTTGCAGCACCGAACACCTTGGACCATCAGATAGCGTGTGAGGCAGTGCGACGAGCAGAGCGGCCCTACCGAATTGCCTTTGCGGCCAGCAGCCTGACCGGACTTCTTGCAATTGCAAGGTCCGGTCACGCGGTCAGCGTGGTGACGGATACTGCGGTTCCGGACGACCTATTCGTCATAAATGATCCGCTGCCTGCTCTACCCGAAGTCGGCATCTATTTGGAGCGCTCTGCAGCTCAGCCGGGAGAAGTTCTGGAGGAGTTTTGCCGGGTGACATCTGAAGTCGTCCAGAGCACCCGAACATAAATGCGAGCATTCAACGCGGTCGCCTGTCCGGGGCGACGCTCTTTACCGATATGCTCAATCCGTGGTCAGAGAAAAGAATTCGATCAGCTGACCGTCGGGGTCCTCAAACTTGAGGAGGCGAATGCCGGGTTCATCGATAATATCCGGGGCTGGCCTGCCAAGCGCCACTGATGCCCGATGCTGGATCTCAGCCAGGTCGTCGGTTTGAATGTAAGGCACAGCCCCTGATCCAGGAACGGAATCTGGCGCATATCGGTCCCGCGAAACGATGGCGAACCAACCGCCGGCAATTTCGAAGGCGATGAAATCTTTAAGCTTAACGGCAGGCTTGCGCGCAAATACGACCTGATAAAATGCTTGAGACCGAACCAGATCGTCGGAACTCACATAGGCACCCAATTTGAAATGGTCTTCAGAACTGCCGTTGGCCTGAGACTTTGCCGCGAGGGTCGTACCCAGCATTGCCAGTACAACAAGGACCTGGATCAAACGTTTCATTGTGAAGCCTCCGCGATTTCGGGATGGTGCTGAAACTGCGGAGCCTGGTCGCAAATCGAATACCACTCGGGCTTTTCGGCAACGAACTCATGAAGTTCATTGCGCACGACCGGATCATCATCGAGACAATGTGCATTGATCGGAAAAGCGTCCTCTTCGGAAAGAGGCTCTCCCAACGCTGTCCCGCAACGACGGCAGAATGAACGAACAAATTTGTAGGGGTCCTGAGGCGCAATGCATCGAATGTCGGCTTCACCGCTGATGAGTTTGAACTGGTCTTTTTTCACAAAGACAAACGGCGTTGCACCAAGTTTACGGCATCTTGTGCAGTGGCATGTTGCCATCATGCCCGGCATTCCCTCGATGATAAAACGCACGGTACCGCAGCAACAGCTTCCTTTAATTTCCACAGTGTCCTCCCTGGTTTGAGTGGAAGTTCGACCGGTTTAGCTGCACCATGCTGACAGCATAGTGTCAGCATGGTGCGGAATGGGAAACATGAGACGAGGCGACCGTCTGTTTGAACTGATCGAAATCCTCCGGCGCGCGCGCAAACCCGTCTCAGCCGAGGTGATTGCGGGCGAACTTGAGGTGCACAAAAGGACCGTTTACCGCGATATCGCCGCCCTGATGGCGCAGCGCGTTCCGATCCGCGGAGAAGCCGGCGTCGGCTATGTTCTGGAAGCAGGTTTCCACATGCCGCCACTCATGCTGACGCCCGATGAGATTGAGGCTGCGATATTGGGAGCTCAATGGGTTCAAACACGCGGTGAACCCGAACTGGCGCAAGCAGCCGCCAAGCTGATTGCGAAAATCGAAACGATCTCGCCCGCCGACCTGCATACGTTCTTCGCCGACCCCGCAACAAGTGTATCGCCGGTTGAAACGACCGATGAGGCACTTGGTTCGTCAAAAATCCGCTCGACCATTCGGCAGAGGAAGAAGATCCGGATTACATATTGCGATGACAGGGGAAACACTTCCGACCGCATCATTTGGCCTATTCTGCTCGGATACCGGGACACAGGCAGGATCTTGGCCGCATGGTGCGAGCTCAGAGAGGACTTCCGCTACTTCAGAACCGAACGGATCACCAGCGCGAATGTCCTCAACGACAAGGTTCCGCGGCGCCTGGACCAGCTAAGAGCCGAGTGGCGGATAGCCATGGAGAAAGAACGCCAGCGTTTCGCGGCATCTCCCAGCAACTCACAGCGGATCAAGCCGGCGCCAGAAGATTAAGGCCGCCAATTTCCCAGTGGGTACCACATTACAAATCACTAGTGTCCGGAAAGGGTCACGCTCGGCTTTTCATAATCAAGGACGGATCGGCGTTTCGTCCTCAACGTCCATCACTGAACAGGAAGGATCTTAGCTGTTCCTCAGTCTCTCGAACATTTCGAGAGACTGAGATTATAGATGCAACGGCGACTAACCGGCGACGTCAGGGTTCATTGAATAGGTTCCGACAAAGGAACCGCTGGCAAGGATCTGCCCCTCCATGGCACCCAGCAGGTCCTGTCCGCTGAACTTGTCAGGTAAACTCAAAGCCTCGGCACCAAGTGCATACACCGTGAAGATATAGCGGTGAACCCTCAGGTCGTTCCATGGCGGGCAAGGGCCGTCATAGTCGCCGTAGATTCCTTCCATATCAGGATCGCCGCTGAACCAATCCGTATAATTGTTGAGGCCGGCGTCCCCATGATTTTTCTGTCCAGTTGTCTTGCCCTTGGGCGTCACACCCATCGACGCAATGCCTTCATCCAGGCCCCGTACACTCGCCGGAATGTTTGCAAGCACCCAATGGAAGAAGTCGACACGAGGAAGATCAGAGGCGACAACCTTTCCTTCCTGGTTCACATCGTCTCCAACGGACGGCACGTCCGGATCATGACAAATGATCGCGAATGAATTCGTTCCTTCCGGAACGTTGGACCAGGTTATGCCCGGACTGACATTCCCTCCTGTTTCGAAGCGCCCTTCTGCAGGTATCCTTCCGAAGGCAAACTTTTCCGGGATCGGAGCACCATTTGCCCAACCCTTTATGTCTACTGTCAATTCTTGTTTCATTTCCGATGGTTCCTGATGGTTGCGCGTTCATTCATCGAGCAAGAACTCTGTCTGAACGAAGGCATGGTCGGTTTCTTGAGTTCCAAGGAGAGGCTTCAAGCAGCCGTTGATATTCTGGTGTCCGGTCGCAAAAGCATGCCGCCGCCAGGTGCGATCGTTGCAAGGTCGAGCGAGCGGAGAATGCTCCATGTCGTGGCGACGGATGCCGAAAGAGTTGGAATGCCGGATGCTTTTTCAATCTTCTCGATTGCCGGAAGCGATGGCATCTGAACGCAGGCGGACGCGATGATGGCATCCACACCTCTCGTATCGAGTTTGCGCCAGAGTTCAGCCGGGGCTTCCGGGTTCTGGGCGGCGACTTCAAGATTGTCAGGTATCTCAAGTGCGAGATAGTCCTGGACCTCGATCCCCTCATGTTCGAAGTAGTCGACCACCAGCTTCGTCAGCGACTTCATGTAGGGGCAGATGATCGAGACTTTCCGAGCTCCGAGATCCGCCAGAGCATCCACCAAGGCACCGGCAGAGCTGACCACTGGCGCCGGATGCCCATTTTCAGAAGCTGCTTTTGCCAATCGTTCGGCAGAGGTGCGGTGATAGCCCTTCCCTCGGCTCATGATGGCAACCAGACAGGCATAGGCCTGCACATCCACCGCTGCATCCGATAGTTCGACCGCGCACCGAAGACTGTCGTCGTCCATGCGCTCCAGCTCGTCTTTCGTGACGTGTTTCATGCGCATGCGCGACGAATGAAAAGTAAACTTCTCCGGCAAAAACGCTTCGCGGGCGCGCAGAAGTGCCGGAATTTCGGTTTCCATCGTGACATTCGAGCTCGGCACGATGAGGCCGACACGATGTTTATTGGCTGTGCTGGTCATGGGATCTCCTTTCAAAGTGCTTTGCCCATGACCGTTTCCGGCAGCCAGATGGCAATTTCCGGAAACAGGCAAAGCAGCAGGATTGCGATAACCATGCAGGCGACGAAGGGGATCGAGCCTGCAAGGATTGTCTTGAGGGAAATGTCGGGCGCGATGCCGTTGATGACGTAAAGATTGAGGCCGACCGGAGGGGAAATCAGGCCAATCTCCATGTTGATGGTCAGAACCACCGCAAACCAGATCGGGTCGAACCCGGCTGTTTCAATTATCGGCAGCAGGATGGGTGCTGCCATCAGGATCACGGCCACAGGTGGTAGAAAGAAACCGGCAATCAGCAGGAACAGATTGACGGCCGCCATTAGAACCCAGCGGTTCACATCCAGAGTACCAATCCACTCTGCAATGGACTGGGTGACGAAGAGGCTGGAGAGCATGTAGGAGAAGACGCCAGCGGCGGCGATGATGAAGAGGATCATCACGCTTTCACGAGTGCTGTCTCTCAAAATGGCCCAAAGGTCCTGTGGGTTCCAAAGTTTGTAGATGACAACGGCGATGAAGAGACACAGCAGAGCTCCGACTGCCGCTGTCTCCGACGGCGTAGCGATACCGCCGTACATGGCATAGAGTACACCAAAGATGATCATGACGAAGGGAAGCACCCGCGGCATGATCTGGAACTTCTCCTTCCAGGAGTAGTACCGGACAAGCTCTTTCCTGCGACCGCCTTGCCGCCAGGTCGCAAAGAGCGACCAGGCCATGAACAAGCCAACCAGAAGAAGACCGGGAAAGACCCCCGCCAGAAACAGGCGGCCGATCGATGTCTCGGTCGCGATGCCGTAAACGATCATCGTGACGGAAGGCGGGATCAGAATTCCGAGGGTGCCTCCCGCAGCGATGGACCCTGTGGCAATGCCTTCCGGGTATCCACGTTTCAGCATTTCCGGAATGCCCATCTTGCCGATTGCGGCACAGGTCGCCGGACTGGAGCCCGACATGGCGGCGAACAAACCGCACGCCCCGATGTTTGAAATTACGAGCCCCCCTGGCACGCGTGTCAGCCAGCGTTCCAACGCTTCGTAGAGATCGGCACCGGCTCGTGTCGAGGCAATTGACGCTCCCATGATGATGAACATCGGAATGGACAAAAGCGCGAAGCTGTCCAGCTTGCCGAAAAACACTTCCGGCATCAGTTCAAGCGAACGAGGCCCATCAAACGCCAGTAGAAATGCTGCCGAAACCAGCAGAAGGCCGAGTGCTACCGAAAGGCCGGAGAAAAGAACGAGGATCGTGGCAAGTGCAATCAATCCACCAAGCAAAAGAGGATCCATCAGACTGCCTCCTGCTCAGGCGATACAGTCGCCCTGTGCGCGGCAGCATAGAGGTCTGAAAGCAACTGAAGAAGAAGCAGGCCGAAGCCGAACGGCAAAGGCAGATATGGGATCCAGAGCCGCACGCCCCACACTGTGTCCGATCGCCAGCCACCGGCATATGCCTGGTGCCAGAATTCCAATCCGAAGATGAACATCAACGCGACGATCAGGCACGAAAGTGCGAGCGTTAGGAGCAACAGTCGGCGCCTTCCTTTCTCAGGAAGCCACATCGGGATGAGATCCACATTGACGTGGCCACGCAGCATCTGCACGAAAGGTAGACCGAACAGCGTCGACGCTATCACCAGATAGACGATGGCCTCTGTCTGCCAGACGGTTGAACCGTTCAGGACAAATCTGACAAAGATCATCTGACAGGTAATGGTGACCGCGCTGACAATAAGCAAAGCCGAGATCCATCCGGCCACAGTCGACATTTTTTCAACGGCCAGGACAAACGGGGGGCTGTCCCCGGCCCTGTCAGCCGAGGGGGCAACGAAACTCGCCATGGAATTGCTCCGATAGGTTTGGGGAAATTGGCGGGCCTGGAGATGGCCCGCCAAGTCAGATCACTGAACGCTCAGCGCCATGTCCAGAAGCTGCTGTCCACCTTCGACTTCGGAGACGAAGCTCTTGTAGGACGTTTCTTTTGCCAGCTTTCTCCAGGCATCAAAATCCTGTGGGGTCATCGTGGCGATCTCAACGCCCGCTTTCTCGAAAACTTCTACCGAATTCACATCCTGCTTCTTCGCCTCTTCGAGGTAGAAGGCCTCGGCTTTCTTGGCGGCTGCCAGCAAAACGGATTGTTGCTGTTCCGATAGGCCCTCAAACGTTGTCTTGTTCATCAGCAATGGTTGATACAGGAACCACAGGGCGACATCGGAAGCGGGCGTGTAACATTTCACCTGCTCGAAAATTCTGTAGGAAACAAAGGACGCAGACGACGTGTTGGCGGCATCGAGGACGCCGGTTTGCATCGCACTGTAGATTTCGCTCGAAGCCATCGACGCAATTGATGCCCCAGCCCCGACGAGCATCTGTTCAAAGGATTTTCCGGCGGCGCGGGTCTGCAGGTTTTTCACATCCTCCGGTTTGGTGATGCATTTGTCTTTGCCGACAAAACCACCCGCCAGATAGCCATGAACCAGGACCATCACATCGTCTTGTGCCATCTGTCGCTGCAATTCCTCCATGAAAGGCGAGTTGCTGAGACGTGCGGCATGGTCATGATTTTTCACAAGTCCCGGCATCAGGGTCAGATTGTAGGCCGGCCTCTGACCGGCTGCGTAGCTGAGCGGAAACACCGTCATGTCCAGAAGCCCGCGTGACAGCGGCTTGTATTGCTCACGCGGTTTTAAGAGCGACTTTGAGGGAAAGATCTTTATCTGAAGATCTACCTCCGCGGCGGCAACTTCGTCAGCCACGATCTGAGCAACCTGATGGCGGACATCCTTGGTTGACCACTGATGAGACAATCGAAGTTCCTTTGCCTGAGCGAACCCTCCACTCAGAAGCAGGGCGGCAAGACTGGTCTTCAACAAATTCGTACATTTCAGCATGGATTTCCTCCCGATTACGTATTCTCAAATATCTTATATGTATACATATAGCAAGTTTATTTACACATATATTTCTTTCTTGCATCCTCTACCAGCGGTGTGATAGCGAAGAAACCGGCAGAATTTCAGGAGTTTTGATGTCCCGTTCGGCGGAAAAATTGATCTCGCAAATCAAGCAGGACATTGCTGACGGCATCTTGAAGCCAGGCGATCAGCTGGAGGAAGCAGCTTTATCGCAACGCTTCGGTGTTTCCCGAACGCCAATACGCGAAGCAGTGAGATCCATGGTCGACAGCGGTCTTCTTGAAACCCGCCCGCGCAAGGGAGCATTCGTGCGAACCATGTCGGCAAAAGAACTGCTGGACCTTTTTGAAGTTGCTGCTGAACTCGAGGCTATGGCATGCAGGGTCGCCGCTCAGAATTTGACGCAAGGCGATATCGAGGCGATCAAAACAGGTTTGGAAGCCTGCCATGCGGCGGCCAAGAACGGTGATGCCCTGGGCTATAGCAAGTCCAATCTCGAGTTCCACCGGGCAATACACAGGGCAAGCGGAAATCACTGGCTGATCGATCAGCTCAGGCAGATTGAGTTGCACCTGAATGCCTATCGTTCAATGCCGTACGGGGTTCGCGGTCGTCTGGAAAAGTCTGCTCAGGAACACGAGGACATTTTCAACGCAATCCTTGAAGGGGACGGAGAACGCGCCCGTATCCTCATGCACGATCACATGATGCTCCAGGGACAACGCCTCCCGTCACTTCTTCAAGCGCTTGAAGCCAGCTGACAGTCTTTTTCTCTCCGGTGCGGAGCTGTCGAACTTCCCGGCTAATGAAGGCATCTGTTTGATGCGTCCTAGGATCATGAGGGGTCGTCACACCACTCGTTTTTCTCTGACATTACACCGACAGCCGTGATGGATGCCGCTAGGTCCATCGTTGCATTGCCGACCGACTTGAACAAAGTGATATCCCGCGCGTCCTGCCGGCCGATCTCTCGAGCACAAATGGCAAAGAGGTCGCCAACGATATCCTGACGGTGGATCGCGCCCCTCTCCAGAGGGACTTTCAGTTCTCCTGCCTCGGCGAGCGCAAACTTCGTGTCGACAAACAGACGCGCCCGTTGAAGAGCGAGATCGTCGGCCTCCCGCATTGAAGGCGTGAATGCACCGATCAAATCCACGTGCTGCCCCTCCCGAAGCCAGTCCCCCAAGAGCAGCGGTTCCGTCGACAATGTCGCCGCAGAGATGATATCGGCCTGCGGGACAGCCGCGGCCAAATCCGTGACGGCTTCAGCGTTCCATCCGTTTTTCGCCAGAGTCGCGGCCAGACCTTGGGCCGCATCAGGAAAGACATCCCAGACCCGAACAGTCTCAATCGGGCGAACGGCGCGAAATGCTTCAGGCAATTGAGCAGCGACCTTGCCAGCGCCGATCAGCAGAAGGTTTTTTGCGTTCTCAGTTGCCAAATGACGCGCTGCCAGAGCAGAGGCTGCTGCTGTTCGCCGGGCGGTCAGTACGGCTCCATCCAGTAGCGCAAGATGCGCACCGGTTTCGCGATCAAAGACCAGGACAGATCCCGATATGGCCGGCAACCCGCGAGATGAATTGCCCGGCGTGGCAGTGACGACCTTCACGCAGCCAACCTCTTCGGTCCATGCAGGCATCAGCAAGAGTGTGGCATCAGGTTCACCGCTCATGGGCAAAGTGTGATGATGTCTGTCCGGAGCGATCAGAAGGGACGCAAAAAGGCTCTCCATCTGGTCGATCAGCGTGTCAAAGGGCAGAGCCACGGCAGTGTCGGAAGCATCAAGAACCTGCATGTCTTAACTTTCGAAACGGGATGGAGAAAAGATCTCTGCGCCCAGACCGGCAGCGTGAAATTCTTCAGGAATCTCAGCGTCCAGCAGCAGTGCAGCTGCAATCTGACCGACTGCCGGAGAGGTTTGAATTCCATATCCGCCAAGACCTGCGAGCCAGAACAAACCTTCTATTTTTCGAGATTGGCCGATAACCGGAAGCCGATCCGGTGCGAAGGTCCGAAGACCCGCCCAGCTGTGTGCCACATGGGTGACATCCAATGTGGTGCATTCGCTCAGATAATGGGCTGCATATGCGATGTCGATTTCTTCGGGCCAGGCATCGTGCGGCTCGACCGGTGTTTCGTCCGCCGGACTGATCATCAGCTGGCCCGCATCCGGCTTGAAGTAAAACACCTCGTCGATCTCGTTGACTTCGGGCATTCGGCTGAGGTCGTAACCCGGAACCTTGACGCTGATCGCAGTGCGCCGGTGCGGTACGATACCCAACGGCGCACCACCGAAGATCTGTGCAACCGCATCTGCCCAGCCTCCGGCAGCGTTCACGACCGTTCGCGACCTAACTTCACCCTGGGAGGTTTCCAGCACCCAATGGTCATTCTCCCGGCGAGCTTTAAGAAGCTGGCTGTTGTGGCGAAACTCTGCCCCATAGGTCTTGGCGGACCGGGCATATCCCTGCAGAAGGTTCTCGACTTCTATGTCCCAGCAATCAGGATCGTAGAATGCCGCCTTGACCCAATCAGTATCCAGGAAAGGCACTTTTTCCAGCGCTGCATCAACATCAAGCAGCTCAACAGGCGATGCACCTTCCGGAGAACTGGCACACTCAGCCTCATATACGTGCCTGAGATGATCTGCCTTTTCCGCATCCGCAATCAGAAGGTTGCCGCGAGGGCGAAGAAGATCGACCTCGGTAAAACCGTCGGGAGGTGTCATCATGAAGCCGGCACTCGCCGCAGTCAGCCTTCCGGCAATCTCAGAATGGAAACGGCGGGTGAATTCTGCAGCAGAGCGACCTGTCGAATGAAACCCGAGCGCGCTTTCCTGCTCCAGCACTACAAGCGAACGCTTGCCGCTTAGAAAGTGCGCGACCGATGCACCGGCAATGCCACCGCCGATCACCGCGATATCGAAGATTTCAGCCATTGATCTGATCCATTGGAAACACCGGACGCCGAAGACGGGAATAGGTTCGGGAACGGACGTCAGGTGTGCAAAGGCCACCAGCATCCGTGATGAGGATTTCAGACGCAATCGGTGCAAAAGCACCCTTGAAATGCTGCATGGACTTTACCGCCAGAACAGATTTCTGAGTGGGCTCAATTCCAACCGATCGAAAGATGTTCTTGTCCAGCATCTGCATCCGGTCGGATACGATCATGATATCGAGTCCCTCAACCCGGAAGCACACGCTGATCCCGGTTGAGCCCGGCAGCCCGGTGAACATCGGCCCCTCGAATTTGAATGCACCGTCGCTGATCGCTTTCACATATCCCCGAACCGCCAACGGCCCTCCCCCAACGGAGGGGTCGGTCTTGCCACCAATGGAAAGACTGACTTCGGCGCCGACGCCATGGCCAACAAGCTCGGCAACCGCTTCCGGGTCAAAGAGTGCGCCAGCCGCCGCGTCGGAAACTCCTGCCTCAAGCAATGCCTCGATGAGCGCCGTGCAATCGCTATAGGCTCCGGAACCTGGATTGTCGGAGAAATCTGCAATCACAACCGGCTTTCCGGTCGGATCGGCCAACCGGATCTGGGAAATGCAGGCATCCAGAGGCATGGGCCGCTGCCAGTCGTCGCGATACTTCCATATTTCTTGACACACACGATCCGCGGCAGCCGAGGCAGAACCTTCGCGGAGCTTACTCTTGTCATACGTAACCAGTACAGATGGACCGGCCGCCCAGACATCGGCATCGGTGAAGCCGGCGTTAACAGCAACATTCAATATGCCTTCGGTGCTCTTTTCATGTTCGGCACATTCCAGTATCCGGCACATTGGGCCGTTTTCTGTTGTCCGGCCATCGTCGCACCCCACAAGCATAGGAGGACGGCGAATAATGATCTCCGGCGACGTCCGACCGTCCATTGCTTCATTGAGAAGACCGCATGCTTCTTGTCCGACTTCACGCATGTCGACATGCGGATAGGTTCGAAATGATACTGCGATATTCACCAGATCGGCGAGTTCGTCGAAGACATTGGCATGTAGATCAAGCGTGATCGCCAGAGGCACCTCCAGCCCGACTACGGCGCGAATTTCGCGAAGAAACTGGCTATCCCCGTCTTCGTCGGTTTCCGTGACCATTGCACCGTGTAGCGCCACGAATACGCCGTCATAGGGTCCGTTCTCCCTGAGCCTGCGGACGCATTCCCGGGTAATTTCCGAACGGGCCTCTTCCCTGACCGGACCGCCCGGTTCCGCATGGGCGGCAGTGATGTATATCGGCGCCCAATTGAACGTGTCAGCGACTTCAATTGCCCCGCCCACTTCCGAACCGGTGCCGCGGAAGTTTGCCGGTATTTCATCGCCCTTGAAGTAATGCGACGCATAAAAGTCGTTCATGCCAGTGCGCATGACGGTGAATGTGTTGCTTTCATTGATGAATTCGATAATGGCAACGCGGTGTGTCATGCGGCTTCCCTCCACCCCGCGGCGCGGGCGCAAATGTATTCTAGAATGAGAGATGCGCCTAACAGGGCCGTGATGTCCGCATGATCGTAAGGAGGAG
>JBCCVB010000003.1:0-107951 GCA_039195965.1 Pseudomonadota bacterium
CCTCAGTGTTATCGGTCATCCGATTGACTGCCTCTGCCAATCAATCAATCGTGCAATATCTCTTATCCCAGGCTTCTGCCTCAGGGCAAACTCAGTCAATCGGATGACCGATAACACTGAGGCAATCCCCCCGCCGGACAAGTCCCTGCCCTGCCACGCAAAACTGAATACCGGAGGTTCGCGCAAGGACCGGAACAGGCGGCGTCTCCACCCTGTCCGTCAGGTGCAGCCGGCCAAGAACATCGCCTTCCCGCACATGCGCCCCCAGACCCGCTGTCGGCTCAAAAACGCCTGTATCGTCTGCGTAGGCATAGTGATGAAACCCGTCGACATGCACGGTCACCGAAGTATTTGTCCGGTCTTCGCTCTTTGTCTCGGCAACCAACCCCATATACCGCATGACGCCTTCGATGCCCTGCCGGGTCACGGCAAGCGTCTCACCGGTTACCAGTCCTGAACCGCCAAGTTCGGTTGCAAGGATCTTCTTTCCCTGACGCTCGACTTCGGTATCGATCATGGTTTCAACCTGCGGCTCCCGAAGAACCACGGTCATCGGGGCATTGAACGCTGAAGCAATCTGGCGAATGGCCTGCGTCGCGGTATCCGTTTTCTGCACCGGGACAATTGTTGAAGGAACAAAGTTCAGCGACCGGCCACCTGAATGCAAGTCGAGCACCACGTCGGCGCGCGATATCAGCTCTCGACTGGCAAAGTCCGCGATGCGCTCGGTAGCAGTTCCCGTCGGGTTTCCGGGAAAGACCCGGTTCATGTTGCCATTGTCGATCGGCGACAGGCGCGAGCCGTTCTGTACGGCAGGCATGTTCAATGCAGGCACGATGATAACACGGCCATGGATGTCTTGGGCTTTCAGGCCACCATGGGCAAGGTTAGAAAGAACGATCGGCGCTTCATACTCGTCACCATGCGCACCACCCAACAGAACCAGGGTTGGGCCATCGCCGTTTTTAAGACAGTAAATGGGAACCCGTTGATTGGACCAGGCACTCAGATCGAGAGACACCGGAACATCAATATAGCCTTTTTGAAAGCCGTCTTGATCGAGGTCGAGAGAGGTGGTCAGCATAAAATATCCGCCTGGTGAAACTGCCTGGAACTTGCGGGAAGGCGTCCTCGCCTTCCCTCATTCAATGACTGCTCAAGCAGACTTCAGAACGTCTTCCACAACCAGGTTGAGGCGACGCAGTCCTTCCTTCAGATGAGCCTCCGGCAAAGCAGAGGAGAAACGGAAGTGATTTTCGACGTGAAAACGGCTGCCCGGAATGACAAGGACATCCTGCTCACGCACCAGACGCATCGCCAGTGTCTCTGAATCGATAGGGAGATTGAAACGGACGAAGGACATGGCGGAAGCATGGGGCGGAGCGACCGTGAAGGTGTTGTGATGAACGGCCAGCGCCTCGGTAAGCGTCTCGAACCCGGTCCGGATAAGTCGGCGAGCACGTTCAACCAGCGCGGTCCGCGCCGGTTCTGCCAGCGCTGCTTCCGCAAGTTTCATGGACATGACGCTGGTTGCCACCGAAGCATACTCGTGACGGCGCCAGCAGGCCGTGATCGCTTCCTGTGGTCCGACAAGCCAACCAAGCCTCAATCCGGGCAAGCCATATGCCTTGCTGGTTGAGTTAAGAACCATCACCTTGTCGTAGCTTCCCCAGAAGCTGGCAGTTGCCTCGTCCGTGTCACGCTCGGTGCCGATATAGACTTCGTCGGCGACGATCCAGGCACCAACCTTGGCGGCAGCGGCGATAATGCCATCACGCTCCTGAGCACTCAGCACACGTCCGGTCGGATTGTTCGGATTGATGACGTGGACCACCTTCGTTGTCTCATCAACGGCTGCCATGACGGCAGCCGGATCTATCGCCCAGCCATTGTCAGGATCCATATCCACGTAGCGCACTTCCACTCCACGGTTGCGCACATCGCCAGTCAGCTGTTCGTAGATCGGCCTGAATGCCACCATGCTTTCACCGCGCTCAAGCAAAGTGTTCGCAATAAGTGTGTTTGCCTCAGTCGCCCCGACGGTCACCAGCACGTTGTCCGCGGTGGATCCTGGGTACATAGCCGAAATCTTCTCTCGCAGCAGCGTGGTGCCGTTCACCTGCGGATAGTCGAGCATGGTGTTCCACAAGACATCCGGATCAAGGCCGGTCAGTTCAACCAGTTCCTTCAGCGTCATCGGATGAACGCCGCTTTCGGAGTAGTTGTATTTTACGCCATGCTCCAGCTCGGACAGAAACTGTTCAACGTCAAACGGGTGAAACATTGGTTTTCCTCTCTCGTTCCTACGCAAAGCGTCGTTCAATCGCCGAATAGGACAGTGTCAGGATCATCGCCAGCGCGAGGTAGATCGCTCCCGCTGCGATGAAGGATTCAAAGGGGGCAAAATGCAGCGAAGACAGTTTGCGGGCGATGCCGGTGAGATCCATGATCGATATGGTACTCGCCAGAGCAGTGCCCTTGAGCATCAAAATCGTTTCGTTGCTGTAGGCAGGCAGTGCAATGCGCAACGCTTGCGGTCCAAGGATCAGGCGCGCGATCTGCAGCCGGGAAAAGCCATAAGCTGCCGCCGCTTCGATCTGCCCACGCTCGACACCAAGGATGCCTCCACGCATGATTTCGGAAGTAAAGGCCGCAGAATTCAAGCCAAGTGCCAGGACGGCACAGAACCAAGCTTCCCGCAACAATGGCCAGGCAAAGCTTGAGCGAATGACTTCAAATTGCCCAAGGCCGTAATAAATCGCGAACAGCTGCACGAGAAGTGGCGTGCCCCGAAAAAACAGAACGTAAAAGTCGGCGAGCTGAGCGACGCCTGGCAGGCGGTGCATCCGCGCCCAGCAAAGCAGAGCTCCGAATACGAGGCCGATCGCAAGGCTGCAGACCAGAATGCTCAAGGTGACCGGCAAGCCGGCGAGCAACTTTGGAAAGAAGGAGAGCAGAAGTTCCCAGTTCATCAACTCGCTTCCTTGAGTGCGAACCGGGCCTCAACTCTCTTGAACAACCGTTCGGAGACAAAAGACACGCAAAGATAAATCAGGGCGGCTACAGCATAGAAAGTAAAGGGGCGATGGGTCGCTCCCGCGGCCACACCGGCCTGACGCATCAGTTCCGCAACTGCGGTGAGCGATACAAGTGCGGTATCTTTCAGCATCACCAGCCAGATGTTTCCCATCGCAGGAAGTGCGACGCGAAGCAGTTGCGGCAATTCGATCAGGGTGAAGCGCTTTACAGGGCCAAAACCATAGGCATCAGCGGCTTCCAACTGTCCCTTTGGAATGCTGTTGGCAGCCCCTCGAAAGGCTTCGGCTGCATAGGCGGTTGCGATCACTGCCAACGCAAACACGCCGAGTGCAAATCCGCTGAGATTGATCCTCTGCGTATACCCCAGACTGGCGGCAACTGACTGGATGATCGTACCTGTACCGAAGAAGAAGAGATAAAGAACCAGAAGTTCAGGGACGCCTCGAAAAACCGTGACATAGCTCACCGCGATGTAACGTGAGATGGTTCCACGGCGCCGAAAAAGCATAAGCAGCAAGCCGAAGAAAAGTCCGGCTGCAAACGCAAGAATGGCAAGGGCCATTGTGGTGGCCAGGCCGGAGAGGAGTTCATCTCCCCAACCCGATTTGCCGAATGAAAGCAATTCAAGCATTGCCTGTCGCCCTTGCCCATCTTTCCAGAAGAGGCCGCCACCTTGCAGTGGCCCGCCCCTTCAACAATTGAGAACCGATATGCCGTTGGATCTTACGGCGTAACGTCGTACCCAAACCACTTGTCAGAAGCCTTGGAGATCGTCCCATCTGCCAGAAGCTCTGCAATCGCCGCGTCGATCCTGGCCTTCAGTTCTTCATTGCCCTTGCCAATTCCAAGACCGATACCATCACCGAGCTGCGGATATTCGGCATAGGTCAGCAATGGGCCGAACATTGTCAGATTAGCGTCCTTGTCCGCCCCGCTGAATTCATCCCATGCAGAAACTTCCATGACGGCTGCATCAATACGTCCGGTCTTCAGATCAGCAATGATCTGGTCGGCCTGCTGGTAGGTTTTGACATCGGCCGAAGGGAAATGCTCACTGACGACACGTTCAAAGATCGTCGAGCCCTGCACGCCAACGGCCTTGCCGTTGAGTGAAGCCTGAAGCTGAGCCTTTTCGGAGAGTTCGCCAAACCCATCTCCAACCGAACCGAACGAGGCAGGCGCCTGGGCGTATGCGGTCGAAAAATCGATACTCTGCTTGCGTTCTTCAGTGATTGAAATCGCTGACATGATCAAGTCGTACTGGCCTGCGACAAGCGCTGGCAGAAGGCCGTCATATGCCTGATTGGTCCATACGCATTCCATCTCGATTTTCGCACAGATCGCGTTGCCCACATCAATGTCGAAGCCGAGCATTTCGCCGGACGAATTCACGGACTCCCAGGGTGGATAGTCCGCACTTGTCGCGATGCGTAGTGTCTCGGCCTTTGCAGGCAGGACGGTAAAAGCAGCCATGGCCGCGGCAACAACCAGTTTCTTCATTTCATTCCTCCACATACTCACATTACCGACGCTAAAAACTGAGCAGCCCGTTCCGTCTTGGGAGCGCCGAATACCTCATCGGGCGTTCCGCTCTCAGCCACCCGCCCGTTGTCGAGAAAAATCACCCGGTCAGAAACGTTTCGGGCAAAGCCCATCTCATGTGTCACCATGAGCATTGTGTTTCCAGCGGCGGCCAGTTCTTCGATGACCTTCAGCACTTCTCCAACCAGTTCCGGATCGAGCGCCGAAGTCGGCTCATCGAAAAGAAGAGCACGCGGCTCCATCGCGAGCGCGCGGGCTATCGCAGCACGCTGCTGCTGCCCACCGGACAACTGATGCGGATAGAAATGCATTCGCTCGGCCAGGCCGACGCGGGCCAGCAGTTCTTCTGCCCGCTCGTTGGCTTCGGCTCGCGATTTTCCGAGCACGTGGATCGGCGCGATCGCCACGTTGTCGCGCACGCTGATATGCCGCCAAAGATTGAAGCTCTGAAACACCATCGGCAAAGCTGTTCGAAGCGCGCGCACTTCCCTCGTCACCTTGAGACCATGCGCGTTGCTGGCAAAAGTGACAGGCTTTCCGTCCAGCTCAATCCCGCCTCCGTCCGGTACTTCCAGAAGATTGAGACAGCGCAGGAATGTGCTCTTTCCCGATCCTGAAGACCCGATGATCGTGATGACCTGTCCCTGTTCGGCAGTCAGCGAGATGTCATGGAGCACCCGCAGCGACCCAAACGATTTGCTTAGGTTTTGAACCGACAAGCGAGGTTTTGCAGCTGACATGTGATACCTAACTGAACCGTGTTGTGAGGCGGGCATGCGGCCCGAAGCCGAACTTTTTCAGCGAGCGCCGGTTTCGGCCGACTTCAGTCCGAACCAGACCGACTTGGCGATAGCCGCATCCTGAACGGCGACACCTGTTAGATCGGCAATCGTGATTGCCTCGTCCGCGCGACCCAGCCTTTTCTCAAGCAGAACCTGCCCGAGTGTGATCAGCCGATCCGGCGAAATGTCGCGGGACGCAATCGCGTTGGCCGTTTCGCCGTGTTCTGTGCATTGGCTGAGGGAGTCGACAATCACATGCGATGCTCTTGCAAAAAGCGCAGTGTCAAGTTCCTGCTTGCCCGGAGAATCCGCGCCGACCGCAACGATGTGAGTGCCAGGCTGAACGAACTCGGATTTGATGATTGCCTCGCGCGACGCCGTTGCCGTGACGATGACATCCACGTCGGCGCAAAGTGCTTCCACGCTTTGCGCATGCGTAACGGGAACACCATCAAGCTCTGTAGAAAGCTCCCGGGTCAGCGTTGCGGCCTTTTCTTCCGACCGCCCCCAGACGGTAACCCGGGTGAAGCCGAGAAGCCTGCAATAGAGTTGTGCTTGCAGGCGGGCCTGAATACCGGTCCCGATCACACCGAGCGCCTTGGCTCCCTGCCGCGCTCCCAAACGGCCGGCAATGACACCGGCAAGTGCCGTGCGCAAATCGGTCAGGGCGCCTTCATCCTGCAGGATTGCCAAGGGAGTTCCGGTCTGAGCGGAAATGACGGCCATGAAGCCGTTGCTCGATGAAAGGCCCTTTTCCGGATTGTCATAGAACCCGGTCGCCAGCTTCACCGTAAACACATCGTCTTCACCCACGTGTGCACATTTGATGTGGCACTCGCCGTTGGCCTTGGGAAACGCAAGGTGGGTTACGGGCGCGACCTGAGCCTCGTCGCGCGCAAAGCGCCTGAAGCCTTCCTCAATCTCCGCAAGCACGGCGCCTTCATCAATCTGCGCCAAGATTTCCTGCTTATTCACCAGCCGCATCTGTGTCTCTCTGTGTCAGCACGTCACCCAAATCGCGACCCATCTTGCGGGGTCAATTCAGCGATATAGACAAACTGTCTAATTTAGAATATTTTGTCAACACTCATTCTGAAACGCTCCTTTCGAGACAGCTGAGAGACAGAAAATGATGGTTGAGCTGGACGAGATCCTTGCTGCGCAACACCGGATAGCGGGCCATGTCCGGCCCACCCCCTTGCGCAAATCTCATGCCTTGTCGGCAGAGCTGGACGCGTCGATCTGGCTAAAGATGGAAACGATGCACGATACCGGCGCTTTCAAATTGCGCGGTGCGGCCAACAAGATCCTGTCTCTTGATGATACTCAGAAATCCCGTGGGGTGATCACCGTCTCCAGCGGCAATCACGGTCGTGCAGTTGCCTACATGGCAAGGAAACTGAACATTCGCGCGGTTGTCTGTGTCACAGAGATCATTCCTCCAGAAAAAATTAGCGGCCTTTACGATTTCGGAGCTGAAGTGATCGTTCACGGTCAGACACAGGACGACGCGGACGCAGAAGCCCGGCGCATCGCGGAACGCGACGGTCTGCTCTTTATTTCGCCGTTTGACGATCCTTATGTCATTGCCGGCCAAGGCACCGTTGGCCTGGAGCTTCTGACAGATCAACCGGACCTCGACATCGTTTTCGTTCAGTTAAGCGGCGGCGGGCTCATGGCCGGGACCGCCAAGGCACTGAAGTGTCTGAAGCCGGATATCAAGGTCATTGGGGTTTCGCTTGAACATGGAGCCGCGATGATCGAAAGCATCAAGGCCGGCCATATCGTGGAGGTCGACGAGAAACCTTCCATCGCCGACGCCCTCCCCGGTCCGATACCGGCCGACAACCAATACACCTTTGCCATGTGCAGGGAACTGGTGGATGACTTTGTTCAGGTGACGGATAGTGAAATTCTTGAAGCGATGAAGTTTATCCTCGCAAAGGAAAAATGCCTGGTGGAAGGTGGTGCGGCAGCCGGGGTTGCCGCGATAAAGAGATATGGCTCGCAGCTTGAGGGCAAAAAAGCTGCAACTCTTCTCACCGGAAACAACATCTCGCTTGATCGAGCGTTGACAGCGCTTGGGCTCAAGGATGCCCAGCAATCAGAAACGTTCTGGATAAGCTGACAGGATCAGTCAGACAGATCGTTCGGGAAGTTCGATCGGGGGGACAATCCGCCCTCCCGACGCCTTAAACTTTGATCAGCTTGCGATCGAAAACTGATCGTTGAATGCGTAGCCGGCACCCCGAACCGTGCGGATCGGATCCTTGGCTTTGCCTTTGTTGAGTGCCTTGCGAAGCCGGCCGACATGGACGTCGACCGTACGCTCATCAACATAGACATCGTGACCCCAAACACCATCGAGCAGTTGCTCTCTTGAGAACACCCGGCCAGGAGATGTCATCAGGAACTCCAGAAGGCGGAACTCGGTCGGCCCCAGATGGATTTCCTTGGTATTGCGACGCACCCGATGGGTTTCCCGGTCAAGCTCGATGTCACCCGACCGCAGCATTGTGGACACAACTTCGGGGCTTGCCCGACGCAGGATCGCCCTGATACGCGCCATCAGCTCAGGCACGGAAAACGGTTTGACGACGTAGTCGTCGGCTCCGGTGGAAAGACCTCGAATGCGTTCAGCCTCTTCGCCGCGGGCCGTCAGCATGATGACCGGCAGACGCTCCGTGTCCTCACGGGCTCTAAGCCGGCGGCAAAGCTCTATTCCCGACAGGCCCGGCAACATCCAATCCAGAAGGAGGAGATCGGGCTGGGTTTCCCGCAATCGGATTTCAGCTTCATCACCACGCGCACAGGATTCAACCGAGTAGCCTTCTGCTTCCAGGTTATACCTCAACAGAAGGCTGAGTGGTTCTTCGTCCTCAACGATAAGCACCTTCGGCATACGTTCTCGCTCCAGTTTCAGCAGCAGCTGCTGCCGTTCCGGTCACCAATTTCCAACCGGGTTCAAGCTGTTAGACCGCGTGGGTCGTCTCATCCTGTTTCGCGCGATCTTCCGGCAGACGATCGCCAGTCACCATGTAGAAGACGTTTTCAGCAATATTGGTGGCATGATCGCCGATGCGCTCGATGTTCTTGGCACAGAACAGAAGATGGACGCATTGGGTAATGACGCGGGGATCTTCCATCATGTAGGTCAGAAGCTCACGGAAGAGCGATGTGTAGATCGCATCGATTTCCGCGTCAGCTTCCTGCACCCGCTTCGCTGCTTCCGCATCCTTGCGGGTGTAGGCATCAAGCACCTGCTTCAGCTGCGCCAGAGCCAGTTCGGTCATGTGCTCAACACCGATGGCCAGTTTCTTGGACTGAAGATCGTTGTCGATCGCGATCGTCCGCTTGGCAACGTTCTTGGCCAGGTCGCCTACGCGTTCCAGATCGTTGGCAATGCGCGTTGCAGCGGTGATTTCGCGCAGGTCCTGCCCCATCGGCTGACGGCGGACAATCATTTCGATCAATTTGGCTTCGATGTCCTGGTGCAGGGCATCCAGGCGCTCATCCTGCCGGACCGTCGTCCGCGCCAGTTCGATGTCCTGGGAGACCAGGGCGGAAACGGCATCGGAAAACGCTTTTTCTGCCAGGCCGCCCATTTCGGCAACTTTGCCTGCCATTGCGGTCAATTCGTCGTCGTAGGCCGAGACTGTATGTTCAGACATCCTGTGTCCCTTTCAGAATTCGAATATCACTTAGCCGAAACGGCCAGTGATGTAGTCCTGCGTTCGTTTGTCTTTCGGATTTGTGAAGATGTCCTCAGTCGGACCTTCTTCTACAAGAACACCGAGATGGAAGAATGCCGTGCGCTGTGAAACACGAGCTGCCTGCTGCATGGAGTGCGTCACGATCACGATCGTGTAGTTTTCGCGCAGCTCGTCGATCAGCTCCTCAACCTTTGCCGTTGCAATCGGATCAAGGGCCGAACAGGGCTCATCCATCAGGATCACCTCGGGGCTGACTGCAATGGCCCTGGCTATACAAAGACGCTGCTGCTGACCACCGGACATGCCGGTGCCCGGCTCATCCAGCCGGTTCTTCACTTCTTCCCAAAGACCGGCTTTCTGCAGGCTTGATGAAACGATTTCGTCCAGATGCGCCTTGTTGCGGGCCAACCCGTGAATTCGAGGGCCGTAGGCAATGTTGTCGTAAATCGACTTTGGGAATGGGTTGGGCTTCTGAAACACCATACCCACCTTGGCGCGCAGCTGAACCGGGTCGACCTTGGGGTCGTAAATGTCCTCGCCGTCGATCCGGATCGAGCCTTCGACACGGCAGATATCGATCGTGTCGTTCATGCGGTTCAGGGTCCGCAGGAACGTTGACTTTCCGCAACCGGACGGGCCGATGAAGGCGGTAACCGACCGGGGCTGAATTTCAATGTCCACGTCTTTGATCGCGTGCGTGTCACCGTAGTAGACCTGCACGTTCTTCGCGGAAATCTTGGTTTCGGTCATTTCCACCGACTGTTCAATATTTGACATCTCGTTCATCGGATCATTCCTTACCAGCGGCGCTCAAACCTGCGGCGCAGGATGATCGCGAGAATGTTCATTGTGAGGAGGAACACCAGAAGGACGATAATTCCACCCCAAGCCTTTTCGTAAAATGCGTAGTCCGCGCGAGCTGCCCAGGTATAGATCTGTGCCGGCATTGCGGAGTTCGGTTCAGTGAAACCTGCGATGAAGCCGTCCGGATAACCGCGAGCAACAAAGCCGACCATACCGATCAGAAGCAGAGGAGCCGTTTCGCCAAGCGCCTGCGCCAATCCGATGATGGTACCTGTCAGGATACCCGGCATCGCCAACGGAAGCACATGATGGAAGGTTGCCTGCATTTTCGAAGCACCGATCCCAAGTGCAGCATCACGAATGCTCGGCGGCACGGCTTTCAGCGAAGCTCGCGTTGAGATGATGATCGTTGGCAGCGTCATCAGCGTCAACACAAGGCCACCGACAAGCGGAGCGGACTGCGGCAGGTGCATGAACTGAATGAAGACCGCGAGACCAAGAATACCGAACACGATGGACGGCACAGCAGCCAAGTTGGAAATGTTCACCTCGATCAGGTCGGTGAACCGGTTCTGAGGCGCGAATTCTTCCAGGTAAATCGAAGCGGCCACGCCGATCGGCAGCGACAGGAACAGAACCACCAGCATCATGAAGAACGATCCGACTACGGATGCGCCGATGCCGGCTCCACCCGGATTGTCCACGCCGGAGTCTGCACCGGTGATGAAGTTCCAGTTGAACACAGTCTTGATGACCTTGGCCTCGACCAGAGCGTCAACAATGTCCAGATCGGACTTCTGCAGGAAGCGGCTGTCGGTAAGCGTATCGCGGGTCACACGGCCGTTCATGTAGCCATCAACACGGGAGGCGGCTGCCAGCTCAAAGCCGGTTTCCTTGCCAAGACTGTCCGGATTGGCACGGAAGTACTCGCGGATGGTGCCTCCGGTCTTGCCGACGATGCGCTGGATCGCAGCCGCATCGAACGGTGCGGAGACACCGCTTTCCGTCATCTGGCCATGCAGCGCATCAATGAAGAACTTTTCGTAGGCTTTCGTCTTGAAGAGTTCTTTTTCAGCTGCGTCGAACTGGTCCTGCGTGAGCGTAAATTCGACTTCGACCACAGTCCTGGTGAACGCCGGAATGCCCTGTGAGATGATCGACGTCGCCAGGACAACCAAAAAGAACAGGCCGATTGCAATCGCGGTTATGCCATAGGCCTTGAAGCGTTTCTCGGCAGCGTTCCGCTTACGGGTCAGGTCATCGATGTGATAAAGGGACCTGGACTTCGCAGCAGCCTTGGCTGTGTCGGCGGCCGCTTCGGGAGTGAGTGTCGTATCGGTCATCAGTCATACTGCTCCCGGTATTTGCGCACGATGTAGAGCGCAACGATGTTGAGGCCCAAGGTCACCACGAAAAGCGTCATGCCGAGCGCGAACGCCACCAGCGCGACAGGGGATGCGAAATCGGCATCACCGGTGAGCTGGCTGACAATCTTGGCCGTAACGGTTGTCATGGCTTCAAAAGGATTGAGACTTAGTCGTGCCGCCGCACCTGCGCCGAGAACCACAATCATGGTCTCACCTATGGCACGTGAGGCCGCCAGCAGAATGGCGCCGACGATCCCTGGCAGGGCGGCCGGCAAAATGACCTGCTTGACGGTTTCTGATTTGGTTGCACCAAGGCCGTAGGACCCGTCGCGCATGGCCTGTGGAACGGCATTGATAATGTCGTCCGACAGCGAACTTACGAACGGGATCAGCATGACCCCCATGACCAGGCCGGCTGTCATGACCGCGGTCCCCGCTTTCATGATACCGATGCCGTTATCGCCAAAGACCGACAACAGAAGCGGTCCAACCGTCAGCAGCGCAAAGAGACCGTAAACAATGGTCGGGATACCGGCCAGAACCTCAAGAAGCGGCTTGGCAATGGCACGCACGCGCGGGCTTGCATATTCGGACAGGTAGATCGCAGCGAAAAGGCCGATCGGCACGGCAACCGCAAGTGCCACGAACGAAATGTAGAACGTGCCCCAGAGCAGAGGAATGATGCCCAGTTCCGAGTCGCCACCGCGTCCGGAGAAGCTCGGTGACCAGGTCAGGCCGAAAAAGAAGTCGGCAGCCGGATAAAGGCGGAAGAATTCCACCGTATTGAACACCAGGGACAACACAATACCGATGGTGGTCAGGATCGCGATGGAGGCCGCACCGATCAAAATGGCCCTGATGCCCTTTTCAACCGTGTTGCGTGCCCAGAAATCTGCTCGTGTCTCTCTCAAGCCCCAAAGTGCACCGGCAATTGCCACCAGAATGACGGCAATCGTCATGTAGAGATTGCCGGTCGCAGACAGGACCCGGTACCGCTGCGCCGCGCGCAAAACAGGCTGGGTGATATCCGACGTCACGATCTGACCGGCTTCCTTGAGACGGGTGGTGACATCGTTGAAGTCAGCCCTGGCACTGCGTGCAAACTCGTCGGTTATCGCACCGCTGGCAACCGCATTGTCCAGCCCTCTTGCGGCACGCCGGACTTCAGCCAGAACCAGTCCGCGAGAAGACCCTTCGCTGATCGCGCTGTCCGGGATCATTCCGGAAATTTCGCTGTTTACGTAAAAAGGCTGCGCGAGCAGCCAGACAATGAGAAGAATGAAAGCGGGCACTGCGGCTTTCATTGCCACGTTGGCCCCGTAATAAGACGGAAGAGAATGCAGGACGTGCCGCTCTCCTCCAGCGCTGGACAGGGCTCGCGCCCGCCCCAGAACGTAACCTGCCACGGCAATGGCAAGTACGGTCAAGATGAGCCAGAACAGAGACATTTGCACCCCCGGGGGTCTTTGTAAAAAAGCACCAAAAAGGAAAAAGGGGCGGCGGAATATGCCACCCCCATACCGAGCAAAAACTCGATTATTTCATGGTTTCTTCATTCGAAACGGAAGCCTGGGTAGCTGCCAGCTCCGGATCGGAAACCAGGCCGTACTGAGCCAACGGACCCTGCGGACCGGCGATTTCGTCAGCGATGAAGAACTGAGTGTATTCCTTCAGACCCGGGATGACGCCGATGTGAGCCTTCTTGACGTAGAAGAACAGCGGACGGGACACCGGATACTCGCCGGAAGCGATCGTATCGGTGGAAGGTGCGATACCGCCCATGGTCGCAACTTTCAGCTTGTCGGTGTTGTTTTCGTAGAACGCCAGACCGAAAATGCCGATACCGTTCGAGTTGGAGTCGATACGCGCCAGTGTTTCGGTGTAGTCGCCGTCGATGTCAACGGACTTGCCGTCAGCGCGAACGTTGATACAAGCCTTTTCAGCGGCTTTCTTCTTGGCCTTGTCGCTGTCGCCTTCGGCAGCTTCCAGGAACTTTTCGAAAGCACCGGTTGCTTCACAACCAGCCAGAAGAACCTTGTCTTCGAAGACTTCGCGGGTGCCGTGCTTGGTGCCCGGGATGAAAGCAGCGATTTCAACGTCCGGCAGATCGGAGTTGAATTCAGCCCAGTTGTTGTACGGGTTGTCGACGAGTTCGCCGTCTTTCAGAACCTTCGAGCCGAGCGCATTGAAGATATCAGATGGCTGGAAGGCGTTGAAGGCCGGACCGCTTTTCTGAGAGGCGAAAACGATTCCGTCGTAGCCGATACGCACCTCGATGATGTCTTTGACACCAGCTTCCGCACAAGCCTTGATTTCCTTGTCGCGGATCTTGCGGGAAGCGTTTGCAACGTCGATGGTGTTTTCGCCAACACCTTCACAGAAGCGCTTCAGACCAGCGGAAGAACCGCCGGACTCAACGACCGGGGTCGGGAAGTCGGTGTTTTCGCCGAAAGCTTCAGCGACGATGGAGGCGTATGGCAGAACAGTCGAAGAACCGGCGATCTGTACCTGGTCGCGAGCCTGAGCAGCGCCAACGAATGCAGTGGAAGCAACGGCCAGAGCAGTTGCGCTAACGAGGGTCGTAAATTTCACTTGACCACTCCCTTTGAATGTCAAGGTTTGTAGATGATCACCACGCTTGAAGTTGCGTGAGCGATGCGGGGAACCTAGGCCCGATGGATGAGAGTTCTATGACAGTTATTTTTCAGTTTTGTGACAATTTAACTTATTGAAAAATAATGATAAATTTCGCATTGTGTAATTTCCTCGTCATATAAGACAACGAATCCAGTCACATTGCGGTCTCAGGTCCGGTTGATCAGTGAAATGGACTGGAAGGCAATTGCCGTCCTCACCGCGGCAGCGACGAACTCCGTTCGTTTCCATGTTCAGAAAACCGGAGCTCCAAAAGAGTCCTACGCGGGATAACGAGTTACGCGCTGCGCCCTGGGCAAGCTGACCGTGAGTGAGAGGGAAGAAACAAATCTTGCGGCTAAAACTTCAATGCGGTGAGACTGCGCGCGTCTTGCGCTTGCCGTTTCCGCTCATCATGTGAGAGCGGTATCAGGCCTTTTTCCGTGAGATAGCCTCCTTCTCCCCACGCTTCTTCGCTGGTGAAGGCTTCAACATAAGCTTCCAGGCCGGGAATCGTTCCGGCGTGTTGTTTCTTGACATAAATATAGAGCGGTCGGGAAACAGGGTATGCGCCTGATGCGATCTTTTCGAAAGTGGGCTCGATTCCGTTCACGCCAATGCTCTGGATCTTGTCCAGATTCTGCATCAGGAACGAATATCCGAAAATTCCGACAGTAGCCGGACTGGCCTCAAGAGCCCCTACAATGAGATCGTCGTTTTCACCGGCTTCGACAAAACTGCCGTCGTGCCTGATGCGGGTACATTGATCGCCGGAAAGCGCTGAAAAGGACTTGCACCCAGTTTCCAATACAAGTTCCTCGAAGGCATCACGTGTGCCCGACGTCGGAGGCGGACCAAGCACCTCTATCTTTTCGTCAGGCAGTGCAGGATCGATATCCGACCAGGACATGTTCGCGTTTGCCAAGACGCCTTCTTCAGAAGGCAGCACTTCGGCCAGCGCCAGGAAAATCTGATCCACCGTCAGTTCCAGTTTCGGGCCGTGCCTGGAATTTGCAAGAACGATACCGTCATAGCCAATTTCCACCTCAACCGGTGTCACCCCGTTGGCAATGCAGGCTTCCAGCTCGGTCGGCTTCATTCTGCGGGACGCATTGGTTATGTCGGGTGTGTTTTCTCCGACACCTTTGCAGAACAAGGAGAACCCGGCGCCGGAACCGGTCGATTCAACGATTGGATATTTCATGCCCCCTTCTCCCATCTTCTCCGCCACTGCGGATGCAAACGGAAAGACGGTGGATGAACCGACAATCAGAAGCCGGTCACGCGCTTCAGCAGCGTGCGGGGCAACATGAAGCACAAGTCCACAAAAAATACCAACTGCCAATTTTCCTGCCACTTGAAATCCCCCAACTGCAAATTCCGCTCCGAGCAGCCAACCGGCGAACGTGAAACCCAGTCTCTAATGCGGGGTTGCTAGCACGTTCCAATTTCAAGAATGCGACAAAATCGATTTTTTCTCAGGCCTGGTTTTTTACTGAATTATCTTCGGTATTTTCCAGCACCGGCAGTTTCACCTTGAAGGTTGCCCCCTGCCCAGCTTCGCTGTCGACGTCCAGGCGCCCACGATGTCGTGTCAGTATGTGCTTCACAATCGCCAATCCAAGGCCGGTCCCTTTCATCGCCCGGCTTGATTCCGCGTCTACCCTGTAAAATCTCTCCGTCAATCGAGGCAGGTGTTCCCTCGGAATGCCTTCGCCATAGTCTCGCACCTCCAGCAGCCAGGATGGCCCCTCCGAAGCATCTTCCTGTCCGCTTAAAGTCACGTCGACGAATTTGCCGCCGCTTCCATATTTCAAAGCGTTCTCGACGAGGTTTTCGGTCACCTGGATAAGCTCATCGCGATCGCCGTTGAGCCGTACCGGCTCCTCCGGCAATTGCATGCGGATTTCAACATTCATTTCTTTCGCCAAGGGCGACAGGGCGTCCGCGGTATGACGGACGATCTCGGACAGGTCGACAACATCTGCTGGGCGAACGTGCGCTTTCAGCTCAATCCGTGAAAGTGAGAGAATGTCATCGATGAGCCGCCGCATGCGGCCCGCCTGATCCAGCATTATCGACAAGAATCTGTCCTGGGCTTCCGGGTCGTTGCGGGCGGGGCCCTGGATCGTTTCGATAAACCCGGTCAAGGACGCCAGAGGCGTGCGAAGCTCATGGCTTGCATTCGCGACAAAGTCCGTGCGCATGCGCTCCAGTCGCCGGTTCTCCGTGAGGTCCTGAATGACAACCAGGATGAAATCCGGGCGGCGGGAGCCCGTCTCCTGACCGGAGCTTCCCGGCATGTAGATCGGAGCAATATGTGCTTCATACCAGGTTTCCGTGGGAACTTTCTCGATCCAGCTGATCCGCTCCGTTCCGGCTGTTGCGCAGACCCGGTCAAATGCTTCCAGAAGAGACGGTGCTCTTAAGGAGAAGGACAACGGATCACCAGGCTTTACGCCTTCATAGGCCGCTTGTGCGGAGGCGTTGACATAACGGGTGATGCCCCGACCATCCGCGACGAAACACGGCGTCGGTAGGGCGTCGACGGTCACTTTCATGCCGGTGCCCGGCCACATCCGGCGCCTTTCTCGCTGTGTGCTGATCTGAACCCGGCGTGCGGCCGCACGGCGCGGCACGAAGGCGGCTGAGCAAGCCAGAAGAGCAACGCCTGCTGCCGCCGCCCAAACCGGGACCTGAAAAAGCGCAATCGCGAGAACCGCAACCAGGCCGGCTGCTGCAAGTATCCAACGCGCCTCGCCCAACCGAGTGATCGGAGATGCAGCAGTTTGAGCCTCAGAAGGCTCTTCGAATGGCGGTGGCGTTGCGGTCATGGATGGGTTCTGTGTGCGATTTCGGATGGCAGGTCTGCTGTCAGGTGGAAATACTATTTCGACGTCTCAGTTTACACGCAAGGCCGAACGGTGATTGGATTGGTGAAGGGCCTTAGCACGACAAGCATGTCACCCAAACGACAGACAATTCACTTTCTAGCACTTTTATCGTGTCATCCGGCTAGCGCCAGGTCGCTTTTCGCGCGGCCTGCTGCAGGTTCTTGATAATGCGCGGCCATCCTTGCGGCTGTCGCATGAGCTGCTGATAGTCAGCTCCATGTTCCCCATGCCTGAGAAACTCGGTGTGGACGATTTCCAGACGCGTCGCCTCGCCGGCCTGGCGAAAGTTGACCATCACGCGGCTTGCGGCAGCAGGATCGGCAATCTCCTCCCCGTCCTGCGATACCTGCCAGGCCAACCGAATATACAATGGAGGTTCAATGGAAAGCACGGTCCCCCAGTTCCGCCTGCGTCCATCGCCGTCGATCTCGTAGCAGCTACCGCCGACACAGGGCTCAATTCCGGCCTCCACCTTGCCTTCGTCCGGACCGGAGAAAGGGGATGACCACCAAAGCTCCGGCCGGTCGACAAATAGCGAGAATGCCCGTTCCCGGGGCAAATCCAGCAAGACTTCAAACCGGCATTCCTGTTCCTGAGCCATTTACGACCTGCCAAAATAAATTCGTGCCAATCCCTGTGACAGTGTTTCATAGAAGCACCCGGATTGGCAAAACCGCGATTGCGTAACCGATTCTGGCGTCAAATGGATGACGTGTTCTCAGAACCTTGAAGATGACGGCAGCAAGTCACTCCATGAAGACACGAAGACCCGTTGCCTTTCAGTGCAAACTGAACGAGTTTCAGCACTCGCATTTTCCCATATCAAATTCGATTGGCCTTTGGAAATGAAGCACAACCGCGACTTCGACCCCAACTACGGTACACCGATTGAACTTACGCCAGGCATTCGGCGGCTGACGGCCAACAATCCGGGACCATTCACTTTTCACGGAACCAACACTTACCTGCTTGGAGAGCGGCGCATTGCCGTTGTTGATCCGGGTCCGGCATCGGCGGACCATATCGATGCCATCCTCGAGGCTTCGAAAGGTGCTGCGATTGAAGCGATACTGGTTAGCCACACGCACATGGATCATTCACCGGGTGCCCGGCTGCTTCAACAAGAAACCGGCGCACCCATTGTCGGCTGTGGACCGCACAGAGCCGCGCGCGCGCTGCTTGAAGATGAGATCAACCCCCTGGATTCAAGCGGTGACAAGACTTACCGGCCCGACCGGCATCTTTCCGACGGCGAAGTCTTTAGCGTTGCAGGATTGGAAATTGAAACTGTGGAAACGCCCGGTCATACCGCAAACCACCTGTGTTTCGCGCTTGCCGGAGAAGACATCCTAATGTCAGCCGATCACGTCATGGGCTGGTCGACCTCCATCGTGGCGCCGCCAGACGGCAGCATGCGTGACTACATGAGCTCGATCGACAAGCTTCTTGGCAGGTCCGAAACCGTTTACCTCCCGGGACATGGTGCGGAAGTCAGGCAGGCAATCGACTATGTGCAGGAACTGAAGCAACACCGCCTTGATCGGGAATCGGCGATCTTGAAGCAGTTGGCGGCAGGAGGACGCACGATCCCCGACGTCGTCGCAACGCTCTATGCTGACGTCGATCCGGCTTTACATCCGGCGGCAGCCCTTTCCGTTTT
The DNA here is from genome assembly GCA_039195965.1 of Pseudomonadota bacterium. GTDB lineage: Bacteria > Pseudomonadota > Alphaproteobacteria > Rhizobiales > Stappiaceae > Roseibium. The sequence continues at coordinate 18,436 of JBCCVB010000003.1, forward strand.
TGCGCATCTTGAAGATCTTGCCCAGAAGGGGCTCGTCGTCGCTGCTCCCGATCTGTCGCTCAGTGCCGTTTATCAATTGATCCGGGATGAGAGCTAACCTTCAAGGTCGGTCAGATCCAGATCATCAACCACCGTGCCTTCTTCCTCGAAGTAAGGCTTGAAACCCGGCATGGGGATCGTGTCCCTCGGATCTTCCACGGGCTCCAGCGGCAGGTCTTCTTCCTCGAGAGCACCTTCTTCAACGGACAACCGCGCGAGGTCACCATAGGTCTCGAGCAGAACCTGATCAATTTCGGCAAAGACAACGCGGATATAATCGGCATTGTCCGACAGATCCTTCAATGGGGTCCGCGAGCGCGAGCGGACATCCAGGAGCGCGCCGACCGCATCCGGCCGAATGCGTAGCGCCACGTCATGCTTGAGTCCGAGGACACGCGTCACTCCTTCGGCTTGCAGCCTTGTGGGTGCGTCCAACAAGTCAGGCGGCAATTCGTCGACAACCGTCCAGCCGAGTTCCTCCAGCGCCTTGGCCCCCGCGGCATGCAGTTGAGCCGGTGCGATGCGATACCTGCGTGAAACAATGTCCGGATTTTCAGGAGCCCGATCGGTAATTCTGCTTTGGTCCTTTGCGGAGAATTGCCGGAGGTTCGGCCAAAGATGAACTTCCAGAACACGGTTCATCCAAGCCAGAACCGGCTGTTCTGCTTCCAGGGACTGGACAATAACCGCCGGTGGATCCTGCCGGTCGGTGGAAAGGTCATGGCTTCCTGAATGAAGGGTCAGCATTCCCAGAACAAGCGCCGGAGCGATGAGCGCCGCCGCACCCAAAAACATTCCGCTAAGCGCTGCCGGCAAACCGGTTCCGCCATAGGACCAGATGCGATGAAGCCCAACGACCGCCAGAACAACGGCCACAAACGCAATCGCCGCCGCACCGACCAGCGACATTACAAACACATCGGCGTCGATCACTCCGAATCGTTTTGCAAGAAATGCGATGACCGCGAGCGCGAGCGCAACGGAGCCGACCGTGCGGCTTGCCGGTGCCGAAGCAGATCTGTAGGCGGCATATCGCTTCATGTTCTCTCAACTTGCAATGCGTCGGCGCCGTAAAGCGCGCGGCGTCATTCTGAATTATTTCTTTGTTTATGAGCAAATTGTCAAAAATGAACTTCACTTGCGCAATAGGCTCATCATAAATTCAACTAAATCGAATGGCACCCGGCTGTACGCGACTTCGAGCATGGTGCGGCCAAGAGTTATTCGTGGGAACCATGACGCGGCAAACCAGGAAAGAGCTCCGAACTTCCTTTGATGAACTTTCGTAAACGGGCTGAAGCGGACAAACGAGCTTCCCATGACACCCGTGGGCGCCTGATCGAGCCGGGCCTCAGCAATATATGCCTGTGTTACGTTCTGATCCTGTCAGCTTTGTTTGCCCCCATCGCCCTTCTGTTCGCATTCCTGTTTGCCGAACCCGACGAGACGCGGGTCTACGCACACTATTTTTACATCCGAACGACTGTCGCCCTTTTGGTTATCGGAGTTTGTGTTGGCTGCCTGATGATCGTTTTGGGTGCCAGCATCTCCTCATCTGTGATCCTTGCCGGCCTTTTTCTGTTGGTTCTGACAATCGGACTGACCGTCACCCGTTGCATTCGCGGTTTTTTCAGCGCCTTGCGCGGCAAAGCGCCGCAGAACTACAAAAGCTATTTCGTCTGACTTACCACCGACTTGTGGACGTAAGGGAAGGTCTGACTGAAAACAGGTAAACAAACTCTTACCTATCTACTTCAAATTCCAACTGAATTCGTTACATCCTGTTATGGAATTTGACTGGCCGTTTTGCCGATAGAGGCGCATGCTATTTCCATAAAAAGCAGCAAATGTCAGCAACGTCAGTTTGCTGCCCTTCGAAAGCCTTAATTGGACACGACATGCACGCTCGCTCGCAAAAAACCAAATTGAAACCCAGTCAGCGGGCACTGGACAGCAACAACGGACCTGAAGAAATGTCTGAGCAAATTTCCCGCCCGGCTTCCAAAATTCCGGCCGGGGCAAGACTAGAGAACCAGTACAAGCCAGTCGGCATTGCAGCACTTAATGCTGCGGTACTTTGCAAGAATGCCGGCGCTGCGACGAAAAAGCAGAAGTAAGCTGCCGGCCTTCCTCGCAGGCCCTTGTTTTAATGACGGTTCGATTGCCCGCTCCAAGCTGGCATCGCAGTAAAACAAGCTGAGATCCTGCATGGTTGCCGTGACCTGGTCTCTTGGGCAAACTGCCGCTGAGTCGGGCCTTCATACCAACAACCGTGGGTATGACGTGTCCTTGCGGAGATTGCCCAGATGATCATTGCATATTGCCCCTCAGTCAAAGGCCTGGAGCGGATTGAACTGTCTCCCGGCGATGCTTTGCCGCCTACGTCGATTTGGATCGACCTGCTTTCACCAACGCAGGAAGAGCAGCAGACCGCAGAAAAGCTGATGGGTGCCGAAATCCCGACGCGGGACGAGATTGCCTCCATCGAGACTTCCGAACGGCTTTACCTGGAACCGGGGGCCGTCATCATGACCGCGCAGTTGCCGATGGCAACGCCTGTGATTGACCCGGCCCTTTCCTCCGTAACATTTGCCCTGAATGCCAAGCGGTTGGTGACGGTCCGATATGGCGAACCCAAATCCCTCAACATCTTTTCAAAGAAAGTTCAGTCCGACCCGACAATTCCGCATGTCGGCCCGTCGATCCTGCTGGCAATGATGGATGTCATCGTCGACAGGTGCGCCGACGAAATGGAAGACGCTTCCAGACAATATGACGAACTGGCACTTCAGGTCTTCGGGGACGGCCTGAATACACGCAAGATCGCAAGCTACCAGGTCGCCATCAAACGCCTCGGTCAGATCGGTCTGCAGGTCGCCAAGATGCATGACGTGTGTGCAAGCTTGTCCAGAATGCTGCTCTACATGAACTCGCACGCCAAGCGCCTGAACCTCAGTGATCAGCAATCCCTGGATTGCAGAACATTCGGCAGGGACATCCGCTCCATCAAGGAACATGGCGACGGGCTCGACAACAAGCTGAACTTCCTACTGGATGCCACGGTCGGACTGGTCACGCTGGAACAGAACCAGATTGCGAAAATCTTCACGGTGCTGGGATTGATATTCCTGCCACCGACCCTGATCGCCTCGATTTACGGCATGAATTTCGTCAACATGCCGGAGCTCCATTGGGAACAGGGTTTCATGTTCTCCCTGGGGCTCATGCTCGTGTCGGTGGTTCTCACCTTCATTTTCTTCAGATGGAAACGGCTACTGTGATGCAGCCGCTTGCCCTCAATCCGGATTACGGGTAAAGGCGTTCCTTCGACCACGGCTGATCGGGGGTATCCCGGGTGAACAGGATGCGGTCGTGAAGGCGGAACGGCCTGTCGTGCCAGAATTCGATCGATGTCGGTTCCAGTCGCATTCCCGACCAGTATTCCGGCCTTGGTATGTCGCCGATTCCGAATTTTGCCGTGTACTTTGCAACTTCCTTTTCGAGTGCAAACCGGCTCTCCAATGGCCGGGACTGCTTGGAGGCCCAGGCACCTATCCTGCTTCCGCGCGGTCGGGACTGATAATATTCGTCGGCTTCTTCCGCTGAGACTTCCACGACCGGACCACGCACTCTTACCTGACGGCGCAGCGACTTCCAGTGAAAGCACATTGCGGCCTTGCCTGCGGACAGCAGCTCCTTGCCCTTCGCGCTCTCGAAATTTGTGTAAAACACGAAGCCGCGCTCATCGACGCCTTTCAGCAGAACCATGCGCACATTTGGCAATCCGGTCTCGTCAACAGTGGCCAGAGACAGCGCATTCGGGTCGTTTGGCTCGGACGCCTTGGCGTCCTCAAGCCATTCACAGAAAAGATCAAATGGTTTCTTGACCTCCGTAAAGTCACCTTTTGTTAACTCTTCAGAAGGATGTTTGAGGTCTGTCATAAGATTACCCGTCGAAGAAATCGATTGCCCGAAACACGGCAAGTCTCTGCCTATGTGGGGTGCCGTCTAGAAGATGTATCGTATGCGTTCATATACTCCTGCACTGGGTAAGGTCCAACACTTTGTGGCGATCGCCATTTCACTCGGCGTCACGCTTGGTGGATGCAGCCAGGTCAGTGTTCCCATGGGCAGCAATAACGTCGATACGCCAACCATTTTGACCGGGTCCATTTCTTCCTCCACCGACATCGCTTATTCGGACATCAATGCGGACGATCGCAGCGTCATCGCACAGAACCTTGATGCGGTCGGTTCAGAACTGGTTGCAAGCAAGGACGTGCAAGGCCTGACCCTCCCTTGGCTCAATGCTTCTAGTGGCAACTCAGGCACGCTGACGAATATCGATACCGGCCCATTGTCGGAGACCGGATGTGTGTCCTTCCTGACGACCGCGAACACCATCGCTGGGATCAAGCTTTATTCGGGAACGGCCTGCCGCGATATCACTCAGAAATTCACCGTGACCACCCTTAGTGTTGCTGACGCTTGATCGTCCTGCAAAAACCGCTACAAACAGTGTGTTTTCTTGACGGTGGCGGACGTCTGGATTTTTCCGCCGTCCATCCCGATATAGAGAACAAGTCCGGTCAAGCTTTGCCTCTGACAATCGCGCGCTTCGGAGCAGGTCATGTGTCCGGAGCGTTTATGCGTGAGGTGGCGGGCCGGAAAATCTTAGAAACCTGGTGATACGAATGCGTGATCCCTATAGCGTTCTCGGGGTGGCAAAATCTGCCAGCGAGAGCGAAATAAAAAAGGCCTTTCGAAAACTGGCCAAGAAATACCATCCGGATCAGAACAAGGATGATCCGGGTGCGCAGCAGCGCTTTGCCGAAGTCAACCAAGCCTACGAAATCGTTGGCGACAAGGATAAGCGCGCGCAATTCGACCGCGGCGAGATCGACGCGGAAGGCAAGCAGCGTTTCCACTCGCAGGGCTTTGACGGCTTTTCCGGATTTGAGGATTTCAATGCGGCGGGCGGTGGCGCACGCGGCTTCAAATCCTCTGGTGGTGGAGCCGGAGGCTTCGACGATATCCTGAACGACATTTTCGGCAGCTTCGGCGGGCGCGGTGGCCGCTCAAGACCCGGCGCCGGTGGACCTGGTGCTGGAGCCGGCTTTAGCGGCGGCGGACCGCGAGCAAAAGCACCTCCCAAGATCAAAGGCAAGAATGCCGAGATCGTCGCACGGGTGACTCTGGAAGACATCGTGAATTCCGGAAAGACGCAAGTGACACTGCCAAACCGCAAGACGGTGAATGTCACCCTGCCGAAGGGCGTCGTAGACGGGGAAAAGATCCGTTTGAAGAGCCAAGGCTACCCGGGTGAAAACGGTGGAGCTGCGGGCGATGCGATGGTCGAAGTGCGCATCAAGCCACACAAGCTGTTCGAGATAAAGGGCTCCGACCTTCATCTGGACCTGCCGCTGACGCTCTACGAAGCTGTCCTGGGAGCCAAAGTCAGAACTCCTACCCTCTCCGGAGCGGTCAATCTGACAATCCCGGAAAACGCATCAAGCGGCAAGACAATGCGACTCAAGGGCAAAGGACTTCCAACCAAGAACGGCGGACATGGCGATCTTCTGGTCAAGCTGCAGATCATCATGCCACCGCACAGTGACGATGAGCTGGAAACCCTCATGAAAGCCTGGAAGGAGATTACTCCCTACCGCGCCCGCGGACCGGAGTTCGACTAACTTCAGTCCCGACCTCTTGGATAGAAAGTGCCGCCGAAGCCGCGGCACTTTTTGTTTGTGCCGCGAAGACGGCTCAAAAGCAGACAATCACGGCGCCTCCCATAACCGCAAGCGCCGCCCCCAGGACCGAGTGGGTATTTGGCTTTTTTCCTTCCACCAGCCAAAGAATTGGAAGAACAAAAAGCGGCGACAATGACCCCAATATGGTGGCAATTGCCGCTTCCATGTTTGCAAACGCATAAAGCAGAAGCGATGAGGCGATTACATAGCCGATGACACCTGGAACGATCGTTCTGAACAGTAGGTAAGGCGACACTTTGCGGTGAAGCTGCTTTACTTGCCGTAGTCCGGCGGCACCACGCAAGGTTCCTGCCATCAGAACGAGAATCGCAGCACCGGATAGGCGTATTGCTGCGACGGCAACCGGCTCCGCGCCACTTGCCAAGGCAGGTTTCAACGCGACGAAGCCCAGCCCTTGAAACCCGGCCGCCATTCCTCCCAACATCAAAACGGGAACAAGCTGGCTTCCCGGAATTTCGTGCTGTTGCCTGTCCTCGCCGCCATAGCTGATAGCGATGAGCAGCCCTCCAATGACAAGAGCGCCTCCAAGAAGATCGCCAAAGCCTAGCACCTCTCCTATCCACAGGTAAGCAAGGAGGGCGACGATGGGTGCCTTGAGGCATAGGAGCAATTCCGTAAGACGCGGCCCGCCCAAGCGCAGACACTCAATCATCGCCAGATTTCCCAGGACGACACCGATAGCAGAACTGATCGCAAAGGCAGGCCAAAAGCTCCAGTCAATGCTTTGCCAGAGCCCGAGCGCCGACGACAGCACTGTCACCAGCAACGAACAGGCAACCAACTGGATGCGGGTAAAAGTAAATGCCCCAAGCGCTTTTGCCGGCATCTGCGCCAGAACAATTCCGGTGGCCCAACTGACTGAAGCCGTCAATGCCGCCAGAAACGGAAAAACAACAAGCATTCAAAACCCCACTACGCTATCTTTTCCGTAGCAATAATTTGCTACTAAAAAGATAGCAAGGAGTTTCTATGTCGTTTTCTCCCCCTAAGCCGGGACAGCTGGTGCGTGGCTCCAGGTCAGGAAAACCGATCATGGCGCTGTTCGACCTCCTCGGCCGCAGCTGGTCGCTTGGTATTCTTTGGCAATTGTCTGATAAGCCGCTGACCTTCCGAGAATTGCAGAACCGCTGCGAAAACGTTTCGCCCACGGTTCTCAACCGACGCCTCAAGGAACTGCGAGCCAGTTTGCTGGTGGATCACGGCAGTCAAGGCTACGGGCTCACGGAACTTGGACAGGAACTGTTCAGCTTGCTGGAACCATTCGGACGATGGTCAATCAACTGGGCAGATCGTTTCAAACAGGATGGTTCAAACTGAACACTCTCTCCAAGCGGACATCTTCCCTATTGGGCAGCAAGGCCCGAACGAGCTTTTGCCGGAAGCCCGTTTCCTTAAAGCAGTACGCTATGAGTGGAACACTCAAAGATGCCGATCTATTTTTTCAAGCAGCCTCGTCATTTCCAGGCACTCGGCGTGCGAAAAGTGCTCATCGAAAAACGGGTGCGCCACGTTTTCCATCGCCTTCAACGCGCAATTCAGCCTGGTTATGCCTTCGTCTGTAACATTGATAAGCACTACGCGCTTATCCTCCTCCGAGCGCTGGCGTGTCACCAGGCCTCGTTTTTCCAGACGCCCAATGATCTTGGTTGCTCCCCCTTCCGTGAACATCAAGGCATCTGAAATATCGCTCATCGTAACCGGAGCCCCTGACCTATGTACGCGCCCCAACAGCTCCTTTTCAGAAAGTGTTAGGTCACATGCTTCCGTGACTGCAGTTTGCAGTTTCTGACGTAGTCGTGCGGCCTGCAGCAACAGCAGGTGGGCCACCCTGATCGTTGGCGGAAATTCCTCATTCGGCAAATTCTTCTTGATCATACCCAATCCAGACCTTTGATGAAATTACTTGACAAGAAAAGTTTTCTAGTAAAGTAATCTCGTCAACTAAATTTGACCTGATCATAACCGAGGTGGAAACGTGTCCATAGACCAAACGTCATACAAAGCGGCTCGAGGAAGTTTTTTCCGCTTGTTGCGCTGTATGTATCGCCAGCGTTCGAACAGTCGGATCTGCCCGGATGAGCCGCTTCTAGAAGGAAAGAATGTGCTTGTTACCGGCGGGACTGCCGGTGTCGGTGAGTTTGTCTCACGTGGTTTGCTGAGACGTGGCGCACAAGTTGTCTCGCTTTCCCGCGGTGTTTCGCAAGGCAAAGCAGAACTTTCCGAAGTGCAGTCGATCAAATGCGATCTGTCGGATCTTCATTCAGTTACTGATGCCGTCGAGCAAATCAAAGATCGACAATTTGATGTTCTGATCTGCAATTCGGGAATTTGGTTACCGGAGAAAAAGTTGACTGCAAGCGGCATCGAAATGACGTTCGCGGTGAATGTTCTGGGTCACCATTTGCTTTATCAGTTGATGTTCCGCCACCGGCTGTTCGCTGAAGATGCTCGAATTATCATGACGACCGGTGAAGCTTATGTCGTCACCGATCATTGTGATGCCAATCCGGAAGTTTACAAACGAAGCGAGGCCTATGGAGGCACCAAATTGGGCAACCTCTGGCAGATGCGAGAGCTTGTCAGGAGGTGCGCAAATGTCCGGGCTTATGCTGTACATCCCGGTGTGATCTTAAGTGGTTTTGGTGGCTTTCCAGACAACAGCTTCCGCCACTGGCTCGCAGGTAATTTCTTGATTTCCGAAGATCAGGGTGCCCAGGCGGCGCTGATCGCGGCAACTCAAGATCTACCGAACGGAACCTATTGGCACAATGTGTGTGGTGTCATGAACCTCCCCGACAACGACCCAAGTATGAACACTCGTAAGTCAGCCGACTTTTGGGATGAGCTCGAAGAATTGACCGCCGCGTACCGCTAGCAGGCGTTGTCATCACCAATCCAGCACCCGCACCCGCACCCGCACCCGCACCCGCACCCGCACCCGCACCCGCAGGATGCATAGGCACACATTGGTCGCAATCACCCGATTCACTTCAGTTTGGATGACTAATAATGCTGCTGACAAAAATCTGTGTCCCGATTGCTTTGTCGACGGGCGTCTTCATCGCCTCTTGCACGGCTCCTCAGACAGATGACAGTCAAATGTCTCCCAATTTCAAAGATGGAGAGTTCCGGAACAGCGAGCTTCCCGAAATGCGATCCTTCTGGGAAATTGCGTGGCATGGACTTACTTCGGACACAACAAGAGCCGAATGGCCTGAATGGGTGGATTCAATCAGCGATATCGCACCGCGAGATAGTGTCTCAGGAGACAGCATTCGGGTGACATTCATCAATCATGCGACTTTCCTTATTCAGGTACACGGGTTCAACATTCTGACTGACCCAGTGTTTTCCGAACGGACAAGCCCCCTTTCATTTGTTGGTCCAAAGAGAGTTCACGACCCGGGAGTTGCAATTGCCGTTCTGCCGAAGATCGACATGATAATTGTTAGTCACGATCACTATGATCACCTGGATTTGGCATCTATGGATAAGCTGATCAAACGTGACAATCCCAAAATCTACACTGGCCTGGGTGTCGGGAAACGTCTGGCATCTGCCGACAGTGTTCATGAAATGGACTGGTCGGACAGCATCGCTGTGTCAGATGACTTCACACTCTGGTTTCTGGAAGTCCAGCACTTCTCTGGCCGTACTCTAACTGATCGAAATTCCACTCTTTGGGGCGGCTTCCTCATGGAGATAGGAAACAGGAAGATCTATTTTGGCGGAGACAGTGGTTATGCGGATCACTACAAACGGGCATATGAGAGTTTTGGACCGGTTGACTTGGCCTTTCTGCCAATCGGCGCATATGCCCCAAGAACAATGTTCAAATCGGTGCACCTCAATCCGGACGAAGCAGTTCAGGCCCATATCGATCTGAGGGCAAAGAAGTCGATCGGAATGCACTACGGCACATTCCAACTGAGTGCCGAGCCAAGAAACGAACCTATTGAACTTCTGGAACAGGCAAAACGGGAAGCCAACCTAGCCCCTTCTGCCTTCATCACTCTCGAAGTTGGACAGCCCATGGATATCTTCGCGAAGGACAAATCCGGATAGTCCGGACCAATGACAAGCACTACAACAAAGGGACAGGTGCAATGATCCGACGCCCACCATCCCAAGCAACGAGTGATTGAGATGGTAGGACCGGTTTTTCATATTGATCCTGAACCAGTTGGATGCCGGCTCGGAAAGATCAACATCAAAGCAACTGAATTACTTCTGCAATTCTTCAAGCAACTGCTCGAGCAGCTCCATGCCTTTGCCCCACCCCTTGTCGAGACCGCTGACGGCTCCGGCGAAACATTCGATTTCCGCAGCACTTGCTTCGTGAGGGCTCCAGACGAGGCGGACGTCTGTATGGTCACCATTCTGGGTAAACGTAACCGTTGTCAGAAGCACGCGCGGCCAGTCAGGCATCATCGGATTTGCGGCAATTTCCCACGCATCGTCTGAAACGGAGTGAAGCCAGACAAGTTTCTCCGGCTCCACGACTTCAGTGTATTCCACCCTCTGGTAATGCGATCCGCCACCGAACTTCATCTCATTCAGCCACAGTCCACCCGGTCGAACGTCCAGCTTGTGAATGATGGTTTCCACGCCGGGTCCATACCACCGGGCCAACAGGTCAGGTTCGGTCCAGGCGCGCCAGACAAGTTCTCTTGGGGCATCGAAACGTCTGTCTAAAATGAATTCAGGTAAAGACACGGCATTACTCCCATCGATCCACGTTTTTCAAATCCTCAAGAAGAGCGTCAAGCTGATCGAAACTCGAGGACCAGAACTCCTTGAACTCTTCCAGCCACGCGATCGCGTCCTTCATCGGCTCCGCGTGGAGCTTCGCAGGCCGGCGTTGCCGGTCTGCACCTCGCGTGATCAATCCCGCCCGTTCAAGCACTTTCAGATGCTTTGATACTGCGGGTTGGCTCATTTCGAACGGTGCCGCGATTTCGTTCACCGAAGCCTCACCCGAGGCAAGCCTCGTCAAAATTGCCCTGCGTGTGGGATCAGCCAACGCGGCAAATACCGCATCCAGATTCGAGGGACCACTTGTATAACCAGATTGTTCCATAACTTTATAGTTATATTAAATTCTCAAAAAGATCAATGCCTGATCTTGAAATTTACATACCTTGTTATATATCTTGTTATGTAATTGGAGTGTGTCATGGTGGAAGATGTTGTACGCAGTCTTGGGTACGGAACCCTGGGAAGCAGACTCAAACGGATTGGTGAAAAGCTTCAGGCTCAAACGCAGGAAGTGGCGGCCGAGCTCACCGGAACGGATCTGCCCACTCCGCACTATCCGGTACTGGCTGCGCTTGATAGGAGCGGCCCCATGAGCATAGGCGACCTGGCCAGGGCACTTGGACAAACCCAGCCGGGCGTGACCCGCATGATCAACAAGATGAAAACCGCCGGTCTCGTCAAAGCGATGCAGGATGACAACGACAAGCGTATCAGCAAGATCGCGCTGACCGATGACGGCAAGAACAAGGCTGGCTACTTCAAGCAAGCACTGTGGCCGAACATCCTGTTGGCCGTGGAAGATGCCTGTTCCGACCTCGACGGTTCGTTCCTGGACCAGCTTGCCCAGCTGGAAGACGCACTGACCTCCGCCCCACTCATGACCCGTCTGCCCGAGCACCCGGTGCCCGATTGGGATCACCTTACAGGAGCGAAGGAAACCAGCTCATGATCAAGAGAATTTGGCACGGTTGGACGACCCCCGAAAACGCCGACACCTATCTTGAGGTTCTGACGACATCCGTCATACCGGGCATCGAAGCCAAACAAATCCCCGGATTTCTCGGAATAGAAGTGCTCCGGCGAGAATGTGACGGTGAAGTAGAGTTCATGACGATCATGAGCTTCCAATCCCTGGAAAACATTATTGCGTTTCAAGGACCGGACTATGAACGCTGCTATGTGCCGGATGAAGCCCAAGAGGTTTTGAAACGCTGGGACCAGACCGCTGCTCATTTCGAACAGAAATCAATACGAAAGGCAGGGTGAGAAGCTCATGTCGCAACTCTTCAACCGCATCGTCTGGTCTGCCCTTACTTCGCGCCAAGAGAAATTTGCACAATGCAATCCCCTGGCAGTCCGTTTCGATCCACAGATCTCTCCATTCGCGGCTTCGAAAGACAATTCGCCGGAGGCGCTTCAGGCTTTGGCCGATCTTATCGGACCCAGTGATGATTATGTTTACCTGCTTCAGAAAGAAGCGATTTCCCTGCCGTCAGCCGTCGAAGCCGAATTCTCTGCGCTCGGCGTCCTCATGACCGAAAAGACTCCCTCCATGCCAAGGCGACACGGGCCTGACATTTGCCCACTCTTGTCATCAGACGTGCCTGATATGGTCGCGCTGGCGGACCTGACGAAACCTGGCCCGTTCAAACACCGGACACCGGAACTTGGAACATTTTGGGGAGTTAAAATTGACGGACGCCTGGCCGCGATGGCTGGGACGCGCCTTAATCTGGATGGTTTTACCGAAGTCAGCGGGATCTGCACGCATCCGGATTTCCAGGGACGCGGTCTGGCAACATCTCTTTCCCGGCATGTGGCGTCAGAAATACGAGCACGTGGCGACACGCCGTTTTTGCACGCATTTGCCGACAATCACGGCGCCATAGCACTTTATCAGAAACTCGGATTTGAGATCTGGAGCGAAGTCAATGTCGCGAAGGTTCGGCGCCGCGCCTGAATGCTCATCAGTCATTCTCACGTGCCGGAGGATCTTCGGAACGCCTTGAGCCTTTGTCGCAGATACTTGGTTGCCGATCTGTAGTGACTTGGTCCGGCAGCCTCCGCCCAGCGTCCGGTGGCCCAATGGTTCTTGGCACCTTTCATTGGCGCGCCGTAAAGCTGGTCGTTTGAAAGATTTTCGATCAGAGCCGTCAGCTCCACATGTTTGCCTGACAGTTCACTGAGTGCGGATGTCCAGGTCAGCCCTGACTGCAGTTGCCGCAAATCGGCGTTGTAACGCTTGATTTCATTCCATTTGTAGCCCTTGGCGGGAAAAAAGACCTCTAACCCCTGCTGTCCGTCGGCATACCACCCCAAGAAGAGTTCTATCCAATGAGCGCGATGGGCAATGACATCCTTCGGTGTGATGCCTTCTTCGTCCTTTTCGAGCCACAGCTGTTCCGGCAGCTCATCAATAAGGCATTGCAGTTTGCCGAATTCCTTTTCCGAAGCGGTCTGAAGTTCCTGTTTGGATGTCGCAGGCAAGTCAATCTCCATTCCAGTAGGGATACAGTTAGGCCTTGAACGAGAAACCGCCTTGATCGAGCGCAAGAAGATGTCAGATCAGACGTCCGGTCCAGATGGTTCCGTTGGATCCGTTCTGCGGATCAACGCGCACTTGCCTGAACCCTCGAGCCGACCAGAATTTCAACCCGGAATGATTGGCTCCGCTGACCCCGGCATGAACCGCGCGAACACCCTGCTCCTTTGCGGCTCCGATCCAGCTTTCCAAAAGCGCCGATCCAACACCCCTGCCCCGAGCCCGTTCAAACAAGTTCATGTGGATGTGGGCCGGATACTCACGCACGATATCGTCCGGGACCGGACTTGGGTGATGAATGGTCTTCGCGCGCGTTTCATCTGGCGACAGATCTTCACGTTCCAGGCCCGGATCCGGATAACGTTTCCTCAGATCCGGCCACCACTCGACCTCGAGACGGTTCTCAAAGTCGCGTGTGTCAGCTGCTCCAGCTGCATAACCGACAACACCCTCGCTGTCTTCAGCGACAAAACTGATCAGACCTGGAAGTGCCACGTAGGGGGCAGCGTATATTTGGCCAATTAGCTCGGGGTGATTGTAAAGTGGAGTTGCATCCTTCCCTCCGTTACCTGTCTTGAGGCAGATTTCGTAGAGGGTTCTAAGGTCACCTACCTGCCCTTTTCGTATCGTGAAACCTTCACTCATCCCTCACCTCTTTCCATCACCAATCCAAAGCCTGAAAACTGACCTTGCATCAGTCAAAATTTACTACAACTCATTGTTTGACAATGCATATTTGCAACACTTGACACAGATAAGCATAACTGACGGACCACAACGATTGCCTAACCCCAGATTGCAAATTATGAACGGCGCACTATAGAAATCTGATAGGGGGCTATCATGCGCATTTTCTTGAGTGCATTGATTCTCATCGCTGTTTCCACTGTTGCGCAGGCAGACACAATCCGCCGTACAATTCCAGCCAATAAAACCTCTCCTGTGGGTGCGCACGCGACCTATGGGCCATTTTGTAAGGCTGGAGCGATACCAAAAATGGGGGTTACCAAAGAACCAGAGCACGGCACTGTGTCCTTTAAGCAGGTATCCTATAAGCTTAGCGAGGGTGCAGGTCGTTGCGCAGGTCAAAGCGTCAAAGGAACTGCCGTCTACTACAAGCCCAAGCGCGGCTAGCGGGGCAAGGACGTTTTCAAAGTAGGCTACGTCATGGACATGTACACCGCAGGCTCGGGCAAAATCCGCAATGTTGTCGACAAGTATGTCATCGAAGTGAAATAGGCAGCTGGCAGTTGTCGGACCTCCGACGTCTGCCTCAGCGGTCCTTCCAGCCATACAACCAGTAGGCCCCTTGCAGATAAAGCCGGCGGAATGCCGGAAACGGAAACTTTCTGAACGGCTGCTGCAACGGCATGGGCAAGTCTTGCGGTCTGATTGCTCCGGTAATCAGGCCAGCAACTTTTTCTCCGGAAATCGACGCCATCGCGATACCGCTGCCATGCCATCCCATCGCGGCAAATACTCCCTCCATTCCCGGTACTTCCCCGACAAAAGGCGTCAAGGAACGAGCCAGGCAAACGTGGCCATGCCAGTTGAACTCCGTTTCAACGTCGGCCCAGGCAGGGAACATCGACTGGAAATCAGCGCGAGCGCGCTTTCGCATCGCTGCGAGTGCAGGCGCATTTTCGAAGATGCCGCCACGAGTTCCGAACAGGAAACGCCGATCCGGCATCAAGCGAAAATAATGTAGTAAAATGCGAGTGTCCGCAGCCATCGTATCCGACGTCCAGCCTTGGGCCGCCAATTCATTGTCGCTCAGTGGTCTTGTCACCTGGATCGATGACATCACCGGCAAGGTACGCCCGTGCAACCATTTGGGCGCATCTTCGCGCGCATATCCGTTACCGGCCAAAACCACCTTCTTCGCGCGGACAAAGCCGTGCTCCGTTTCCAGACACCAGCGATCTCCATCACGGCTCAGATTGGTGACTGCAGACTTGCTGAATATCTTGCCGCCCGCGTTTCTGACTTGTCCGGCCAGCGCCTGAACGTATTTCATAGGGTTTAGGGCAAATCCGTAAGGCATATGCAGACCGCCGAAGAAACCGGGACCGCCGAACCCTTCCGCATCAAGATCTGCTTTTGTCAGCAACCTCGCATTGATACCGAAATTTTCTTTGAGAAAATCCGCTTCCGATTTCAGGGACGAAAAGTCCTTCCGGCGGTGAGCCAGGGAAATCTCGCCTTGCGAATGCCGATCAGCGTCAATGCCCCAGTCCTCCAGTCGTTGCCTGACCAGATTAATGCCCGCAACCTGATAGGCGACGAACTTGCGCGCTTCCTCCAGGCCGTACTTGCGGATCAATTGACGTTCGTCGAGCTTTGTTCCCCCAAGACAACAAAAACCGCCATTTCGCCCGGACGCACCATAACCGACATGTTCTGCTTCAAGCACGCAAGCAGACACACCTGCCTGGGCGAGTTTCATGGCAGCACTCAGTCCGGCGAATCCACCACCGATGATCGCAACATCAAACGACGCATTGCCGATCAGCTGTCTGTCTTGCCGAGGCTGCGTGATACTGGCTTCCCAGTAGCTGTCTATGGTCTTTCTCGTATCGGTACGAAGTTGCAACATCTCAAATTCCAAGCCTGTCGCGCAGCGAGAACCAGGTCATTGCCAATACAAGCAATGGAGAACGAAGCTTGTCTCCACCTGGAAACGCCGGAATATTCAGCTTTTCAAACGCATCAAACCGCCCCTCGGTTCCCGCGACGGTTTCTGCGAGGATCTGCCCACCCAGAGTGGCCATTGCAACGCCATGTCCGGAATAACCGCTGGCTGTCAGCACATTGGGAGCAAGTCTTGCGAAATAGGGCATCCGCTTCGGCGTGATTGCAAGTGTCCCTCCCCAGCCGAAATCGATCTCCGTATCCGCAAGTTGCGGGAAGATCTCCCGCATCGGTTCGCGAACGAAAGACCTGATATCCTCAGGAAAACGATAGCCGTAGTTTTCCCCGCCGCCAAAAAGCAAACGGCGATCCGCAGAAAGGCGGAAATAGTTGATGACGAACTTGCTGTCGGCGACGGCAACGTTGTTCGGAATGATTTCGCGGGCCTGATCTCCAGAAAACGGTCTCGTCGCCACGATGAAATTGTTGATCGGCATGACATGCGCAGCTGTTTGCCGGTCGAGCCCACCAAGATAGCCGTTGCAAGCCAGGATCAGGTGACCGGCCTGGACACTACCCTGTTCGGTTTTGACGGTGACCTTCGCCCGTCCCTTGCCTTCGATCTCCGTTACCCTGGTGGTTTCGAAAACCGTTGCACCGGCGCCTGTTGCCGCTTCACCAAGCCCCAAGGCGAAATTGAGCGGATGAAGGTGGCCTGCTCCCATATCAAGCGAGCCGCCGTAGTAACGCGGGCTCCCCACATGACTGCCGATCTCGTCACCGCTGACGAAATGGATGTCCTCGTAACCATAGACCAGGCGCAAATGCTCAACGTAGTCACGGCTGTCTTCGACGAAGCCTTTGCGGTGATCGGCGTGCAGAATGCCGGGCGTGTAATCACAGGCGATGTCATGCTCTGCGATCAGTGACTTCACCAACGCTTTCGATTCTTCCGCCAGCTGCCACAGCAGTTTTGCATGTGCCTTGCCGTGACGTTGTTCAAGAACCGTCTGTTCAACACGTTGTCCGGAACCAACTTGTCCGCCATTGCGGCCTGACGCTCCCCAACCAATTCTGTTAGCTTCCAGAAGAACGACATCCAGCCCCCGTTCGGCCAAATGGAGTGCAGCCGACAGCCCGGTATAACCTCCGCCAATAATGCAGACATCGCACGTCAGCGTCTCCTGAAGCGCAGGAAAAGAAGTTTGTCGATTGGCGGTCGCAGCGTAATAGGAGGGCGCATGCTGACCTGGCGTATCGTTCGCTGTCAGAAGATCAAGGGCTGTCAACATGTCGTGTCGCCGGCTCCTCTCGATATCGCTTTCGTTTGCAGCCTGGAAGGTGGCGCCACCTTCCCTTGAACAGCCGTAGGTTTCAAGGTGAAATCAGATTGTTTCGTCCAGATTTCGCTTGATTTTGCAGTCTCTTGAGGCTCCCCTAACGGCAGAAGCGTGCCGCAGGCACGGACCAGATGACTTACAAGAAGGGCGAAACTGTGTTTGGACCTGTTGAACATCCTTGGCTGGATCCGCTTTGGTGCCGGATACTGCTGGTGGCTTTTTGTGCCGGCTGGACGGGATTAGAATATCTGACCGGAAGCACAACCTGGGTCTTTATCGCCGGTGGCATCTGCCTTTATGCTGCCTGGGCTTACCTGGTCACTTACAAGGGACCGGATGATCCAAGCCGGAAGACGCGTCCGCGCATGGATGACAACGAGGGATAGGCAGCCAATGCAGCAGGTCACCAGCCGCCGGTCGATGCAGTTTGTTCATCCATTCTGTCATGGCTTGTTGCCGGTCCTCCTGCTGACAGTTTTTCTTTTCACCCTCGGCAACACCAACACCTTCGCAACCGAAGAAACTGTATCGAGCAGTCCTGCCCCAATTCAGGATGTTCTTAACAAGCGTTGCGTCGTTTGCCATGGGTGCTATGACGCACCATGCCAACTGAAACTGTCTTCTTCTGACGGCTGGCTACGCGGCGCGACCAAGGCAAGGGTCTACGATTCCTCCCGGTTACAGGATGCACCGATGACCCGCCTGGGCATCGATGCCAAGACCGTTCCCGAGTGGCGGAAGAAAGGCTTCTTCTCCGTCACGCAAGGCAACGGTTCGCCGTCGGTTCTGGAGCAATTGCTGATGGCCGGACGCAGGAATGCATTTGCCCTGGGGGCAGCACTTCCGGACACGATTGATATTGGCCCTTCCCGAAAAAACAGCTGTCCAGCTCCTGCGGAAGTAAGCGATTACCTGTCCGATCATCCTCTTGGCGGCATGCCTTTCGCAACTGCCCCTCTGCCGAATAAAGACTATGAACGCCTGCTCGCCTGGGCATCCGACGGAGCTCCGGCGGACACAAGCACGACCGAACGACCTGAGGCAATCAGACAGCAGATCCAGGAAATCGAGGATTTCTTCAATCAGGAAAGTCTGAAATCCAGACTGACCGCTCGCTACATCTTCGAGCATCTCTTCCTCGCACATCTATATCTGGAAGGCGACAGCCCTGACCGGTTCTACCGGATCATCCGCTCCCGGACACCTTCAGGCATGCCACCGGATGAGATCCCGTCGCGTCGCCCATTCGATGATCCGGGCAGCACATTTCACTACCGGATTATCCCGATAGACGGCACGATCCTACACAAGGAACATATCGTTTATGAAATCGGTCCGGCGCGATTGAAGAGGTATCACGATCTCTTTCAGAGGCCGGATTGGACCGTAGATACGCTGCCGCCATATTCGAACTCGGCGGGGGGCAACCCACTCTCGACCTTCCAGGCCATTCCGGCACGCAGCCGTTACCAGTTTTTGCTGGATAATGCGCTCTACTTCGTGCGCTCGTTCATCCGCGGCCCGGTCTGTTACGGCCAGGTTGCCGTAAATGTCATTCAGGACCGGTTCTGGGTCTCATTCCTTGCACCGGATTCAGACCTGTCCGTCACCGATCCGACATTCCTGGAAAATGCCATTCCATTGCTGGAACTCCCTGTTGCCGAAGCCGACGGCAAACTCAAGGAGAGACTGAACAGTTTTCTGCTGGCAGGCCCGGTCAAGTACCAGGCATTCAGGCGCGACCGCTATGCCGTGCGGGCCGATCAAAGGGGCGGATTGGGATATCAGGACATCTGGGACGGCGACGGCACGAATATCGATGCGCGCCTGACCATCTATCGCAATTTCTCATCGGCATCCGTTGTGACGGGCTATGAGGGCACTGTTCCGGAAACCGCGTGGGTGATCGATTTCCCTCTGTTTGAGCGGATTTACTACGATCTTGTTGCCGGGTTTGATGTTTTCGGCAATGTCGAGCATCAACTGACGACACGGATCTACATGGATAGCCTGCGCCGGGAAGGCGAACGCATGTTCCTGAATTTCATGCCGCCGAAAGTCCGTCGTCCGATGCATGACAGCTGGTACCGCGGCCCTCTCGTCAATCTGGTTGACCTTTGGAAAGAGACGCCGCTTGATACCACCTCTCCTACCGGCGTGACGTTCGAGACAGGTCAACCGAAAGCCGAGTTTCTTACTCAGCTGCTGGAAATCGAACCCATGATCTGGCCGGTCAGCGACCCGATAAATCGATGTGAAGGTGATGTTTGCGCCCCGCCTGAATCGATAGCAGGCCAGCTTCGCCCGCTTACGGTACAGCCGGCTCCCTTTGCCAAGTATCTGCCGGATCTTTCCGTGCTGTTGGTGGAAACTGAAACAGCGCAAGAAGTCTTCACTCTGGCGCATGACAAGGCGCACAGCAATGTCGCCTTCATTTTCAACGAGGACCTGCGCCGTGAACCGGACAAGGACACACTCACGATCGTTCCGGGTCAGTTCGGCAGCTATCCGAACTTCGTGTTCAAGGTGAGCTCGAAGGACCTGCCCGCCTTTGCTGAAGCCGTCGGAGAGATAGACAGTCAGGATGCCTATGTGGACGTTATCGACCGCTTCGGCATTCGAAGAACCCATCCGGAATTCTGGTCGACCTATGACCTCGTGCAAGCTCACATGAACGCGCAAAATGCGGTTCAGGCAGGATTGCTGGATCTGAACCGATACGATGACCCCAAGCCGTCCGATCCGATCGAGCGATTGTTTGAATACACGTTCTCGATCGACTGACGGAACACTGGAAGCCTCTCAAGTGGTCCCCAGCTCCTTGATCATCCAGTCGCAAAAGATCTGCGCGTCAGGACCGAGCGCCTGCCGCGGTCTATCGGTTACAAGATAGTAGCTGTGCCGGCTTTTGAGTTTGCGTTCGCAAGATCGGATCAGTCTGCCACTCGCAAGATAAGGGGCTGCCAGGGTTTGAAGTACAAGGGCATGTCCGTGTCCTAGCGCAGCCAACTCCAATGCAGACAGGGTCTGGTCAACCTGCAATCCATTCCGGGGCGGAACCGCATATCCGAAGTTTCGGAAGAAGTTTTCCCAGGTGTCGACAACACCCATAATGTCCAGGCGCGTTGCCTCGCCGAGTGACACGAGATCGTTTCTGCCCACCGGAAGTGCCTGGTCCGGATGACAGACTGGAATGATCGGATCGTTCAGCAGAAACTCCACCGCTCCGTCGGCCCAGCTGCCGTCACCGAACCGAACATCGATGTCAAAGAGCTCCGGGCTTAACGTTTCTGCCCAGGACGCCGAGATCATCTGCAATTCGATGCCTGGATGTGCCTCCTGGAAGGATCTGATCCTCGGGATCATCCAAAGCTGACCGAAGCTGTTCAGACACCTGAACCGCACGGGCTGGCGATCCCGTTCGCCAAAAACGGAAACCGTCGCAATGGACAGATCGGAAAAAGCCTTTTCGACCGTCGGCAGGTAGGTTTGCCCTAGACGCGTGAGCAACAATTCCCGGTGAGCCCTTTCAAAGAGCGGATACCCAAGATGCTGCTCCAGTTGACGGACCTGATAGCTGACTGCCGCTGGCGTGATCAGCAGTTCCTCAGCTGCCCGCGTGAAATTGCCGAGACGAGCGGCAGCTTCGAAAGACCGTAACCACGGCAGAGGAGGAAGATTGTATGCCATTCAATCGCACAGCTCCGAGCAAACCAACTTGAAGGAGGCCGGAAGCCAACCGGCCTTTTCTATCAATACTGTCCTTCAAAAATTTTCAATGCCAGACCAAATTTTTTTTCGCTTCAGGAATTGCAATACGTCGCCGAAACTGTGTCCAAAGTGAGCACTTCGGGATTCGCCGTGAATGAATAAAGTCGATTACATAATCGTCGGCGCGGGCTCCGCCGGCTGCATACTCGCGGAACGGCTGAGCAAAGATCAGAACACGACCGTCGTGCTGCTGGAAGCGGGTGGTTCGGACTCTTCTCCCTGGGTGTCGCTACCGCTCGGATACGGCAAGCTCAATTCCGATCCCAAGCGTACCTGGCAATTCAGAACCGAACCTGATGAGGAACTTGGTGGACGCAGCTCCTTCTGGCCGCGTGGCAGGCTTCTGGGCGGATCAGGCTCGATCAACGCTATGGTCTATTGCCGCGGATTGCCAAGTGACTTTGACGACTGGGAAAGTTCCGGTGCTCAAGGGTGGGGTTGGCGGAACGTCAAGGCAACGTTTGAACGTCTTGAAACCAAAGTAACACCTCATGGCGATCGTCATGGCAACGGAGCAATCCAGGTACAGAACGTAACCGACCAGGTGCACAAGCTGAACCGCCACTTCTTCAGCGCCATCAGGGAAGTCGGCCTCCCCTGGACCGAGGATTTCAACGGCGATGATCCGGAGGGCGGCGGTGTTTACCAGATCAACACAATGAACGGCATTCGGTGCTCATCGGCCCGTGCCTTCCTGCGACCGGCCTTGAAACGCAAAAACCTGATCGTGCGGAAGAACGCCCCTGTCAGACGCATTCTGCTGCAGGGTAGGAAAACAGAAGGTGTCGAGCTGGCGAGTGGTGAGCGAATTGTCGCCCGGCAGGAAGTGATCCTGTCGGCAGGCGCGATCGGATCACCGCAACTGCTTCAGGTCTCGGGCATAGGCCCTGGAGCACTGCTAAGAAATCTCGGAATTGAAGTAATCCATGCGAATGACAATGTCGGAGGCAATCTGCAGGACCACCTGGCGGCCAACTTCACATTTGTTGCTAAAGAACCCACGCTGAACGCAGTGCTACGTCCTCTCTGGGGACAGGCTTTGGCTGCGTTTCAATATGCCGTCACGCGCAAGGGACCATTGTCTCTGTCGGTCAATCAGTGTGGGGGATTTGTCCGCTCCGCCCCTGACTTGAGCCGCCCTGACCAGCAGCTCTATTTCAATCCGATCAGCTATCGCCTGACACCTCACAATGACCGATCACGACTTGCGATCGACCCTTTCAACGGCTTCATCATCTGCGCTCAACCTGCCCGCCCAACCAGCCGCGGGCGGGTGGACATCAAAAGCGGCGACACGGGCATCGCACCCGGCATCCAGCCCAACTCGCTTACAACAGAAGACGATCGGCAATCCGTGATTGCCGGTGGGCGACTTTGCCAGAAACTCATGGCAAGCAAGGCGCTGAGCAGTCTGGTCGAGACTTCGGTTTCCCCTCATCTTGCCGACCTGGATGACGAAGGCATCCTCGCCGACTTCCGCGCGCGCGCCTCAACCGTCTTCCATCCCGTTTCCACCTGTCGCATGGGAGACGACAGAACGACTGCTGTTGTCGACAGCCGACTGAAAGTTCATGGTATTGAAAAGCTGCGGGTCATCGACGCTTCCGCCTTTCCAAATATCACCTCAGGCAATACCAATGCCCCAACCATGATGCTGGCCCTTAGAGGTGCAGATCTCATTCTTGAAGACCGGAAAAGAGCATAAGATGACCGCCCAGGAAATCGCGCAAGACTATCTGAGAACCGGCAGGTTGATCGCCCTGCCTGAAGGTCATTTCATTGACGGAAAAGTGCTGCCGGCTTCCAGACGCAAAATGGAAAGCCTGGATCCGGGTCGCGCCGAGGCCTTTGCTGAATTTTCTCTCGGTGATGATGCTGAAATGGATTGGGCGATCGAGGTGGCGGAGCGCGCGGCGAAGCACTGGCGCCAGGTTTCTCCAGGTGAGCGATGCCGTATCCTCAACAACGTCGCCAGGGTCTTTAGAGAAAACGCGGACCGACTGTCCGTCATTGAAGTGATCGACAGCGGCAAGACACTTGCCGAGGCGCAAGGGGACGTTCAATCCTCAGCCAGGCTTTTTGAGTATTATGCCGGTGCCGCCGACAAACTGGATGGACGCTCGGTCAATCTGGGCACAGATTACACCGCCTTTACGGTGCGCGAACCGGTTGGGGTCACGGGTCACATCATTCCATGGAACTACCCGACATCGACTTTTGCGCGCGGTGTTGCGCCAGCACTTGCAGCCGGATGCTCGGTGGTTGCCAAACCTGCAGAGACAACGCCTTTCACAGCGCTGATAATGGCCGAACTGCTTTGTGAGGCAGGCGTGCCGGAGGGGCTTGTAAACGTTGTCACCGGGCTCGGCTCCGATATCGGGGCCAAGATGGCCCGCGATCCGCGCATCAAGCAACTGACCTTTACCGGCTCCGTCACCACCGGTGTCAATGTCGCACAGATGGCGGCTCCGAACGTTACGCGGCTGACGCTTGAACTTGGCGGCAAGTCGCCCCTGATTGCGTTTGAAGATGCCGATCCGGAAAAGGTCGCCGACGGTGCATACTGGGCCATTTTCTCCAACTCCGGCCAGATCTGCTCCGCAGGATCACGGCTGATCCTGCACAAGTCGATCAGGGACGACATTCTCGACGTACTGAAAACCCGGGCTGCATCGATCAAGGTCGGTCATGGCCTGACTGCTCCGGATATGGGTGCGATCAACTCCGAACTGCATCTGTCTCGTATCAAGGGCCATGTGGATGCGGCAAAAGCGCGAGGAGCGAACCTGCTTACTGGTGGTGACGTGACAACAGATGCGGACACCGGCAAGGGATGGTTCTTCCAGCCGACCATTCTCGCTGATCTGGCGCCGAATGACCCCGCTATTCAGGACGAGATTTTCGGTCCGGTTCTCTCCGTTCAGAATTTCGAAACGGAAGACGAGGCGATTGCATTGGCCAACGGTACCGAATTCGGCCTGATCGCCAGCGTCTACACCCGCGATGTCGGTCGGTCGATGCGGGTTGCCTCGGCAATGGACTGCGGTCAGGTTTCGATCAATGATTACTGGGCGGGCGGCCTGGAACTGCCGTTCGGCGGCAACAAGAAATCAGGATACGGTCGCGAAAAAGGTTGGGAAGGGCTGGACGCCTATACCAAGGTGAAATCGATTACCATCAGCAACGCAAGTTAGGCGGGATCCCCATGAAGCTCGACCGGATCGAGACCTTTGTCGTTGAAAATGCACCGCCACGCCACGGCGGCCGATATTTCATATTCGTCAAGCTGGTAACGGCATGCAACATCGTCGGATACGGTGAAATATACAATGCCACGTTCGGTCCTCATCTGGTCGCCGAGATGGCAAAGGACGTTTTCACCCGGCAGTTCGAAGGCGAAGATCCTCACCACATCGAGAAGCTCTGGCACAAGACCTATGGCGCCGGGTATACCCAGCGGCCAGATGTCTCCGTGATGGGCGTTCTGTCAGGCCTTGAGATGGCCTGCTGGGACATAATCGGCAAGGCAGCCGGCAAACCGGCCTATGAGCTCCTAGGAGGCAAGGTACACGAGCGGCTGCGGTCCTACACCTATCTCTACCCCGACGATGGAGACGTCTATCCGGATCCAAACGAACCAAACGTTTATAACGATGCCGGCCTTGCTGCCGAGGCCGCCGCAAGAGCGGTGGCTCAAGGCTTCACGGCTGTGAAATTCGACCCGGCAGGCCCCTATACAATCTACGATGGCCACCAACCCAGCCTTGAGGATCTAGAGCGGTCGGAGCATTTTTGCCGAGCCATTCGCGAAGCCGTCGGCACCAGAGCCGATCTCCTGTTCGGAACACATGGTCAGTTCACCGTGTCCGGTGCCAAGCGCATGGCGCGCCGGCTGGAGGCTTATGATCCACTCTGGTTCGAGGAGCCGGTTCCACCGGAAAAACCGGAAGACATGGCTGAAGTTGCTCGCAGCACTTCCATTCCTGTTGCCACCGGTGAGCGGCTCTGCACCAAGTACGAGTTTTCGAGAGTTCTGGAGACGCGCGCAGCCAGCATCCTGCAGATGAATCTCGGTCGTGTCGGCGGACTTCTGGAGGCCAAGAAAATCGCGGCAATGGCTGAGTGCCACTCCGCGCAGGTTGCCCCTCACCTTTATTGTGGTCCCCTTGTAGCTCTTGCCAACATTCAGCTGGCCACCTGCAGCCCCAATTTTCTGGTTCTGGAATCCATCCGGACATTCGACGGTTTTTACGCCGATCTCCTGAAGACACCGATCCGCTGGGAGGATGGCTATGTCATCCCTTCTCGCGAACCAGGACTTGGTCACGATCTGAACGAAGAGATTGCCAGGGCAAATCCCTGCACAGGCAACGAATTGCATCTCGGTTTTCAGGAAAGCCCGGCGGCACCGCTTTGAAAAATGAAGCCTCAACGGATCCAGTTAGAAAACAAGAAGCGCACGAAAAGTACGGCGGTCGTTTAAGGGCGGGAAACGGAATAGAAAGATGTTTTCGCAAGGTCCAAATGGGCTAGCTGCTTTCCAGCAAGGCAACCCAAGTGTCCCGACGACCAGGATCGTATTCAGGAACCCGGATCTGATGGGCGGTTATCCGATTGGACAAGATGTCCCTCAAGCTTGTCACTGTCCACGAATTGTGCCGAAGCCCGTTGTCCCTGCTGGCTCTCAAGCCCCTTCTTGAGCGCTGAAATCCGATCGAGAACCGCGTCCCGGCGTGCACCGAGATCAGCTCGAAGTCTTTCAATGTGTTCGAGCTTTTCCATCAGTCGGTCGATACCATCTTCACAGGGCCCGGCGCCATCATCCGACAGGCATGCACTCATCGCTCTGATTTCACGCGTGGAAAATCCTGTCGCGATAAAATCTCGAACACGCCCTGCGCGGCGAAGATCTGCTTCACTGTAAGTACGGTAGCCGTTCCCGGTCCTGCGAACTTCCAGCAATCCGGATTTCTCGTAGTGGCGCAACATACGTTGCGAGATCCCCAGCCTTTCGGCGGCTTCCTTGGCTTGCATACCGTTACCTTTCCAACCAACCCTGACATATATGTTAAGGTCACGAACGAAGATCAATGACATCGGGCGGAAGTTGCGTATCCGCCCGACCTTGTTGAAAACACTAGGTTCGAAGCGTCCAGCCGCCGTCTATCGTCAAAACCTGTCCAGTCAGCCACTCATTTTCAGAACTGCCCAGTCGCAAAATCCATGGCACGATATCGTTGGGAACTCCGCGCCGCCCCAGAGGAATCTGCGCCTCCTCTTGTGCCTCGACCTGCTGCGCCACCTCTTCCGGCAGGCCCATCATCCCTGTCAGCGCTCCGGTCTTGACCGGTCCCGGCGCAATCGCGTTGACCCTGATGCCATCGCTTGCAAGTTCGACCGCCCAAGAGCGGGTCAAATGTTCCAGCGCGGCCTTTGTTGCAGCGTAATGCGCCAGCATTGGAACCGTGTTTCGGGATACGGCCGTTCCGATATTTACTATGGCTCCCCTGGTTTCACGCAAAGCTGCACGGCCTTCCTTCACAAGTAGCGAAGGTGCAATGATGTTCACCTCTGACATCCTGGCGATCAGGCCTGCGTCATAGGCCTCCATCGGTAGCGGCTGCCCAGCACCTGAATTGTTGATGATCAGGTCCAGCCGCCCCCACCGGTTTTGCGCCGCCTCAATAATGCGCCCGCCACTAGCGGGATCAGCACTATCGGCCTGCAGTGTTTCTATTGCCTTGCTGGTCGCGGCAATATCAACCAGTCTTCCGGCATCGCGACCGGTCACAAGAACCTGTGCGCCCTGTCCTGCCAGCGCCAACGCTGTCGCCTTCCCAATTCCGGAGCTGCCTCCGGTGATAATCGCAACCTTGCCCTGCCAAGTGTTTTCCTGTGTCATTCCGCATTAAGTCCTTTTTTCAAAAGCTGCGCAATCTGATGCGCACTCACGCCTAGCGGATTGACACTAGTGTCAGGGTCAAGCCTCATCTTCTACGGAAATGGGCGAAGACACGGCCTGCACTCAGCCTGATCAAGGCGATTGCATTCCATCTCGGTTTTCAGAAAGACGCTATACCGTTTTGAGTAAAGAAAGCGCTCGATCAGAACTGCAGGGTTCTTCGACAAGTCAGCTACAGACATGTTTCTGCTTTGTCTGCAACACGTTCTGCGACAGGCCCTTCTGCAACTTAACGTTAGGTGCACTGCATGGTAGTATTCTGCATGGTGATAGCTGCAGAAATGCCAACATTGCGCTGGCTCTACATGCACTTCATCCGGGTGCTTGCCAGTCTCGTCTTGGTTGGGTCGCCATTGCAGGCCGCCGAGGATCTTCGCGTTGCGCTCGTCATCGGTAATTCTCAGTATAACTCGGTGCCCTCTCTGACCAATCCCAGTCATGATGCGACTGACATAGGCGCAGCACTGATGCGGTTGGGTTTCGATGTGGAGGAGCGCCACAACCTGGACTCGCGCGCGTTGAACGTTGCCTTGCGAGACTTTTCCCGCAAGGCCAATTACGCAGATATGGCCATCATCTACTTCGCGGGGCACGGTATCGAGATTGAACAGAGAAACTATCTTGTCCCTGTCGACGCCATTTTGGAGCACCCTTCAGATGTAACGTTTGAAGCTACTGAAATGCACAAGTTCCTGAGGGCCGTTGAAGGAGCAAAAACGCTGCGCCTGCTGCTACTTGATGCATGTCGCGACAATCCATTTCTTCGGCGTATGGCAGACGCATCTACACGCTCTCTAAGTCGCGGTCTTAGCAGAATCGAGCCGCAAGCCGGAGTGTTGGTCGGCTACTCGGCCAAGAGTGGCACGGTCGCCATGGATGGCACAGGTCGCAACAGCCCTTATGCGGAAGCTTTGCTCAGTCACATGGAAACACCCGGATTGGAAATAGGACAACTGTTTCGCCGGGTTCGTGACACAGTGTTTACAAGCACCCGCGGTTTCCAGGAGCCCTTTACCTACGGGTCGTTGCCTGCAGCAGACATTTACCTGGCCGCCCCCCCTCCGACAGGCCCTTCAACTGCCGAAGTCCTCCGCGACTTCCTTGCCGCCGATTCTCGTAACTCCGAGAAAA
Source organism: Pseudomonadota bacterium (assembly GCA_039195965.1). GTDB lineage: Bacteria > Pseudomonadota > Alphaproteobacteria > Rhizobiales > Stappiaceae > Roseibium. The sequence goes on from JBCCVB010000003.1 coordinate 46,384, forward strand.
GCTGGCAGGATTTCATCGATGAATATGACGGAGTAGCTTCCGAAAACGTGATCGGGCGCGCCCGTGATAAGTTGGCTGCTCTACGGCGAAGCGATCAGACCGTTGCAGGGGTCCAGGTTAGAGAAGGTACACCTGCTGTCGAAGAAAGCCCCCTCATTCGCGCCTGCGATCAGCTTGCCGCAGATCCCGACGATCCGGACCGGCCGCGCGAAGCTGCCGGAGTGGAGCTTGGGCAGATCGATGTCAACGCGGCGGTGACGGCTTGCACGCTGGCGACATCCGGTCACGTGAATAGCGCCAGAAGCCACTATCAGCTGGCACGTGCCCTGACCGCCGCCAAGTTACCGGACAGAGCGCGGACCGCATTGTCCCGCTCGACTGATCTGGGCTATGCGGCAGCTGGTTTTTTCCTTGGAAAATCGATGTTGACGGCCCCCGGTGGACTTAAAGACGCGCAAGAAGCTGTGACGATCATTGAAGAGGCCGTTGCAAACGGAAATATGGCTGCTGCGCGTTACCTGGGGGATTTCTTCACGAACAACGGCGCGCGACTTGTGGTAAGTGGCAAGTCGCCGCTTGAATACTACAAAATCGCGGCGGCTGGCGGGGATATCGCCGCTCAATTCAGGGCGGGGTCCAGGCTGATTACGATGACCAAAGCCAGTAACGAGGAACAACGGCAGGGAGTTGAGTGGCTTGAAGCCGCTGCGAATGGCGGTCATCAGGAGGCTCGCTTGCGGTTGGCAAAATTTTACCTGTCGAACACAACCGACACAGCCCACCAAAACCCTTCACGTGGTATTCAACTGTTGCACATGGCGGCCGAAGCTGGCGACGTTGAAGCTGCTGTTCTCCTTGCCCGGCGGTATCGCCTCGGGGATGGCGTCCCGTCAGACCTGGAGCTTTCCGCAAAATTCACGGCAATAGCGGCGAAAGGCGGCAATCCACTGGCAATGGTGGAAGTCGGATATGGCCACGAGATTGGCAGTGGCCTCGATTGGGCACCTTGGGAAGCGGCATCACTCTATTTCCAGGCACTCACTGCAGGCAGCGCGCTTCCATACTTGCGGCAGGCCGATGAATGGCCAAACGCCACGACCCTCGCCTTGCAGCGATTGCTCGCCCGCTCGCCAAAGGCCAGGTATCGCGGGCCGATAGACGGGGATGTTGGCCCCGGCACGCGCGCAGCAATGGCGCGGCTCTGCGACTGCCGCGAGGGTTGGCCGGTTCGCTTTGCCGATATGTTTCAGACTGGCGAAACCCAGGAGCCGTGAACGCTTAACCAAGGTCCCGTGAACTCGGCAAGGCGAGTTCTGGTCGCCAACCCCTCTTTTGCCGATTGGGTCTAGCGAAGCAATTTCACCACCCCGCCTGGTACCAATTCTCAGAACAAGAGGTCCCGCTGTCCGGACAAGACTGCGGGATCTCCTGAAACTTTAGTCAATGTTTGCCGAGAGGCAGCCCAGCGACCGCAGATCTTGAGGATCAGGCGACTTTTGCCTTGAACTCGATGCGGCGGCGGTGAAGGACCGGTTCGGTGTAGCCGTTTGGCTGCTTGGTGCCTTCAAAGACCAGTTCGCACGCTGCCTGGAAGGCAACGGAGTTTTCGAAGTCGTCAGCCATCGGATGGTAGGCCGGGTCACCTGCATTCTGTCCATCCACAACGGCGGCCATGCGTTTCATGGTCTCCATCACCTGATCCTGACTGACAACTTCATGATGCAGCCAGTTGGCGATGTGCTGGGAGGAAATACGCAAGGTTGCGCGGTCTTCCATCAGGCCAACGTTGTTGATGTCGGGCACCTTGGAACAGCCAATACCCTGCTCAACCCAACGAACGACATAACCGAGAATGCCCTGTGCGTTGTTGTCGAGTTCGGCCTGAATGTCTTCCGGAGCCCAGTTCGGGCGAGCCGCGACCGGTATGGACAGAATATCCTCCACTTTCGCAGTTTCGCGTGACTTCAGCTCTGCCTGGCGGCTTGCGACAGATACCTTGTAGTAATGCAGGGCATGCAGCGTTGCAGCCGTCGGGGACGGTACCCAGGCAGTGTTGGCACCGGACATTGGATGACCGATTTTCTGCTCAAGCATCGCCTGCATCAGATCCGGCATCGCCCACATGCCCTTGCCGATCTGGGCATGCCCGGGAAGGCCGCATGCAAGGCCGACATCAACGTTGTTGTTCTCGTAGGCAGCAATCCAGGTCGAAGCCTTCATATCGCCCTTGCGGATCATCGGCCCGGCATCCATTGAAGTGTGCATTTCATCGCCGGTTCGATCGAGGAAGCCGGTGTTGATGAAGAACACCCGGTCTTTCGCCTGGCGAATGCACTCCTGAAGGTTCACCGTCGTCCGGCGTTCTTCATCCATGATGCCCATCTTGAGCGTGTTGCGCTCCATGCCAAGCGCATCTTCCACGCGATTGAAGATTTCGCAGGCAAATGCAACTTCTTCCGGACCGTGCATCTTCGGCTTCACGATGTAGGCGGACCCGGCACGGCTGTTCGTACCACGGCCATTCGCGCCAATGTCGTGCAAAGCAATCAAGGCGGTGATCATGCCATCGAGCAGACCTTCGGGCACTTCGTTGCCGTCCCGGTCCAGTACCGCATCAATGGTCATCAGATGGCCGACGTTGCGAACAAGCAGCAGGGAACGGCCATGAAGGGTCAAGGCGTTGCCGTCGGGCGCCGTGTAGTTGCGATCACCGTTCATGCGCCGGGTGATGGTTTCGCCACCCTTTTCGAACGTCTCCTCCAGGTCCCCTCTCATCAGGCCAAGCCAGTTGGTATAGACAACCACCTTGTCTTCCGCATCGACGGCAGCCACGGAATCTTCGCAGTCCATGATGGTCGACATCGCGGATTCCAGAACGACATCCGAGATATTCGCCTTGTCGGTGCGTCCGATCGGATGCTGGCTGTCAATGTTGATTTCCAGATGAAGACCGTTCTTGACCAGTAGAACCTTGTAAGGTGCAGACGGGTCGCCGGAGTAGCCAGCAAACTGTGCTTTGTCGGCAAGCGATGCTGCACCGCCTTCCGTTGAAATCTGGAGCGCTTCGTCCTTCACCTCAAAGCCGGTCACATCCGACCAGCTCGCGCCGTCAAGCGGCGCGGCGTCATCAAGGACCTTGCGGGCGTAGGCAATCACCTCGGCGCCACGCGCTTCATCAAAGCCGCCGCGTTGGGGCTTGGTACCCATTGCGTCGGTGCCGTAAAGCGCATCATACAGCGAACCCCAGCGCGCATTTGCGGCATTGAGTGCATAACGTGCGTTCATCACCGGCACGACAAGCTGCGGGCCGGCAACCTGGCCGATTTCCGGATCCACGTTCTGGGTTCCGACCGAGAATTCTTCGCCCTTCGGCACAAGGTATCCGACTTCAGTCAGAAACGCCTTGTATGTTTCCATGTCCGGAGTGCCCGGGTTGGCCTTGTGCCAGGTATTGATCTTTTCCTGAAGGGCTGCACGTTTTTCCAGCAACTCCCTATTCCTGGGCGCAAGGTCGTGGACCAGTTCCGAAAGGCTCTTCCAGAAGTGTTCCTGATCGACACCGGTTTCCGGCAATGCGCTTTCGTTGACAAAATCATAAAGAACGTCTGCAACCTGCAACCCATAGGCGTCGATGCGGCCTGTCATACTCTAATCTCCGATAATTCACTTCGTCCGTGGACGTTTAACCGCTGTTTTGGGGGCAAACAGGCCAATCGTCAATTGTTCGACCGCTCCCATGACTTTTTCCATTTTGGAAAAGATCCAGGTCATTATCTCTAACAGTATAGGTTGGTATACAAAAAGAATGGGCTTTGCTGCGGGCCGATCATCGATTACCGATGTGCTTTCATTTCTCCCTTGCGCAGAAAGATTTCGATGTACGCGCTCGCAAAACGTTTCGGCGACCTGACTTACGGCAACGCATTCCTCATGCTGGGTCTGACAACCTTGTTCTGGGGCGGCAACACGGTTGCCGGACGCCTGGCCGTGGGTGAAGTCTCTCCCATGATGGTTGTGTTTTTGCGGTGGGTGATCGTGGCCGGCATTCTATTGCCGCTACAATGGAGGAACATTCAGACCGAGTGGCCCGTGATGCGTCCTCGCATCCTGCTGATGACACTGATGGCCGTTTTCGGCTTTGTTGGTTTCAACACCCTCTTCTACATAGCCGCAACCCAGACGACGGCCGTCAATCTCGGCATCATTCAGGGGTCGATGCCCATTCTGGTGCTGATCGGTTCAGTTCTCGCTTTCGGCACGAAGGCGCGCGCGCTCCAGGTTTTCGGCATTCTTCTGACCCTGGCCGGCGTGACCCTGATCGCCGCGCAAGGCAGCGTTGAAACGCTGCTGGCTCTTGCAGTGAACCCGGGTGACGGGATCATGCTGATCGCATGCGTGCTTTATTCCGGCTACACACTGTCGCTCAGGAGCCGGCCGCAGGTGTCCAGCCTGACATTCTTCGCAGTTCTCGCCGGCATTTCAGTGGTGGCGTCCATACCAGGGTTCCTGTTCGAACTGTCGACGGAAACCGCCCAGTGGCCGACGCTTCAGGGCTGGCTGGTTGTGCTTTACATCGCGCTGTTTCCTTCCTGTCTGGCACAGATATTCTTCATGCGCGGCGTGGAACTGATCGGTCCGGCACGCGCGGGGGTCTTCATCAATCTGGTTCCGATATTTGCCGCAGTCCTGGCAGTCTCCATATTGTCAGAGCCATTCGAATGGCATCACGGAACGGCGCTTTTCCTGGTTCTGGGGGGCATCTGGCTGTCGGAAAGAAAGGCCGGAAGCCGATAATGTGAAGGCCACGGGAGACGGACAGCGGCTGAAAACGCAAAACCCATTGCGGTTTATTCGCCTGCGAATTTGAAATCGCCGCATTCGCAGGGCACATTGCAACTATGGAAACACCTTTAATTACAGGCGCCTTTGCGCTGTTGCTGGTCACGATCTCTTTGTTGCAGCCTTTGGCGCGGCGGCTGGGGCTTGCCCCAAGCGTGCTGCTTGCCATGGTCGGCACCTTGATCGGTATCCTGGCGACATATCTGCTCTACACACCGCGAACGGATGCCTTCAACACAATTGCGAATGTCTTCGTGAATCCCCCCGTGGATTCGGAGATGATTCTTTACGTTTTTCTGCCCCTTCTGCTGTTTCATACATCCCTCACGCTCGACATCCGGCGAATTCTTGAAGACATCGGCCCCATTCTGGTGATGGCGGTTGTCGCGGTTTTCGTGGCCACCGGTTTCATCGGTTTCGCCCTTTATCCGCTTGCCGGTGTTTCGCTTGTTGCTTGTCTTTTGCTCGGCTCCATCGTCGCCACCACGGACCCGGTTGCCGTTGTCGCCATTTTTCGGGATATCGGCGCCCCGGCGAGACTTGGCCGGATCGTGGAGGGTGAGAGCCTGCTGAACGATGCGGCCGCCATTGTGATCTTCGTCATTCTCCTGGGTATTCTGACCGGCCATCAGGCCCTGACGCTCAGCGAGGCGTTTATCGCCTTCGGACGATCCTTCATCGGCGGTCTGATTATCGGCACGGTCCTGGCAAGATTGGCGGTCAGTGTTCTTCCGCTGATGCGTGATCTGCCGCTTGCTCAGGTGACGCTGAGCCTGGCCCTGCCCTACGGAACGTACGTTCTGAGCGATCAGTTCGTTGACGTATCGGCCGTGGTTGCGGTGGTCTGTGCGGGAACGGTGTTCAATCTTTACGGGCCAGCCCGCATCCATCCCTCCAACTGGCAATTCCTGCATTCCGTCTGGGAGCAATTGTCCTATTGGGCGGCATCTCTGATCTTCTTGCTGTCAGCGATCCTGATCCCGAAGTTCGTCGAAGGGTTCACACCCATCGATATTCTGCTTTTGCTGGTCGTTATCCTTGCCGCGCTTGCTGCTCGAGCTGTGGTGATTTTCGGCCTGCTACCGATCCTGAGCACCATCGGCGCAGGTCAAAGGGTCAACAGCAAATACAAAACGGTAATCCTGTGGGGTGGAATGCGCGGCGCTGTCACACTGACACTTGCGCTCAGTGTCTCCGAGCATACGGGACTTCACCACGAGGTTTCCGGCTTCATAACCAAGCTGGCGACGGGCTTCGTCCTGTTCACTCTGCTGGTCTATGGCACCAGCCTGAAACCCCTGATCCGCCTGCTTGGTCTGGACCGCCTCAATGCACGAGATGAAGCCTTGAGAACACAGTTTCTTTCGCTCGCCCTCTCCGATGTGCGCCAGGAACTGGAAACCGCGGCCAAGGACTATCATATCGATGAGCGGGTCACCGGAAAGGTTCTGAAAGACTATGAGGAACGGGCCGCGGCGGCAGCTTCGGAGACCAACAAGCTGGAAGAGCTGAAAGACTGGGACCGCGTCCGCATTGGTCTGATTGCCCTTGCGGACAGGGAGCAGCAGCTTGTGCTGGAACACTTCCACGAGAAGACCATTTCCGGGCGTTCGGTTTCCAAGTTCCTCACGCTCACCGGACGCATCGGCGACCTGACGCGCAGTGAAGGCCGCGCCGGCTATATCAAGGCGACCCGTCAGCCATTGAAATTCGAACTGGGCTTCCGGTTTTCGCAAACGCTTCAACGCAGGTTGAGGATCACTCGCCCGCTTGCAAACAGGCTCGCCGACAGGTTCGAGTTCCTGCTGGTCTACCGCATCCTTGCCGACGAACTCGTAGACTTCAACAATCAAAGAATTCGACCGCTTCTGGGCGATCGTGTCGCCGACATTCTGGAGGATGTCCTTTGCAACCGGCAGGACGAAACCATTCAGGCGATTGATGCTCTGCGACTGCAGTATCCCGAGTATGCCGACGCGCTGGAAAGCCAGTTCCTGCGCAAGGCCGGTGCCCGGCTTGAAGAAACGGCCTATGACGAAGCCAAAGGCCAGATGCTGATCGGCACGGAATTGCATCAGGATCTGCTCAAGGACATCGAAAGGGTCAGAAGAGCCAGTTACGAGCGGCCGAAACTCGATCTCGGACTTAAGACCAGTGACTTGGTGAGCGCGCATCCACTCTTCACCGATTTGCCGCGAAAACAGCAAAAGGCCATCAGAAGAATGATGAGGCCGCAATTCGCGACGCCGCGCGAAAAACTGATCCGCAAAGGTGATCGGGGAGATGCGGCCTATTTCATCGCTTCGGGCGCAGTTGAGGTTCGTGCACCGGCACAAAACATAAGGCTCGGGCGCGGAGATGTTTTCGGCGAGATCGCGCTGATGACCGGCGGCCGTCGTAGCGCGGACGTTGTTGCCCTTGGTTATTGCCAACTTTTGAGCCTGCGGGCGCAGGACTTCAAGGCGCTCATGGAGCAAAATCCCGACGTGCGCGAACACGTGAACGAGCTCGCCGAAAAGCGCCAGTTGATGAATACGGACAAACCGGAACACGAAATCGAGGATCCGGTTGTTCCGCAATTCAAGGAAGAGACAACCTCGGAAGACCCGTCACAAGAAGACGACGCTCAGGTTGAGCAGGACGGAGTTGATGCCGAAGCGGAGCAAGCCCACCAGAACTCCGTCGCGGTTGAGAAGATCTCGGTTGAGGTCAAGGTGACCGATGAAATCAGATTGACCGACAGCGCACCGGCCAACGATGAAATCGCTCCTGCCCATTCATCCGAAGAAGAAGAACAGGAAGCCTGTGAACCTTCGGATACAAAAAAGGGGACGGCATCAAGCTGACGCCCTCCCCTTCGTACGCTCTTCGGCCTGTTTTATCCGGCTTTCTTGATTTCAACTGTATGCGGATACGGAATGGAGATGCCGCCGGCATCGAAGGCTTCTTTCACTGCCTTCAGCATGTGGAACTTCAATTCCCAGTAGTCGCCAGCTTCGCACCAAAGACGGACGCCCAGGTCGACCGAACTGTCACCCAGATTGGTCACGCGCACCCATGCCTCAGGATCCTTGTGGACCCGTTCGTCGGCATTGGCGACATCCAGGATAATCTGTGTGGCCTTGTTCGCATCGTCGCCATAGTCGATGCCGAAAGTCAGGTCGAGACGACGGGTTTCATGTGCCGAAAAGTTGGTCACAACCGCTCCCCAGGCTTTGCCATTCGGCAGGATGATCTGAACGTTGTCCGGCGTAACAAGCTCGGTCACAAAGATATTGAGATCCTTGACCGTACCCGACGTGCCGCCGATATCGACAAATTGGCCAATCTTGTAAGGCCGGAAAATGATCAGCATCACGCCGGCGGCAATGTCGCTCAACGTTCCCTGCAGAGCAAGACCAACGGCCAGTGTACCGGCACCCAGGACAGCCACCAGACTTGTCGCCGCGATGCCGAACAGCTGCATCACGGCGATAACCGTTACCAACAGCACCAGCCAACGAACGATCGAAGCTGCGAAGCCACCAATCGTATCATCGATACGAGGATGACTGACGATCCTTCTTCTCGTCATTCCGGAAAGGATACTGGCCAAAAGCCAGCCTATGATCAGAACAATGACAGCCTTCACTGCATTGATGACCAGCGGCATATAGGTCGCGGCCTGATCCATTGCGCTTTCCATGAGAACCCCTCCAATCAGAACACTTAAAATCTGCAATGGCTTAGTTCTAGCAGCGGAAGTATATGCTGACCAGCAGATCCGCAGCGAATGGCGGAGCGGTGCGCTGCGGAGAGAACTCAGACGAGCGAGGCGGCCAAAATTGACCGCCTGCCTGTTTTCAATGGCCAACCTGCCATTCTTCCAGAAAGTTAGCCAGATCCTCGTTTCCACAGGCGGTCACAAACTGCGGATAGAGAACACTTCCGGCCTCAAGCAGCAAACGAGCGCAGGAGATGTGATCTGCTTCCGGCCTCTTGGGCGCAAATTCCGATCCATGAACCACCGTATCGAGTGCGTCCCCGCCGTACCCGTTCTTGCGGGTCAGGTCCGGCCCAAGCGAAAGAAAAAAGGCTGTCTCGGGGACCAGTCCGTTCCAACCGGCCACGTGAAGTGGCGGCAGCCCCATGCTGTCGGCGCCATCGGGGTCAAGTCCCGCGGCGACCAGCGCCTTTATCTGATCGAGCCTGCCCGGTTCTGCGGCAATTGTTGTCAGCAGACTTCTGTCCTCGTGGCACAGGTCTTCCAGTTCAAGTTTTCCCGGACGCTCCACGCCCTCAGCGCAAGCGGCAAGGATCCGCTCGTTGGTCGAAAGCGGGTGATCATGACCCCGCGATTTTAGAAATCCGGCAGCTGATTGATTGCCGTAGATCCGGGCCATCGCATAAGCCGTGTGCCCTTCCCAGACCGCATCCGGATTTGCTCCATGTTTCAGGAGCAACTCGATGACTTCGACCGATCTACCCCGCCGAACAGCTTGGTGAAGAGACGGAATGGTGTTCATCGGCTGGCCGCTCGGATGATCTGGCACCGTTATGTTTGGGTCCGCTCCCGCTTCCAGCAGCAGTCGCACCATTTCGACATTCTCGAAATCCAGCGCACGCGGCAAGGCATTGGTTCCGTCAGGCCTGGCTCCATGCTGAAGCAAAATGGCAAGCGAACGCGTCCTGCTCAGTTCGGTGCTGTGATAAAGGCTTTCGTCATCATTCGGGTTGGCCCCCTTTTCCAGAAGCCATTTGCCCAACTCGAAATTGTCTGCATGACACATAGCCCCGTAGAGTGCGGAAAGCTTGTGATCTGCTCCGGGTTCCGCCGGATAGCCGTCATCAACATCAGCACCATTGGCAACAAGCAGCTCCGCAATGGCAAGCATGTCTTGTGCCTTGCCGGGTGTTCGGTGGATCTCCCTGGAAAAAGCCAGATGAAGAAGCGGTGAACGAATGCCAATGATACGGGTTGCCGCGTTCGGATTTTCTGCAAGCGCCGCGCGGACCGCGGCAAGGTCGTAAAGCGCAATCTGAAGCCCCAGGTTCGCGTCCTTCAGGACCGGATCATCCTTCAGCAGTTTTTCAATGACCCAATTTTGACCGAAATAGAGAGCAACTTTCAGCCGCTCGGCCCGCTGCTCCCGGTTCATCGCAGAGCTTTCGAGGGAGAACTTCAGTTTCGGCCAACTCTCATAGCCCTCTTCGCGCGCGATCACATGCAGAAAGTCAGCATGTTTGAGTGCTTTGCGCTCTGCAATGTGTTCGGTGACTCGAGAGACAGCAGAAGCATCTCCCTTCGCATAGGCCTTACGAAGGTTGCGAGCGGCTTTTTTATGAATTTCGAGACTTTTAGCAATGCCGTCAGACATGGCTTTTCTCCTGGTTCAGATGCCCGGGCGATCCGCTTGTGTCGGGCGCAGGTGAAAAACCGGCATTGGTTGTCAGTTGTCAGGGTGCTTTCGCTTTCCGCGGATCCGGCTGCCGCCCTCATCGGCACCGGAAACGTGCCGGAACGGGCTTCAAATTGCAACCCCGTTCCGGCGAGCCTCATGCGTCAGCTTTTGACAGGACCCATATCGCAGGGGGCCTTGCTGTCATCGGGAACAAAGAAATCCGGCGCAAGAGCCAGGCTCGGATCAACTCGATACTGATCGAAATCGCTCACGCCGCGGCTTGCGAGAAACGTATCGTCGATCAGAAACTGACCGCTTAGTTCCCTGGCCGGAGAGGTGAAAATTTCATAGGCGGCGTCGGCAAGAATGTCCGGTGTGCGGCTCTGTTGCATCATCTTGTCACCACCGATGATGTTCTTGATCGCTGCGGTTGCGATTGTCGTGCGGGGCCAGAGCGCGTTCACGGCAATTCCCTTGGAGCGCAGTTCTCCGGCGAGCCCCAGCACAACAAGGCTCATGCCATATTTGGCAATCGAGTATGGCGTGAACGGCGCAAACCATTTCTCCTGCATGTCGAGCGGCGGCGACAACATCAGAATATGCGGATTGTCGGAATTCTTGAGATGCCCGATAGCGTGTTTGGAGCAGGCCATGGTACCGCGTGTATTGATCTGATGCATCAGGTCAAATCGCTTCATGTCCGTTTGCGTCAAAGGCGTCAGCTGAATGGCGCTTGCATTGTTGACCAGAATATCGAGGCCGCCAAAATGAGATGCGGTCTGATCGATTGCTGCCTTGACCGCCTCGTCATCCCGCACGTCCAGAACAATCGGCAACGCCTTGCCACCGGCCGCTTCAATTTCCTCCGCCGCAGTGAAAATCGTTCCTTCCAGCTTTGGATGCGGCTCGGCCGTCTTGGCTGCAACTGCGACATTCGCCCCGTCTCTCGCGGCACGCAATGCGATCGCCTTGCCGATCCCGCGGGAGGCGCCTGTGACAAAGAGTGTTTTGCCCTTCAGGGACATGCTTCTTCTCCTCCAAGAGGTCCGGGATCAGGTACCCGGAATGGTGATGTGTATCCGCCATTTGCATGACAGAGGTCGGCTTGTGCAGTTTTCAGTTATTTATTTAGCCAGCTAATTTTTTGATTTCTTCGTCATGAACGCCTGGAATGCCGCGATGGTTTCCGGCGCAGTCAGCCGGCTGGCAAAGATCTTGATTTCCTCTTCAACCCTGTCGGAAAGAGCCTTGGTGTCGCCACGCAACAATTTGCGGGACAGAGCGAGCGCCTCGGGTGGCTTTTGGGCTATTTCCCTGGCGCAGGTCATGGCGACCTCATCAACACCGTCTTCAACGATTTCATTCACGAGGCCTGCCTGTTTTGCCTTTTCGGCAGAAAAAGCGTTCCCCAAACAAAGAAGTTCAAAGGCACGTGCATGCCCCATAAGCTGCGGGCCGAGCAGACTTGAACCGGCTTCGGGAACAAGTCCGAGGTCAACGAAAGGCGACCGTATCAACGCCCGAGGGCTTGCAAATACCATGTCGCAATGCATGAGCAGCGTCGTCCCGACGCCGATTGCAATACCGTCAACGGAAGCCACAAGAGGCTTCTCGTTATTGACCAGTGCGCGCAGGAACCTGACCACAGGTGTCTCCGAAACACCTGATTTACCTGCATATTGAAGGAAATCGCCAATATCGTTGCCGGCCGTGAAGATTTCCGGCTGGCCGCAAATCAGATGGCAGCGCACAGTTTGATCGCTGTTGCCGGCTTCCAATGCTTCGGCCAGATCGGTGTACATGGCCCCGGTAAGGGCATTCTTCTTCTCCGGCCGGTCCAGACGCAGGATCTGAACGCCGTCTTCCAGGCTTTTGCGGATCATCAATCAACTCCAATCAAGCTGTTCAGGACACCAGGGCTTCGGCGTCAAACGCCTGAATGGCTTCAGCGGACAACAGAATGTCCGATTTCAAGCCTGCGGTTTCTCCCAGAGTCGTCTCGCAAAAACTGCGCGCCAACAGAGTTCGTTCAGCAAGGCGTTCTGCGTTTTGTGGGTCCGAACGCAAAGCCCCTTTGGCAAGCAGTGCTCCACCAAGTGCAAGACCAGCGACCCGAAGAAACGGCGTAGCCCCGGACAGGGCATCCGCCACCCGGCCTTCGGCTTGCGCCGTCAGCATGTAATCAGTTGCCTCTTCAAGGTCCCGGACGGAAGCGCTCAGCCGATCTGCCGTTGCACCAAACTCGGGGCGGTTGGAAGCCGCTACCTGAGCAGCAATCGATTTGAGTTCCAGAATGAACCCCTTGATGTGCTCGCCGCCAGACAACGGAAGCTTGCGCATCACAAGATCGATGGATTGGATTCCGTTGGTGCCTTCGTAGATCGGTGCGATACGGGCATCGCGCAGATGCTGGGCGGCACCCGTCTCTTCAATGTAGCCCATTCCCCCGTGGATCTGGACGCCGAGGGATGCGACCTCTACTCCGAAATCGGTAGAAAGCGCTTTTGCAATCGGCGTCAGAAGGCTGGCTCGATCGCTCCAGAATTGGCGCGTCTCTTCATCTTCCACGATGTTTGCCATGTCGATCGCATGCGCACAGGCATAACAAATCGCCCGAGAAACCTGGGTCCGCGACTTCATGCCGAGAAGCATGCGTTTGATGTCCGGGTGACGCGCGATCGGGCTCATGCCCTCTCCCTTGTCTCCCGGCGCCCTTCCCTGCTTGCGCTCAAGAGCGTAGGCCAACGCATGCTGATAGGCCCTCTCAGCAACGCCCAATCCCTGGATACCAACGGCGAGGCGGGCATTGTTCATCATCGTGAACATGCAGGCCAAACCCCGGTTTTCCTCGCCGATCAGCCAACCGATTGCTCCGCCTTCGTCACCATAGGCCATCGTACAGGTCGGAGACCCATGGATGCCCATCTTATGCTCGACCCCGGCAACGCGAACATCGTTGCGCTCGCCGAGCGAGCCGTCATCATTGACAAGGAACTTGGGCACCAGGAACAGCGAAATGCCCTTTGTCCCGGCCGGAGCATCAGGCAGGCGGGCCAACACCATATGAATGATGTTGTCGGTCAGGTCGTGGTCACCGTAGGTGATGAAAATCTTCTGGCCGAAAATTCGATAGGTCCCGTCGTCGCTTCGCTCCGCTCTTGCCTTGAGTGCATTCAGGTCGGAGCCAGCCTGGGGTTCGGTTAGGTTCATCGTACCCATCCACTCCCCCGAAACGAGTTTTTCAAGATACTTTGCCTTGAGTTCTTCGGAGGCGTGTTTTTCCATCGCTTCCACGGCACCGATGGTCAATGTGGGGCCAATGGCAAAAGCCATGGAACCTGAATTCCACATCTCCAGAGCTGCGGCGGACAGCATCTGTGGCAGTCCCTGGCCTCCGGGTTCCTGCCCTGCCGACAAACCGTTCCAGCCACCTTCAATCCAATTGTGGTATAGCTCGCGCCAACCGGGTGGTGTTGTGACTTCGCCGTTCTCAAGCGGTGTGCCGTAATTGTCGGCAACACTGTTCAGCGGGGCGATTTCCTCGCTCGCAAATCGTCCGGCTTCGTTCAATATGGCGTCAACGAGATCATCGCCCAGTTCGGCATGATGGGGATTGTTCTGCACATCTCCCAATCCGCAGACATGTTTCAGAGTGAAGCTAATCTCATCGACAGGGGCGCGATACATTCAAGTCCTCCCAGGAGCCGGCCAGTCTGATGACGGCTGGCAATTGACGGTTTTCGCTGTTCAAACCTTGACGACGGCAAGGCTTGTCCGCAAAAGGCGCATGTGACAGCGGTTTGACAGGACAATAGCCCTGTTGACGTTAACGTCAACCCGTATCGCAGCGGCAGGTGATAGTCTTTTTGGCCAATACATCTGGCGATGCTTCGTGAAAGACCAGCAGAATGCAGCGTTGGACGCTCGACCCGAATAGCCCTGATTGGCAAGCCTCTCCTGAAGTGGAGAGCGTATGTGGCGTGCTTTTGAACGGAGAGCTCGCTGCCATACCCACCGAAACAGTTTACGGTCTGGCCGCGGACGCGACCAACGGCATCACCTGCGCGAAGATCTTCGAAGCCAAGGGACGGCCGCAGTTCAACCCGCTCATTTCCCATGTTGCTTCTGTGGCTGCGGCGGAAGAGCATGCCGAATTCTCTGATGAAGCACGAGCGCTTGCCGACGCATTCTGGCCTGGCCCGCTAACGCTGGTGCTGCCGAAGAAAAGGTCTTCTCCGATCTGCGATCTTGCAACGGCGGGTCTCGACACCGTTGCATTACGGGTTCCGGATGGTCCGGTGATGAGGCTCCTGTCCGAGAGAACAGGGAAGCCACTGGCAGCCCCAAGTGCCAACACATCAGGAAAAATCAGTCCGACACGAGCAGAAGACGTGATTGCCGATCTGGCAAAATCATTGAGCTACGTCATCGATGCAGGTCCCTGCTCCGTCGGAATTGAATCCACGATCGTTGGATTGACTGACGAGACGCCCCGATTGCTGCGCCCGGGTGGAATTTCGCGTGAAGACATTGAACAGGTTCTCGGATCACGCCTGCAGGGAGCACCTGAAAGCATGCGACCGGACGCTCCGTCTGCACCGGGAATGCTCTCTTCTCACTATGCTCCAAATGCCCGGATGATCCTGAATGTAAGCGAAGCAAGTGCGGAGGATGCGCTGCTGTCATTTGGACCTGAACGGCTTCCGGGCGCCGATAAGGCGCGCGCGGAATTCAACCTGAGCCCGCGAGGCGACCTCGCGGAAGCTGCTTCCAATCTTTTCACGGCCATGCGTGCGCTCGATGCCGCCGGAACCGGCTCCATTCGGGTTCAGTTTATCCCCAGCCTCGGACTTGGTGAGGCCATCAACGACAGATTGCAACGCGCAGCGGCCCCTCGAATCTGATTTTTTCGTCTGGATTTGGGTCGTCGACACGCCGAACTGACTCGCAACGCGTGAAGTCACGAATTTTTCGAAACAACAAAAGCCTTAAAAATCAGCATCTCGCAGCTGATACTTATGTTGCCAAATGAACTCTGACCGCCTGAAGTTAATCACCAAGAACTTCTGGTTTCCAATATAGCAGATAAACAAGAATACAGTTTATCTTCTCAATCAGGTTAAGCAATTTATACAATAATTGACTGATACGGACCTTCTATTGGAAACTTATCAACATCGATTAGCTGACGGATTACGGTAAAAAGCTCGCATTCCCCGACGGGAATCACGTAATCTACGAATCAGAATTGAGATGCAGCGGACCTCCCCTCGGGCATTGCGGTGCTCGCACCTTTAAATAGGCCGGCAAAATAGCCGGCCTCCTTTTTGCCCGAGCCCGGGAGCAATTCCTGCCGGCCCTGCAACTACGACCTATCATCAATTGACAGAAGCACCGGCGACCGCTCAGATGACCGTCGACTTATAACAATTACCTTCCGGAACCGCTTCTTTGTCCACGCTCATTCTTCATCATACCGCTTATCTCGATCATCTCACGCCGGTCGGTCACCCAGAACGCCCTGACAGGATCCGAGCGATCGACCGCATCCTGGAGCATGAGAAATTTCAGTCCGTTGAACGTGATCTTGCACCGATCGGAACCGTGGAAGACATAGCGCGCGCCCACCCTATGAGCTACGTGGATCAACTGCACCGACTTGCCCCCAAGGAGGGGACCGCGCGGGTCGATGCCGATACCACAATGTCACCGGGAACCTGGGAAGCAGCCCTGCGCGGTGTCGGCGGTGCCTGCCGTGCGGTTGATGAAGTCCTGACCAAGAAGGTCGCCAATGCCTTTTCCGCGTCCCGTCCGCCGGGTCATCACGCGGAGAAAGACCGGGCGATGGGCTTTTGCTTTTTCAACAATGCGGCAGTCGCAGCTCGCTACGCCCAGGAAAAGCATGGCATCGGCAGGGTCGCTATCGTCGATTTCGATGTCCATCACGGAAATGGTACGCAGGACATATTCTGGGACGACCCGAGTGTGATGTATTGTTCAACGCATCAGATGCCGCTTTACCCGGGGTCCGGGGCAGCTTCCGAAACGGGCGAGGCCAACACGATCGTGAATGTCCCCCTTGCCCCCGGCGAAGACGGACTTGGTTTCAAGGAGGCCTTCGAAGTTGCCCTGCTCCCTCGCCTAGATGACTTCGCGCCCGAACTGATGATCATCTCGGCCGGGTTCGATGCACATGCGCGCGACCCGCTCGGTGGACTGAATCTCGTTGAAGGAGACTTTGCCTGGGCGACGCGGGTCCTGATGGATGTCGCGGACAAGCACAGCAACGGGCACGTGATTTCGGTCCTGGAGGGCGGCTATGACCTTGAAGGTCTTGCCCGGTCCGTCGCAGCCCATGTGATGACCCTGATGACAGGCTGACTTGCCACTCGGTTTCTTCAAATCGCGGGGGATCATCGGCCCAAACTTCGATTGAAGCCTTGACGTTGTCGATCATCCCCGCGACTTTCCAGTTTGATAACGCGTCAAACAGGAACCGTCACAATGACTGAAGCTGCTAACGACATTTCAGGCCTCTCGTTCGAGGAAGCCCTCAAGCAGTTGGAGACAATTGTCCGGGAACTGGAACAAGGCAATGTTCCGCTTGAACGGAGCATCGAAATGTATGAACGCGGCGATGCCCTGCGCAAGCATTGCGACACGCTGCTGAAATCCGCCGAAGCGAAAGTTGAAAAAATCCAGCTTGGCCAGAATGGCGAGGCAAGCGGCACAACTGAGCTGGACCCGCAGTAGAACAGCCCCGCCTCGCCTCCGATCGCAACCAACAACACTCGAATTCACGTTGGATGCACAACGGCTGATTGATAGGCGGGAGCAACAACCCGCCAGCAGTTCTTTTCACAACTCCAGCTCAATTGGCAGATCGTGGCGTTTTTCACTCGCCGCACGACTTTCTGCGTGCAACGTGTCTTTCGATCTTTGCGGAGCAGACTGGCCGACTTTACAGTTGGCGGCCCGGACACAAGCAAATATCGTTCTTCAATTGCCGCCATCTAAATGTGATAGACTCACCTGGCTTTACTATAGCTTTCATATTGCCTTGCCAGTCTCCTATTGCTAGTAATATTTACAATCTCTAGAGGTTGCTATGTAGTCCTTAGTAGATACAGCGTGTTATGCCGTCACTCAGCAAATCAAATGAAGTAAATCTACTTAAACGAGCACTGATTTGCTCATCTCAACCAGAAGGTTGGAACTCGGTTCTCGAGACGGTAGACACCAGTCTGAACTGCAAATCCTTTCTTGCGGAATTCGATAGGACTGGCAGGCCGACAAGCCAGTTCGGCGGACATCAGGGTGCCTGTGCTCTGAGCAAAATTCTGCAGGACATCGAAACGACGGGCGGTAGAAACGCGCTGGAGTTTGTCTTGAGTGAAGGCAAACTCTTCTATCCCTATTGCAAAACCGCATTGGACAGCAGAACAGCCGGCAATCTCGGGAAAGCAAGCGATGCATCGCCTGCCCTGAACACCTTGGATGCGTCCTCATCAGGATCGGACAGTCAGCACTCACAACTGGCCGCAGCTCCCGGTCTGGTCTCTCCGCTTTGGAGGTCCGACGAAACCACGGTGCTGTTTGCATGTCTGTTTACCGACTTCACTCCTCAGTCCATCGACGTTGCGGTTGCCACCCGCACCTTCAAGACAATTATTCAGGCACTGACGCCCGCCCTGAACACCCATTTTGAGCTTGAAAAGGAACGGTCCGACAATCAGGTTCATAAAATTCTCGTCTCTAGCCTTGGCCAGCCTGCCGTGCTGATTACCGCAGATCGACAGATCCTTGGGCAGACGCCAAATGGCGTTGACGATCTGGTTGGAACAGGTGCCGCCGAAAGACGAGACCAGAAACTTGTCTTCATGCACAAGCAGGTCGAAGCCGCCTTGCAGGAGCTACACGCAGAGCTTCGCCCCAGGTCTGACGCCCCGAGCAATCAGGGAGATGACGCAGGTCCATTTGAATGGGCCGACAGTGTGCAGTCAGTGTGCATTTCCGTGCGTGACGGTGCCTTGAAACGGATCTCTATCGAACCTGTTTCGGCTCTTTCCGCAGGCACCACTGAAGAAGAAACCTGGTATCTGATCCGTTTGTCGGACACGGCAGATCTTCCGGAAGAAATTGAAGGTGTTTTGCAAGATCACTACGACTTGTCGCAATCCGAGGCCCGATTGGCGCGGCAATTGACCCTGACAGGGTCAATGGAGGTGACTGCGAGCTCTCTCTGCATTACCCGCAACACCGCGAAAACACACTTGCGGCGCATATACGAAAAAACAGGCGTCCACACGCAACTTCAACTTGCGGGGCTGGTGCACAAGCTGGCAGGGCTGTTTTAAGACCGCAATCTGATCCTTGAGCTCAACGGCGGAATTATCACGCTGGCAAGCGGACAACCGCCGGAACTTTCATCCGTGACTTCATGAAAAAATGGGGCCGCATAAATACGACCCCAAGTTGATCACTGTGCACGTGGCCCCATCGACCACGACAAATGGATTAAGATAGAAGCGAGCAAGATGCATCACCCAAAAGGGTGACTACCGGTAAAAACACCACCCAGAGGAAAGATTCTTCATCCGGCAACCGGAATTAAGGCAGTGTCGCCTTTTTTCCGCAATCACTCAGCAAATCGCTTTGCGTTACGATTTGGTGCATTCTAACGAGTGTATTTGTGCCCTATATCGGGTTGGTGTATGCCTGCCCATTGCTACTCAACATGTGGAGCCAACGAAAGCGTGTCTTCCAAGCCCCATACGCCTCTATTGGATCGGATCTCGTCGCCTGCCGATTTGCGCCAGCTGGATGAAGCAAATCTGCAGCAGCTAGCAGATGAATTGCGCACCGAAACGATCGACGCCGTATCCATTACCGGCGGGCACCTGGGTGCCGGGCTTGGGGTCGTTGAGCTTACCGTCGCGCTCCACTACGTTTTCAATACTCCAGATGACAAGATCATCTGGGACGTGGGGCACCAGTGTTATCCGCACAAGATCCTCACCGAACGTCGTGATCGCATTCGCACGCTGCGGCAGGGCGGTGGTCTGTCCGGCTTTACCAAGCGTGCTGAAAGTGAATACGACCCCTTTGGCGCCGCTCATTCCTCTACGTCTGTTTCCGCGGGCCTCGGCATGGCTGCCGGCCGTGATCTCAGGGACGGTGACAACAACGTCATTGCGGTCATCGGCGACGGTGCGATGTCTGCCGGCATGGCCTACGAGGCGATGAACAATGCCGGTCATCTTGGCTCGCGCCTGATCGTCATCCTGAATGACAATGACATGTCCATTGCGCCGCCCGTCGGAGCCATGTCTGCGTATCTTGCCAAACTGGTTTCCGGCCCGACCTACCAGACCTTTCGGGATGCAGCCAAGAACATCGTCAAGAACCTGCCGAAGCCTGTCTTTGAAAAGGCCGCCCGGGCGGAAGAGTTCGCAAGGGGGTTCTGGACTGGCGGCACGATGTTCGAAGAGCTGGGTTTTTATTATGTCGGCCCGGTCGATGGCCATAACATTGAACACCTGCTTCCCGTCCTGAAAAATGTCCGAGACACGCACAATGGCCCCGTTCTGATTCACGCAGTCACCCAGAAAGGCAAAGGCTACGGCCCGGCTGAAGGGGCAAAGGACAAGTATCACGGCGTTTCCAAGTTCGACGTCGTAACGGGCAAGCAGTCAAAGCCGAAAGCCAATGCCCCGACCTACACCAACGTTTTTGCGACTTCGCTGATCAAGGAAGCGGAGACGGACGAGAAAGTGGTTGCGATCACCGCGGCTATGCCGGACGGAACCGGGCTCGATCTGTTCGGCGAAGCGTTTCCCGAGCGCACATATGACGTAGGTATTGCTGAGCAGCATGCCGTTACCTTTGCCGCCGGACTTGCAACGGAAGGCTTCAAGCCTTTTGCCGCGATCTATTCCACGTTCCTGCAGAGAGCCTACGACCAGGTCGTTCATGACGTTGCCATTCAGAAGCTTCCGGTCCGTTTTCCGATCGACCGGGCCGGCCTGGTCGGCGCTGACGGCCCGACCCATGCAGGCGCCTTTGACACTGCATTTCTCTCCTGCCTCCCCGGTTTTGTTGTGATGGCGGCTGCGGACGAAGTTGAACTGCGCCACATGGTGGCGACGGCTGTCGCGTATGACGACGGGCCGATCTCATTCCGCTATCCACGGGGTGAAGGCGTCGGCCTCGACCTGCCCGAACGTGGCAACGTCCTTGAAATCGGCAAAGGCATCATCCGGCGCGAGGGAACAAAGGTCGCGCTACTTAGTTTCGGCGGACGCATGAGCGAGTGCCTGAAAGCCGCAGACGAGCTTGATGCAGCAGGCCTCTCCACCACCGTTGCGGATGCCCGTTTCGCCAAGCCGCTCGACATCGATCTCATTCGACGGCTTGCACGCGAGCACGAAGTGCTGGTTACAATTGAAGAAGGATCTGCAGGCGGTTTCGGCAGTCACGTTCTGACCAGACTTGCGGAAGACGGCCTGCTGGACGCCGGCCTCAAGATCCGCACGCTTGCCCTGCCCGACATCTATATCGACCATGACAAGCCGGATGCGATGTATGCCAGTGCCGGCCTCAATTGCAACGGGATCATGCGTACCGTCTTCTCCGCGTTGGGGACAGAAGCCATGTCTGCGCCACAACGTGCATAAGGCGACATAGCGTGTCGGTTTCGTGATTGACACGCGCTGCCATTACTGGAAAGGCTGGTAGCCTGCATGAAATGCGTCGGTCCCAGCCGGCGCTTTTGTTTTTTGCCAAGTTTCAGGAGGCAGCCGTGGCTCAGACGCTACTCTCCGTGTCCGCTCTGTTGTTGTCGGTCGCCCTGCTCATTTTCGGGCATGGCCTGCAGACCACCCTTCTGCCTTTGGCTGCGGACAGGTTCTACTTTTCCGATTTCGAAATCGGTGCCATTTCTTCCGCCTACTTTGTCGGAATGGTTCTCGGCTGCCTCGGCGCACCGCTGGTGATCATGCGCGCAGGACACATCCGTGCCTTCGCGGCGCTGGTCTCCCTGATGTCGGCGGCCGCAATCGTACACCCGATCTTCATTGACCCAACTGCCTGGTTCATAATTCGCGTCATATCCGGCTTCAGCCTCGCCGGTTTTTACATGATTGTCGAAAGCTGGCTCAACGAAAGCGCGACTAACGAAAACCGCGGCACGGTCATGTCGTTTTACATCGTGATCCTTTTCGGCGCGATGATGTTGGGTCAGGTCTCGATTGCGGGAATGGAGATCTCGTCATTCGTTCCGTTTGCAGTTGCTTCGGTTAGCGTGAGCCTTGCGGTCATGCCGGTTTCACTGACGACATCTACCCAACCGGCGCCGATTACGCTCGTGCGTTTCCGCCCGATACAGCTGTTCAAGAACTCTCAAGCCGCGTTTGTCGGCATTTTGCTCATAGGCGTGTCTCAAGGGGCCCTGTTCACACTGACACCTCTTTACGGGTCGCAGATGGGTCTTTCGACGGATCAATCCGCATTTTATGCAGCTTCACTGATCGGCGGCGGGTTGCTGGCACAGTGGCCGGTCGGGCGGTTATCGGATCGCATGGACCGGCGTATCGTGATGGTGGGACTCGGATGCGCTACTGCTGCTGCATCGTTTGCAATCGTCCTGTTTTCGCCGAGCACTTTTACAATCGCTGCACTGAGCCTCTTTCTGGTTGGAATGTTCTCGCAACCGCTCTACGCGATTACCGTTGCACACGCCTTCGATCACGCTTCGCCGGAGGATTTTGTCGAAACATCATCGGGCATGTTGCTGTCCTTCGGTATTGGCTCAATCGTCGGACCGCTTGTGGCATCGGGCATCATGGGTAGGATTGGCCCGTCCGGTCTCTATGTGATGGTAGTTGCCGTCAACCTGATACTCGCCGTCTTTGTCCTGACCCGCATCTTCACCCGCGAAGCACTGCCAGCGGATGAAAAGACAGACTTCGAATACGCCGCAACCGCCCAGGTCGGTACGGTTATTTCTCCCGAGCCCCTGGATGCTGAAGCCGAGGAATACGTCATTCCGCCTGAGGAGTTTCCCGCCTACGAGGACGATATCTACAACTTCGACACACAATCGGCAGACGAGGAAAGCGGCGAAGGCACAGAAGAAAAGTCTGCGAAGGACACGGAAACAGACGAGGGCGATTCGACACCCGCGGCTGCGCAAAACGAGAAGTCGGACAGCCCCTCATCACCGGTATCGGGCAGCTGAAAAGAAGCTGATCCAACGACCTGAAGACCTGCGCGGTTTCGCCGCTCGACAGGAGGCTCAAACAGGCATATAGCCGTCTTATGGCTTTACGCAGAACACATTTGCAGATTTTGCGGCAGGAGCGGCACCCATTGGTGGCGTTCGCGGCGCTGGCGTTTACGCTGCGTCTCTGCATTGTCGTTCTGGTAACAGCCCTTTCCCCTGAAACCGCTGGAGCGGCGGGGCTGACGAGCCTGTGTCAGCCTTCCGGTCAGGAGCAGAGCTACTCCGGTTCACATGACGTACTGGCTTGCCAGTGTGGTCCCGTTTGCGCTCATGGCTGCGCACTCGGTCCATGTCTGTCAGGTATCTCCTCGGTAACGTCCATGTACGGCCTGAGTTCAGGCATTCCTTCGGAAGAAGCAGACCAGCCATTTTGCGTGGCTGACAAGGGTGGCATCGCCCCGATTCGAGGACCTCCATCATTCCTGATCTGAATTTCAACCCAACACTTCAGATATCAAGGACCTCGAAAATGAAAATCTGGAAGGCGATCGCCGCAGCGACGGCACTTACGCTCATCTCATTCTCCGCAATTGCACATGATTACAAGGCCGGTGACCTGACGCTCACTCATCCGTGGACACGTGCAACCCCTCCGAAAGCCAAGGCTGGTGGCGGCTTTGTTGAAATCGTCAACACCGGTTCGGAAAGCGACCGTCTGATCAATGCCAGCTCCGACGTTGCCGGCAAAACCGAGATTCACGAGATGGCCGTTACCGACGGCGTCATGAAAATGCGTAAGCTGGAAGATGGCATCGAAATCCCGGCGGGCGAAACCGTCGCCTTGAAGCCAGGCGGCCTGCACATCATGTTCATGGGGCTGAACCAGTCCTTTGAAGAAGGGTCCACCGTTCCGGTCGTTTTGACTTTCGAAAAAGCCGGTGACGTGACCATCGAACTGTCAGTTGCAAAAATGGGTGCAAAATCCATGGACGGCGACAAGATGGACCATGGCAACATGGACCACAGCAAAATGGACCACAGCAAAAACTAATTTACGCAGGAGAGGTTAAACCATGTCCGGTTTGAAACTCTTCCGGTACGTAGCCTGGGCGGCCGTTGCCGCCCTAGCCGTCGTTTCCGGAGTGCTGGTCTACCAGCAAACCGCAGGCAACAAGAACTCCGGCGCCCTGATCGAACCGCTGGCGGCAATCGGCGGTCCGTTTGAGCTGGTTAACGGAAACGGCGAGACGGTTAGCGACAAGACATTCGCAGGCAAGCCTATGGTTCTTTTCTTCGGCTTCACATTTTGCCCGGATGTCTGCCCGACCACGCTTTCAGAACTGCAAGGCTGGATCGAGCTGCTTGGCGACGATGCCGGAAAGCTGAACTATGCTTTCGTTTCCGTCGATCCGGAACGCGATACCCCGGAAGTCATTCGTGACTACGTGGCTGCATTCGATGAGCGCATCACGCCGCTGACCGGTTCGCGCGAACAGGTCGATGCAATGGTCAAGGCGTACAGGGTCTACGCCAAGAAGGTTCCTCTTGACGACGGCGATTATACGATGGACCATTCTGCTGCCGTTTACCTGATGAATTCCGACAACAAGTTCGTCGGCACCATCGCTTACGGCGAAGATGAAGAAAACGCCATGAGGAAGTTGCGCCGTTTGATCGAAAGCGCTCCCGCTTCTTCCTAACAGAGCATTCGGAGCAGCCCGACTATCATGCGGATGCCGCTTTACATTGGACTCACTGCCGGCGCGACAGGCCTCGTCGCGCTATCGGTCCTGCTCTGGTTTTATGCAGGTGAGCGGGTTTATGCGGATCGTCTGATTTCGGCGATCGCGAGCTGCTTCGGATAATATTCCTCATTCCATTCTTTTCATCGCGACAAGTTGCGCTTAAAACCCCGGCGCATGTCCAAACAACGTCTTGATCAGCATCTCGTCGACAAAGGGTTGTTCCCGAGCCGTGCCCGGGCTCGAGACGCGATACTGCGTGGAACAGTGACAATCGGCGGGACGGTTTGCACCAAACCAGCGCAAAAGGTTGGTCCGGATGTCGCCGTGGAAGTTGCGGACCCGGCCTCCCGGTATGTTTCACGCGCCGCACTGAAACTGATCGAAGGACTGGAAAGGTTCGGCGTCGACCCCTCTGGCAAAGTCTGCCTGGACATCGGCGCATCGACGGGCGGTTTCACTCAGGTGTTGCTGGAAAACGGCGCTGCCAGAGTTCATGCGATTGACGTCGGACATGATCAGCTGCACGAAAGCTTGCGTAATCACCCAGGCGTTCGGGCGCAGGATGGCCTGAACGCACGCGAGCTTACTCTTCAACACCTTGAAAATCAGAGACCGGAGCTCGTTGTATCCGACGTCAGCTTCATCTCTCTCCGGCTTGCCCTCCCCCCGGCGCTGGAGCTGGCCAGCCCTGGGGCGGAAGGGATCTTCCTGGTCAAGCCTCAATTCGAAGCCGGGAAAGACAATATCGGTAAAGGTGGCCTGGTCGCGCCCGCGGTCGCAGAAGAAACCGCGCTGCAACTCCAATCCTGGCTGGCGACAATTCCGGGCTGGACAGCCGGAGACCTCGTTCCGTCGCCGGTCAAAGGTGGTGACGGAAACGCCGAGTGGCTGCTCTACGGACAGAAACAAGTTGCCCGACCCTGAATTTCAAGGTCAGTACAACGCAAGAGCCTGCTGAACCGCTTGCCCTGATTTTTCCATGCGGAGTGCCGTCCCAATGTGCTGACAAAAACATATGCGGACACCGCGATTTTGGTGCGAAATTGTCCTGCATCGTTTGCCATTTGAGAACCTTTCAACACGATACTCGTCGCCGTGAAATACTGAGGCCGACATGCAAATTCCTGCGTTACCAAGTGTTGAATGCGCGATCCTTCATGAACAGTTCGAACCCATTGATGGAACACTGATTTTTGAGGCGATCAAGAAGATTGCCGCGGAGCTGAATTTCGCTCCTGAAGTGCAGCTGATGGTCACCTCCACTCAGAAGGACATTCACGTCCATGCGGGAGGGCACCGCATCCTTGTCAGCCAGAACGACGTTCCTCTTGAATTGGACGGTTTTCAATCCGCCCTATCGACCCCCTACACCAAAATCGTCTTACCGGATGCACAGGAAATCGTGCAACGCCACAAGGCGAACACGTTCGTCACGATCGGCAAAGGTGTGCTTGGCGGAGTTCCTGACGAGTATTTTGAGAAGCTGGGCATGCAGCCAGAAGCATTCACCACACAGGATGAAGCGCAGCGTGCAATTGAGTTCTGCGATCAACTGACAAGGCTGATCCTTCAACATCATTCTGCCAGTGCCGTTCACTGGTGCTTGAGCGACAACCTTGTACCTCAGTCGTTCTTCGAGGCGGTTTCCTCCAGTGGTGATCTGACACTTTTGAATATCAGACCGTTTCTTACCTCAAGCGCTGGTCAAATGGGTGAAGGTTTGCCACTCGGGATGATAGCGACCGGCTCGCAATGGCTCGTCGGAAAAATGATTGAAGTCGAGGAAGCACCCGTGCCGTTTCCATGGATGCTGGAAATGGTTCTGGCTTTCATCAAGGTTTGTCAGGTTCGAGGTTCCATAATTCCCAACAATGAGTCTTTCAGTATCGAAGGGGAGGATTGGACCGTCGGCGTTTATCACGAACGTATCGAAGGACACGATACGCTGGAGAAAGTTCGGCTTGTGGTCGTGAACGCACCCAAGTTCGGAATTCAGAGCGACGTAAGTGCAAAGAGAACCATCAACTACGACAGCGTTGAGGATCTCAGAAGGCATGCAGAGGACGAACAAAGAGAATTGAGCGCCTCTGAAGCTCCACGCCCTGCCCGGAAGGGTTATGACATCAGCGAACTTCGCGCGTTCGCGAAGCGCTCGGCAGCCGACAACGCAGCGGGCCAGGCCGGGAAAGAAAAGTCAAAGGGGCTATTTGCCAGAGCAAAAGGTCTGATCAGGAAGGACCACTGAAGTTCCCGATCAGTCCGGAGTTAAAAAAGACCGTTCGGTTCGGCGAGCCATCAGCAACAAAGCGCTATTGGGAAGACAGGGGAAAGCGGGCGTTGGCTCAAAGAAAAGGGGGGCGGCCGCGAGGCTTCACGACCGCCTTGCTTTTTCGGTTCTCTGACTAAGTTGCCCACCTGGAAACATGATCCGCGACGGGCGTGAGCTTTACACCGAAAACATCCTCTACCGGCCCTGTTTCGACGGCAAGCGTACCGTCTTCCATCCTTGAAAGCGCGCCGTAAAGATCCGTCAGGGCAAACGCTGTTGCCGGACTTCCCAGGACATCGCCGATACGTTGTCCGAATTCTTCCGGAGCACAGGGAACGAAGGCGACCGACCTTCCGACCCACTTTTCAAGCAGTCCGGCAAGCTCTGGTCCGGTGACTGCGCCTGGTGTCCCTATTTCGAAACTCCGTCCTGCCAGGTCCGGCCTCGTGAGCGCTGCGACCGCGACTCGGGCCTGGTCTTCGTGAGAAGTCCAGGTCACCTCCTGCGTCGCCGGTAAAGGAGGATAATCAAGCACGCCTTCACCATGCAGTCTTGGAAGGAAAACCTCCACCAGCAGGTTCTCCAGATAGATCGTCGGCTGCAGGACAATTGCCGGAATCCCACTTGAAAGAACCGCCTTCATGCCTGCTGTCGAGCCATCGATGATCGCGGATGACGGATATCGCTCTCCGGAGGATCCGCTGGTTGTGTACACCAGCAGCGGCAGGGAAACCCGATGGGCCGCAGCAAAGAAGGCCTTCATCCAATTGTCCGGGTCTTCTGGAGATTGCGGCATGGGCAGATGAAGGAAAGCCGCATCGACACCATCCAGCGCTTTCACGAGTGCTTCTTCGTCATCGAGTGTTGCGCAATGAGCTTCAGCTTCGGGGTGAAGATTACGGATCCTTGTCTCGTCACGTGCGACCGCACGAACCTTCAATCCGCTTTCCAAGGCATGACGAACGACTGGTGCGCCCTGTGCGCCGGTAGCTCCGAATACGGCAACGGTCTGGCTCATATTGGTTCTCCATAGTATGCTGGTTATTAATCGGAACCATCAGATAGGACCAATTTCACGATGGGAAAAGAAGGCACTAATTCATGCGATAGGCACATAAAGGTAACCCCCTCCGACATTCAGGGCCTGAACAATGACGTGGATAGCTGGGGAGCAAATGGACTGAACGGTCCTTGCACGGTGCGCGATCTCGTGAACCGGATTGGTGACAAGTGGAGTGTCCTGGTAATCCTGCGACTTGGCCGAAGGGCAGAACGATTCCGGCAATTGCTGCGCTCGGTCGAAGGCATTTCACAGCGCATGTTGACGGTTACGCTGCGAGG
This sequence comes from Pseudomonadota bacterium, assembly GCA_039195965.1. Classification (GTDB taxonomy): domain Bacteria; phylum Pseudomonadota; class Alphaproteobacteria; order Rhizobiales; family Stappiaceae; genus Roseibium. The sequence goes on from JBCCVB010000003.1 coordinate 74,182, forward strand.
CCTGGAACGCGACGGACTGGTCAACCGGCAAGTTCTTGGTACGAGCCCTCCTGCGGTTGAATACAGTCTGACACCTCTGGGGTTTTCCTTTCTTTCGCATGTCGCTGGCCTCGCCCATTGGGCGATAGATCACGAAGCCGAGATCATCGAGTGCCGAAAGAAATACGACAATGAAACCCCCTAGTACCTCGGTCCTTCCAGGCGGGTTCAGCTCCAGCTCGCAGGAATGGTTCACGGAAGGACTTGCTCCACTTGACCGATAACGCTATCGCTCAGCCATGAACGAACAAGAACTGATAATTTCAGAGCTCGGTCATCGCGGTGACGGTATCGCGCAGACCGAAAGCGGCCCGGTCTATGTTGCAGGAGCCCTTCCGGGTGAGAAGGTCGTTGCGAAGATCCAGAACGGCCGAGCGATCAATCCTCGGATCGTGCAGCAGTCGCCGGACCGTATCGATCCGGTCTGCACGCACAGCGAAACGTCCGGCAGCTGCTCCATGCAGCACCTTGCCGAAAAGCCGTATCTGGAATGGAAACGAGAACTAGTCGAACGAGCGCTGAAAGGTGGCGGCATCGACGCGACCGTTTCGGACACGTTGGCTGCGACCTCCGGAGGACGGCGCCGGGCGGTGCTGACTGCCGGGCGCGCTGGCCGCAATATCATTCTGGGTTATCATGGCAAGGCGAGCCACAAGCTGGTGGACGCAGCGGGCTGTCAGGCGCTTTCTCCCGTGATCGAGAAGGCCCTGCCCGGCCTCAAGTCCCTTGCAGCTGAAATTCTGCCAAAAAAGGGCGAAACGCGTGTCACGGTACTGGCCACGACAGCCGGTCTGGACGTTGCCATCGACAAGGCAGACAAGAATTACGACCGGAAAATTCCCGCTCTGTCCCAAAAGACGGTCGAACTTGATCTTGCGCGGCTGGCCGTGAACGGTGAAGTGCTTCTGGAAGTTCGCCCGCCGGTGCTTGATATGGACGGGATCGGGGTGGTTCCGGCGTCAGGCGGGTTCACACAAGCGACGCTCGCTGGAGAAGAAGCGCTTTCACGGCTTGTTCTGGAAGGTGTCGGCAAGGCGAAGACTGTCGCAGACCTCTTTTCCGGCATAGGAACATTCGCGCTTCGTCTTGCACGTACCACGAATGTGCATGCTGTTGAAGGGGACGCGGCAGCCGTGGCGGCTTTCGACAAAGCGCTCAGAAAACCGCAAGGACTGAAAAAGGTTACGTTTGAACGACGCGACCTGTTCCGCAGGCCGCTCGTTCTTGAAGAACTCGAACCCTTTGACGCAGTCGTCTTCGATCCGCCTCGCGCCGGTGCACAGGCGCAGGCGGAGCTTCTGGCAGCCTCCAAGGTTAAAACAATCATTGCAGTTTCCTGCAATCCGGCAACACTTGCGCGCGACCTCAGGATCCTGATCGACGGAGGATACAAGCTCCAAAAGGTCACGCCGGTGGACCAATTCCAGTACTCGCCCCATATTGAAGTGGTGGCAGTCTTGAAAAGGGAGTGAGCCATGCAAGCGGTGGATGAAAAAACGGGATCCTCAAGTGAAGCCAGAGGGCTGCCACCGCTTCTCAAACTTGCTCGCAGAACCCGCTACGCACTGCACCAGGGCAGCCGCGTTGCGCTTTACACGCTTCATTCAGAAGCCATGCGCCGCATGAACAGGCAGCTCCAGAAAGAGCTGCCCCAAACTCCAAAGATCGTTCCTGACGGCCCGGTTCCCAGCCAGAGGCACATGCTGGCCGATATTGCCAAGCTCTTTGCCGATGACTTAACGGCCGTGGAACAAGGCCTTTACCCCTTGCCTTCCGACGGAACGATGGGGCCACGGGAACTGCTTGCCACGAGCCGGGCTTTCTTCAAGGACGTACCCGAGGTGGCTCGCCGGCGGGCCACCGGGGCGCATCAGGAAGTGAACGAAGACTTCGAGGGTTTTGCCGAGGCCTTACCGCGTTACTACCGTCAGAATTTTCACTTCCAGACCGATGGCTGGCTTTCAGAAGACAGCGCGCGCCTTTATGATTTTCAGGTTGATGTCCTGTTTTCCGGCGCGACAGCCGCAATGCGTCGCCGCGTGCTTGTACCGTTTGCAAATATTCTCAAACGCAAGGATCAGCGCAAGGTTGCCTATCTGGATCTTGCCTGTGGCACAGGCGGGTTGTTGCGGCCCGCGTTAACGGCTTTTCCGCGACTTCGAGGGATTGGGCTCGACTTGTCCGAGCCGTATCTCGGCGTTGCGCGTGAGAGGATAAGGACCCGCCGCGCCACCTTCGTCACCGCTCTTGCGGAAGAACTGCCGTTTGCTACGGGTTCCCTGGATGTCGTTTCCTGCGTGTTTCTTTTCCATGAGTTGCCACCCAAGATCCGCAGGCAGGTGATTTCGGAGGTTGCGCGTGTGTTGAAGCCTGGCGGATCGTTCCTGTTCGTGGATAGTCTGCAAACTGGCGACCTACCGGAGTATGATGGCCTGCTGTCGCTGTTTCCGCAGCTCTTTCACGAGCCCTATTATAAGTCATACCTTGCAGAAGATCTGACGGCTCTGTGTGCGGATCAGAGACTGGAACAGCGTTGGATGACCCCGGCCTTTGTTTCCAGGGCGGCGGAATTCGTGAAGGTGGCGTGAGTATTCAACGCCTGTTTTCAGTGTGACTGAAAATACACGCTTCATTCTCTTGTGACTGAAAGTGTTTGCGCGTATATCCAGTGTCATGAGACTGGATCAATGGCTACTGCAGACAGGAGAAAGCCGCAGCGCCTTCGCGCGCCGCGCCAATCTTTCGCCTGCCTCGGTAACCGCCCTTTGCAACGACCCCAATGTGTGGGTCTCGCGGGACATGGCCCGCAAAATTGCCATCGCAACCGATGGCACTGTCACCCCAAACGACTTTCTCGGATTGTCTACAACCAAGGAGCATCCTGTGTCCCAGGCCCGTGTCGCAGAAGCAATCCGTGCGTTCGAGCGCGGAGAAATGGTGGTCGTGACCGATGATGACGACCGCGAAAACGAAGGCGACCTGATCGTCGCCGCGTCCAAGATCAGATCAGCGCAGATGGCGTTCATGGTGCGTCACACTTCCGGGATCATTTGCGCCCCGATGACAGTTGCCCATGCGCGCCGCCTGCGGCTGGATCCGATGGTGGCTGAGAACGATGCTCCGCTAGCCACAGCTTTCACCATCTCGGTCGACTATCGCCAGGGCCTGACGACGGGTATTTCCGCTGAAGAACGCTGCTCTACGGTCCGTGCACTTGCCAACCCCAATGTCGGTGCGGACGACTTTGTCCGCCCGGGTCATATTTTCCCTCTGGTGGCGAAGGAAGGCGGCGTCATGATCCGCTCAGGTCACACGGAAGCGGCTGTTGACCTGTGCCGTCTGGCAGGTCTGGAGGAAGTCGGGGTCATCAGCGAACTGGTAAACGATGACGGCACGGTCAAGCGTGGTCCGCAGGTTGCCGAATTTGCCGCTGAGCATGACCTGAAGATGGTTTCGGTGTCCGACCTGATCGCCTGGCGCCAGCGCACCGAACGCATGGTCGAGCGCGTGAATGAACAGCCGGTCGAGACCGTTGCAGGCCCGGCTTATGCCATGACCTACTCCACCCCGTATGACCCGATGCATCACCTTGCGATCGTCTACGGTGACATTCTCGATGGCCGCAACGTTCCAGTGCGCCTGCAACTGGAATCGGTCCTCGATGATGTCTTCGGTGCAGCTCAACCTCTGGACCAGATCATGCAGCACTTTGCCGAGCGTGGCCGGGGCGTGATTGTCTATCTGCGGGAAGGCTCCGTCGGCGTGGCGCGACAATCCACACGTGTACGGACAGACTTTGAAGCCGCAGATACCGAGGACCACAGCTCCGCACAAGCTAGACAGGAACAATGGCGGGAGGTTGGGCTTGGTGCTCAGATCCTGAAAGATCTGGGTGTCAGCTCAATTCACCTGCTGGCTTCGCGCGAACGTCACTACGTGGGGCTGGAAGGTTTCGACATCAAGATTGACGAAACAGAGATCCTTGACACCTGAGGATCTCCGAAAGGTGATCCTTCATGGCGGCCAAGACAGAGGCAGAAACTCCGGAAGAAACTGCGAAACTGGTTCCCACGCCGTTTACTGTCGGCTTTAATCGAGGTCAGAGCGAGGGCATTGTCTATGGCTGTGCCCTGCTCGGCGTTCTTTTCGCCATCATCGGCCTTGTCGGCGACCTTCCCCTTCTCGCCATTGCCGCCGTTGCTCCACTCGCGATGGCTTATTGGCACTACCCGATGATCGAAAAGGGCAAGCCTCAATTGGGGGCCAATGAAGAAGGGCTCTATGTCGAACGGATCGGCTTCATCGACTGGGCCGCGATCCGGATGACGGATGTGAAACGCACTTCTGCTCGGAACATGGAACTTGTGCGCCTGGATGTGCTTTTGACTCGCCCGCTGGAAAATGCAGTCACCAAGGCACAGTCGTTTCCGCTCTGGAAAAAATTCATGATGCGCAACTGGAAAAGAACTCCGCGTGAACATGGCCGGGAGTTGATTGCCATCAACCTGCACACACTTGCCGCCGACCCGGACGAGATACTCAGTCGCATTCGTGCTTTCAAATTTGTTTAGAACGCCTTTTCGCCTATTTCCTCTTGTGATCCAGACAGTTGGGCTTGAGAGGCCGCAATCCGCCCACTTGATTAATTCAATTTAACCCTGCCGGTTAAGAGGACATCCATAAAACCGCTCCAGACTGCCCTTCAATGGTGCGCCGCACACAAGGCGCACAACGATCACAGGACGGGCGGATCAATCATGCAAGACAAGACAAAGAATGTGGGCCTGGTCCTGCAAGGCGGCGGAGCGTTGGGAGCTTATGAAGCCGGGGCGATCAAACGCATCTTCGAAATGGGGTTTCGCCCGGAAATTCTGACAGGCACTTCAATCGGCGCATTGAACGCCGCAGTCCTTGCCGCACCAACCTATGGTGAAGCACACGAAACCCTGCAGGACATGTGGTCCTACCTTGGGCACGAACACCCCTTCCCGCTCTTTCAGCAATACAACACCGCCTATACCAGCCTGGGTCACCCACGCTTCTTCAAGCTGCATGGTTCGATGTTCGGCATGAGCCGCCGGCCCAGCATCTACGATATTTCACCGGCCCTTGAGACCATGAAGCGCTTCATTGATTTCGACAGGCTGAACGCACCGGAAACACCAACCGTAGTCGTCACCGCAACCAATGTTGTCTCCGGAGAAATCGAACGTTTTTCCAATCGCACGCACACTTTGCGACCTGAACACATCATGGCCAGCGGTGCATTGCCGCCCAGCTTCCCGCCAATTGAAATTGACGGGGAACATTATTGGGACGGGGGTCTGTACGACAATACGCCCATCCAGTCACTCATAAGGATCCTGGACGAGCACGAAATCGCGCATTTGCCGATCTTCGTGATCGAGCTGTTCGGAGCGCTTGGGGACGTTCCGAAGGACCTGCATCAGTCAATCGACCGGATGACTGAACTGGTCTACGAGGACAAATTCTGGAAGACATTCGAAGGCCACGACGAGGCTTATGCGTTTGCGGAGATGCTGTGGGAACTGGAACAAGACCTGCCCGCGGAATCCTCCGTTCGGCAGAAAGCTGCCTTCGACAAGCTGATGCGCCTGCGCGCAATTTCCCACATCTTCACCATTCCAGCGGAGCGTGCTGCGCTACGCAATGTGATCGACTTCAGCCCTTCCACAATTCAAAAGAGATTTGAAAGCGGTTACAAGGCCGCCGACTACGCTCTTGAGAAAAACGCTTTCCGGATCAATTACATCGTACACAACCGGACACAGAGCGAAAGAGTGGATGCACCGGATCTCGGTCAGTCCCACTCTCGCCGGGGCACCGCGGCCTGACAGATCTGTCGGCACTTCATAGACATACTCACCATTTCGACAGGAGCGCCTTCATGCAGACCGCAATAGAAGACAAGTACGACTCCGGCAACTACGCCGCCAGCAGCTTCAAAACCTCAGATGGTCTGAGCCTGACCTACAGGGTCTATGGCGAGAAAGTTCCTGGCAAACCGGCGATCCTCGCCCTGCCGGGACTGACACGCAACATTCGCGATCTTGACCCGGCAGCCAACCTTTTGGCCGACAGATATCGCATCTACACTTTGAACCTGCGCGGTCGCGATACGTCGGACAACGACCCGAACTACGCCAACTACAACACCTCCGTTTACATCCGGGACATTCACGAATTCTGGAAACATCTCGAAGAGGAACCAGTGGTTCTTCTGGGCTCCTCCCTCGGAGCGCTGCTATCAATGCTGATGGTAGAAGATCACCCGGAAATGCTTGCCGGTACGGTATTGAACGATCTCGGCGCTACCATTGAAGTTGCAGGCATGGCACGGATTTTCGGATATGCCGGAAAGCTGCCGGATGAATCCGATCTGGCGAAGGTCGTCTCGACGTTGAAAGATCACGTCGGCGCGCAGTTCGAGAACATGAGCGACACCGAATGGGAGCGTATGGCGGTGTCCATGTACGGGCTCCAAAACGGCAAGTGGCACCACCGCTACGACGACAATCTCGGCAAGGCCCTTGCTGAAAACAAGGAAGCACCGAGAGACCTTTGGGCAGCCCACCAGAAAGCGGCCGACATGTCTCTTCCGGTTCTTTCCATCCGCGGTGTGCTTTCGGATGTGACCGCAAGCGCGACCATCAGCAGGATGCAGGATATGGCACCCGGCATGCAGGCAGCGGAAATCGAAGGCCGCGGTCACTGCCCGATCCTTGACGAGACCGCCTCACAACAAGCTATCATCAGTTTCATGGAAACTCTCTGATACAATCTGATTTCGGGATAACGGGTAATGGACAAGCGCTATCTGGTTCTGGTCAACATGACCGGAGCTATCGGTATGATCATGATCGATCAGACAGTGATCGGGATCGCGCTGCCGCCATTGCAGCGTAGCTTCGGCTTCGGTCCGATGGAGCTGCAATGGGTGGTCAACGGCTATACGCTGGCACTGGCAGCTTCGCTCATATGCGCAGGCTGGGCAGGAGACAGGTTCGGCCATTACCGCTCCTTCACTGTCGGTGTCGGCCTTTTCACCGTGTCCTCGCTCTTATGCGCGATAGCACCGATCGGAGAGGTGTTCATTGCCGCGCGTATCGGCCAGGGAATTGGTGCCGCTTTCATGCAGCCTGCGGCAACGTCCATCGTGTTCGGAATCTTCCCTCAGGAAATGCGCGGTCGGGCTATGTCGATTTATGTCGGGAGCGGCTTGCTGTTTCTGGCAGGCGGTCCGTTGCTGGGCGGGTTCCTGGTGCAGCATTTCTCCTGGCATACGGTGTTCCTGATCAACGTGCCGATCGGTCTTATCACCTTTGTGACCGCCTACATGTTCAGCAAACACGCGCCGAAAGGAAATGATCTGTCGTTTGATTTCGGCGGGGCGATACTGCTCGTTGCAGGGATCCTGATCCTGACGATTGCGATCCAGAGTTTCGGCGACCGTACCCTGCCTGTTTCTGCATCGCTTGGCCTTACGGCACTCGGGCTGGCTGCACTTGCCATTTTGCCTTTCAGAAAACCTGCTTCAGGTGCCTCCATTATCGATTTCTCGATTTTCAGGAGCCGTGTTTACTTCGGTTGCGGCGTTGTTCTGTTCTGCATCCAGTTCGCGATGCTCGGGCAAGTCGTTTACGGGGCGATCTTCATTCAGAACGTTCTGTCATTCACGCCGTTTCAAACCGGTATTTCCATGATGCCCGTCGTTCTGACGATTATCATCCTGGCGCAGATCTCCGGCTATCTCTTTGACAAGATCCCGTTCAGGCTGCTGGCTCTGGTGGGCACATTGGCGATCTCGGGCGGTTTCTTCGCACAAGCCGTTGTGCTCCCGCTCAACAACATTTTCTGGCTGATCCCCGGGATGATGCTGATCGGCTTCGGATTGGGACTGCTCGCCAGCACGGTCACGACGGAAGGCCTTTCACATGTATCGCAGACCCAGCGCGCCACTGCTTCCGCCATCCTGCAGACGTTGCGTCAGGCCGGAGGTGTCTTCGGTATCGCCTGCATCGGCTCCGTCATCAACCTGATTGAAAAGGTGCGGATCAACGAGGTTGCCGACAAGCTGGAAACGGTCGCGGACAAACGACACGAATTGCAGATCCTGCTCTTCAAGTCCGAACAGGCCCAGGCAAGTGCAACGGCCGAACTTCGCGCTCATTGGCCCCAAGCCCTTTCAGAGCTGAAGGAGATCACCACGGAAGCCGTTGCCGCCGGATATTACCTCGGTGCGGCTGTCGTACTGGTCGCGACGCTTATCTCAGTCTGGGCATTTGCTTCGAAAGCAGACAGCGAAGCAGCCGGTGAAAGTGTTTGATTTATCAATTAAATCCAAAAGAACTTCCCCGAGCAGGGCTCGGGGATTTCCTGAGACACAGGTTTAACCCTACTTCAAGTACTCCTTGAAGAAGTCAATGGTCCGATCTTCAGCGAGTCTGGCTGCTTCCTGATCGAAACGAGGTGTCGTGTCGTTGTGGAAGCCGTGATTTACGCCCGGATACATATGCGCAACGTAGGTCTTGCCATTGTCCTTGAGCGCTTTTTCATACGCAGGCCAACCCTGATTGATACGCTCATCAAGTTCTGCATATTGAAGCATCAACGGGGCTTGAATTTTCGACACGTCACCAACATTTGGCTGGCGGCCATAGAACGGCACGCCTGCAGCAAGTTCCGGATAGGCAACGGCAATCGCATTGACGACACCTCCACCGTAGCAGAAGCCGACCGCACCGACCTTTCCGGTGCTATCCTCGTGGGACAGAAGGAACTCAAACCCGGCGAAGAAATCGTTGAGAAGCTTTTCCCGGTCGACTGTCCGTTGCAGTTCCCTACCCTCATCATCGGTTCCGGGATAACCACCAACGGAGGTCAAACCGTCAGGAGCGAGCGCTAAAAAGCCTGCTTTTCCAAGACGTCGCGCGACGTCTTCAATATATGGATTCAAGCCACGATTTTCGTGAATGACAAGTACGGCGGGCAACTTGCCGGTGGCACCGGCCGGTTTGACGAGATATGCATTCACATCGCCATGGCCGTTCGGCGACGGATAGGTAATCCTTTGCGTTTCGATTTCGGCATCGTCAGGAGCAACCTGCTGGGCAAGCGCATAATTGGGTGAAAGCTGATCCAGCAACATGGCGGCAGTCATACCAGCCACCGCGAATTTCGCAGCCCCGTTCAAAAACTCTCGCTTGGTGATCTTGCCGTGAGCGTAATAGTCATAAAGATCGAGAAGTTCCTGCGGAAAGTCCTTCGCCGTCATTCGGCGCATCGGTGTCATGTCGTTCATGTCATCGCTCCCTGAAAAGCACGAAACTTCATGCTGATCCGAAAACTAGGAGCGTTGCGGACAAGGTCCACCGGAGACGGACGACAAAGTTGTAACCGTTTGTAACAACACCTGCGATCCAGGATGCGTGGCTCTCGTCAGCAACTTCCTTCGCAGGTGTCGGCTGAGATCAGACTTTCAAGCCAGCGACTGACTGCTCGCATCCGGGCAAGACCGGTCTGGTCGGCATGCTGCAACAACCAGACTTCACGCAGTAAATCAGGACTAGGCCGAGAGTGACGGCGAAGCCGACTATCGCGTTCTGCCAAAACGGTTGGCAAAACCGATTGTCCGAGGCCCGCGGCAACGGCCTCTGTTACCCCCTCCAGATCACTCGGGCGAATATTCGAAACTTTCTGCCCACCAGTCAGAACGTTGTCCGCCATCCAGCGCGCCTGCGGCAGAAACTCCGTGCTTTCATGATATCCGATCCAGGGTAAGTCGCGAGCCTGATTGTGGGCCGATGAGTAGACTGCATGTTTCAGAACTGCGATCCGTTTTGCCTTGACGTTATGGCCACCATCGCGAGGCCGACCGAGACGAATGGCCATGTCGGTCTCCCGCTTCGTCAGACTGACGTTGCGAACCTCCGATTCAAGGTGCAGCTCGATACCGGGGTGAAGCTCGGTGAATTGCTTCAAACGCGGGATCAGTATCCGGTTGATCACGAAAGGGACGGAGGAAATCCTCACGGTTCCCTCTTCGCCCTGCCGAGAGCCACTCAGCTCCTCTGTCAGGCCGGATATCGAAGTCTCGGCTCTTTCCGCATGTTCTGCTGCCTTCACTCCCGCCAACGTCAACTCAACGGACCCTTCGGCAGTCTTTTCAATCAGGCAAACACCAACTTCGCTTTGGAGGGCAGCCAGACGTCTGGAGACGGTTGTTGCGTCCACAGAGAGACGCTTGGCGGCTGCGCTCAAGGATCCGCTCCGGTGGAGAGCCAGAAGATATTTTAGGTTTTCCCAGTTCATTCCTGCATTATTGCAGCTTGGATCTGCAAACACGAGGCTATCTCGGCAATTACGCAGCTTCTAAAAATCTCCCGCAAGCATGGAGATATTGGAATGTTGCAGGATTTATCCAACTGGACCGGACTGTCATTGCCTTACCTGATGGTAACGACGGGCATGGTGTTCGTCGCCGGCGCGGTTCGCGGGTTTGCAGGGTTTGGTCTGTCCGCGGTTCTCATGGCCAGTATTGTTGTTTTCATTCCACCGGTAGAATTGATCCCGATCTGCTTCTTGCTCGAAGCAGCGGCGAGCATTGCCATGTTCAAGGGTGGACTGAGAGACGCCGATCACAAGACAGCGTTCACACTTGCCATTTGCAGCGCGATCGGCGTCCCCATCGGTCTTTCCGCGACGACAAGCATCCCGACAGATTTTTCGAAACTTGTCGCTCTGTTTCTGGTCCTCACACTGACGCTTCTTCAGCTCCTGAAGGTCAAAGTAAGGCCGTTTTCGTCGCCGTTCGCCTTGCCTGTTACCGGGTTGGCCGCTGGTATCGTTACCGGGCTTGCGTCGATTGGCGGAATGGTCATAGCGCTCTACGTTCTCGCGTCCGCGCAAAATGCACGGAAAATGCGAGGCTCGTTGGTTTTGTTTCTGTTTTGCGGAATGGTGACCTCTCTGGCCACTTTGCTGATGTTCGATGTACTTGACGAGAAAGCAATTCAACGCGGCCTGATCTTCGTTCCGGTCGTCCTGGCTGGCGTCCTTGTCGGGAGCAGATTGTTCAGCCGCAGCCTTGAACAGACTTACAAACGTGCCTGCTTGAGCCTGCTCACAGTTCTCGCCTGTATCGGCCTGATCAGAACTGTTGTCTTCTGAGGCGTCGCCGACGACGGTTTTTGTCCGATCGGAACGACGCCTATGCAGAGATTGACTTAACCGACTTGCCCGCGATGACGCAGGAAATGATCGGCAAGAACACAGGCCATCATCGCCTCACCAACCGGCACCGCGCGAATGCCAACGCATGGGTCATGACGACCCTTGGTCATGACATTCACTTCGTCTCCCTGCCGGGTAATCGACTTGCGCTCCGTGAGGATCGAGGAAGTTGGTTTGACCGCAAAACGGACAACCAACGGATCACCGTTTGAAATGCCACCGAGAACGCCGCCGGCATTGTTGGTCAGGAACATCGGCTGACCGACATCATCAATGCGGATTTCGTCCGCGTTCTCCTCGCCCGTCAGGCTGGCAGCGTCAAAACCATTGCCGACTTCGACACCTTTGACCGCGTTAATCGACATCATGGCAGCCGTCAGGTCCGTATCGAGCTTGCCGTAAATCGGAGCTCCCCATCCGGCAGGCACGCCCTCGGCGACGACCTCGATGACGGCACCGACCGAAGAACCGGACTTGCGAACGCCATCCAGATAGTCGGCCCAGAACTCTGCTGCCTTGGCATCGGGAGAGAAAAAGGCATTGTTGTTGACTTCGGCCCAGTCCCAGTTGCCCCGGTCGACCTTGTGCGGGCCAACCTGAACCAGTGCGCCCCTGATGGTCACGCCGTGCAAAACCTTCCGTGCCACGGCACCGGCAGCCACGCGCATTGCCGTTTCACGGGCCGACGAACGGCCACCACCACGGTAATCGCGGATGCCATACTTGGCGTCATAAGTGAAATCGGCATGACCAGGGCGGAACCTGTCCTTGATTTCCGAATAGTCCTTCGAACGCTGATCGGTGTTCTCGACCATAAGGGAAATGGGGGTTCCGGTTGTCTTTTGAACACCGTCCTCGTCCACCATGACCCCGGACAAGATCTTCACTTCATCAGGTTCGCGCCGCTGTGTCGTAAACCGGGACTGCCCCGGCTTGCGCTTTTCCATGTAGCCCTGAATGTCGGTTTCCGTCAGCGGGATCAGCGGCGGACAACCGTCGACCACGCACCCGATCGCTGGTCCATGGCTTTCCCCCCAAGTGGTAACCCGGAACAAATGACCAAAATTGTTATGCGACATGGGCTGCTTCCGAACCTTGCAAGACTAATCTTAGCGCCGAGCGATACGCCATACTGCCGGGAACCTCAAGCCCCATGCCGGCGCATCCGTTCTTCTGTATTTTTTCCTTCACTTGACATTACGCAAGGAAAGTAACGCGTACAAATGGCAATCACCAATGCGTGATGGCGGAGCAAATCCAAGGTAAACCTCGAGAAAAACTTCAAAACAGAGAAAGAATTCGCTCGTCGATTTGCCAATCTTTAAGGCTCTGGCGCTATTCCATGTCTGGGTGGGTAGGTCAATGCGAGGCACAAAGGTGCGTATCCGGGGTTGGTTAACAGGTCTTATCGTTTTTTTGCTGGCGCCCAGCCTGGTATTTGCTTCGCTTTGGTTCAACAACCGCTTTGAGAACGTCAACGCGATCGACCGCAGTCTGTCCGGATTGCACCTGATTCAGTCACTTGGCCCTCTGATGCAGGAAAAGGCTCTGACCGGGCAGGTTGAGAAGTCGCCGGATATGCTGAAGCAAAGGCTTGCCGAGTTCGAACGGTCCGACAAAGAAGAAAGCCTGGTTATCGTCCTGAACCGGTTTCTGGAAGAGCCGAACGTTCCCGGCGCTCTTCGCGAGGCAAGATCCCTTGCATCATCGATATCGCAACTCGCCAATCTGAGCGCGTCATCGTCTTATGAAACTTCCAGACTTCCTCATCTGATCAATGACACTCTGTTGAGTGTTGTCATCGAGTCCGCGGTCATGGCGAAGAACGCGCGGAACCTCGCCGAGCGCAATCAGGTCAACACCTGGGACAAGATGCTGATCCCGGTACAGGGCGGGCAGTTCAAGGTTGCCGCGGACGGCGCATCGCGGGAAACCACCACCTATTTCGAGGGGCTTGGGGGTGACAACGCGGAAAGCTTGCGACAACAGGCGCAGCTGTACCGGGAAGCCAATGTTGCTTTTCAAGCCCAGGGCGCGAAACTGCTCTCTTCCGCGATCAACGCCAAGTCCGGTGAAGACGTCATTGCAGCCCCAGTGATCTCCATCCAGCCTGAATTCGTGCGTGCTACTTTCAAGCTGTGGCAGGCCGCGCTGGATTACCTTAATGATGATCTGCAGAAACAGCGTGCGCAGACCCTCTTTACCGTTGCACTTGCAGGCCTTGTTGGCGGGCTTGTCATCATCGCCGCCTTCGCGATTGCTGTTGCCCTGACGCGCGCATTGGCGGATCGCACACAACGTGAATTTGAAGATCTAGGCTTTCACGATCCGCTCACGGGTCTACCCAACCGCCGAGCGCTCCTGAAGGCAATAAGGGCTTTGCCCAAGTCCGACCCGACAACTCAGACCGGCCTTGCCATTTTCGATATGCGCCATTTCAAGAAGATCAATGACCGGTTCGGCGATCAGAATGGCGATCAGATTCTTCGGGAAGTGGCAGGACAGTTGGCGCAACATGCCGAGCCGGAAGACGTTCTTGCCAGAACCGGTGGCACGGAATTCATGCTCCTGCGTTCCAACCTCAGCGATGCAACGGGTTTCGAGCCATTCGCCTGTATGGTCATTCAGCACCTGGCTCGCGAACGCTCCATCGACGGTCAGCGGACGGTTCTGGAGTCCAATGCAGGCCTGTTCGTGGGGCAACCCGGGGAAGAAATCACCGACCACATTCTGGTTGATGCCGCTCTTGCCCTACGCGCTGCCAAACAAAAGGGCCCGCGCAAATATGCCCGGTTCACCGCCGAAATGCGCGCGGCGTTCGAAAAGAATGGTCAAATTGCTAAGGAACTCCTGAAGGCCTTGAACGAGGGTGATATCATGCCCTGGTTCCAGCCTCAGGTGGACATTCACACCAATGAAGTGGTTGGCGCTGAAGCGCTGGTACGTTGGATTGACCACGACAAAGTCAGGTATCCCGGTTCCTTCCTGCCGGCCGCTGCCGAAGCAGGCTACATGGAGCGTATCGAAGATACCGTTCGCAAGAACACTCTGCAGCTGGCCTCTTACCTAAGTGGCAAGACACGAAGAAACGTTCATTTCGGTCTCAACGTCTCCGCAAATCTCCTGAGCAATGTGAATGCGGTGGAAGCTCTTTACAGTCAGGTCAGGGAGATCGGACTCGATCCATCCATAATCAGCCTGGAAATCCTCGAGGCCGTGATGATCGACGAGGTCACGGCCGATCCCATCAAGGCAAATATCGCTCGTTTGTCCGAGCTTGGTTTCTTCATCGAGCTTGATGACTTCGGCACCGGTCACTCGAGTATTTCGAGCTTGCGCGATCTGAAGGTCGACCGGGTCAAGATCGACCGCAGCTTTGTATCAGGTGTCGATACCAATCCTGACCTTCAAAAGTTCACCAGCGCGCTGATCAACCTTGCAAAGAGCCTTGATATCAGTGTTCTGGCTGAAGGCGTGGAAACCGAAGGCGAATGCCAGTGGCTCAAGCAGAACGGATGTGACGTCATCCAGGGGTATCTGATTTCAAAGGCCGTTCCCGAACAAACGCTCGCTGCCATGATCCTCAAGCAGAACTTCCTGGCATCTCTCCAGACACCAGAACCACTCATGCTCTCGCGGAAGGCCTGAAGCGGTCTTCCAGGGCCGACCACCTCTTCTTGAATTCCGCGGCAGCAAGCGACAGGCCTCCATTGGCACCATCAACGAAATGAACGTGCTGGCTCTTGCCGATGTCCTGGACGAAGCAAGTCATCAGTGCCTCGTGGGATACGTGCAATCCAAAGACAACCTCTCCGTCTCCGAAGGCTTTCGTCAAATAGGTCTCGACGGCTTCCAGCTGCGCAGGCGTAAGATCAAGCACCAGCTGCAGGCTGTCTCCGATCTTCCGATGATCGGTATTCAGGCTCAGCTCCTTGAAATACCTCTTGGGATCGAACGGCCCGACAGGACGGCCCGTGGCATAACCGTAAACAAAGGCCAGGCATTCGATCAGGCCCATTGTCCAGCCTCGAATGCGTTTGTGGGCGGATGTGAGGCGAATTTCCAGGCCGAGCCCACGCGGAGGAAACCTGAAACAGAGCCTTTCTCCTTCCGCGAGTCTGGTACGGTTGTCATCGGTCAGCGGGTTGAAGCCTAGTTCCGCCGCGACCCCTTCCATGAACTTCAGCAGGCTTTTCCGGCCTGTGGGTTTGATTATCAACGAGACGATGTGGCCATTCTGCGATGGCAACGGTTCCCAACGGCAGGAAAGTCCTTCCAGTGGTGGGAGGGCAACATCTCGGGATTTGACGCTGTACGGGCGGACCGCCACGGGATCCTTCAAGATCCGATCAGCCAGGGCAAGCCCATCTCCCAGGATCATGGCCAGGTGATTACCCGGGCTGAGCTGATACTTTCTCAGCCTGATATCACCGCCCTTCTCTCGCAGATCGGCAACAGGTATCGCAGCGGCCCGCAACTCCAGTTCCATGACCTGGCGAGCCAGGTCGACGACACCGGCGAGGGCTTCACACGCGCTCTGAAGGTCGGCTGCCGCAACAACCAGCATGGCGCCGTCGCCACCAAACACAAACGGCACGCGCTCGCGGCCAACACTGTTCAGAACCGCTGCGATGACGGCAGCGCCGACCATGTTGACGTCCTTGTAACGGCCTTCGGCGACCGCGTCTCCCGAGCGCACGATGTCAGCTGCCAGAACAAACCAGTCGTCCGGAACCGGCCGGTAGTCGTCCAAGGCCCCGGCGGCGCTAAAGTCGGAAAAACTCGGCAACTCGCTATAAAAATCTTCAGCTGACACGGAAACCACCCCTGGTCACGACCCTTGGAAACCTGGCTTGCTCTGGTTGCCTACGTCGGACCACGGCCATTTGATCACCGGCTTAGTGAATGAGGACGGTCAACTCTTTGTGACGCTGCCGGCGCATCAGTTGAGAAATGGAAGACCGGCAAAGCCGCAGAGGTTTTATCAGACTTCTTCAAATCGACTGTTGCGCCACACGAACACCGTGTCCTGCGGAACGTCCAGCCTCGGGACCGAGACCGTATCCAGACCTTCCATCAAACCACGCATGACCCGGTAAACACCGCCGTGAGAGACGACCACGGAAGGTCTGTCCACTGTCTTCAGCCAGGCACCGATGCGATCGGCCAGCATCCTGTAGCTTTCGCCATTGGGAGGAACAAAGCCCCACTTGTCCGCCTTGCGATGAAGGAGTTTGTCGTGTTCGTCATCCGCCAGATCTTCCAGCGTGAAACCTTCCCAATCACCGAATGTAATTTCCTTCAACTGGTCTTCCAGGCGGTAGGTGGCAGCCTCCAGCCCCATGGCCTGTCGCAACAGTTCCATAGTCGAACGTGTCCTGGTCAAGGGCGAGGAAACGAAATCAAGCGATGCCGGGTCGATGTTCTCGCGTTCGAAGAAGGCTCCCAGCCTTTCTCCGTTTCCGGTTGCCTGTAGTTGACCTATTCGGTTCAGCGGGATGTCACGCTGGCCTTGCATGCGGCCTTCCGCGTTCCAGTCAGTCTGCCCGTGACGGATAAAGATCAATAGTTCGGGGTCATGCAACTTCGGCAAGTGTCCAGGTTCGTTGGCGGATCGCATTGTGGTCATAAGAACATCCGAAATGAAGAACGCTCCGGTCTTATAAGGCCAGAGCGTGAATAAAAAAATGGCCGGTCAGTAACCGGCCATCCCGGGTCCGTCGACCCTGAAACGATTAGTCTTTCACCACCGATATGTCAGGAGCATCGACCGCCTTCATGCCGACGATGTTGTAGCCGCAATCGACATGCTGAATTTCGCCGGTCACTCCGCGACCAAGATCGGACAGAAGGAACAGAGCGCTATCGCCGACTTCCTCGATTGTCACGGTGCGGCGCAGAGGCGAGTTGTATTCATTCCACTTCAGGATGTAGCGGAAGTCGCCAATCCCGGAGGCTGCGAGGGTCTTGATCGGTCCAGCAGAGATTGCGTTGACGCGGATGTTCTGCGGACCCAGATCCATGGCCAGATACTTCACGCTGGTTTCCAGCGCAGCCTTAGCAACACCCATGACATTATAGTGCGGCATGACCTTTTCAGCGCCGTAGTAGGTCAGCGTCAGAATGGATCCGCCGTCGGACATCAGCTTCTCCGCGCGCTGTGTAACCGCGGTCAAGGAATAGCAGGAGATGTCCATCGTCCGGTTGAAGTTGTCGGAAGACGTATCAACAAACCGGCCGGTCAGTTCGGTCTTGTCCGAAAACGCAACCGCATGAACGACAAAGTCGATCTTTCCCCACTTGTCTTCAAGGTTCTTGAAGACTGCGTCGATCGTGTCACCTTCGGTCACATCGCAGTGTCCGGCAACGAATGCCCCCAACTGGTCAGCAAGCGGTTCGACACGCTTTTTCAATGCATCACCCTGATAGGTGAGCGCCAATTCGGCTCCTGCGTCGGCCAGCGCTTTGGCAATACCCCAGGCAATTGATTTGTTATTTGCCACACCCATGATCAGGCCGCGTTTGCCGTTCATCAGTCCGCGCGTTTCCGCCATCGTCATCTCCGAAAAGAATTCCATTACACCCCGAACGGGCTGGCATCCTATGGCACAAGGGGTTTGTTCCTTCAAGTGACCGGGAGTTGGAATGAAGCGTCGACGGCGGCGACAACAGTCACTATGTTGACGCCCGAATTTCACTTTCAAACCTCACGAGGTCCTCGCTCATGGAGCGCTCTTCCCATGCCGACCGCTTTGCTGAACTGATCGGCGCAGCGAACGTATTGACCACACCTGATGACCAGGCACCCTACCTGATCGAATGGCGCGATCTGTATCAGGGCGTCACTCCGATGGTCCTTCGGCCGGGATCAACGGAAGAAGTCAGCAAGGTGATGACATACGCCTACGAGCAGGGGCTGAAAGTCGTACCGCAAGGTGGCAACACCGGACTGGTGGGAGGACAAATCCCGCAGGAAACCGGGGATGAGATCGTCCTCTCGCTCTCGCGGCTCAACAAGGTCCGGTCCGTCGACCCGGTGGGATTCACCATCACGGTGGATGCCGGAGTGGTTCTGGAATCGCTCCAAAATGAAGCTGAAAAAGTCGACCGGCTGTTCCCGTTATCGCTCGGCGCGCAGGGCTCGTGTCAGATCGGCGGCAACATTTCTACCAATGCCGGCGGGACCGCCGTGCTCGCCTATGGCAACACGCGCGACCTCGTTCTGGGCCTTGAAGTTGTGCTGCCAACCGGTGAGATCTGGAATGGTCTGAGGACCCTTCGCAAGGACAATACCGGTTATGATTTGAAACAATTATTTATCGGCGCAGAGGGTACCCTGGGGATTATTACGGCCGCCTCCCTCAAACTTTTTCCAAAACCGAAAAAACTGGAGGCTGCTTTCGTCGGCCTTCCGAATCCGCAAGCAGCGCTCAAGCTGTTCACCTTGGCAAAGGCGCAAGCAGGTCCGGTGCTGACAGGCTTTGAAATCATGCCCCGTGTCGGTGTCGAGTTCTGCCTCAAGCATCTGGATGGAGCCCGCGATCCGCTTGAAGGCGAACACGCCTGGTATGTCCTGATGGAACTCTCCAGCGGCTCAGAAGCCTTCCCGGTACGGGATCTTCTGGAAAGCATTCTTGGAGAAGCGTTCGAGGAGGGACTTGTAGAAGACGCCGCCTTTGCACAAAGCCTCTCGCAGGTTCAGGATTTCTGGCACATCCGCCACGGTATGTCGGAAGTGCAAAAGCCGGAAGGAGGGTCCATCAAGCACGACGTCTCGGTTCCGGTCGCCTCTATTCCGGATTTTCTGGACAAAGCAATTGCCGCTGTGGGCGAATTCGTGCCGGATTGCCGACCCGTTCCATTCGGGCATATCGGCGATGGCAATATTCATTTCAACGTCAGTCAGCCGATTGGTGCGGATAAGGAAGAGTATCTGGCCAAGTGGGATGAAATGAACGCTATCGTCCATGGCATCGTTCATGATTTCGGTGGCAGCATCTCTGCGGAGCACGGTATCGGCCGCCTGAAACGCGATCTTCTGAAGGATGTGAAATCAAGTATCGAGCTGGATCTCATGCAACGGATCAAAACGGCATTCGATCCGAAGGACCTCCTGAACCCGGGACGGGTTCTCTGAGTAGACGACTGGCTCTTCAGGCATTCAGACAGCTGCCGAATCCGGCAGCTGTTTTTATATGACGATACCGCTCGACCAGACGCGTCGCTTCGGTTTCCTTTGGAAGTCTCGATTTGCCGTCTTATTAAATTGTGCTTCAAAACTACTTCAAACGGGCAATTGTCGAGCCCAAAACCCTTGCCAAAAATGACAATATATTTTGCTATCCACCTAATTCCACATCGATGAATTTGACGATTTTCCAATCAAGCTTCCGGAAATCGGTGGAAAACACCTTCGATAGTTAATTTTCCTTTAATAAAACTGCCCCCTCAGCAGACATAATCAAATCATCAAAAGAAGAAATGAGCATGTGTGGGGGCACACAAAAGATTTCTTCGCTACCAGGTAGCTTGAATCTACATGCGATCTTCGCATGCACCTCCCTCTCATCTGCGATTTTCGAAGAGTGTGCGGTCTATGACCTCATAAAAAGAAGCTATTTGAAAGGATGGTAAGTAAAAGGTTAATGGCATCTAGAAGGCATGGATAAGCCACACGGTCGGGAGGCGTTGCAATGGCCACCGGACCAACAAAGCAAAGGGCAGCGACGGCGGAAAGCTGCTCCTCGACAGTGCACGTGAGGGAGAGAGCCAGCACTCCCTCTGATGGAGGCCACAATGCAGGTTCAAGACCTCACCCGTTTGGATCATTGGGAGCGCGTTAAGGAGGAACTTCGAAGTGATCTTGGAGAAGACGCCTTCTCCAATTGGTTCGGAAGAGTGCAACATGAGGAAACCACAGGCGATGCGGTGCGACTGTCGGTTCCAACCCGGTTCCTGAAAAACTGGATCGAAACCAATTACGGGAAGAAGCTTGTTGGTCTATGGAAACGCGAGCAAAGCGAAATCACCCGGATCGAATTAACGGTTCGAAGCGCGTTGAGACCGCGTGAACTTCAACCGACACAACCTCCCAAGACAATCGCCGCGCGTCGTATCAGTGGCAGAACTTCAGGTGACGAAAAGACTTCGAGCCTGCAGGAAGAGATGGGGTTACAGACCGGCATCTCTGCATTTCCCTGCCTTGCAGATACGGGCGAAGAAGCAGCCGTTGCGTTCCTGAACGGTGCGTCACTCAATCCAAGACTGACCTTTGGCACTTTTGCCGAAGGGCCATCGAACAGTCACGCTTCTGCGACCGTGCGCCAAATGGCAGTCGGGCACGAAAGTGCACCTGACCTCCTTTATATCCATGCCTCCACCGGCACGGGCAAGACACACTTACTGCAGTCGGCAGCCGCGGAAGCGCGCAAGACCGGTCGGCATGTGGCCTATCTGTCGGCCGAATTCTTCATGTACCATCTGGTGCCGGCGCTGCGCACACCGGCCTATCCGGTTCTGCGCCAGGCCATGAAGTCGATCGATCTGCTGTTGATTGACGATCTGCAGTTTCTTCACGGCAAGCAGGACCAGGAAGAATTCAGCAAAACGCTTGATGTACTCATGGAGGCCCCCTCGCAGATCATCATGGTCGCAGACAGGGCGCCGGAGATACTCGACACGTTGCCGTCACGCTTGCGACATCGCATTCAGTCCGGCGTCATTTCCGGCATACATGCCGCCGACTATGCGTTGAGATACGACATCCTGACAAAGTGCGTAGCATCGGCACGCCGGGTACACCTTACGGCGTCGATACCGAACAATGTCCTCGATTACATCGCACGTCATGTCGTCTCTTCGGTACGTGATCTGGAAGGTGCGCTGAATCGCCTCTATGCGCATAACCAACTAACCAAACAACCGGTTACGCTGGATCTTGCCGAAAAGACATTGCATGACCTGGTTCGGAGCGGTGAACCGCGCGCCATCAAGGTGGAAGAGATCCAACAGGTGGTCTGCAAGCACTTTTGCGTAACCAAGGCTGACCTCCTGTCTTCCTGCAGAGCCCGCACGCTGGTGCGCCCGCGTCAGATCGCAATGTATATCGCCAAGGTCATAACCGGACGCTCGCTTCCGGAAATCGGGCGGCGGTTTGGCAACCGCGACCACACGACCGTGTTGCACGCCGTTCGCAAGATCGAAGACCTGGTAACGAAGGACAACACGCTTGCGCAAGAAGTTGAGCTGTTGAAGCGCCTGGTGCACGCCTGAGCCACGTTTGAACGCTCCGATACGGTATGTGGCTGTCAAAGTGCCGCCACATACCGAAAGAGCCCACCGGAATTATCTCACCTCCCTCAACTTGAAGCCGCTGTTGCGGCTTTTCTTTTGCCTGCGTTGACAAGTTCCGTGCGGGAATTTATGCCTGACGGCGGTTTGAGGGAGCCAGCCGCCCGCAGGCGCAAGCCCAGGTGAATTCCCTCCGGCAAATAATCGTTGCCGTGACTGGCAGACCTTCGCAAGCATGTGCAGGCGAATGGCAACGCGGGCCCCATTCATGATTGCCTGCCTTTCTTGAAAAGGTGCCACCATGACACTCGCAAATATTGCTGAGCTAAAAAACCAGGCAAAACGCCTACGCAATGCGCTGGCGGAAAACGGCCAACCCCTCTCCCATGCCCAGGCACTGGAGCTTGTTTCGAAACAACACGGTTTCAAAGACTGGAACACCGCCTGTGCCTCTGCACGGAACCCCTCTCCAAGGGCCTTCATGGTCGGGGACCGGGTGACGGGAACTTACATGCAGCAGGTATTTGCCGGAGAAATCAGGGGGCTCTCCAAGGTTGGTCGACACGACCACATCCGGGTTGACGTGCAATTCGACCAGCCGGTCGATGTCGTGACTTTCGACAGTTTTTCATCTTATCGAAGCCGGGTGAGTTGCGTTGTGGATGAGGACGGCATTGCCGTGAAGAAAACGTCCAACGGTGAGCCGTATCTGAGAATGAAGATCGCGACGGCTGATCCAAAACACCAGTAAACAAGCATTCTCGGATCAGGCGAGGACGGCTTTCGCATCGACCGGGAAGCACTCAAACCCCTTTAAAACGGTTCCAGCCGTGGCATACTCGATCCAAATGAGAGTTGGTGCGACAAGCCATGTCTTTCACTTTTCATGGCTTCGAACCATTGAGCAGATCGAGAGCCTCGAAAATAAGGGTTCCGGTGCTGGAGAACCGAGCATGACGGGGAATGGGTTTATTGCTGCAAGGCAGACAAGGTTTCTGCTCGTTCGGGCATTCTTGCTTTTGTTGCTCGTCTTGCCCGCGTCCCTTGCGAGCGCTTCGGTCATGCCCGGCGGCAATGGTGGCTGGCTGGTTGTTGCCAGCCGCCCCGACGCTGGTGCGGCGATCCAGGTTGCTCGCGGATTTGCCGGGCGCTTTCCGCAAACGACGGTTTTCCAGTCGAACAACGGCTGGTTTGCCGTCACGCTCGGCTGGACGACACAGCCTGCCGGAAACACTTTTAAGAACCGGCTGATCGGATCGGGAAGCATTCCAGGTGACAGCTATTTTCACAACGGTCAGCGCTTTCAGTTTGTTGTCTGGTCTGCAACAGGTGTCACCGGTGGCGCTTCCCCAACCCTTTTTGCTGCAACACGGCTTTCCGCGGGATCTCCTCCCGCTGCGCCCTCGCCTTCCCTGTCTGGACAGGCATATGTGACCGGCCTTGATCCTCGGGGCGACAATTTTCTGTCCTTGAGAACCGGTCCGAGCACCCGCTATCAGGAAATTGCCCGCCTGCGGGAGAACACGCCCCTGACGATCCTCGGAAGAAGCGGATCGTGGCTCAACGTCGCCCTCCAGAACGGTCGATCCGGATGGGCTTACAGCAAATACATCGCGGCAACGCCCAACTACCCATCGGCCTCGACGCCGCAAGCGCCTCCAGTTGCGGCCCCCACCCCCTCAGCCTCGGTGCGCGCAATCTCGCCGCCACGACAGGGCGTCGTCGGCGATCTGAGCAGCAGCGGCGACACTTACCTTTCTCTGCGCTCCGGCGCGGGTACGAGCTCGCCGGAAATAGCCCGACTCCTTGCAGGAACCAGTGTGCGAATGCTTGCCCAACAGGGAGACTGGTTCGAGGTTGAGCTTCTTAACGGCATGCGCGGTTGGGCCTATGGGCGTTATATTGATGCGGCGAAACAGCAGCCGGCATCAGCGGAAGTACCGACGATCGGACCTGACCCGAACTCTGCGTCAAATGCAGAAAACGAAACCACCGCATCCGCCCCCGAGACAGGTCCCAAGCTGCCGGACCTTTCCACGCTCCCGGAAGGAAAACGTGTCGCTCTGATTCTCGGCAATTCCGCCTATGAATATGCTCCACCTCTCCCCAATCCAAAGAACGATGCGACCGGCCTGACGGAGTCTCTGGAGCGCCTCGGATTCACCGTGATACTCGGGCTCGATCAAAGCAAACCCGCAATGGAGAGCACCATCCGTTCCTTTGTTCGAACGATCCAGGACGCCGACGTCGCGCTTTTCTTTTATGCCGGGCACGCGATGCAGATGGGCGGGAAGAATTTCCTTATTCCTATCGATGCCAAACTTGAAGATTCCACTGCTGTCGATTTCGAAACCATCGAACTGGGAACGATCCTTGACTACATGAATGCACCCGGCCGACTGTCCATAGCGCTTCTGGATGCCTGCAGGGACAATCCGCTGTCGCGCCGTTTCTCGCGTACACTTGCAACCAGTCGCAGTTCTTTCGTCAAGCGCGGGCTTGCAGCTCCAGAGGCCGGTGGAGGAAACATCCTGATTGGTTTTGCCACAGCCCCGGGAGACGTGGCACTTGATGGCGACGGCAGAAACAGTCCTTTCACCACCGCATTGCTGAAACACATCGAAACTCCGGGACTGGAGATCGAATTGATGATGAAGCGAGTGAAGGCGGACGTATATGCCTCCACCAACGGTTCGCAGTCACCGTGGCACAATTCCGCTCTTCGGCGTGAATTCTACTTCCTGCAATAGCCTCGCCTGCCGGGGGGCTGTCTCAGCGCAACTGCGCCATTACCAGGTGACCGGGAACCGGTTCGCCTTCCTCCAGCCTGACAGTGATTGGATCCATTGCCAGGATCTCAAAACCGGCTCGATCCAGCGAGGATCGGATGTAGCTTTCAGCTTGCGCAAATCGGCTCTTGGGGCCGACCATGTAGTTCCTGCCCTGCAAGGCATCCGCTGAAAGCGTTTCGGTTGAGAAAGCAAGATACCCCTTGGGCGAGAGCCGGTCGACCGCCCCTTCCAGGAAAGGCTCCACAGCTCCAAGATACGGAAAGACGTCCGTTGCGGCGATCAGGTCCCATTTGGGACGTGACCCGTCTTCTTCCTCAAACTCCTGAAGAAATTCGACAGCTTCACCGACATAGAGGTCATCATAGACTTCACGGTCATAGGCGAGCTCAACAATGCGTTCGGAAAGATCGATGCCCGTACGGTGCTTGGTGCAATCGACAAGCGCCATGCCGGTCAGACCCGTGCCGCAGCCAAGATCGAGCAATCGATCAAACGGCCCAACCTCGAGACGCTGGATCATTTCGCGCAGCAGCAGCGGCACGCAATACCCGAGCTCATCAACGAGAATTTCGTCAAAGACATCAGC
Source organism: Pseudomonadota bacterium (assembly GCA_039195965.1). Taxonomy (GTDB): domain Bacteria; phylum Pseudomonadota; class Alphaproteobacteria; order Rhizobiales; family Stappiaceae; genus Roseibium. Next base: position 99,142 of record JBCCVB010000003.1, read on the forward strand.
GTGTTGATCGAAGAGCGTCGCCACGTAGGCATCCGGCATCTTGTCTGGTGCCTTCTCCACGCCAATCGCGGCAAGGCGAATACTGGCGCCACCCGAGTCATCCGGGTCGAGCTCCAGAACCTCGCGAAAGGCCTTTTCAGCGCCAGCGAGATCACCGGACTTCTGCAACGCCAGGCCTCTGTTGTAGGCCTCAACGAGTGCTTCGTTCTCGGGTTCGTCATCAATTTCGGTTGGAGATAGGTCGTCTTTGCTCATGGTCGCCTCCCCTACACCGGCAGGAGATCATTTGCACGGCAAAACTGAAGCGGCGTCAGAACAAATCCAGCTGACTGTCATCGGAGCCACCTCTTCTGCCGGATCCCGGGGATTGCCTTTGAGGCGCTGCGAGAACCAATTCTTCCGGCTCGGCCGGACGTTGAACGCCTTCATCGTCGTTGACCACCTTGTTCACCCGGGTTGAGACCGGCGTCGCCACCAGGAAGTCATCTTCAATCGGGCGCAGCATCTTTTTGGCCTCACGCGTGTCAACATTGGCAGTGTCGAGCCAGGTTTCAAAAGAATCTGGCTTCAGGATCACGGGCATCCGGTGATGAATTTGCGACATCATCCGGTTCGACTGAATCGTGAGAATGGCGCCGGTATCCATATCTCCACCATCGGGATCAGACCACGTATCCCATAGCCCGGCAAAAGCCATGATGTCGCCGTCCGCCGGCCTGATCCAGTAGGGTTGCTTTCCTTCCGGCGTCCGGCGCCATTCGTAGAAACCGGAATTCGGGATCAAACAGCGATGATGTCTCATGGCCGCACGGAAGGAAGGTTTTTCAGCCGCCGTTTCGGCCCTGGCGTTGACCAGCAACGAAAAACTGGCCGGGTCTTTCACCCAGGACGGTATCAGTCCCCAGCGAACCAGATGGAAGCGACGCTTGCCGTACTCGTAACGCACAGTCGCAATCGGCTGCGTCGGCGCAATATTGAAGCGAGGCGGGAAATTCGGCTGATCCACATAGCCGAAGAAATCCCGGACGGCATCCGGCGGCGTTGTAAGGGCTAGGCGACCACACATGTTGCTAACTCCGTCCCGGAACCTTTCAGCCCTTTATCGATCAATCCACAAGTGCTGCAAAGTTAGGCAATTGGAAACAAAAAAGAAGTAGCTTAGACCTTAAGTGAATAACAGGGGGCAGATATGGAATGTGTGGGTCCAGTTTTGGGCGCCGGAGATCTGGCAGCTGACAGGCTGGAGCAGGCCAATATCAATCCCCATACCGGACTTGCGACCGATTATCTAAATCATTTCAATGAAGTGATGATGCTTCTCGAAATGCTTCCGGACATGCCCGACTGCGCGGAAGACGTTCTGGAATGGGAGCCCCTGGATTATGAGGGGCACTTTGAGAATTCGACTTTCAAGGACAAGCAGCTGGCGATTCAGGCCTACTTTGCCGCGCCGTCACACCTTCGTGAACATTTGGAAGCCCAGGTGGCGGATATCAACGCGCTGGTCGGTCAGATCCAGGATCAGCTGCGCGAGGCGTCTGACCCTGCGGTGATCGCCTCTGAAGTTGCTGACAAGGCAACAAACGATATCAAACCCCTGATTGCGGTTGCCGGAGCAGTCATTCACGGTCATGTTGAGCCTGAAGCAACCCAGCATGAAGGTGATGGCGCCCAGGCGGAAATCGACGCACTGTTCGCCTAAGATCCTCGCCTTCGCGTCGAGAGCACCATGTCACGGTTTTACCCAACAACCCCGCGCGTCGGCGTCAGCGTTTTATGCCACAGAAACGGCCTCGCGTTGATGGTCAAACGCGGCAAACCGCCATTCAAGGATCATTGGAGCCTGCCTGGGGGAGTGGTTGAGCTGGGCGAGACCCTGATTGAGGCAGCCGAACGCGAACTCCTGGAAGAAACCGGCGTAATTGCTTCACTCTCTGCCCCGGTGGAGACTTTCGATTCCATTCAACATGACGACGATGGAAAAGTTCTCACGCATTTCGTTTTGACGATTTTTTCCGGCGAATATGTTTCCGGTGATGCAATTGCCGGAGATGATGCGGCCGCAATCGAGTGGGTTCACCCGAATGAGGCAGACAACCGGCCGACAACGCCTGGGACACCGGAACGCATACGCCGCCACTTGCCTTGACGCCCCGGTAGAACACCGGTTCACACAGGTTTGCAGTAGTGTGATTCCCAATTGTTCACATTGTCGAGGACCATGCCGCCAGGTTTGACAGTTCCGGAGGCTCGATATGTGGAAGGCAAATTCGGTTTTCACAGCTTCATTCGCCAAACTGCTGTTGGCCGGTCTATTGACGGTCTTTTACGTGTCTTCGGTCCTGGCCATTCCCGAGCAATGGCGGCGCGGTGGCTTTTCGACGGATTTTTCCAAGGCGACTGTCAGCCTGGACTCGATTTTCTCCGGCGGTCCACCCAAGGACGGAATTCCCTCCATTGACGACCCAATATTTGAAACGGCACGCGACATTTCCTGGCTTGATGACAGGGAGCCGGTGATCCGGTTGGAACTTGACGGTACAATCAAGGCTTACCCGCTTCAGATCCTGATCTGGCATGAGATCGTGAATGACCGCATCGGTTCCGTCCCAGTTTCGGTCACTTACTGTCCCTTGTGCAATTCCTCCATCGTCTTCGACAGACGCCTGGACAATGAGGTTTTGGATTTCGGCACCACTGGCCTTCTCCGAAACTCGGACCTTGTGATGTATGACCGGCAAAGCGAAACCTGGTGGCAGCAGTTCACCGGAAAAGGAATTGTCGGCACCCACTCAGGACGCGATCTCAAGATGATCCCCTCCAGGGTGGTTGCGTTCGGCGAGTTCCGGAAAGACCACCCCGATGCTGCGGTTCTGGCCCGTCCGGATCCGCCCCGGCGCAATTACGGGCGTAACCCTTATGTCGGCTATGACAGCCGGTCGGCCCCCTACCCGCTTTTTCAGGGTGAACTACCGGACAACATCAATCCGATGGCACGTGTCGTAGTGGTGCGCGACGAGAACCGGACCTTCGCCGCGACTCTGGAACACATACGAAACGAGAGCCCCGTCACACTGTCCGAGACGGTTCAGCTGCGCTGGACGGGAGAGCAGGCTTCCATTCTTGACCAAAGCGAGACCGAAACCGGACGCGCCATCGGCTCTGTCGAAGCGATCCGGACTGGACAGGCGGGAGAGGTTCCACTTGTTCACGACGTCACTTTCGCTTTCGTCGTTCATGCCTTTCACCCTGAATTGCCAATTCTTGGGATCAAGACTCCATAGCGCTTGCGGTCAATGGACCTTATGCGCATGATCCGCTCATGAGGACCCTGCGCCTACAATTTGCCGTATATCGGGTTGTGCTCGCTGCTGCGACGGGATTGCTGCTGCCCGTACAGGCCGTGACCGCGCAGGAGACCGGCATCGACGCTCCTCCTTACGAACAGCAGCTCATGCGCCTGTCTGAAATCTTTGGCGCCCTGCATTTCCTTCGCCCGTTATGCAAAGAAAATGATACGCCAAGCTGGCGGGACCAGATGGAAGATTTTCTGGACGCCGAAACCATCGATGAAAACCGGCGGCGGCGCTTCATAGAACGCTTCAACCAGGGTTATCGTGGATTTTCAGTTGCTTACAGAGACTGCACGGATGCTGCCCGTATCGCAATGGGACAGTATCTGACCGAGGGCGAAACCATTATCAGCGATGTTACCAGTCGTTACGGCCGCTGAATTCAGCAAAAATCGTCGAATTGTTACGAGTTGGTTAACCTTTTGAATCAAATTTGTGGGTGGCCGTTAAGTTTGCGTTCACGGTTACTTATCAGCGCGGTTAGCCGTGCTAGGATCAATTCATGAGATTCGGGGCAGGAACACGTTGGGGTTGTCTCCAGGCGTTCGGGAAGGACCGGTAAGGGAACGAATGATTAACGACGATTATGCTGAAGCGGCAATGGAAGCCGAATTTGCCGAAGACGAAGACATAAGGCGTGCCGCGCTCGGGTTCATTTCTGACGCGTGGGCCGAAGCAATCGCCAACGGTGTGGATGCGGACGCGGTCGCACATGCGGCAATGTTCACCGCCCTTGCCGATCTCGTAGCTGCATATGGCGAAGACGCGGTCGCCAAGCTGGCGGAAGGATTGCCGGATCGTATCCTGCAAGGTGATTACACCGTCAACCGCGTTCTGCAGTAAGCGCGGCAACACACGAAAATGAGGCCGGCCAGTCCGGCCTTTCTGATTCTGTGCCCGGAGCTTGTGAAACGGCATCCGTGCGCACTTGGCGCGTTGGCCGCTCTTAAAAGACCAAAACGTTCTGTCAGATTCTGTCCACTGCCAGTTTCAGATAGATCAGGACTCCGAAGGCAACCAGAATGAAACCGGCAATATGATTTGCCCGGTCGAGCCACCTGTCGTCAATTCGCGCCCTGAAATGCGAAACCGTTGCCGAGACCATAATCCACCAGGAGGTTGCTCCGGCGGCGACACCTGCGACCATCGTCAATGCACCGGCATGTTCCCCATGAGGGGGGCGAAACTCGCCAAGCCCGCCAAAAATGGCGATGAAGGCCAGGATAGTGCCAGGGTTGGTGATTGCCAGGAAGAAGGCGGCGGTCACATCCCCGATATACCTGTACTCTTCACCGTCACCGTTCTTTTCAAGATGCGGATGCGTGTTCCAGATCTTGATCCCGAACACGATGAGAAGCGCACCGCCGACGATCTCGATCAGACTGAACTGGTCCTTGATAAACGTTGTCACAGCCGAAACACTGAAGATTGCGGCGGTGGCGTAAATCGTGTCCGCAAGGACGGCTCCCAATCCAACGAAAACACCGTGCCGAAAACCGCCACGAACCGCGTGTTGAATGGCCATCACATTGACCGGACCGACAGGTGCTGTTGTGAGAATGCCGATAAAGTATCCGATCAGCGCATATTCCAGGAATGTCACAGCCGGTCCTTTTCTGTCGAACCTCGGAATCGGTTTCAGAGCGGTTGCGCATTCGATAGCGGTCGAAAAGCATCGTGACAAGAATGGGAATTTCCTGACAGCGCGGTTCCAACTATCGCACGAATTGTTTAAGGAAGGTCCCCAAGGGGCATACAGGTGGAAAACCAGAAGGAAATCGCCATGGGACGGACATTTGCGGCGGCACTCCTGATCGCCTCATTCTCCTGCTCGGCCAGCTTTGCCAAAACAGTCCAGACCGAAACAATTCCGGTCACTCCGACTGAGGATGCGCAGTCTGCCCCAATCCCGGAGGAGGAACTTTCCGTACCGGCCAGCGAAGAGAACCAGCCGGAGCCTTCTTCTTCGGAAACGCAAGCAGATGCCGACGAAGACAGTGCTCCACCTCAGGTTCTGTATAACACCTCTGTGCTGCCAAAGCCGGTTTCGCGCATGCATTCCCAGCTCAGGGAAGCCGCCCTGCTTGGCGACATGGAACGGCTGCGCATGGTGCTGGAAAGCAATGAACTGCCGCCAACACTTTCATTCGGCGAGATTGGAGATCCCATCGACTTTCTGAAGTCCAGTTCCGGCGACGGTGAAGGTTTCGAGATATTGGCCATTCTGGCCGATACACTGGATGCGGGTTTCGTTCATGTAGATGCCGGAACACCGCAGGAAATGTATGTCTGGCCCTACTTCGCCCGCTATCCGCTGGACAACCTCGCTCCCGACCAGAAGGTCGAAATGTTCCGCATCGTGACGGCTGGCGACTTTGCCGAAATGCAGGAATTCGGCGCCTGGACGTTTTACCGGGTCGGTATCGGTCCGGACGGTACGCTGCATTACTTTGTTGCAGGAGACTGAGACCACCAACATCGCATTGGATGGTGAAAGTCCGTCGAGGCTCTGAAGAGCGCTTTCCCAAAGGCGTATCGCTCTTCAGATTTCGGAGGCTGTCCAGTTAGCGAACCCATCTGCGCGACAGTTCATCACGATCATCGTAAGACGCTTCGAATATCGGAGCTGCCAGGGTTGCACGAACATGCAACACGCCCTCCCCGCTGTTGCGGAAACCGTGCTTGCTTCCCGCCGGGATCAGGACGCTTTGATTTGCGCTTGCGTGATAGGTTTCCCCTCCGCACCAGATTTCCGCTGTGCCTTCCATTACTTCCAGAACTTCTTCGACTGCGTGTAGATGCAGAGGCGCCCCCATGCCGGGATCGCAGTATTGATCGAATATGCAGAGCTGATAGGCCCCGTTGACTGACGAGACCCTCATTTTGGTTCGCACGCCCTGGCGCCATTCTTCAACTTGCTGAGTGTTGTGATCAAACATCGTCATGGGCACTTTCCTTGTTCTGCAATGTGACCGACCAGTTTTCAGTAATTGTGCTACCGCTGCCGGCAAAGAGCTTGGAGACCGGACAGAAGCGTTTCAGGTTCGTCTTTGTTTCCTGAAGAGCTGCCTCAGAGCCCAGCGCCGAGAGAGTTATGGTCAATTCAACATCTGGAAATGGCGTGTCGATTTCTTCTTCAAGCATCACCCCTCTGCGGTCGAAACTTGCGTTCAAAGCAAGGTCCAGAGACTGAACCTCTAGACCAGCAGCCCCGGCACAGCGATGCAGGATGACATTGGTACAAGCCAGGAGCGCGGCACAAACCGTTTCCGTCGGCGACGCTCCCTGATTTGTTCCACCACGCTCCGCTGGCTCGTCCATGATCGCAACCAGATCTCTCACCGAGACTTCGGTACGCGCGTGTGTCGGGCAGCTTGCCTCCATGCGAACCGGGACAACTGTTTTTTGTCGAATTGCCATGCTTTCTTCCTTGTATCAAACCAGTCCCGCACGGCATCGCCGGATGGCCGCCAAAGCAGACAACGCGGCCATTGCTGATGTGCGGGGATTGTCCGGCAGCGGCGGGCTCTCGAGCCTGGTGGTAAACCCGCCGAAGTCACCGACCGCCCTTAGTTCGTGCGTGTTCTGAGTGACGTGCGGATCAGCGATCAGGGTGACTTCAGTCCGGTCGAAACCAAGGCCCGCAAGGGCGGTCGCAGCAGCGACATTTGCGTTTTTTGGAAAGCGCCGTGCAGCTTCCCGAGCCGAGCCTGAAAACAGCTCGACCGCTTGATCACATGCATCCAGGTCAACAATCTCTTCCGCGGCACTTCCCTGCCATGAAGCTGGCGGTTTGCGGCTTGTCAGATGGACCTCATGCAAGTCTGCCCCCCGCAGTGCTCGCAGGGCGTCCAGACCGGCGATAGCTCCGGACAAAATTTCGAACTGTGCAGCTCCCGCCTGAGAGGCTTCCTCAAGCCCTTTGACGACATCTGCGTCGGTCAACGCACCTGCGGACAAAATCCCGAGCCTTATTCCTTTGCGCAAGACGTCAGCGCCAAACATCTGCAAGCCCTCATGGCCTGCACATTCGACAGCAAAATCGAAACGAAGGAGAGACAGATCTTCGAGATTGCCGGCAACCTTCAATCTCCGTCCAAATTCGGAGGTGTAGGTTGCAACCCGGCCGGGTGGCACCAGAGCGGCCGCGACCGTCACATCCGGGTCATTGTCGACAGCCGACAGGAGATATTGTCCGATTGCGCCGCAACCGATCATCAGGACTGAAACGGGTCGGGGTGAAACTCGTTCTCCCGAAAGGAATGGAAGCACCTGATCGATGTAATCGTCTGGTCGTGTCAAAGGGAGAAAATGACCGCCTGCCGGCAGAAAGCGGCAGACCGCGCCCGGGATCAAGTCAGCCAACTGCTGAGACATGTGCTTTGGAACGACCAGATCGTCCTCAGCTCCCACGACCAGGACCGGCTGTTTGATGTCGGCAATCTCACTTGAACTATCAAACGCCATCAATGCAGTCATGCGTTCAAGAAGCGCCTGCCGATTGCTGGTGTCGACAGTCTTGCGCTCCCAGGCTTCCGCCACTTCCGGATCAGCCGCAATCTGCTCAAGGTTCAGAACTGAAAGCACCTGCGACTGCGCATATGCAGAAACCCCCATCTCATCCAGAATCTGCCGGCGCAGACGAAAGCTTTTGAGAAAACCCGCATCCGGCGACGCCCATGTCGAGCTGAGCACAAGACGGGTGACCCTTTCAGGGTGCAGCAAAGCCATCTTCTGCGCCACCGCACCACCCAATGACTGGCCGATCACGTCGCAGCCCGCGATATTCAGGTGGTCGAGAAGGCTAAACGCAAGCACTGCCAATGTTTCAACTGTGACTGGATACCCGAGGGGAGATGAATTTCCGCTGCCGGGATGATCGAACGAAATCACCCGAAAATCGCGCCTCAGCTTTTCGGTAACCGCCGACCAGAACCCCAATTGTCCACCAAGCCCCGGGATCAGGAGAAGCGGTTTTCCGGATTTGGTGTCGGAATAAGCGATCTCGCCGCCTTTAAAATCGAACTTCAACATCGGTCCGCTCCTGGTCTGTAAAAAACAGGCTAGCGCAGTTTTTTCGATAGAAATATGATGAAGTCAGGCGAAATATTACGAATAAAATTTCACGAATAAACATGCTGATGACCGACTACCACCTGTTCAAGACAATCGCCGAAACCGGAAGTTTTGCGGCCGCGGCTGACCAGTTGGGCAAGACACCTTCAGGACTGAGCCGCCGTTTGACACGCCTGGAAGACAGGCTTGGACATCGCCTTGTTGAGCGCACCACACGCCGTCTGATCTTGACTGCCAAAGGGGAAGCTTTTCTCGATCACTGCAACAGGCTTGTGGAAGCGATGGCCCGCGCGGATGCGGAGATCGCTTCAGCGGAAACCGAATTGGCGGGAACCCTGAAAATACGGATCATTTCAGCCTATGCTGCACGAGGATTTCTTC
>JBCCVB010000004.1:0-98960 GCA_039195965.1 Pseudomonadota bacterium
CGCGTTCAGGTCAATTGCACTACTAAAAGACACCAGAGAAAAGAACACCTTAGAGCAACATCAGTAATGGACTTTGACCCCCAACTCAGATCTTCCCTGCTACGCTCGAGATGAAAAAATCAACGTTTTGTAAAACGCAAGACGGCGCCAAATGGCGCCGTCAGTTCTTTCGAAATGCGATCAGATCTTACTTCATCGTCGGGATGACGAATTCCGCACCGTCCTTCAGACCCGACGGCCAACGGGAGGTCACGGTCTTGGTACGGGTGTAGAATTTGAACCCGTCCGGGCCGTGCTGGTTCAGATCGCCGAAGCCGGACTTCTTCCAACCGCCGAAGGTGTGGTAAGCGAGCGGCACCGGGATCGGCACGTTGATGCCAACCATGCCAATGTTGATACGGGACGCGAAGTCACGTGCAGTGTCGCCGTCACGAGTGAAGATCGCGGTGCCGTTGCCATATTCATGGCTCAGCGGCAGATCGAGAGCTTCCTCGTAGGTTTCTGCCCGAACGACGGAAAGAACCGGACCGAAAATTTCGGTCTTGTAGATATCCATGTCCTTGGTGACGTTGTCGAACAGGCAGCCGCCCATGAAGTAGCCGTTCTCATAGCCCTGCATGGAGAAATCGCGGCCATCGACAACGAGGTTCGCACCTTCCTTGACGCCCTGGTCGACAAGACCTTTGACGCGTGCAAGTGCTTCCTTGGTGACCAACGGGCCGAAGTCGACATCATCGCCAGCAGTGTAAGGACCGATCTTCAGGGCTTCGACTTTCGGAGCCAGCTTTTCGATCAGGGCATTTGCCGTGCTTTCGCCAACCGGAACGGCAACGGAGACAGCCATGCAGCGCTCGCCGGCTGCGCCGTAACCGGCACCGATCAGAGCGTTTGCAGCCTGGTCCATGTCGGCGTCCGGCATGATGATCATGTGGTTCTTGGCACCACCGAAGCACTGCGCGCGCTTACCATTGGCAGTTGCGCGGGAATAGACGTACTGGGCAATCGGTGTGGAACCGACGAAACCGACAGCCTGGATTGCTTCATCGTCACAGATCGCATCCACTGCGCTCTTGTCGCCGTTCACGACGTTCAGCACACCTGCAGGAAGACCGGCTTCGATCATCAGCTCTGCAAGCATGATCGGCACGGACGGGTCACGCTCGGACGGCTTCAGGATGAAGGCGTTACCGCATGCAATTGCCGGGCAAAATTTCCACATCGGGATCATGGCCGGGAAGTTGAACGGTGTGATGCCGGCAACAACGCCAAGCGGCTGGCGCATGGAATACATGTCGATGCCCGGACCAGCGCCTTCGGTGAACTCGCCTTTCAGCATGTGCGGTGCACCGATGCAGAATTCAGCAACTTCCAGACCACGGATCACGTCGCCTTTTGCATCCGGGAGGGTCTTGCCGTGTTCACGGGAAAGAGCTTCGGCCAGCTTGTCCATGTCGCGGTTGAGAAGATCAACAAACTTCATCATCACGCGGGCGCGGCGCTGCGGGTTGGTTGCCGCCCATGCGGGCTGAACTTCAACCGCGTTGGCTATGGCTGCGTCCATTTCAGCCTGGCTGGCAAGAGCGACCTGGGCCTGGATTTCACCGGTGGCCGGATTGTAAACGTCGGCGAAGCGACCAGAGGTGCCCTCGACGTGCTTGCCATTAATAAAATGACCGATCTTCTGCATCTGAGTATCTCCCGTGATGTCAGGGCCTGTCAGCCTGCTGCCGCATGACCCGTCTTATCGTCCAGATCTTTGTCGCTTTTATTTTTGCAATATACAAGATCCAGTTTTCCGCATCTGTTGTGCATTTTTTATAGTTATGGCATTTGAATGAGTTCAAGATTTCAAGTCAGGTTGGGATGCGGTCCTTTGCCGTACTTCAAGGCAACGTCCCGAAGGACAGCTTCGCTGACCAGAAAGATGACATGGGTTACCAGATGATCCCGTTGACCATCCGGAAAGTAACATGGGAAGCGAACGGAAATGAACTGGGATGATATCCGTATTTTCCTGAGCATCGCGCGCACGGGTCAGATCCTCGCGTCCGCGCGGCGGCTCGGATTGAACCATGCAACGGTCGCGCGTCGCCTGACCGCACTGGAAGAAAGCCTCGGCGTCCGGCTGTTCGACCGCTCCACGTCAGGCTGTCTCCTCACTGCAGCAGGAACGCGGTTCTTCGATCGTGCGGAAAGAATGGAGGCCGAAGCGGTTGCTGCCGAAGCCGACCTTGGCGGCGATACGCCTGACATATCCGGAACCGTCCGCATAGGTGCGCCGGACGGGTTCGGCGTCGCCTACCTTGCCCCACGCCTCGGAAAGCTCTCGGAAAAACATCCGGGTCTCAAGGTTCAGTTGGTTCCGGTCCCCCGGTCGTTCTCACTCTCTAGAAGAGAGGCCGACATTGCCGTTACCATCGACCGCCCGGAAACGGGCCGCCTGGTCGCCGGAAAACTCGTCGACTATGCCCTTGGTCTTTATGCTTCCAAGGACTACCTCAAGGAACACGGAACACCCAAGTCACCCAGCGAGCTAAACGCGCACGATTTAATCGACTACGTTGAAGATCTTCTCTACTCCCCTTCCCTGAACTATAGCGCGGATTTCACAAAGAACTGGTCGGCCCGATTTGAAATCGCTTCAGCCCTCGGTCAGACCGAAGCCGTTCGCGCCGGTGCAGGCATCGGAATATTGCACGATTTTATCGCACGCGGAGACGACGCATTGGTGGAGGTTCTCCCTGATATCAAACTTCGGCGTGCCTATTGGATGGTCACCCACGAAAGCTCCCGCCCCTTGCGCCATGTTGCCGCCGTACAGGACTTTTTACGCGATCAAGTCGCGCGCGATAAGATGATGTTCGGTTAGATCTCGACCAACTATCTTGGTGGAATTCTTCGTCAATCAGGCTTCACCGGGGAGCAAACGGTCGCTTGCGTATTGCGATTGGATGATACTTCGTCAGCGCCATTTCTCAGTCACAGAAATCCATTCCCGCGTTCTTGCTTCAGGATCCGGGTTCAGAGTGATATCCGTGACGACAGCAGCACTGTCCGCACCATTCTCAAACACACCCTGAAGACGCTCCGGGTTCAGGCCACCGATCGCCACAAGCGGCAAACCGCCGATCTGTTGCTTCCACCTGCCGATCCTTTCGATGCCTTGCGGCGCCCACTTCATTTTCTTCAAAATGGTTGGATAGACCGGGCCCAGCGCCACGTAGTCCGGGTCAACTGAGAGCGCTGTATCCAGTTCTTCTCCGTCATGTGTTGAAACACCCAGGCGTATCCCCGCGCTTCTGATGGCGCCGACGTCAGCATCCGCAAGATCTTCCTGGCCGAGATGGACAAAGTCGCAGCCTTCATCAATGGCGAGCTGCCAATAGTCGTTGACGATCAATTGGCAATCATGCTCCTGGCAGATTGATTTTGATGCTGCTATTTCCTCACGGAGCAACGCCTCCGGCTTGTCCTTGATGCGCAATTGCACCAGCTTGACGCCAAGCGGGATCAATCGACCGATCCACTCGGAACTGTCGACGATCAGGTAAAACGGGTCGAGTTTCATTCAAATACTGCCATGCCAATTACGGGAGTTGAGGGAACGGCCATGTCACGCGGCTCCAGTGGCTGTGCTTCGAATGCCGCACGCCCCGCTACGACAGCCTTTGAAAAGGCTTCGGCCATCACAACAGGATCACCAGCCTTTGCTACGGCTGTATTCAAGAGAACCGCATCAAAGCCGAACTCCATGACCTGGGCGGCGTGAGACGGGCGCCCGAGGCCTGCATCAACAACAAGCGGAATTCCTGGGAAATAAGCGCGATAGGCTCTAAGGGCATCGGGATTGACTGGCCCGCGTGCAGACCCGATCGGTGCGCACCAGGGCATCAACACCTGACATCCTGCTTCCAGCAGCCTTTCACCGACAACGATGTCATCCGTGGTGTAAGGAAAGACCTTGAAACCGTCTTCGCTGAGAATTCGTGCAGCCTCCACCAATCCAAATACATCCGGCTGCAAGCTGTCATGGTGACCTATGACCTCCAATTTGATCCAGTCTGTTCCGAACAACTCCCGTGCCATCTTTGCGGTGGTCACGGCTTCTTTAACTGAGTGACACCCGGCAGTGTTGGGAAGCACGCGAACATCCAGCTCGCGGATCAGATCCCAGAACTTGCCACCTGCACCCGTGCCCGCTGCTTCGCGGCGGAGGGAAACAGTCAGTATTTCCGTGCCAGAGCGCCTTGCCGCATCTGCGAGGATTTTCGGGGACGGATATTGCGCTGTCCCTAGGAACAGGCGGGAAGAAATCTCTTCGCCGTATAACTCAAGCATCTCCTTCACCCTCCCTGCATGGGAGACAGGATTTCGATCCGGTCTCCTTCAATAAGCAGGCAACGGGCCCGCTCTTCAGCTGCAACCAGCTCACTGTTGCGTGCGGTGGCAAGGAAGTCATGCTCATACGCCAGTTCATCCAATAGCCCCAAGAGCGTTGAACTGGTCACCTCTTGTTCTTCGCCGTTAATGATGAGTTTCAAGGGTGGTCTCCTTGGAGGATTGGAACAGTGTTTCTGCAGCCTGTGCTGCGAAATGCGGTGCCAACAGAAATCCGTGCCTGTAGAAACCGTTCAGGCTCAGTACGTGGCCGTCAAATCTGATGCGCGGGAGATTGTCCGCATAAGCAGGGCGAACACCTACACCTGTCTCTGTGATCTTGGCTTCGGCGAAGGCAGGGTGAAGACTATAGGCGGCATTGAGAAGTTCCATGGTGGAGCGGACACTCACCGGACCATCATCAGCACTTTCAATCATCGTTGCACCGACCATGAAGTGATTGTCGTCCCGCGGAACTATGTAGACCGGGATGCGCGGATGCAGCATTCGAACGGGCCTGGATAACGTGACCTCAGGTGCGTGCAGGATCAGCATTTCCCCGCGCACAGCCCTGAGTTCCTTTTCTTTCGACGCCGTTCCTATGCAATCGGCCACAAAGTCTGCGTCGACTTTCGGCTCTTCCGGCCCGAAGCAGGTTCGCACCCCCAGGCTTGAAACCGCTTTTTCAAGCTGGACCAATGCCTTTCGTGGATCGAGATGAGCTTCTTCAGGGAAGAACAGACCTTTGGTAAATCTCCCCGCAAGGTCAGGCTCCAGGTTGGTCACTCCAACTCTGTCCAGCCATTCGTAGTCGCTTGTGCGTTCCGCAAAGCGGTTGAGTTCAGCCGTGTCTCTAGGGGGAGCGACGACCAGGGTACCATTTTTAGCAACTGCGCCCGGCAATGCTTTTGCCCACCAGTCGACCGAGACTTTTCCATAGGTGAGGACATCTTCCTCGGCGTTTTCACGTTCACACCATGGTGCCAGCATGCCGCCAGCAAGCCAGGATGCGCTTCGGGTCAATCCTTCCCGGATTTCAAACAGGGTGACATCAGCACCCCGCTTGCGAAGTTCGTACGCCAAAGAGAGGCCCGCGACCCCTGCCCCACGGATCAGGACCTTCATCTCTTCGCACCTGTGCCTGAGACACGTTGCAAGACGTTTCACTCCTGCAAGACCAAGCAGAGGCCTTACATTCTTGTCATCAGGCTGTCGGGGGATGTGCTCGACTGCAGGCAACGGACAAACTGTCCATGCGCTTCATCAGGGCCACCATCCCTTCGCCAGCATGACCTGGATCAGGTTCTTCGGGTCCCTGCGCTGTGCGTGTTACCGCACCCTGCAGCATCTCAGCCCCATGACGGGACACCCCGGGTGAAACCCGTTTGTGCCGCCGGGACGCACGCTCTGTCAAGACACCTCGGCGTGTAGGCGGACGTTGCCTTCATTTTTGCGTTGGCAAGCCGTCCAGAAAAGCACGTGTCTCTTTCAGGTTGGAAAGCTTCAGAACGTTCAGATGCGGCGGAGGAGCCGCATAGATCTTCAGTAGCTTTTCACGTGCGCTGTGCCGAGTGCGCCATATGAATTGTACGAACTCAACAGTTTGACCATTGAAACGTTCCGGACACCCTTCCGGAAGATCAGGCCGGCTTTTGCCGTAATACTGAAGTGAGCGTTTCAGCACTCGAAAAATTCGCAACCAGACCGGAACATCCAGCCAGATGAATGTGTCCGCTCGGTCAACCCGTTCCGCATAGGTGCTTGAATGACCACCTTCGAAGATCCACTCGCTTTTCATATGGACCTGATGAGTGAGTGCATCCTTTTCCTCTCTGGATCTTTCAATCCATCCAGGCAGCCAGTGAATGTGGTCCATATAATAGACAGGCAATCCCGTCCGCTCACCAAGCCTACGCGCAAGCGTGCTTTTGCCCGAGCCAGGACCTCCGACGATCATTACGCGTTTCATGAAACACCTTTTTGGGGCGATTGAGGGCCCGCAGTTATACGCCCTTCTGATTGAAAGGAAAGATGGAAACAGACTGTTCAATGGACACTTGCGGATACTCGACCCTATCTAACTGCCAGACGCGCTTTTTACTGCAAGGAGAGGCAGATGAGCTGGCTGAACACCCCCGACCCGATCCCGGGCAATGCTGCTAGTTGTGATCCGATCGATACGATTGTTGTTCCCCGGACTTCGGACCTTGGCGGTTTCCATGTCCGCCGTGCTCTGCCCTCACCGCGGCGGCGTATGATCGGTCCGTTCATTTTCTTCGACCAGATGGGACCAGCGGAACTGCTTGTTGGCGGCGGCATTGATGTCCGGCCACACCCTCATATCGGACTTGCGACGGTGACTTACCTGTTCGAGGGCGAAATGTATCACCGCGACAGCCTTGGAACGGAGATCGCAATCTCACCTGGGGCGCTTAACTGGATGAGCGCAGGCAAAGGTATCGTCCACTCGGAAAGAGAGCGACCGGAGCGCAAGCAGGAAACGCGGCAGCTGTTCGGTCTGCAAAGTTGGGTTGCCTTGCCAAAGCATCTTGAGGAGGGCGACCCGACTTTCCAGCACTTTGGAACCGAACAGCAGCCTGAATTCGCGGATAAAGGCGCCTCGGTCAAGCTGATTGCAGGCGAACTTTATGGCCACAAGGCGCCCGTCGAAACCGCTTCGGAAATGTTCTACGCGGATGTTTCACTGGAACCTGGCGCGAAGATCCCCCTTGATGCCGGCTGGGAAGAACGCGGTCTTTATACGATATCCGGCCAAATCTCGATTGCCGAACAAACCTTCGACCCTGCACAGCTGCTTGTTTTCAAGCCCGGCGATCATCTGGTGATTGAAAACCGCTCACTTGCTCCCGCCCGTTTTGTTGTTTTGGGGGGCGAACCAATGGATGGAAGACGTTACATCTGGTGGAATTTTGTTTCCTCTTCGAAGGAGCGGATCGAACAGGCCAAGGAAGATTGGAGACAAGGCCGTTTCGATACCGTACCCGGAGACGAAAAAGAGTTCATTCCGCTCCCTGATCGCCCCGGTCCTTAGGGTCATCAGTCTTGCTCCAGCCGCTTTCCAAAGGCGGAGCCACTTCAAAACGATCGGCGGGCCGGATCAGGTCCGGTTCGCCGAAGTTCAGGATGATGTTCAGGCGCTGGTTTGCCAGAGGATCTCCAGTCAAATTCGGGTCCTCCGGCGCGACTGAAAGCTGAACTCCTCGATACGTCGTCTCGAGCTGCTTGAAGTCGGCAATTGCCTCACGAAATCCATCGGGTACGGTCCAGCCGTATCTG
Organism: Pseudomonadota bacterium; assembly: GCA_039195965.1. Taxonomy (GTDB): domain Bacteria; phylum Pseudomonadota; class Alphaproteobacteria; order Rhizobiales; family Stappiaceae; genus Roseibium. The sequence continues at coordinate 7,675 of JBCCVB010000004.1, forward strand.
GCTGCGAGTGCATCAATCACCAGCCAGACCGCTTCCTGACCAATCTCTTTCTGTCGTGCGTCTTCCACTGCGAGCTTCAGGCGCAGGTAATCGATCTTCTCTTCCGATGGTCCGCGAAGAAGGAAAAACAGGGTTGTCGAGCCAAAATCAACGCTTGGGGTCGTAAGCGGCACCAAATCAGATGCACATTGCCATCGCCCCCTCTGAAAAGGCGCCTTGTTCCACCCCTGATTTTCAAGCCCCAGGGCATGCAGCTCAGCACAAAGCTGATCCGGCTTGCCCAGGAAGCCGCGCTTCAGTTTGGCGTCCAGTTCCGGTGACTGGTTGAGAAGTGCTGTTTTCGCGCCTTCATCGAGCTGCAAAAGCGGGTCGCCATAGGCTGGAGCGTTCTCGGTACTTTCCAGCACCTTTTGCTTCTGGTGCCAATAAATGGTTCCAAAAGAAAAAGCGACTGCCAGGAGCGCTAGAGTTCCCCAGACATAGTATGGCGTCACTGAGCGCCTTTGAGTGTCCTGCTGTCGGGTCTGCTCATGCCCTGGTTGCGTCCCTCCCAGGCCTTCGTCGGTGTCGTGCTCAGCCCAGCGCGGCCCTGATATGCGTGCGGATCTCCGGCGTTGAAAATCGTTTGGGCGGCCTTGCCTTCGCGCACCGCCGCCAGCCTTCAGCCAGAGCAATTTCAGCTTGTGCGCAAATCCAGGCATTCAACCTCATTCAACGTTCCACGCAATTGATGCGTGTATTTGCGTTTTATCCGCGCAATATCTTGAAAAGGCAACAGGAACGCTGTCATTTAGACGCTGGTCAAGCGTCCCGGACCAGACCATTTCGTATTCCTCATCAACTGAAGGCCCGATGCCTGACATGGCTTCCTTTCCTGACGATACGGCGGACCTGCGCCAAGACATTATCGAAACAGCCCGAGCCCTGCCCAGACTTGGTCTCACCAAAGGCACTTCGGGCAATGTCAGTGCACGCACAAAATCCGGTTTTTTAGTGACACCATCCGGTACGCCTTATGAAGACCTGACGGTGGAAAAGATTGTCGCGCTGGACTTCGAAGGGCAATACCGCGGTGATGTTCTTCCATCCTCCGAATGGCGCATGCATCTGGATTTCTATCTCGCCAAGCCGGAATGCGGCGCAGTCGTTCATTGCCATAGTCCGCGCGCCACTGCGCTCTCCTGCCACCGGCGTGGCATTCCGGCGTTTCACTATATGGTCGCACTGGCGGGAGGCGACCGGATCGAGTGCGCGAACTACGCAAGCTTTGGCACACGCGCGCTTTCAGATGCAATGACTGCGGCACTGGGAGAGCGAAATGCCTGCCTGCTGGCCAATCATGGCCAGATAGCAGGTGGACCGAACCTCAAAAAGGCATTATCGATTTCTGAAGGAGTTGAGGACCTGGCCGATCAGTACCTGTCCTCGCTTGTCCTGGGGGAACCGGTCATTCTGGACGCTGAGGAAATGGCCGACATTCTGAATAAATTCAAAAGCTACGGCAAACAGACCGACGAACTGGAAGACGGCCAGGCGGCTGCCTTCGAATTGCCGAAACGGGTGGACTGAGATGCGATTGGGAATCGATTGGGGCGGAACGAAAATTGAAATCATCGCTCTTTCAGGCGAAGGCGAAGAATTGTTCCGGCAACGGGTTGATACGCCGCGGGACGACTATCAGGGGTGCCTTTCTGCCGTAAAGCACCTGGTCGATGCAGCCGAAAAGGCAACCGGCCAGCATGGTACGCTGGGGCTGGGCATTCCCGGGTCCCTTTCTCCCAAGACGGGTGTCGTCAAGAATGCCAATTCGACTTGGATGAACGGCAAGCCTCTCGACAAGGACCTGGAAGCGGTTCTCGGCCGCCCGGTGAGGATCCAGAACGATGCAAACTGCCTCGCAGTATCTGAAGCAACAGACGGAGCAGGTGCCGGAGAGCACGTTGTTCATGCGATCATAATAGGCACCGGTTGTGGCTCGGGAATTGCGATCGATGCCAAAGCCCACCTCGGCGCCAATGGTATTGGCGGCGAATGGGGAGCGATAACCGTTCCCTGGCTCAAGACAGACGAATTTCCCGGACCGGACAGTTGGATCGGCCACAAGGGTGTGATTGATCGTTGGTGTTCCGGCACCGGTTTTCAGCTGCATTACAAGGAGAAAACCGGCACCTTGCTGAAAGGTCACGAGATCATGGCGTTGAAGCGGTCCGGTGATACGGTCGCAAACGAGGTATACGAGGCCTATTTCAGCCGCCTCGCCCGTTGTCTTGCGATGTCTGCCAACCTTCTTGATCCGGATGTCTTCGTTCTAGGCGGCGGCATGTCGAACATCGATGAACTTTACGAAGATCTTCAACCGGCAATGATGCCGTTTATCTTTTCGGACACTTTCGACACACCTATTCGCAAAGCCGTGCATGGCGACAGTTCCGGCGTTCGTGGTGCAGCCTGGCTCTGGCACTGAATACCAGGCACATTATCGACGGCTACGTCCCAACGTGACCAATATGATCCCGATGCCGACGAAGCCAACAGCAGCAGTCTTGGCGGCATTGGGAACTTCGCCGAAGACAAGGTAACCAAGGCCCAGTCCGACAACCGCAGCCACGGAACCTATCTGGCTGAGATAGACGGGACCTGCGGTCTGCTGAAGTCGGAAGTACAGACCGTACTGAAGCGCAAATATCGCCGTTTGCGATACAAGAAGCAGGATGGTCTCGGCTGTCCAATATTCAGGCAAAACCGGAACACCCCAGACGGTCGTGAACACCGCGAGCGCCAGAAACCCGGTCGCCATCATTCCAAGAGCCAAATCGACGGGTTTGGCTCCCGCCGGCCACTTCAGCGTCCGGTAGATATTGCCAGAGGCCAGAAAGACGGGGATGGACAAGGCAAACACCGACCAGAGCGATGCATCGGCGGAAAGGTTTGCGCCAGACAATGCAAGCAGAACCCCGCCCGCCAGCCCAAAGAGAACACCAGCCCCCATGAGGACCTGGAGACGCTCCAGCCTCAGGAATACAGCAATGGCGTAGGTAAGGACCAGCGGGAAGGCAAAACTCAGCGAAACAAATCCCGCCCCAACCTTCGGTGCGGCAACCACTGCAATCATGTTGGGTGCAATGAACAGAACACCGCTAACAACCAGATAGACAACCAGCTGTTTTCGCCCTGAATTGACGGCCGTCCTTTCCCGTCGCCCGCCGGTATTTGTCAAAAGACGCGTCACCAGAAACAGCGTGGCAGCACCTCCCAAAATGGACCATTGAAGCAGAGCCAGGGGATGCCAGCCGAAATCCGGGGCTGATTTCGCCAAAACAGTCGATACCGCAAGAAAACCTCCGACGACCAGAAGAAGGACGGCGGGCCTTTCGAATGCCTTGATTGCATACAGTTTCAGTTTGGTTTCTTCCCGAACTGATGACCGATTTCCAGCGTCCGGCAAACCATTCAGCATATCCGCCATTGAACCGTCCTTTCCTGAAACGGGTTTTCACTCACAGGGAGCCGTTGACGGATAAATAGCATTTTTTGTCTTTATATCAAGATACTTGATTTCAAGATTCTTGATATGTGTTGACATTTCCGATCTTTCAGATGAGTCTCGCCCTTCAAAAGCGATTGAAAGAACTGATTTTTCCGGTGTTCTGATTGCGCGGAGAAAGTCAGCGCTTCAATCACAACAAGACTGTTTCGGGAAATTGAGTGATGGCAAATTCACCTGACGAGCAAAACAAACCTGCCAATCACCTTTTTGGAGATCCGGAAGACCTTCTGCTTGACCGGGCTGAACGCGCGCGGAGGCAGTGGCAAAAGGAAGTCCCGGAAGTTGCCGATAAACTCACCCCAATGGTACTGCTGGGACGGCTGAATGAAGCTGCGCAGGTGATGAGTCGGGATTATCTGGTTCCTGCCTACGCCGAAATCGGCCTAAAGATCGGGGAGTTCGACGTCCTAGCGACACTGGTGCGCTCCGGGCCTCCCTACAAGCTGACACCGACAGAACTCTACCGAACCACAATGATGAGTTCAGGCGGTATGACCGCCAGACTGGACAAGCTTGAAAGGGCTGGTCTTGTGGAACGCTGTCCACATCCGGAAGATCGCCGGGCGCTGACCGTCTGCCTGACTACAAAGGGTCTTGAATTGGTGAAAGGCAAGATCCCCGACTATGTCGAGACCCAGCAGAAAGCTGTCTCCGGTCTTTCAAATGCGGAGCAGGATCAATTGTCCGCTCTCCTTGAGAAACTCATTCGTTCTGCCAACGATCCGCTTGCGCGCAAGTAACCAGTCTCCTTCACCGAAAGACCCGGCGTCTGTTTTTTTCGAGATCTATACGCTGATTGCCTTGAGCCCCCGCTCCAGCAAATTCCATTGTTGCCGCGACACGGCATCCTTGGAAGCGAGCAGCCAATAGGTTTCATGATGAGGCAAACTGTCCGGCGAAACCCGGACCAGACGTCCTGATTGAAGATCTTCCGCACAGAGCGGAAGCGACGCGAGTGTGACACCAAACCCTGCCCTTGCCGCCGACAATGCTGCTGCGAAAGTATCAAAACGTAAGTCGGGCAAAGGGGTTGAAGGTATACCAAAGCGGGCTGACCATTCGTGCCAACCTGGACGCGGACCGACAAGGGCAATACGCGGAAGGTCGGTCCAGCGCCCGGCAGAATTGGCGAGATCCGGCGCAGCGACCGGAGCCATTGCTTCGCTATAAAGCGGCAACTTGTAAGTTCCGGGCCAATCGCCTGCACCATAGCGGATTTGTATTGTCCCACTTTCCTGCGCAACTTCACCAGACAGGACCATTGTCCTGAAGGACAATTGCGCATCGATCTCTTCTCTGAGCCGTTTCAAGCGCGGCAAAAGCCACAGCTCGATGATCGAGGCACTGGCCGAGATCGTCAGACGTTTTCTTGAGATACCGAAAAGGCCCTCAGAGCTTTCGCGCAGACTTTCAAGAGCAGAGCGAACATGCGGAAGCCAGGCTTCACCTTCTACGGTCAACGCAATCTGACGGGCCTGACGCAGAAACAGTTGCGTTTCCAGGCGTTTTTCCAATTTGCCGATCCGTTGACTGATGGCCGATTGAGTCAATCCCGTTTCATGGGCGGCGGCGGTAAAACTGCCTAACCGCGCTGCGACCTCGAACGCCCTCACCCATTCCAACGGCAGATTTTCAAACCTCGATTTATCCATTAGCAATTCGGACCCTTAGCGTCACAATTCCTAATTTGATTTTATAGGACGATCACCCGATCCTGTCATGGACCAAATTGGAGAGGCTTTGGGAAATGATGGACGTAGCGATTTGCGACGACGGCAGTTTTGTCGCACTCAAGGAAGACCAAACCCGGCATAGGTTCCATGCAGTATGGTTGCGAGACAATGCATGGGACGCAGAAACGAGATCCCCTTCAAACGGACAACGCCTGATCGCGTTACGGGACATCAACCCGGACGTCAGCATCGCTTCTGCGGAAATCAGCGGCGATGTTTTGAAGGTGTCCTTTGCACCGGAAAACAAGTCGGTCGACTATTCCGTTTCCTGGCTCTTGGAAAACTCATATGACCACGCTGCACCGATTGAAAAGGGTTGGCTTGCCCCAACAATAGAGGCCTGGGACGGCGAACTTAACAAAGCCGTTCCTTCAGCGGATTTTGGCGCCGTAAGCTCCAACCCTGTTGCCAAACGCGCCTGGCTTGCGGATGTGGCCAGATACGGTTTCGGCAAGCTCACTGGCGGTCCGGTGGAAGATCTTGCACTCATGAAGGTGGTCGAGCTGTTCGGTTTCGTGCGCGAAACCAACTACGGCCGGCACTTCGAAGTGCGCACCGAGGTCAATCCGACGAACCTGGCTTTCACAGGCCTCGGTCTGCAAGCCCACACGGACAACCCGTACCGCGACCCGGTTCCTTCCGTTCAGGTGCTTTATTGCCTGGAAAGCTCGGCGGCGGGCGGCGAAAACATGGTTGTCGACGGTTTTCGCGCTGCCTTGCGCCTCAGGGATGAAAACCAGGAATGGTTTGACGTCCTGAGCAAGTACTGCGCACGTTTCGAATACGCGGGAGAAAAAGGGGTCGTGTTGCGGTCGCGCAGACCGATGATCGAGCTGGCACCGGACGGAGAACTGATTGCCGTTCGTTTCAACAACCGCTCGGCTGCTGCCATCACCGACGTACCTTTCGAGGACATGGCGACTTATTACGCAGCCTATCGCCGTCTCGGCGAAATCATCGATGACCCAGCAATGGAGGTGACCTTCAGACTGGAACCAGGCGAGTGTTTCGTGGTCGACAACACCCGTGTGCTGCATGCGCGCAAGGCGTATTCCGGGACAGGAACGCGCTGGCTTCAGGGATGCTATTCCGACAAGGATGGGCTTTTTTCCACACTGGCCTCTCTTGAGTCCGCCACATCCGAGGCCGCGGAATGAGCACGCCGGAATTCTCCACCCTGACGCGTGCCAACATTGTCGCATTTATCGGTGACATTTTCGAACGTTGCGGCGATGAAGAATATCTCGGTGAACCCGTGACCATGGCTGAGCACATGCTGCAGGGCGCTACAATCGCTGAGCAGAACGGCCTCGATGAAGAAATCATCGTTGGCGCGCTGCTTCACGATATCGGGCACTTCACCTCCGAGTTCGGCACTTTCACAATGAATGACACCGAGGACCGCTACCACGAGGAAGCCGGAGCGGAGGTCCTCAGCGCCTTCTTTCCGTCCGTCATCGTGGATTGCGTCAGGTATCACGTCGCAGCCAAACGGTACTTGTGTGCGACGAAGCCGGATTATTTCAACCGCTTGTCCGAGGCCTCGATCCATTCGCTCAATCTTCAGGGCGGACCGATGAGCGATGAAGAAGTGGCGGAGTTTGAGAAGAATCCGAACCTGAAAAAAATCATTCAGGTGCGCTACCTCGATGAAGCCGGCAAGCGGGCTGACATGGAAACGCCGAACTTCTGGCACTTTGCTCCCATGGTCCAGCGCATTGTCGACAAGTATCAGGTTTCAGCGAATTGACCCTTCCGCTGCCGGGAAGCACTCCTGGCAGCGTTTCCCTCTGCTAACCGTCTTAACCTGCAAGCTTGAAGCGCTCCGACTGCTTCAACAGTTCTACGCCGTTCCTGATCAAGGTTGCAGTTCCTATGTACTCTCCACCCGGCCATGCCTCCGCGTTCAACTTGCGGCCAGTAAACGCGACCCATTGAGCCTTGTTTCTATCCACTGGTTTGCCTTCTGTCTCGGAAACGACTCCATTCGGTCCAACAAGACGAAGGGCAATCCTGTCTCCTGCTTGCAAAATTGATGAACCGAGCAAAGAAAACAAGCGCGGGGGAACTGACCGTCGGCTCCTTCACCTGTTCCGTTTCCAGGTCCAAGGTCGAGACGCGGTTGTCCGCAAATCCGGTTTGAATGATCGAGCCGCCCGCATCTTTCAAGAGCAAATCAACATCTACTTTCCAAAGGGTTCTGTCGAATTCCACTGCCCCTTCGTGACCTGACGAACAGTGTTCATTCTGGTTGGCCGTTGCTTCTGCCGTTCGCAGGAACGGATCTACCATCTGCCCGTTCTTGCGCACTGCCAAATGCACATGTGGAAAGGCTGCAAACCCGGAATAGCCAACTGCTCCGAGTTTTTGCCCCCGCTTCACGTGATCACCTTTGCCGACCAAGACGGAAGATTGCCGCAGGTGGCAATACTGGGTCTGCCACCCTTCGCCGTGATCAATAAGTACGCCATTGCCACATTCCTTGCCCTTGACCTTTGCCCTGTCTTCTTTTGACAGAACCAGATTGTCAGGTGTGTCGCGGCGAACGGCCCTGACAATGCCTGGCGCGGCGGCGATCACATCGACAATCTTTTCAGTGCTCAACACCCGAAAGTCGGTTCCATTGTGATCGTCATAACTTGCCTGGTTGCAGAGCGCTGTCCGGACTCCAGGGCCCGAGTCGATGTCGACATAGTTCTGGACGTAGCAATCGCGCCCCAAATCGCAATCAAGCGGCAGGGTCAGCTCCAATTCCTGAGCCATTGCAACCGCGAAACCGCCGGCATTGAAACAGCCCCAAAAAATTGCGGCAGACATAACTGAGCCAAAGCGCCACAGCATGATTTCTTCCCTTTCCAACCACAGACCTGTTCAAGTAGCGTTGAGTTGCATTCCGATTGTCAATCGACGATCTTCTGCAAAGTTATCTCCTGAAATCTATGGAACAAGCGTGATGATTAAATGGTTGTCCGGCATTCTGGTTACGGCAATGTTGGCTTTTCCTGCCGCCGCACAGGAAGAACTTCAGATAAAGGACATTGAAAAGGGCACCGGGGAAGAGGCCAACGTAGGAGAAACCGTCGTGGTTCACTACACAGGCTGGCTCATGGACGGGACAAAGTTCGATTCCAGCGTCGACCGCGGAAGGCCGTTTTCCTTCACTCTCGGTGAACGCCGTGTCATTCCGGGATGGGAAAAGGGCGTTGAAGGCATGCAGGTTGGCGGCAAGCGCGAGCTGATCATTCCACCCGATATGGCCTATGGCGCGCAGGGTGCAGGTGGTGTTATCCCGCCGAACGCAACCTTGAAATTCGAAATTGAACTTCTCGAGGTCAAGGGCAAGAAGTTTTCCGACATCGGCAATGAGGAGTTGAAGGATAAACTTGCGGCCGGGACAACGATTATCGACATCCGCCGGCCAGATGAATGGCGCCAGACCGGGGTCATTCCCGGCAGCCATCTGGTGACTTTCTTCGATGAGAAGGGCAACGTAAACCCCGAATTTGGCCCGCAACTTCAAAAGCTTGTTGCCGGTCCAGCTGACGAAATCGTCTTCATCTGCCGCACCGGACGGCGCAGTCAGGTTCTATCGGAATACCTGTCCGCTCAGGCAGGGTTCACAAACATCGTCAACGTCCAGAACGGCATAACCAGCTGGATTGCGAACGGTGGTCAAGTGACCGACGCAACCATGCCTGAGAATTGCTGGCTCTGCTGAGCGCAGCAACGTGTTGGTGTCAAACTGACGCCGCCAGCGCCAGACTATGCCGGTTGTGTTCTTCGATAATCGGCCCCATTTCCATCGTAACAATCTGACCGTCTTCAACGATCATGCGTCCGTTGATCACCGTGGTTCGTGCAGCTTGAGGCGCGCAGAAAACAACGGCAGCAACGGGGTCGTGCAAACCACCTGCAAACTGCAGCGTGTTCAGATCAAGTGTGAAGAAGTCAGCGCACTTTCCGGCTTCCAGAGAACCGATATCGTCGCGTCCGAGGACCGCAGCTCCTCCGAGCGTCGCCAGTTCCAGTGCTTCGCGAGCAGTCATCCACTCGCCTGCCCGTAATGGGTGAGACGGCGGCAACAACGCGTGTTTGCGCGGACCTTCCGGCGGCATCAGCCCCAGTTGCAAGCGGGCCAGCAGCATCGCCTGGCGCACTTCCATAAGCATGTTGGAGCCATCATTGCTTGCGGATCCATCGACCCCCAGTCCAACCTTGACCCCGGCTGCCATGTACTTCTTGACCGGCGCAATGCCTGAAGCAAGGCGCATGTTCGAACACGGACAGTGGGCAGCACCGCAGCCTGTTTTTGCAAAAAGCCTGATTTCGTCGTCATCAACATGGATCGCGTGCGCGAACCACACATCCGGTCCCGTCCAGTCCAGCCCTTCCATCCATTCCACGGGACGTTTGCCGAAACGTTCAAGCGTGTAACGTTCTTCGTCCAGGGTTTCGCACAGATGGGTATGCAGCATCACGCCCTTATCGCGGGCGAGTCGGGCGCTCTCACGCAGAAGATCCTCGGAAACGGAAAACGGAGAGCAAGGTGCAACGACAACGCGGGTCATCGCGCCATGCGATGCGTCATGATAGCGATCGATCACACGAACGCTGTCTTTCAGAATGTCTTCTTCGTTTTCAACGCATTCGTCCGGTGGAAGCCCACCCTGGCTTTCGCCGAGTGACATGGACCCGCGGCTCGCATGAAAACGAACTCCCAGCTCTTGAGCTGCTTCAATCTGGTAATCGACCTTGTTTCCGCTCTGGAACAGATAGGTGTGGTCAAAAACCGTGGTGCACCCGGAAAGAGCCAGTTCTGCCAGGCCGATCAGAGTGCTTGCGCGGGAGGCCTCGGGGTTTGTTCTGGCCCAGATTCGATAATGCGCCTGCAACCACGGGAACAGGTTGTTGTTCTGCGCCGCAGGGAGGTTTCGGGTCAATGCCTGATTGAGATGATGATGCGTGTTGACGAAGCCGGGCAGCACAATCTGCCCCGATGCATCAATCACCTGATCAGCTGATTGCGGCAGGTCCTTCGAAGAACCAACCTGCCGGATAACACCATCTTCGGCATAAAGACCGCCCTCGGCGATCTCGCGACGCTCGCCATCCATCGTGACGAGCATGTCGGCATTCTTCAGAAGCAGTGTCCGGGGCATGGAGTTACCTTCGCTAAAGATCTTTCGAGGCGTCAGCAGGCGAGAAGCTACCTCCTCCTGAACAGCAACACCATGCTCTCAAAACCGGAAGTCCTTCAGGAATTTATTGAAGTCCAGAACCCACTACTCGCAATGCGGGGGCATCCTGTTCCATGCGTCCAGTGCCGCGATCTTGTAGGCTTCTGCCAGGGTCGGATAGTTGAAGGTGTTCTCGACAAAATACTCAAGGGTGCCTTTAAGGTTCAGAACTGCCTGACCGATGTGAACAAGTTCAGTCGCCCCCTCGCCCACAATGTGGCACCCGAGCAATCGTCTCGTCTTCAGCGAGAAGATCATCTTCAGCATTCCGGTATCGAGACCCATGATGTGACCACGAGAGGTTTCCCTGAAGCGTGCAACGCCGCATTCATAGGGAATGCCGCGCTCCTTGATTTCCTCTTCCGTCATGCCGACGGTCGAAATTTCCGGAACCGCGTAGATGCCGTAAGGGAAGTACTCTGGCGGGTCGTAGGCTTTTTCTCCAAGCGCGTGACAGGCTGCTATCCGGCCCTGCTCCATGGATGTGGAAGCCAGACTTGGGAAGCCGATCACGTCACCTGCGGCAAAGATGTGCGGCACTTCCGTCTGGAACGTCATCGGATCGACCCTCAATCGGCCTCGGTGGTCAACACCCAGTCCACAATTATCCAGATTGAGTGACGGTGTTGCCCCCATACGTCCGGCAGCGAACAAGATTACATTAGAGCGAACGCACCGACCGCCCTCCAGGGTGATCTCGCAATCTCCAGGTCCGAGTTTCTCGATCTCCTGGACCTTTGCACCAAATCGCAAGGCAATACCCCGATCTCGAAGCTGATGCGTGAAATCGGCGACCAGTTCCTTGTCCAGGAAGTCGAGCATCGTGTCCCGAGGTTCAACCAGCGTCACATGCACATCCAAAGCGGAAAAGATCGACGCATATTCAACCCCAATCACGCCGGCACCGATAACGGCGATCGATCTTGGAATTTCGGTCAGCTCAAGGATCTCGTCGCTATCGAGAACGTATTTTCCGTCGAAAGGCACATAGTCAGGGCGAAAGGGCTTCGTGCCGACAGTGATGACAAACTTGTCTGCCTTGAACCTGTGAATTTCCCCCGCTTCGCCTTCCACCTCTATGATGTGTGTATCGGTGAAACTTGCCTCGCCGCGGATCGTATCGACCTTGTTGCGCGCAAATTGGTGTTCAAGAACTTCGACTTCGTGGTCCAGCGTTATGTGAAGCCGCGCGATCAGATCGGCTGAGGTCAAGTCTTCCTTGACCCGGTAGGAACGACCGTAAAAACCACGCTCGCGCCATCCCGTCAGGTTCAGCACAGTTTCGCGCAAAGTCTTGGAAGGAATTGTACCGGTGTGTACGGAGACCCCACCTACCCGGCGGCCGCGCTCCACGACCAGGACGCTGCGGCCAAACTTTGCCGCCTGTATCGCCGCCCGTCGCCCAGCAGGTCCGCTGCCGATCACGATGAGATCGTAATGTTCCATATGCCCCTCGCTACCCTTCGCCACTCTTTGTTTCCGCGCCTGTTTTCCGGCGTCCGTGTCGTCTTGTCGCGGGACTGCAATGCCAGCAACTTGGCCCGGCGGTCAAGCTGATGCGAAAAAAAGGATTGGATCGATTGAAAAAACACTGTTTCGGCAACTCTGATCCCGCGAAATTGCGGCCTGCAGAACCACAAATCCGGCAAATTGCATTTCATTGAATTCATGTGCGCAAATATGCCGTTGCCAACCATCCGCCCATCAGTTATGCCTCTTCCCATGAAGATGATCTTGAAAGCAGCTTGGTGGTGGCGCGGCGCAATATAGGCGGCCAGCGATCAGTCATGCTCTGAACGGATCAAACATCTCACCAAGGCCGCCGCGGGATACCGCTGGCGGCCTTGGTGCTTTATAAGGCCGCCAAAGTCCCAATCGGCCACCAATACGGGAACAGAAAAGCCATGCCTGTGCCGGCAGATCATACTTTTGAAACGAAAAGCGGGATCACGATCCTGCGCACGTCGCGGCCATCTGACTACGAGACAGGTACTTCCGAATGGATCGACCGTCTGGATAGTGAACTCGGCGCGGTCCTGTCCTCGTCTTATGAGTATCCCGGCCGATACACCCGCTGGGACATGGCACTGGTTAATCCGCCGCTCGTGCTTGAGGCAGCTGACAGAAAGGTCGAAATTCGGGCCTTGAACGACCGGGGCAAGATTCTGATGCCGGCGATTGCGGATGCCCTGAAGTCTCACGAAGTTGTCGAGACGTTCGAGGCAGGTGACGATCGGATCAACCTGACGGTCAAGAATCCGGATCGGCTCTTCAATGAAGAAGAGCGCTCCCGCCAGCCTTCCACTTTCTCGATTGTTCGTGCACTGAAGGATCTGTTTGCCTGTGACGACGACCAACTCGGGCTTTATGGAGCCTTCGGCTATGACGTTGCCTTTCAGTTCGAGCCCATCGACCTGAAACTGGACCGTCCGGACGATCAGCGCGACGTCGTTCTGTTTCTGCCGGACGAGATTCTCATCGTCGACCATCACGGCAAGCGGGCCTATGTACTGGAGTACGACTTTGTCGTGCACGGCAAAACAACCAAGGGCATGAAACGCTCGGGTGAAAGCCGCCCCTATACCCCCGCCAACAGGGACCCGGGTCGCGGCGACCATGAACCCGGCGAATACGCCAAGCTGGTCGAAGAGGCAAAGGACTACTTCCGGCGTGGTGACCTGTTCGAAACGGTACCCGGTCAGACTTTCTACGAGCCCTGCGCCAATCCTCCGTCGGCAGTTTCCCGGCGTCTTGCCCAGATCAACCCCTCTCCCTATTCCTTCTTCTTCAATCTTGGCAACGAGGAATACCTGGTCGGTGCTTCGCCGGAAATGTATGTCCGCGTCACGGGTGGCCGCCGCGTAGAAACCTGCCCGATCTCTGGAACCATACGCCGTGGCAAGAACGCGATCGAGGATGAAGCCCAGATCCGGAAGCTTCTGAATTCGGCCAAGGACGAGGCGGAACTGACCATGTGTTCCGACGTCGACCGCAATGACAAAAGCCGTGTTTGCGTCCCTGGATCCGTGAAGGTTATCGGTCGCCGCCAGATCGAGATGTACTCCCGTCTCATCCATACGGTTGACCACATTGAAGGCACCTTGCGCGAAGATCTGGATGCGCTTGACGCATTCCTCTCCCATACATGGGCCGTGACGGTGACCGGCGCTCCTAAACGCTGGGCGATGCAGTTCATTGAGGACCATGAAAAGTCGCCCCGCGCCTGGTATGGCGGTGCGATCGGGGCCGTTCTTTTCAATGGTGACATGAACACCGGACTGACCCTTCGAACCGTGCGGATCAAAGACGGCACGGCACAGATCCGGGCCGGAGCAACGCTGCTCTATGACAGCGTTCCGGAAGACGAGGAAGCTGAAACGGAGTTGAAGGCTGAAGCCATGCGCGCCGCCGTGCGTGAGGCTGGTCTTGCGGTCAACACGACTGAAAAGCAGGAGGGAACGAAGCCGGGCAAGGGTCTGAAGATCCTGCTTGTCGACCATGAAGACAGCTTCGTCCATACGCTTGCCAACTACTTCCGCCAGACCGGGGCCGACGTAGTGACCTACCGGTCGCCAGTAGCCGATCACGTCTTTCACGACGTCAATCCGGACCTTGTCGTGCTGTCTCCCGGCCCGGGCAATCCCAAGGATTTCGACTGCAATGCAACGATAGGCAGGGCACGCGCCCGTGCATTGCCCATCTTCGGTGTCTGTCTCGGACTGCAGGCATTGTCGGAGTATTTTGATGCAGAACTTGGCCAGCTGGACATCCCGATGCATGGCAAGCCGTCACCGATAAGTCTTTCAGGCAACTCGTTGCTGTTTGAAGGCCTGAATGCACCTGTGGTTGTCGGACGGTACCATTCGCTGTTTGCCAAGCGCGACACCTTGCCGGTGGACATGCGGGTGACTGCTGAAACCGAAGACGGTGTGGTCATGGCCATTGAGCACCAGAAGGAGCCGATTGCCGCTGTGCAATTCCACCCCGAGTCAATCATGTCGCTTGATCAGGACGCCGGACACAAGATCATAGAAAACGTGGTCAGCCGCCTGGTTTCAGCGAAAGAGGATAAGGTTGCGGCAGCCTCTTGATTTTTGCCTGAAGTCCCGTTTTACATGAAGCCCTCGCAACCAACGGTTTAATCGAGGATTCTTCAATTGCATATTTTGCTTGCAGCTGTCGGCTTGATGGCAGCGGCTGCCTTTTGGGTTTATCGCATCAGGCAAGCTGCGGACAGTACACGGGTTGTTCTGGATGCAGCGCAAGACGTCAAAGCAGCGGCGCGGAGGTTTGGTTTCCGATCCCGCGCCAATCAACATCCGACCGAGGGAGTTGATGACCCTCGGGTCACGGGGGCCGCACTTCTCATTCTGGTCGCGGAATCTGATGGGGCAATCTCAAAAGCCGAACAAAACTGCATCCTCGAACAGTTGCATACTGTTTTCCAGATGCCTGTGTCCGAGGCAGAAGAACTCTATTTGTTTGCCAAATGGCTAGCCAATCAGAGCTCCAACCCAGATGACATGATCAGACGCCTCATCAAGCGGACCGTTCATCTGGGAGGACGTGATACCCTACCGGACATGATCAGAATGGTAGACGTAGTCGGCAAAGTTGACACCGGTGAACTCGCGACTGATGCGGAACACGTTATCGAAAAGTTGAAGCAACTCAGATCGTAAACTTCTTTCTCAGTTCTTTAGCTGAATTAAGTATAGCAACTTAACCATTTCCGAATTCTATGTTCAGCTAGAATTCGGAAACGGCCAAATATGGTATTGATTTATAGGCTACGAGGGAGTTCTATGGGTTCGCTCGAGTGACTTTGCAGCTTCGTGGATTGTAAGCTGGTTGTGCGGAATATGTTCCGGCCGATACCGGAGCTCATCCTGGGAGAAATAATGTCTCGCTGCGCCTTATGGAAACACATCTGGAAAGGCCAGCTACAGGCTAGAATCGCAAGTGTGCTTTTCGCTCTTGGCTTTCTTGGTTTCACACCGGCAGTTTTGACAGTTGAAGCGCAAGGCCCCGGAGGTCTCCAAAACCATATTCTGGGTATCGGCAATTGCCCCCCATGGAATCCCCAGTCGATCGAAGTGTGCAAACACAGCCTGGAAAAGGTTGTATCGGCACTGGCACCCAGAGTGGATGCCGGACCGGAAAACATTCACCTTCTTATTAATGAAGGCGCCAGCGCCTCTGCGTTGAAGCGAAAGGCAACGGAGCTTGCCAGCAAACTTGGCCCGGAAGATCGGCTGCTGATCTATGCCAATTTGCCGCTTGGCCAGGCTGACGCCGGTCAGGAAGACGAAAAGAACGGCTACGTTCTTGAGCTCTGGGCAGGACAAAAGCCAGAGACGACCAGCCAGGCGATCAGCGAGGGAACCTGGATATCCGCCCCCGCGTTTGCAGCGATGATCCACACGATACCTGCTGGCGAGGCTATCCTGATACTCGACACCAATAATTCGCATGCGATCAACATGCATTTGTTTGACAAGAATTCAGTTGATCATAAAGACCGCCCGGAGGCGCTTATTTCCTCTTCCGGCACCGGACAGACAGCCAACTATTCCGCCGACCGCACAATCTCGCTTTTTGCCAAGCATCTCGCTCAAGCCCTTGGCGAAACGGAAGGCTCGCTGCAGGAAGTGATGGACATTGCCGCCAGCGGCACCAGACAGGCCGCGATACCGATCTGCGCTGAACTCAAGGAGCACCAGGGTCAAGGCACTGAACAGGCAAGCAATTGCAGCCAGGTTCCCGAAATTCATGATCCGGATGCTCTGTTGAGCCGGACCATACTGATCCCGCTTTCGGAATCCGGCATCAGTCAATAGCGGCCAGTGATGCCAGCCTTTAAACAAATCATCATTCAGGAGTCCGGATTAATCGGAAGTTGCCCCTGACGTATCGCACTGGTCCGCGACTAATGACCGGCCGTTATATTGGTCGTTCACTTCGGCTTCGCGCGTACCGGGTTTTCCCTGAATGCGTGCCAGGAACCAAGCCCAGTCCTCAGCCTCGATCCGGCCGAACCCCGCATGCCGCTGAGGCGCGATCGGCTTGACACCGTCCCCATCCAACTCACCGATTGCAAAGCGAAAAGCATAGCCCGGTGTCAGCCCCATGCGCAGATCCGACATCACGACCTTGTTGCCGACAAGATCCGTCCGGAAAAAGCCACGGCTGAACCAGTCAAGTTTCCGGAAGGAGTTGGACTCCTGCAGGCACGCAATAAGCTCCGGGTGACGCGGATGAACGTAGATTTCCGGTGGTCCTGCCCCGTCCAGAAGCGAATAGTAGAGATTGTCGTACCGGTCGTCCCCGAGTCCGATCACTTTCCAAACCAGAATATTGAACGGAGCTGCGATTGCGAAAATCTCGTTGGAAGGCACTCCTTCATCTTGAAAAATCTGCCGCGCCTGAGTTTCGACATGACGCTGAATGATTACACCCAACCCGAGGTAAGCCGTTGAAAAAACGAGCGCCCCGGCAACCCAGTTTCGCAATCGTGACGTCCAGTTTTTCTTGCACAGAGCCCAGATCACCACAATCAGCAGCGGCAGCGTGTAGAGCGGATCGATGATGAATATGGAGCCGACCCCGACTGGATCAGGGTAAAGCGGCCAAAAGAGCCGCGTGCCATAAACTGTCATCGCATCGATAATCGCATGAGTCGACAGACACAGAAAAACAGTTGCCCAGGCTAGCCAGCGATGATCACGCAGTTTCTTGAACAGTAATCTGAGCCCTTCGCCAATCACCGGTGTAGCCAGGGCATGAACAAAAATGGAGTGGGACCATCCGCGGTTATAAACGAAACTGTCGATAGGATCGTCAAAGGGGATAAAGACATCCATATCCGGCAGGGTTCCCAGCAGCCCCCCTACGAGAGCCGCCTTGCGCGGACCAAGCGTCTTTCCAAGGCAGGCAGTCGAAACTGCAGCGCCGAGAACGAATTGGGTAAGTGAATCCATAAAGCAGACCGGTTGCGCGCAATATCCTGAGTGTTAGCCGATTATGTGAGGCAACGGATCTACGAAAACAACACTCTGAATTAAAAATTGCGTTCCCGTCCACTTATTACGCCGGCAATAAGATCACGGCACCTTCCACATAAAGATCATGGGAACCAACACCACCAGAGGCACGAAAGTCACCATCATCACCTTCACACCCAAGGTAGAAATCGCATAAAGCAGCAATGTGTAATTCGAGGTGGCAAATAGAGTTGCTATGGTTGTCTGGTGTGTTTTGTCGGGCCTGAATATTGGTTTTCCACTTCAAAACACCCGAAACACATCTACCTGTGGGTGAGTTGCAACAAAAGAAAGGCGGGTTACGCAAACCCGCCTCTCCAGTTCAATCCGAAACTGCCTGTGTGTCAGTCGACTTCCCGGAATGCCCCTTTGGAAGCGCTCGTGGTCATTTTGGCGTAGGCGCGCAAAGCTTTAGACACCTTGCGCCGTCGCTTCTCCATTGGCTTCCAGGCCCCTTCGCCCTTTTCTTCCATGTTCTCCCGGCGAGCATGTAACTCAGCGAAGGTCAGATCGACATCGATTTTCCGGTTGGGAATGTCGATGATGATCATGTCGCCTTCTTCGACCAGCCCGATGGCTCCACCTTCAGCAGCCTCCGGTGAGATATGGCCGATGGAAAGTCCCGAAGAACCGCCCGAGAAACGCCCGTCCGTGATCAACGCACAGGCTTTGCCAAGTCCTTTGGATTTCAGATAGCTGGTCGGATAAAGCATTTCCTGCATACCCGGCCCACCACGCGGTCCTTCGTAGCGGATGAGAACGACATCGCCCTCATGGACCTTATTGGTCAGGATTGCCGATACTGCGCTGTCCTGGCTCTCGAAAATCCGGGCCGGCCCTGAAAATTTCAGAATATTGTCATCAACGCCTGCGGTCTTAACAACACAGCCATCTTCAGCAATGTTGCCGAAGAGAACCGCAAGACCGCCATCCTTGCTGTGCGCATATTCCAATTCTCGTATGACACCGTCCTTACGGTCGAGGTCCAGTTCCTCCCAGCGACGCTCCTGGCTGAACGCAACTTGGGTCCGAACACCACCTGGAGCTGCTTTGAAGAATTGGTGGACGCTTTCAGAATTGGTCTGACGTATGTCCCACCGCGTCAGGGCTTCTCGCATTGAATTCGCGTGCACAGTGGGCACATCGGCGTGCAACAATCCGGCGCGGTTCAATTCACCCAGGATCCCCATGATACCGCCTGCCCGGTGCACATCTTCCATGTGGATGTTCTCGACAGCCGGCGCCACCTTGCACAGGACCGGAACCTTACGGCTCAGCCGATCGATATCGTCGAGATTGAAGCCAATCTCGCCTTCATGAGACGCTGCCAAAAGGTGCAGGATCGTGTTGGTGGATCCGCCCATGGAAATGTCCAGGCTCATCGCATTTTCGAATGCCTGGAAATTGGCGATGTTGCGCGGCAGAACACTTTCGTCGTCCTGCTCATAGTAGCGCTTTGCAAGATCGACAATCAGATGACCGGCTTCCACGAACAGGCGCTCGCGGTCAGCATGGGTCGCAAGCGTAGAACCGTTGCCCGGCAGAGAAAGTCCAAGCGCCTCGGTCAAACAGTTCATCGAATTGGCGGTGAACATGCCGGAACACGAGCCGCATGTCGGGCAGGCATTTTGTTCCATGGCCAGGACATCGGCATCTGACATGCTGTCGTCAGCGGCCGCCACCATGGCATCGACAAGATCGATCGCTTTGGCTACGCCGTTTTCAAGGACAACTTTTCCGGCCTCCATAGGCCCACCGGATACGAAAACTGCCGGAATGTTGAGGCGCATGACCGCATTCAGCATGCCCGGTGTGATCTTGTCGCAGTTTGAAATACAAACGATTGCGTCGGCGCAATGGCCGTTGACCATGTATTCAACCGCATCGGAAATGACCTCACGCGATGGCAGCGAATAAAGCATACCATCGTGACCCATCGCGATGCCGTCATCGACGGCAATCGTGTTGAATTCCTTCGCGACACCACCAGCTTTCTCGACTTCACGAGCTACCAGTTGGCCAAGGTCCTTCAGATGCACGTGACCCGGCACAAACTGGGTGAAAGAATTTGAGATCGCAATGATCGGCTTGCCGAAATCGTCGTCCTTCATGCCTGTCGCGCGCCACAGGCCGCGCGCGCCGGCCATATTGCGGCCGTGGGTTGAAGTTCTGGAACGATACGGGGGCATTTAAGTCTCTCCCTATAGCATCGCGCGCAACCACACTCCGACGGTTTTATTGCGTCGCGAGCGGTGGAAGTATCCGCGCCCAAATTTCATCTTGATGTGGGGTGTGACAGGTTTTTGACCAGAACGAAAGGCCGGATTAGTCAAAAAGAGTACGCTCCGGTACGGTTGAGGCAATTTCTCCCACTATGTGGTTGAAAAAGCAGTACCTAAGCAACAAAACAAGCTACCAGATTTAGGGTTGTTTCGCCGTCTCAAAGCATTCTACGCTTGCATCACATAACCGGGCTGGGCGATGCTTCGAAATTGTTTTGCATCCAGATAC
This sequence comes from Pseudomonadota bacterium, assembly GCA_039195965.1. Taxonomy (GTDB): domain Bacteria; phylum Pseudomonadota; class Alphaproteobacteria; order Rhizobiales; family Stappiaceae; genus Roseibium. The sequence goes on from JBCCVB010000004.1 coordinate 27,746, forward strand.
AACATCTGTGCCGCCCACGGTAACGCTCGGCAGCATCAGATGCGGGGGAAACGTCTTGCTCATTCTTCTGGCTGTCCTGGCCGCTCTTTTTGGTTTTCTGTTTGGCACCGACATTGGGGTAATTTCAGGCGCCCTGCCCTTTTTGAAAAAGGAATTTGTGTTCACGGCGCAAAGCGAAGGCTTCATGACCGGAGCCGTTCCGTTCGGAGCTATCTTCGGAGCCATCGTCGCCTTGATTTCGGTCGACAGGTTCGGCCGAAGACCTGTCCTGATTTTCAGTTCGCTCCTGTTTGCCGCCGGTTCCCTGGCTGCGGCAATGACGTTCAGCATCTGGTTCCTGACGGCCGCACGTCTGGTCATCGGCATGGCCATTGGCGTCTCGTCGCTGGTTGCCCCAATGTATCTGGCTGAAATCGCACCCGCGAGGATACGAGGAGCTGTTGTTTCGGCCTTTCAGCTGATGATCACCGTCGGTATTCTCGCCGCCTTCACGATCGACTGGGCATTTTCCTATTCCGGCTCCTGGCGCTTCATGCTGGGTTTCAGTCTGATCCCAGCAACCATCTGTCTTGCCGGCATATTGAAGGCTCCGGAAAGCCCCAGATGGCTGGTGCTCGCAGGGCGTAAGGAGGATGCCAGATCCGTTCTCAAAACCGTTCAGCCGGACATTCTTCCTGCTGATATCGACAAGACCGTACGCGAGATCGATGAAAGCCTGCCGAAGGATCACAAGGAAGAAAGCTGGAGCAATTTCAAGGATCCCCGACTGCGCGGACTTGCGATCTTTTGTGTGGTCGCCTTTTTGCTGCAGCAGTTCAGCGGTATCAATGTCATTTTGAACTATGCGCCGCGGATCATGGACAATGCAGGACTGCATGGGCTTGCCAACGAACTGATCGCAACAGCGGGTATCGGCTTGCTCAACATGCTGGTTACCCTGCTGGCAATGGTCGCGCTTGACCGGCTCGGGCGGCGGCCGCTTTACATATTCGGCTTCGCAGGGGCGTTCTTGAGCATGGCAGTCATCGCTGCCCTCTTCCATTTGAACAATCCTGAATTTGCCTGGCTCACGCTCGTCGCACTGTTCAGCTTCGTCTTCTTCTACGCAATCAGTCTTGGCCCGCTTCCCTGGCTCTACATGTCAGAATTGTTCCCACTGCCGCTCAGAGGCAAGGGCATGATGGTTGCGTCGCTGTCAAACTGGATCTGCAACTTTCTCGTGGTCTTTCTCTTTCCCGTTCTTGCCGCTGAACTTGGCGAAGCGGCGACCTTTTCCATGTTCGCAATCTGTTGCGGCTTCGGGCTTTGGTATTCCTGGCAATTTGCGCCGGAAACGAAAGGCATCGCCCTGGAAGAAGTCGATCAGTCCATCGCAGAACAGCAATCGGAAAAGGCGCTGGTCTAGAAGACCTCCGTGTTTCGTTTATAGGATCCCGGCGTCTCTCCGATTACACGCTTGAAGGCCCGGGAAAACGCGGCTTCGGACTCGTAACCGAGTTGCGCTGAAATTTCTGCGATCGGTCGCTCGCGTTTCTTCAACTCCATGCGCGCGAGCTGCATACGCCAGCGCGTCGCGTATTGCATGGCGCCTTCACCGGTCAATTGCTTGAAACGCATCGCAAAGGCCGACCTCGACATACCGGCGGATCTGGCGAATTCCTCCACGGTCCAGTTCCTTTCAGGGCTCTTATGAAAGCTCTGCAACGCCCGACCCACTTTCGGGTCACGCAATGCCGCCAACCAACCGGTCTCGGTGTCCCTGCTGATTTCAAGCCAGGCACGAATGGCTTGCACTACCAGAATGTCCGTCAGGCGTGTCAGAACGACGTCTCCACCCGGTTTCGGGTCACGTGCTTCTTCTGCCAGGAACCGGAGAGAGCTGTAGAGCCACGCGCCGGCATTCTTGTCCAGTGAATCCAGATAAATCGATGTTGGCAGGAGTTCGATCAACCGCTCGGCAGCCGCATAGTCAACTTTCAGGACACCGCAGATCATCCGCGTTAGGGCACCTCCGCCGCCAAACGCCATTGTCTCGTAGTTCGGACTATGACGGGTTGCCGGAATATCAAACAAAGGTGTCAGGTCTGCACCGGGATCGCTTTTCATTGCCATTGAGGTTCCATGCGGGAGCAAGAGAAGTTGCCCCGGTCGCAAGAAGAACTTTTCCGAAGTCTCGAGCTCCAGAAAACAGCCGCCTTCCGTGATTGCGACAAAAACCATCTGGCCGGCCATCGTCGGAACATCGATGCCCCAAGGTGCAGAGAGTTCGGGTGCGCAATAAAACGTACCGGTCAAGCTCAAAAGATGCAGCACCTCGCCGAGAGGGTCGGCACTTGAGAGGGAGTCGAACTGGTGCGGTTCTTCAGCTTCAGACATAAGGCTACCGGTTTCATTATCTTCAATCGGCCGGCATTATAGACGATCTGCAATTTTTTTTGCACTTGTTATCATAGATCATCCAGGTCTGGAGACGCATTCTAGGGCATCCCCCGAACCCCAAGGAGCCTCCCAATGCAAAATCTGCCAATCAAAATTGCCCTCGTTCTTTCGGCTGCAACGTTCCTTTCGATTGGCGTGTTCATCACGTTCTTTCCGGCTTATCTCTTTTCACTGAACGGCCTGTCCCTTGACCCGTCCGCAGCCATGATGAGCGATATTCGCGCTCCCGGTGTCCCAATCCTTCTCGCCGGCGCCATCACTCTGCTCGGCCTTTTCAACCGTGCTTTTGAACGGCCTGCCCTTCTCGCTTCGGCCAGCCTGATGCTTGCCTATGGCGCCGGACGGTTGATCAGCATATCGCTCGACGGAGTTCCGCCGGCTTCACTTCTGATTGCCATGGCAATCGAATTCGGACTTGGCGCATGGTGTGGGTGGCTGTTCGGCAAAACAGCAATCAGCAGCAAAATACCTGCCTAAAGAGAAAGCCGGTGCAGGCTGTCGCCTGGCACCGGCTCGCTATCAGACCGCCCTGGAGGGGCTGGATGTCGGACGGACTGAAGTCGTCAAACCTATTCGGCAGCCACCTGGCTTTGACCCAGAGTCGGATAGTCCGTGTATCCCTTGGTTCCGCCGCCGTAGAGCGTATCCGGATCCAGCTCGTTCCAGTCGGCGTCTTTAACCAGCCGATCAACCAGGTCGGGGTTGGAAATGAACGGGCGGCCGAAGGCAACAAGATCAATGGCCTCGTTGTGAACGGCGTCTATTGCAGTCTGCCGGTCGTAGCCGTTGTTGCCCATCGTGGTCCCATCGAACAAGGCATAGAGCGCCGCCAGATCGCCGCCTTCCGGAATGTCGCGCGGACCACCCGTCTGTCCCTCGACAAGATGGAGATAGGCAAGGTCGTAGCCGTTCAGCAAATTCACCACATGAGAAAACGTCTCCTGTGGATTGCTGTCGGCGATATCGTTGGCATTGGAGAACGGGCTCAACCGCACGCCAACTCGTCCATCACCCCAGACTTCTACGACTGCATCCATGACCTCTTTCAAAAAGCGGGTACGGTTTTCGACAGATCCGCCATAGTGATCATCACGCTTGTTGGAGCCATCACGCAGAAACTGATCAATCAGATACCCGTTGGCTGCATGGACCTCAATTCCATCAAAGCCCGCTTTTCTGGCATTTTCCGCAGCTTTTCGGTAGTCCGCTACAATTCCCGGAATCTCGTCAGCGCTCAATGCGCGCGGTGTCGGTGTGTCGACAAACTGCGTTCCGTCGAAGGATTTGGAGTTGGCAGCGATTGCCGACGGTGCAACGGGATCCGCACCGTCAGGCTGAAGGACCGGATGTGAAATGCGTCCGACATGCCACAGCTGGATGACAATCCTTCCGCCCTTTTCGTGAACGGCGTCCGTTACCTTTTTCCAGCCGTCAACCTGAGCATCCGAGTAGATACCGGGTGTCCAAGCATATCCTTTGCCTTGCGGAGATATCTGGGAAGCTTCCGTGATGATCAATCCCGCATCGGCGCGCTGGCCATAGTATTCAGCATGCAGTTCAAACGGCGCATCGTCTTCGGCGCGTGCACGGTTACGTGTCAAAGGGGCCATCACCACTCGGTTCTTCAATTCGATGGAACCGGCTTTTGCAGGGGTAAACAGCTTTGCGTCAGACATCGTCAACTTTCCTTTTGTCTGTCTTCCGTCAATTCCAGATTGGTTTTTGGACTATTCAGTCCAAAATTAGGCGCACCAAACCAACGTCTGGCAAGGTTCGCCATTTCTCTACGCTCTCTCTTAAGTAGAGAGGATCGTTTTTGCTTGCTTCAGGGTATTGGCAATCCGCTCGGCCGGCATTCCGGCCTTACGCAATGCCAGAGTTCCGATGGCGAGTGAAGAATAGGCGCTCGCCTTGTCCCTCACGGCTTCGGGGTGCTCAGGGTCAATGACTTTGGCGAAGGTTTCTTCGATGTTTTCCAGGTGACGGCGGCCAATTGCAGCCACCTGTTCATCGTGTGGGGCTAGTTCGGTGATGCAATTGATCAACATGCATCCTTGCGGGCCGCCCTTGGGGTTCGCCAGGGCTTGCATCATCGCATCAACGGCATCGTCCTCGGCTGTGTCCGCAACTTGTTTCAGGTTGCGAATACCATTTTTCGAATAGTGCTCCAGTGCCTGCAAAAACAGGGACTGTTTACAGCCAAATGCGCTGTAAAAACTTGACCTGCTCAATCCCATAGCTTTGGTCAGGTCATCGAGAGACGTTGCTTCAAACCCTTTCTGCCAGAACACCTTCATCGCCGCCTCGAGCGCCGCAGCTTCATCAAAGCTGCGCGGCCGCCCTGGTCCGGGTGTCCGTTTGTCCTGTGCAGAAATATGAGCCTGGGTCTCTGTCATGCCCAATGATATGGACTGGCTAGTCCAGAATACAAGTCCAGATGCGATTATTTCTGGACCGAGCGTTTCAAAAATTGATTGTCAATGGACCGGGCGTAAGCGATCAGATCCTGCACGACCCGGAAAATGCATCGCCCACGTCATCAAAGACACGGGCTACAGCTTCCATTTCATAAAGCTTGCTGGTGCGCCGGACACCTTCAACAAGATAGAAATCCTGAATGGGAAACTGATTGGAATTAAAGCGGAAATCTCCGCGCACGCTTTCGAACGGTGCTGCACTGATAGCGGAGAGCAAAGCTTCCTTTTCCTTGACCCCTCCGGTCAGCTCCAGCGAGAAGTGAATGAGTTTTGCAGCGTCATATCCTTGCGCTGCGTAGACTGAGGGCGCGTAGTTATAGGCCCTGCTGAACTCACGGACGAAACGCTTGTTGGCAGGATTGTCGAGGTTCGGTGCCCAAAGGGTTGCAGAAAACAGCCCCTCCGCCATTTCCGACGTATAAGGCAGGGTCACAGCATTGACTGTGCGTGACGACAAGAACGGCACGATGCCCTTCAGCCCCGATGTGTGGAACTGGTTGACCAGCTCAACTCCCATGCCTCCGGGCATATAAGCGAAGATGGCATCGGGTTCGATCTCGGCGATTTGCTCGAACTCGTCGGCAAAGTCCGTATCACCAAGCTTCGGGAAAATCTCACGGGCGATCTGCCCCTTGAAGTGGCGCCGGAAGGCGGCAACCGCATCGCGCGCCGCCTCATAGTCGGGGGCCAGCGTCACCACCTGCTGATACCCCTTGAGACTTGCATAGCGACCCATGGTCTCGTGAACCTGATCGTCCTGCGATGCGGTGGAAAAGAAATAGCGATTGCAGTTGCGTCCGGCGATAGGAGCCGGTCCGGAATGCGTTCCGATGAAAGGGGTTTTGGACCGGACGACGGGATCATGCACAGCAAGCATCACCCTTGAGAAATTCACACCGACAAGAACATCGATACCGTTCTGCTCAATCAGCTTGGTTGCCTGCTGAACCGCATAATCGGGATCGAGCTTATCGTCCACGACGATAACGTTCGTCGGCACTCCCCCGAGCGCTCCATTGGACTGATTTACCGCCAGCATGAAGCCGTCACGCATATGTTCGCCATAAACTGCAGCAGGTCCGGACAGGGTCGCCATGAGGCCGATTCTAAGTTCCTTGGCCTCTTGAGCGATCGCGGCATGGCAGGCAAGCGCCAACATCGCTGTCGCCCCTGCCGCCTTGAGAAGAATGCGCGAGATCCGGTGTCTCATGATATGTGCCCGCCTGCCTCAATGTGACCACAACAGAAGGTATTGTTCCCTCCGTCTGAGTTGTCCGTTGGACAGATCATGACAAAGACTGGTTAGGTATTTGCAAACGCCCAACCGGGGATTGGCGTGGAAATCACATCCTCGTCATATTTGCCCCAAAATTCCTCAGTGACGCCGCAATCCGGCCCGTCTGCCGACGCATTAACAAAGGTTAATGCGCCGGTAACCAATAATTGGCATCTGCTCTGAGCGTGCCTAATCCGCAAAACCTGGAGGGCCAAATGTATTCTGTAATCGCGCCAGCCGCCGGTTGCGACAACCAACAAGGCCACAGAACGGACAATGCAAACCAAGAAAACAAGAAAAACGAACTTAAGCTTGTAAGCTCCTCCTCTGCTGAAGCCTCAGACGATCAGGGAGAATTGCAGCCGCTCGATCCTAGCGAAATCGCAGCGAAAATCCTGCAAATGCACGCAATCGCAGATGACGCGAAAACGGCATCGGCCCGCGAGCCGAAGTTGGTCGACAATCAAGATGAGACGTCGTTCGAAATGCCGGGCGTTCTGCGCCGCCCTCGAGAAGCGGATACCTATTCATCACTCCAGCCAGACGATGTTCCACCACCTGGAAACAACTCCAGACGTCTTGAGTTCACACCGAGTGGTTTGAGCCTCAAGATAATTGTCTGCAGCGCGCTCCTGATTGCCGCAGCAGGAGGTGCAGGCATTGTCTTTGCGATGCCGAGCTTTCTTTCCCAGGAGGAGACTTCTTCCCTTCCTGTGGACACCCAAAAGATCGCAGCTGAGCCCACGATAGAAAGCATCATCGCCTCAGAGAATATCGCGACGGCGGAGACCGCTCTGCCCTCATCTGCAGTTCCGGTGACTGCTGAAAAGCAAGAGGCACCGACGGTTGATCCGGCGACCCCGCAGCAGATTGCAAACGCCAAGGATCGCATCAGAGACGCATTCGCGGCGGGCAAAGCGAGCTCGTCTGAACAGTCAGTTCTGACGACACAAACCGCTCAAACGACGCCTGTTGCCGATCAGCCCGTGAATGCCCTGGCAAATCAGGCTCAAGCGAGACTGGAGCGAAATGGAGACCCGGAACTTCCAACTTCTGTCGATAGTTCGACAGGCCGGTTGCCTGTTCTTGCGAGCACGTCCAGCACTGTTCCGATACCGCAGAACCTGATGCCGGCCCCAACTTCCAGCGCCGCAGTCCCGCAGACCAGCGAAGGCGTTCCGGTCACCCAGGAAGAAGAAACGGCTGCGCTAACTACGGCTGCTGTCGCGTCCGATCCCTCCTATCCGAATGTCGCCACGACATCTGCTTCTGTGAACCTGCGGCAGTCAGACGACAAGAACGCAACGATCATTGGCGTCATCCCGGAAAACGCTGAAGTTCAGTTCAGTGAATGCGGCAAATGGTGGTGCGCGGTTTCCTACAATGGAAAAACCGGTTTCGTCGGCCAGAAATATCTTGAGAGGGCTGCACAGTCCGAATGATCTGAACCTTTGCAGTAGTTGCTTGTTAATTCCGGCGACTTACTGTGCTCTGTGAATGTGGCGGTATTGGTTTGTCTGTTTGGAGTACCGGAAACGGTCAACTTCTCAGACAAGCCAGCCGCTACTAACAGGAGGCGGATCATGAAACTCCGGAATTCTGGTGGCCTGGCAACAATCCTGATTGTTTTGTCCTGCATTGCTATCCCACAAGCTCAGGCCCAGGGGACGAACTGTGTGGTCTACGCAACGGACTATGCAAATGCCAGGATGGGAAGCGGCGATGTTGTCGGTGACGCGGTCTCCGGAGGTATGGCTGGAGCCGTTGTCGGCGGTGAATGGAAAGGCCCGGTCGGAGCATATCGGGGAGCACGTGCAGGCGGCGCACTTGGCGTCCTTGATAACTTGGGGTCTCTTCCCGGAGGCTGGCAAGCGCTTTACGACACGGCCTACCAGATGTGTCAGCAGCAGACATCCGGCGTAAACGCTGTTCCCCATTACGGCACGCCTTATTATCCGTCCGGCAACCTGCAGGCGCCATCAGGTGATTGCCGCTCGCGTGCAACCGTCAACGCACCGCTCAAGCGCGGACCTGACGGAAGCATCATTGCCGGTTCAAGTTTCGGAAACTGCCCCTGACAAGATGTTCCAGCTCAGGTCTGAAAGAAGTGGACTTCGAATTCATGCCGGCTGTTGACCTATCGGGCGAAGCACAGTCAACTATGCCCGATTTCTGCCGGGGCTTCCCCGCGCGTTTGCCAAGATAAATGACAGGACTTTTCATGACCCGCAGTGCGCTCCTAGTTCCTAAACTCGCTGCCGCCTTCATGGCTGGATTTTTCGTTGTTTCTTCTCCCGCCAACGCGCAGCAATGCGGTGGTGATTTCCGGCAATTTCTGGCGGGCGTGAAAGAAGAAGCCGTGGCCAAAGGTCTGTCGGCGCGAGCAGCAGACAGGACGCTGGCAGGTGCGCAGATCGATCGCAAGGTTCTGTCGCGTGATCGGGCGCAGGGCGTATTCAAAATGACCTTCCTGGACTTTTCAAAGCGGGTCATTTCCAGCTACCGGATGAAAAACGGCGCGGCAAACATGAAGAAGTATGCCGGTATTTTTCAACGAACCGAGCAGCAATACGGTGTTCCGGCACCGGTGATAACCGCTTTCTGGGCGCTTGAGACCGATTATGGCGCTGTTCAGGGTGACTTCAATACGGTCAATGCACTGGCGACACTTGCCCACGATTGCCGCCGCCCGGAGCTTTTCCGTCCTGAGCTGATCGCTGCAATCGAAATGGTTCAAAACGGTGACCTTGACCCGCAGCGCACAACAGGTGCCTGGGCTGGGGAAATCGGCATGGTGCAGATGCTGCCAAAGGACATAATCGAGTTTGGCCGCGACGGTGACGGTGACGAACATGTCAAGCTGAAACAATCTGCTCCAGACGCCATTCTGACCGCGGGCGCTTTCATTGAACATCTTGGTTGGCAACAGGGCCAACCCTGGTTGCAGGAAGTGAGCGTGCCGCAAAATCTCAATTGGGCGGATACCGGACTTGGAAAAACAAAGACCGGCGCTCAATGGGCGGCTCTCGGCGTTCAACCTCGTTGGGGCCAGATATCTTCCAACCTTCCCGCGTCACTGATCCTTCCACAGGGTCGCAAGGGTCCGGCGTTTCTCGCGTATCCGAACTTCAACATCTATCTGGAATGGAACAAGTCGTTCATCTACACCACGTCAGCGGCATATTTCGCCACCCGGCTTGCCGGTGCACCGCGTTACAATGCCGGAAATCCGGATCAGGGCCTCAACGATGCCCAGATGAAGCAGTTGCAGACCAGGCTCTCGAACATGGGCTACAACGTCGGCAAGATTGACGGCATCTTGGGTGCCGGCACACGGGCTGCCGTGCAGGATGTTCAACAGAAACTGGGCATGCCGGCTGACGCCTGGCCAACCCCTCAACTGCTGAATCAGCTTTAATCAAAGAGCTTTTCCGGAAAGCTGAAATGCAACAACCTCAGAAGCAGACTGGCCTCTCTCAAAAGCGCCATCTGCTTCTGGTCACTGAACTTGCCGTTATTGTTGCGGGACCAGTCCTGCTGATGGGACTTCCCGTTCAGTTTCTGAGGTTCTCGGTAGTCTTCCTGCTGGCCGGATACTGTTTCTGGCGCCTGAAGAGCAATAACGCGGCGCAGACTTATCTGCGTTTCAACTGGTCGGGATGCCGCGCCGCAGTTCCCGGCATTCTATTGCGATGTCTTGTCGGGTCGATCGCAATCGCCGCAATCGTACTTGCCATCAGTCCGGAACGCCTCTTTTGCATTCCACGTGCGAACCCGATGCTCATGGTCGTGATCGTCGCCTTTTATGGACTGGTATCCGTACTTCCGCAGGAAATCGCGTTCCGTGGATATGCTGCCTGGCGGCTAGACGCTCACAAAATTCCATTTCCAGTTGGGGTCATTCTTTCATCCGCACTGTTTGGCTGGGTACACATCATTTTCGGGTCCTGGCTGTCAGTCGGCTTGAGCTCTATCGCAGGCATCTCTTTCTATCGTACCTATCGCAAATACGATTCGCTCTCGGCCGTCTGGCTGGAGCACAGCCTTATCGGCATCGCCATTTTTGCAATCGGATTGGATAATCTGTTCTATCTGGGCCCAACACCCGAGGCTTTCGCCTCGGTGTGTTCAGCGTAAATGCCCGTGAAGTGATCCGGATCGTTCATTGCGGACATGCCGTTTTCTCAATACAGTCCGCGAAACGGATCCCGTTTGAGTGCGAAAGCCGGTTTATGCAGGGTAACGTAGTCCTGCGTCTGGATGAGCGGACGCCCTGGGCGCCAGTAGTGCTCGATCACGAATTCGGTGATCTCAATACGTTGCTCCAGCGAATAGTCATGTCCATGGGGATAAAGCAGGATCATCCAGACGACAGACATGAATGCCTCAAAGTCGTCCACCCAGAACTCGACTTCCCTGGTTTCCGCATCGATCTTGCATCCTCTCATACCGGGGTCTTCAGCAAAGGTCTGGCGAAGCTGAAGCAGGTCCTGATCTGTTGAAGAGCCGAAAAATTTGCCCGCAAAGTGGTTATAAAGCCAGGTCGTGGTTCCCGGGCGCTGTTCCCGCGCCGACATCATGACCATGTGCATTGCTCCCTGAGGAGCAAGAACACTTTCGTAAATCGCCTTGATGATACCCGACCATTCGGACGCGCAGCAGTAATAGAGGCAGTGGTGCAATGTCACCAGATCGAGCTTACGACCGCCCAGAATGGATTCCAGAGTTTGTGCGGCCACCAGCTCATTTTCAAAGTCCCGGCTGTAATCTCCCTGCAGCAGGTAAACCTTGTCGATCGACTGCCGGTCCAGACGCTCCTTGATCTTGGCCAGTGCAGCACCGTCGATGTCGTAAAGCCAAAGCCCGCGCTCAAAAGCTGCCTGTAAAATTCGGAATTGGGGTTCATCCCCTGCCCCGATCGCCAGCGCCGACAGTTTGCGGTCACACGGTGTTCTTGAATGCAGTTCACGAATTGCCCGCATCAGGCTGATTGCCACATCCGGTTTTTCACTCGCATACCGTGCCCAGATTTTGTTCTGCTCGAATATCCTGCATTCGGCGGCTTTGAGACCGCGCTCAACCAAACTGTCTTTCGTTGCGACCAGCATTTCATTCCTCCAATTGGGACATGCGCCTCAATGGGAGAATATCCTCCTCCCCTCTGCGCCCTCGGCGGAATAAATACCCGAAAAACGTCGCGTCATGTGTGAAATCTTGTTCATGTTTGACACAGGAACAACCAGATCATTTCACTCATCTGATAATGTCTAAGACTCACATCACTCGTACCGCAATCTCCAGGTACAGCGAGGCATGCAATGACACTGGTAGTACGAAGAGCCCAGCAACAAGATACCGGCGACATGGCCGAAATCCTCAATGCGATCATCGAAATAGGAGGCACCACGGCCTACCGCGAAAAGTTCGATAGTCGTCGCGTTGAAGAAGAATTCATGCCCATCAAACTGGGCATCAGCTGTTTTGTTGCTATCAGCGGGACAAGGGTGTCGGGATTTCAAGCCCTTCTTTGGAGCGACCCTGACTGGCCGGGAGATGACCGTTTACCCGAAGACTGGGCAGTCATTGCCACATACGTTGATCCAAACACGCAGAAAGGTGGAATTGGAAAGGCATTGTTTGCGGAAACATCGCGGGCTGCCAAAGACGCCGGTGTTCGCTTTATCGATGCCACCATCCGAAATGAGAACACGGGTGGCCAAAAATACTACCAGGGGATGGGATTTTCGGACTACCGCTCTGACGCGAATTCCGTTTCGAAGAAGTTCGCGCCAGATTGAGGATTATCAGCTACTGGACCTTCGGCTGCGTCGTACCGGGAGCGTCTTCGGCAACGACCGGCTGAGCATCATCTCCCAACAGGAAAACAGCCAGGATTTTCAACTGTCCTTCGCCCGTGTTTTCCCCGCGATGGGTGACGTCCATAGCCTCAAGCAAGCCATCGCCCTGCCGGAAAAGCTTCTTGCCAATTCCGTCATAGGTGACAGTGATTTCGCCCTCCAGGATATAGGCGAAGAGCGGAGCATTGTGCTTGTGCCAGCCTGTAACTTCTCCAGGCTCCATTGTGACGACGATAGCCTTCACCGAAGGATTGTCCTGCGGAAACTTCAGCATTTCACCGGCAACGGTGGTGTTCCCTGAAAAGACTTCCCTGACCTTGTCATAGGATCCTTTTGATACGTCAGCCTCAAGCGCCGCTTTGGAGCCAGGTTTCGCGTGCGGCTGCGATGGGGCTGGTTTGCCGTCCGGCGTGATCGACTTGTCAGCGGCCACTCCGTGCCCCGTCGCCAAGATCACTATTAGACAAGTTAAAACAGATATTTTCCTGAACACTATTGTCACCCTTTGAAACGTCTTCGCACTCGTCGAGCTGGCGTGCCCTGATCGCAATTCCTAAAGTTCAACACTGACCCCTGGTGTCATTGGACTTACGCGATGCCCGTTGCTGCCCATTGCACCGATGAAAGTTTCCGCGGTCTCATCAACGATCGGAAAAGATCCGAAATGACACGGCACAATCGTGTCGAATTCAAAGAAACGATTGCAGGCCAATGCCGCTACCTTGCCGCCCATTGTGAAACGATCGCCAATCGGCACGAGACCGATCTTGGGCCGGTAGATTTCATTGATCAAAGCCATGTCTGAAAAGATGTCAGTGTCTCCCATGTGATAGAGCACCTTTTGACCTGGCACCTCGATTATCACGCCGTGCGGATTGCCGAGATAAATCGCCTCTCCATCGCTCTGTTTCGATGAAGAGTGTTCGGCTTTCGTCAAAGCAACCTTGAAAGGACCGACATTCACCATGCCGCCAGTGTTCATTGGATTGAAATTTTCGATTCCCTGGCGGTTTGCCCACATGCAGATTTCAAAATTGGATGTCAGCTGTGCGCCGGTTTTCTTCAGAATATCAATTGAATCACCGACGTGATCATCGTGGCCGTGGGTCAGGATGAGATGCGTTACTCCCTCTGCAACCTGGTCGACACTGAGGTCCTGAGGAAACGAAGGATTTCCGGTCAGGAACGGATCGATGAGGATCGCAGCGTCGTCGGTTTCGAGTTTAAAGGCCGAATGACCGTACCAGGTGAGTTTCACGAAACTATCCTCCTAAATCCAGACGGCTCCCTGATCCCGGAACCTTGCAAAGCCACACTATAGTGTCACACTCGACGCTCACAACCTCACTAGACCGATCGTGGGAAAAACGCATGTCTCGACATCTCCATTGCCGGATTTCCCACAGCTTGTGGCAGGAGCTGCAGACTGAATCAGCGCGCACCGGCCACAGTCTTTCCCATATCGTTCAGGAAAAACTGTCCGCAGCCTACGACCTTGATCATCATACGATTTTTCAAGTGTCGACAAGTACCGCAGTGACCAAGGGATTGTTCAAGGGCTGCACAAGGGTTGCCGATCTGAAGGCGCATGGAGACTTCGGCCTTGGTACTTTTGAGGACCTGGACGGTGAGATGATCCTTTTTGAAGGGCATGCCTATCAGGCGCGCAAGGGCGGTGTCGTCACTGAAGCGCCGGATGAGGCTCTTACTCCGTTTGCAACGGTAACGCGGTTCACGCCGGAAAAGGCGGAAATCCTTTCGGCCATCGAGCACCAGTCACAACTCGAAGCTCTTCTGGACGTGCTGCGCCCCTCTGAAAACACCTTCGTCGGCATTCGTATCGACGGGACCTTCGAACGCATTGAATTGCGGGCAGCCTGCAAGGCAGCAGCAGGAGAAGACCTGGTGGCGGCAACCGGCCATCAAAGCGAATTTGCCTTTGAAGAGATTGAAGGAACACTCGTCGGCTTCTGGGCGCCCGTTTATGCCAGGACCCTGACAGTTTCGGGATACCATCTTCATTTCATTTCCAAAGACCGGTCAAAAGGTGGGCACCTGATCGGCGTCAAGGCGACCAACCTAAAGGCACAACTGCACCTGGAAACGGACTTTCACGTAGCAGTTCCTGAAACAGAACAGTTTCTGGCCGCTGACCTTAAGGATGATCCATCGGCAGACCTTGCCATTGCAGAGCACGGTCACGCCGACGACCGGAAATGACTCCTGGCGATTGTTTTTCTGGTCACACCGTGAAACCCCTGTTAAAGCGCATCCATGGCAAACGACCCAGCACTCAGTATTGAAGACTTTCTGTCAGCCCTGCCGACAAACAGCCGTCTGATTGGCCTTGACCTTGGAACAAAAACAATTGGTCTTGCCTTGTCAGACCTCGGGCGAGGCATCGCGTCGCCGATGGATACCATCCGGCGCAAGAAATTTACGATCGACGCAGAACAGCTTCTCGACATCTGTGCAAAGCAGGAAGTCGGCGGGATCGTCCTCGGCCTGCCGCTTAACATGGATGGCAGCGAAGGACCACGGGCACAGGCAACACGCGCATTTGCGCGTAACCTCTCCCAGAAGACCGATCTTCCAATCACTTATTGGGATGAACGCCTTTCCACCGCGGCTGTGACGCGCACGCTGCTGGAAGCCGACTCAAGCCGAGCCAAGCGCGCAGACGTCGTCGACAAGATGGCTGCAGCCTACATTTTGCAAGGTTTTCTGGACCGGTTGGGCTTTATGGGGTTAGAAACCTGATTCACGCTCCTTCTTCCAGATCGACCAACTGAGCTGTTCTTCGCCCGGGCTGGTTACATTTGGTTCCCGCAAACGCCCAAGGCTCCTTCATGCTGACAACGCTTGCCGCCCTTCTCCCGGTCATACTTGTTATTGCCTCAGGATATCTGATTGCCCGAACAGGTCTGATTACCGGGGAGCAATGGCATGGCGTTGAAAAGCTGGCCTTTTTCGTGCTGTTTCCGGCCGTGTTGTTTCGCACGATCTTCCAGGCCGATTTTGAGAGTTTTCCAACGCTCGACATGGGTGCAGCGTTGCTGCTAACCATCTTTTTGACGGCCGGCCTTCTTCTGGCGAGCCGGACAGCGATCGAACGCATCTGGGGCATTCCTGCGGTTCGTTTCACATCGATTTTTCAGGGCACCCTACGCTGGAATGCCATGATTGCGCTGGCGATCGCCGACAATGTCGTGGGCGACACAGGCCTTGCAATGCTGGCGGTGGCGATGGTGTTCATGATCCCGGTTCTCAATGTCTTGAGCATTCTGGTTCTGTCCCGCTATGCGAGTGGAGCCGCGCCGAGCGGTTCGAAGATCCTGAAGGATCTTTTTACAAACCCCTTCATTCTTTCGATTGTTGCAGGAGTACTGTTGAACCTGGGCGGCATCAGCTTGCCGTTTGTCATTGCAGACACCGTTGAAATCTTTGCCAGAGCTGCCCTTCCGATAGGTATCATTTGTGTCGGCGCGGGGCTCGATCTCAGTTCCCTGCGTCGCCCCGGCCCTGCCCTCACCATGGGGACCTTTCTGCGTCCGGTATTCATGCCCTTGATCGCCTTTGTAGTCTCAAATTTGCTCGGTCTTGAAGGTCCTGCAATGACCGTTGTCATCATTGCCTGCGCGGTTCCCTGCGCCAGCAATTCCTATCTTTTGTCCCGTCAGATGGGTGGCGATGCCAAGCTGATGGCTGAAATAATCACGCTGCAAACCCTGGCGGCCACTGTAACAATTCCGTTGGCGATGCTTCTCTTCACATAGGCATTCAACAGGACCTTTTCCGTTTTTGTCCGTTTGTTCAAATATTTATCGGGAATGTGGACAGTGGGCATGAGCGGAATTCGTGTCTTGTGCTGTTGATCGATTCCCCCTATAGGGATGATCTCGATGACCGCGAAAGACACCCATCGAGACAGCCCTTTCCCCCATCGTCATTTGCTGGGCATAGAGGGCCTTCACCCCCACGAAATTCTGGGCCTTTTGGACCGGGCTGAGGAAGCCGTTGAGATTTCCCGCCAGGTGCATAAACGCAAGCAGGTGCTTGAAGGCCGGACCCAGATCAATCTCTTTTTTGAAAATTCCACCCGTACCCAAAGTTCATTTGAACTGGCCGGAAAACGGCTCGGGGCGGATGTCATGAACATGGCCGTTTCCCAGTCCTCCGTGAAAAAAGGCGAAACGCTGATCGACACGGCGGCAACGCTCAACGCCATGCACCCGGACCTGCTGGTTGTACGCCACCATGCGGCCGGCGCCGTGCATCTGCTCGCTCGCAAGGTGGGCTGCTCGGTCGTCAATGCCGGGGACGGTCCTCACGAACACCCGACCCAGGCATTGCTGGACGCCCTGACCATCCGTCGGCACAAGGGGAAGATCGCCCGCCTGACCGTCGCCATCTGCGGAGATATCACCCACTCGCGCGTTGCCCGCTCCAATATCATTCTTTTGAATGCGCTGGGGGCCCGCGTTCGTGTCGTCGCGCCGTCCACGTTGCTGCCTTCCGGTATCACAAAGATGGGAGTTGAGGTGTTCAACGACATGCGTGAGGGCCTGAAAGGCGCCGATATCGTAATGATGTTGAGACTTCAGCGGGAGCGGATGAGCGGCGCCTTTGTTCCCTCAGTGCGGGAGTACTACCGCTACTACGGTCTGGATGCGGAAAAGCTGAGCTATGCCAAGAACGATGCACTCGTGATGCATCCCGGCCCAATGAACCGGGGCGTTGAAATTGACGCTTCCATCGCTGACGGCGCGCAAAGCCTGATCCGTGAGCAGGTGGAAATGGGTGTTGCCGTGCGCATGGCCGTTCTGGAAGCGCTCGCCGCCAACCTGCCGAATAACTAGAAACCAGAGGATAGACATCGTGGCTCTCGACGCACCCAAGCCTCTGGTCCTTTCAAATGCCAGAGTGATTGACCCGGCACGCGGCCTGGACGCGCCCGGCTCCATCATCATAGCCGACGGCACAATCATGGCCGCCGGACCGGAAGCAGCAAACCAGGGTTCGCCCTACGGCGCTGAAATCGTCGACTGCAAGGGTGCAATTGCCTGCCCCGGCCTGATCGACATATGCGTTTCGGTTGGCGAACCCGGCGCAGAACACCGTGAGACGCTCGCCAGCGCGTCACAAGCAGCCGCAGCTGGTGGCATCACCACAATCTGCACAATGCCGGACACCGATCCGGTGATTGATGACCCCGCCCTGGTCGACTTCATCCTGCGCCGTGCGCGCGATACCGCAAGTGTCAATGTTCTGCCCCTTGCAGCCCTTACCAAGGGTCTTGAAGGCAAGGAAATGGCCGAAATTGGCCTGTTGAAGGAAGCCGGAGCAGTCGCCTTCACCAATGGCCACAAGTCGGTCAAGAATGCTCAGGTCATGCGCCGGATGATGGCCTACGCACGTGATTTCGATGCGCTGGTCATTCACCACTCGGAAGATCCTGATCTTGCAGGCGGCGTCATGAATGCCGGCCTGAACGCAAGCTGGAAAGGTTTGTCTGGCGTTCCGCGCGAAGCGGAGATCATCATGCTGGAGCGCGACCTCCGTCTCGTAGGCATGTCGAAAGGCAAATACCACGCGAACCTGATTTCCACGTCCGAAAGTGCAGATGTCATCCGCACCGGCAAGAAACGCGGACTGGATATCACGGCAGGCATATCGATCAATCACCTCACGCACAATGAAAACGACATCGGCGCATATCGCACCTTCTTCAAGATGTCGCCACCTCTGCGCGATGAAGATGATCGGCAGGCAATGATCGCGGCTGTTGCCGACGGCACGATCGACATTATCTGCTCCAATCACGACCCGCAGGATGTGGAAACCAAGCGACATCCCTGGGCAGAGGCCGAGGATGGCGCCATTGGACTGGAGACCCTCCTGGCCGCAGCACTCAGGCTCAATCATGCGGAACAGGTTGATCTTGTAACGCTGCTTGGAGCGATGACCTGCCGTCCGGCAGATCGTCTTGGCCTGGAAACAGGCAGGCTTGCCAAAGGCGCTCCGGCTGACATCACGGTCTTCGACCCGGACCGTCCATGGGTACTGGAAAAGAGTGCAATCCGGTCCAGGTCCAAGAACTCTCCGTTCGAGGATGCCCGTTTTTCAGGGCGTGTGCTGAGAACGGTTGTGGCCGGCAAGACGGTTTACACCTACAGCTGATACATTTTCAGCCGTTACACGTACTTGGCATTCGTTGGAAAAGACGTCCCGCTTCACGCCACAATTGGCAGCAAGGTTGACGGGAACATCAATTCCAACGGATGGCCCTGATGCGTCTGATCGCGCTAACGTTTCTTTCCCTGATCGTGGTTTCCGGTAAGGCTCCGGCAGCAGACCTATATTTGAAGTACAAGCTCTATGCCCTTGGACTGCCGATCGGCTCCGGCACACTTTCAGCGAGATTGAACGAGGAAACCTACTCTTTGAAGAGCAGCGGCCAGACCGCCGCGTTCGGCCGGCTGGTCTCAGACGGCAAAGGCACAGTTGAAGTCAGGGGTGGATTGAACAAGGGCTCGCTCGTTCCTGAAACCTATTCACTCAAGTTGAACAGCGAGGATGAAACCGGCACCGTTTCCATGCAGATGAACGCGGGAAAGGTCGCCAAGGTGGCTGTTAATCCTCCACAAGATAGGATGAATGAACGAATCAAGGTGACCGCCGGACATCTGAATAGCGTGCTCGATCCGCTGTCTGCCGCCTTGATGCCTGCTTCGAAAGGCCTGATGCCGGAAAGCTGCAACAGAACGCTGCAGCTTTATGACGGCAAGGAGCGCTACAACGTTCATCTGAGCTACAAGGAAAAACGCAGGGCAAAGACGGCAGACGGCCGTTTCAATGACGATGTGCTGGTCTGCAGGGCCCGATACGAGCCAATTGCAGGACATCGCCCTAAACGCAAGACCATCCAGGAACTGGCTCAAAACAAGTCGATTGAAGTCTGGCTCGCCCCGATTGGCGACGCACCGTATCTTGTTCCTCTACGCGCCAGCATCAAGGCTCCTTTCGGCTCGCTGGTCCTCCAGGCAGAAAAGTACAAACTGTCAAACTAGAGAAATGACGCTACCTGCGCCATTTGATTGCGGCGACACATCTTTTCGCGCCGGACGGACTTGATCCGGTCTTCCATCCGGTTACATTGCCAGTGCAATTTTTGTCTGCACGTTACTGGAGGCCTCCGCGTGCCCGATCCGATCAGCTGGGAATTCGCCTGGCCTTACTATCTTGCTGCTCTCGCATTCGGTTATCTGCTTGGGTCGATTCCCTTCGGGTTGATATTCACGCGCATGGCGGGCCTGGGCGACATCCGCAACATCGGATCTGGAAACATCGGCACGACCAACGTGCTGCGGACTGGCAAAAAGTCGCTGGCAGCGGCAACGCTTCTTGGCGATGCACTGAAAGGAACAGTAGCCGTCCTGATCGTGGCGGCGGCCTATGGCCAGGAAATGGCACTTGTCGGCGGCTTAGGGGCCTTTCTCGGTCACCTTTACCCGGTCTGGCTGAAATTCAAGGGTGGTAAGGGCGTCGCGACATTTCTGGGCATACTGCTCGGTCTTTATTGGCCCATGTTTATCGTGGCAGCTCTGATCTGGCTCGGTATGGCAGTCGTGTTCCGCTATTCCTCTCTTTCAGCACTGACTGCGAGCCTGGCAACGCCAATCCTGCTTTTCCTGGTTTTCAATCAGGTGCAGATGGCCGAGATGTTCCTCGTTTTGACAGTTCTGCTGTGGATCAAGCATCACGAGAACATAGGCCGTTTGCTTCGTGGCAAAGAAAGCAAGATAGGCTCCAAATCCCAACCTGCCGCCGACCCACCGTCTGAAACCGACGGCGGAGGAACGTGAGCGGCCCATCTCAGTATAAAACGCCTGGCCTCTCCGAGGCACAGCGGATTGCGTGGCTGCGCTTAATACGATCGGAAAACGTTGGCCCGGCAACATTTCGGGACCTTCTCAACCACGCAGGATCTGCGGAAAGCGCCCTGGAGCTTTTGCCCCGACTTTCCAGGCAAGGCGGCAAGAAGAGCTACCGTGTATGTCCGAGTGAAGACGCTGAACGGGAACTCGAAGCACATCACCGCATTGGAGCCCGGCTTGTGGCGCTTGGCGAGGCCGAATATCCGGAACATCTGAAACATATCGATGCGCCACCACCGCTGCTTTCGGTGAAGGGCGGCCCTGCCCTCTCCCATCCCAAAACCATTGCTATCGTCGGCGCCCGTAACGCCTCTCTTTCCGGTCGCAAACTGGCCGGCATGTTTGCCCATGATTTGGGAGCAAGCGGATTTGTTCTCGCTTCAGGCCTGGCCCGCGGCATTGATACCGCCGCGCATGAGGCCTCTCTTCGAACCGGTACGATTGCTGTTTTTGCCGGAGGGATCGACATTCTTTATCCGCCGGAAAACAATCGCCTTCTGTCGGCCATTCTGGAGAATGGCGGCACCGCAATCAGCGAAATGCCTTTCGGATGGAAACCCCGTGGCCGGGACTTTCCGCGTCGCAACCGGCTTATATCCGGCGTTTCACTGGGCGTCATTGTCATTGAAGCAGCCAAGAAATCCGGCTCTCTTCACACGGCTCGCTACGCACTTGAGCAAAACAGGGAGATTTTCGCGGTTCCGGGCTCTCCCCTGGACCCGCGTTCAGAAGGCGCGAATGACCTGATCCGGCAAGGCGCCACCTTGGTAACCACCGCCAAAGACATTCTGGAAGAGTTTTCCGGAAGGTTGGGTCCAGCACTTCCCATTCAAACAAGTCTTCTGGAGTGCGAAGCTGCTCAGCTGGCGAAGTCTGTCGAACCTGGCGACGACTTGCGAGCCGACATCCTTTCGGCCCTGGGCCCGACCCCGCTCGACATGGACGAGATCATCCGCTTTACAGGTGCTGAAACACGAGCGATACATGTCATATTGCTTGAACTTGAGCTCGCCGGACGACTGGAAAGGCATCGGGGAAACAAAATATCGCTTTTGATGTGAATAAGATTTCCCTTGAATCTCAGTGGATAACCCGAAACTGAAGCGGACGGGTTGACCGGAAAGAGCGAAAGGTCCATTTGACAGGCGGCATTCGATCCGTGATCGTCTGCGCGCAATAAATCACCTTCTCACCGGGCGGTCGCGCCGTTTCCGGCAAAAAAATTTGGGTAAGAATGAACGTCGTCATTGTGGAATCGCCGGCGAAAGCCAAGACGATCAACAAATATCTCGGCTCCGATTATACGGTCCTGGCATCCTACGGCCATGTGCGAGACTTGCCGCCGAAAGACGGCTCGGTGCAGCCGGACGACAATTTCTCCATGAGCTGGCAGGTCGACAGCAAGTCCCAGAAGCGGCTCACCGAAATCGCCAATGCGGTGAAAGAAGCCGACCGTCTCATTCTCGCAACTGACCCCGATCGCGAAGGAGAAGCCATTTCCTGGCACGTTCTGGAAGTGCTCCAGAAAAAGCGCGTGTTGAAGGACAAGCAGGTTGAAAGGGTCGTGTTCAACGCGATCACCAAGAAGGCCATCCTTGAGGCGATGGATAATCCGCGCCAGCTCGATACACCTCTGGTCGATGCCTATCTGGCCCGCCGTGCATTGGATTACCTTGTCGGCTTTACGCTTTCTCCGGTCCTGTGGCGCAAATTGCCGGGAGCCCGTTCCGCAGGGCGCGTGCAGTCAGTCGCTCTACGATTGATCTGCGATCGGGAAATGGAAATCGAAACCTTCAAGCCTCAGGAATACTGGTCGATCTTCGCCAACATGAAGACGCCTACCGGCGACATGTTCCAGGCAGGCCTGACCGGGTTCGATGGCAAGAAGATCGGTCGACTGGATGTTACCAACGAGACCGATGCGACGACGATCAAGAAGATGCTGGAAAGCGCCAGCTTCAGGGTCGACAGTGTCGCTTCAAAGCCGGCCAGGCGCAATCCGGCGGCTCCGTTCACGACATCAACGCTGCAACAGGAAGCTTCACGAAAGCTTGGCTTTGCCGCATCACGCACCATGCAGGTGGCGCAGAAGCTTTACGAGGGTATCTCCATTGGCGGAGAAACCTCCGGTCTCATTACTTACATGCGTACCGACGGCGTGCAGATCGCTGGCGAGGCGATTGCCGCGGCCCGCTCTGTCATCGGCCAGGACTTCGGCGACAACTATGTTCCGGAAAAGCCCCGCGTTTATTCTTCCAAGGCGAAAAACGCCCAGGAAGCACACGAGGCGATCCGTCCGACCGACCTCTCCCGTCGCCCAAAGGACGTTGCCCGGTTCCTCGATCCGGACCAGGCACGGCTTTATGAACTCATCTGGAAGCGCACCATGGCTTCCCAGATGGAATCCGCCGTTCTTGAGCGCACCACGATCGAGATCTTGGCTGATGGTTCCGGCAAGCGCGCCAACCTGCGTGCAACCGGTTCCGTGGTCCGCTTCGACGGTTTCCTTGCGCTTTATCAGGAAAGCAAGGACGACGAGGAAGATGAGAACTCCAAGCGCCTGCCGGCTGTTGACGAAGGCGCAGCGCTGACGGCAGCCTCCGTTGACGGTAAAGCCGAGCCGATCGAGGCCTCCCAGCATTTCACGACACCACCGCCCAGGTACACCGAGGCAAGCCTGGTCAAGAAGATGGAAGAGCTCGGCATCGGCCGTCCTTCCACTTACGCGTCAACGCTTCAGACGCTGCGCGACCGTGATTATGTCGAACTCGACAAGAAACAGCTCGTTCCTCAGGACAAGGGCCGAATCGTCATCGCGTTCCTGGAAAGTTTCTTCCAGCGCTATGTGGAGTTCGACTTCACAGCTAGCCTGGAAGAACAGCTCGACAAGATTTCAGCCGGTGAATTGTCCTGGCTGGATGTTCTAAGGGACTTCTGGACCGGATTTTCCGGCGCTGTGGACGAGATCAAGGATCTGCGTGTCGCCGAAGTCATTGATGCTCTCAATGAATTACTTGGGCCGCACATTTTCCCGCCCAAGGAAGACGGTTCCGAGCCGCGCAAGTGCCCGTCCTGCGACAACGGCCAACTTTCTCTCAAAGTCAGTCGATGGGGTGCGTTCATCGGCTGTTCGAATTATCCCGAGTGCGGTTATACACGCCAGCTCGGCAAGCCGAACGGTGAGGACGGAGAAGCCGATGATGGCCCCAAGGTTTTCGGCGTCGACCCGGAAACTGGCCTTGAGGTCTCGCTACGCAACGGTCGTTTCGGTCCCTATGTACAGCTAGGCGAAGAAGCCAAGCCCAAACGCTCTTCCCTACCCCGTGGCTGGTCGGTTGCGGACATGGACCTTGAGAAAGCCTTGCAACTGTTGTCCCTTCCGCGTGAAGTCGGTCCGCACCCCGAAGACGGCAAGATGATTTCCGCCGGTATCGGCCGCTACGGTCCCTTCGTTCTGCACGAAGGCACATATGCCAACCTTTCTTCTCCCGACGAGGTGTTCTCCGTCGGCATCAACCGCGCAGTTGACGCTCTGGCCGAAAAACGGTCCAAAGGCGGTGGCCGGGGTCGAGCGGCGGCAACACCGCTGAAGGAACTGGGGGAACACCCGGAAGAAGGCGGACCCGTCAATGTGTATGACGGCAGGTACGGCCCTTACGTGAAGCATGGCAAGATCAACGCTACGCTGCCCAAGGACTCCGACCCGAAGGCGGTCACAATGGAGCAGGCGCTTGAGTTGATTGCCGCCAAGGCTGCCAAGGGCGGTACCAAGAAAAAGGCCGCTGCCAAAAAGCCGGCAGCCAAGAAGACGGCGACGAAAAAGACAACGGACAAGAAGTCGACTACAAAATCTGCTTCGAAAGCCAAGGTCGATGCGTCGTCTGCAGAGGTTCCCTGGGATGACGCGTCTTGAGCGCAAAACGGATTAACACGCGCAAACACACAAAACGCAAACACGCCAAGGTTCCAGGCGAGATGCCTTCCCGCGAAGACATTCTCGCCTTCGTGGCCGATAACCCGGGCCGGGCCGGCAAACGGGAGATCGCCCGACATTTCGGCATCATTGGCGGTGCAAGAATTCATCTGAAAAAGATGCTCAAGGACCTTGCAGAGGAAGGTCTTGTGGAGAAGCGCCACAAGCGCATGATCAGGCCCGGTGATCTGCCGCCCGTTTTCGTTGTCAATCTGATTGCCCGCGACCGGGATGGCGATCTACTGGGCGTGCCCGTGGATTGGGATGACGAGGCCGGTGAGCCTCCAAAGATTCTGGTACTGACAGGTAAAACCAGGAGCACGCAGCCAGGTCTGGGCGACAGGGCCTTGATCAGACTGACCGAAGCTGAAGCAGGCCCGGAAGCTCAACACGCTGCGCGCGTGATGAAGGTTCTTGAGAAGAAACAAGGCGCGATTCTTGGCATATTCAGAAAGCGCGACAAGGACCGTCCGGCTTATCTTGAACCGATCGACCGCAAACAACGCGAACTGGACATCGACCCGACCGACCTGAAGGAAGCTGAAGACGGCGATCTTGTCAGTGTCCAGGTGACGCGTTCGGGACGATACGGTCATCCGCGCGCGTCCATCGTTGAACGTTTCGGCTCGATGAACTCTGAAAAGGCCGTTTCGGAGATCGCCCTGCACTCACACGGAATAAGGCATGTTTTCCCGGCGAGCGTAGAAGCACAGGCAGAGGCAGCCAAACCGGTCGAAAAGCTAGGCACCCGAGAAGATTGGCGGCAGATACCGCTCATCACAATCGATCCGCCGGATGCAAAAGATCACGACGATGCGGTTTATGCCGAGTCTGACGAAAGTTCCGAAAACGACGGCGGTCACGTGGTCTATGTGGCTATCGCTGACGTGTCGCACTATGTGACGCCGGGCTCCCCAATGGACCGGGAAGCAAATTTGCGTGGCAACTCGGTCTATTTTCCGGACCGCGTGATCCCCATGCTGCCGGAACGCATTTCCAATCAGCTGTGCTCCTTGCGCGAGAAGGAAGACAAACCTGCGCTTGGCGTGCGCATGGTGTTTGACAAAACCGGCCGCAAGATCAGTCACACATTCCATCGCGTCTTGATGCGCTCTGCTGCCAAGCTTTCCTATATCCAGGCGCAGAAGGCCATAGACGGCATTGTGGATGACAAGACGGAGACGTTGCTCGAAGGTATCCTGAAGCCTCTGTGGGCCGCTTATGACGTCTTGAAGAAAGGCCGGGATGCACGCGAACCGTTGGAGTTGGATCTGCCGGAGCGCAAGATCAAGCTCAAAGAGGATGGAACGGTCGACAGCATCTACGTGCCGGAGCGTCTTGATGCTCACAAGCTGATCGAAGAATTCATGATCCAGGCGAACGTTGCCGCCGCCGAGACCCTGGAGAAGAAGAAAAGCCCGCTTCTTTACAGGGTGCACGACGCTTCAACGCCTGAGAAACTGGAAAGCCTCAAGGATTTTCTTTCGACGATCAATATGAAGCTGCCCTCGTCCGGCGGTCTGAGACCTTCCGTGTTCAATGGTATTCTGGCGAAGGTAAAGGACACGCCGCAGGCCCATCTCGTCAATGAAGTGGTACTGCGAAGTCAGGCTCAGGCCGAGTACACGCCACAGAATATTGGCCACTTCGGACTCAATCTTCGCTGCTATGCGCATTTCACTTCTCCAATTCGACGCTATGCCGATCTGATCGTTCACCGGGGGCTGATTTCCGCGCTAGGCCTGGGGAACGACGGCCTGCCCGAAGGAATAGAGACCAAGCTTGAGGCAATTGGCGCGGAGATCTCTGCGGCCGAACGCCGCGCAATGCTGGCTGAGCGCGATACGATCGACCGGCTGATCGCATTGTGGATGAGCGACCGGGTGGGTGCGACATTCCAGGGCCGGATCGCGGGTGTGGTGAAGTCGGGACTTTTCATTCGACTGGAAGAAACCGGTGCAGACGGCTTCGTTCCGGCCTCTACAATCGGGCTGGACTACTACCGCTACGACGAAGGGTCGCATGCTCTGATAGGTGACAAAACCGGCGAGACTTACCAACTTGGCGATCAAGTGGAGGTCAGGCTGGTGGAAGCAGCACCTTTTGCCGGAGCACTTACATTCGAACTTCTCAGCAATGGACGGATTGCCGGGAAAAAAATTCGAAAGGCTGCTCCAAAGACCAGACGTGGTCCGCCCAAGGGCGGCCGAAACAAGACCTCCTCAAGCAGAAAGAACCGAAGGAGGTCTTCGTGACGGTTCACTATGAACTGAATGAAAATGTGGAGGTATCGGATGGGGCAAAGGAGAAGCCGCGGCGCCCTGTTCTATCGGCAATGCTGCGTGGTGCCTGCAACAGATGCATGAGTTGCGGCAAGGGAAGCCTATTTGACGGTTTCCTGAAAACCCGGCATGCCTGCTCGTCCTGCGGTGAAGAGTTTCATCATCATCGGGCTGACGATGCACCACCCTATTTCACGATCACGATCGTCGGGCATGTCATCATTCCCGCCCTCTTGCTGGTGGAAATCTTTTGGCGTCCAGCAATGTGGATCCATATGGCACTTTGGTTGCCGTTGACCATCTTCATGTCTTTCGCTCTGATGCGTCCGATCAAGGGAGCGCTGGTGGGTCTTCAGTGGGCGCTTTACATGCACGGGTTCGACCCGGAGGCGGAAGACGACCTGCCCCCGCTTCCGGAACCATCTGAAAGGGTCTCATGAGCGGTTCATTTGAAAAGCAGCTGGCGAAGGACGAAAAAGCCGGGAACTATCCCTATATCCGACCGAAAGACGCGGCAACGCTGCTTATCCTGGACCGAGACGCCCGGGGAACAATCAAACTGCTCATGGGCCGGCGGCACATGCGCCATACTTTCATGCCAGGCAAGTTTGTCTTTCCGGGCGGCCGGGTTGATCCGGCGGACTCTCGTATCTCTCATGTGTTGCCTTACCACCCGGATGTGGAAGCCAAGCTGTCGGAAGGTATGAAAAACAGCAAATCGGCAGCTCGCGTACGCGCCTTTGCCCTGGCTGCAATACGTGAGACCTACGAAGAAGCCGGGTTGTTCATCGGTCAGAAATCAGGTGAAGCCGCATTGCGGCTCGGTACTGGCTTCGAAGCCTTCTCGGAACGCGGCATTCAACCCGACCTGGGTGGGCTGCGTATGATCGCGCGGGCGATCACGCCACCGCAACGCCCCAGACGCTTCGATACGCGCTTTCTTGCGGTGTGGGCAGATGCTATCGCCGACCAGCTTCCGGATGGCAAGGGGCCGTCAGGCGAGCTTGAAGACTGTGCCTGGTTGACGTTGGAGGAGGCACGGCAGAAGGAACTGCCGCTAATCACCACGAAAATTCTGACGGATCTCGAGGACCGTCTGAATTCCGACCCTGATCTGACACCGACGACGTCAGTTCCCTACTACTTCTTCCGAAAGGGTGCGTTCGTCAGAGAACTGATCTGATCGACGCCCTTTAACACATAGCCAAGTACGTACCGCATCGACCCGAGCAAAGCAGTTCCCGGTCGCATTTGCCGCTGGCTTGCGGAAAATGTGAACGGGTGGCCTCTGATGGTTTATGATGAAGCTCGAGGCAAGTTCTACCAGGCAGGCCGGAATGGCCCTGTCAGAGCGGCTGGAGGGCTGACTTATGAAAAAACGAGCTATCGTTCCTGAAGAATTGCAGTCCCAACACAGTGATTGGAGAATGTCCCCGGGCCTTGCCTGTGGAGACTTTCTGTTTCTGACCGGAATGACCGGGATCGACTCGGACGGCAACCTTTCAAGCGATCCGGAAACGCAGATCCGGACGGCGTTTCGAAAGGTTGGCCTGGTTCTGGCGAAGGACGGACTGAGTTACTCGGCCATTGTCGACATGACCACTTATCACGTCGGATTGCGAGATCATCTCGAACTCTTCAAATCCATCCGATCGGAGTATGTGGAAGAGCCCTTCCCGTCTTGGACGGCGATAGAAGTCAACGGTTTCGTGCGCGAGGGAGCTATCATCGAGATAAAGGCCATTGCCAGCAGGATGCCAAAGACAAACTGACTGCGAAAAAACAAGTGGTCGTTGATGCTACCGTCCGAGCAAGGATAATCAGGCGTGCTGCACATCAAAATATGGCCCTGAGCACAGGGAGTGCTTGACTTTGACGCCCCGATGAGTACTTTGCGCGCTGATTTCAGACATTGGGGCAGATTCACCGCCAGCCAATCTGGCCATAAGAACCCTTTGCCCGATAACCGAGAACAGGATCCAAGGCCATGGCCAAGGCGACAACAATCAAAATCAAGCTCCTCTCCACGGCGGACACCGGTTTCTTCTATGTCACCAAGAAGAACTCCCGCACGATGACCGAAAAAATGGTCAAGCGGAAGTATGACCCGGTTGCCAAGAAGCACGTTGAATTCAAGGAAGCCAAGATCAAGTAATCTTGCTGACCTGTAAAACAGAAAAAGCCCGCCTGTTACGGCGGGTTTTTTTGTGGCTGGAAACCAAAAATCCGCGCAGAAGCCTGCGCGGCTTGCGACCTGAATTTTCGAGAGAATTGTGGTCGGCGGGAACACGGCATTCGAGGAGGCCACTCATCGGCCGGTTCCCTGCCGACCTGCCCCACGGACCCAGGAGATGCGGCGGACCTGAGCACTCCGAGGGGAAACTTTTTTGCCTATCCTACGTCAGGACAATAAATACCTCACGAAAGAGCGGATCAGGAATGACCCCAATCAGCGGTCACCCTACCCCATTGTAACCCGAATGCAACAATTTCCCTAAAATATGCACAGGAACAATGTGTTTTTAGTAAATTTGTAATCTTAATATGAGTGAGGCGGGCTTAAGTTGCAATGTGCTTTGACGCTAAGTTGATGAAATCAACACCTTGTGATTGCACGAAACCTTGGGCATTTCTAAGTAAGTGCGCAGTTTTTCATGTAAAAACCGGTCACGCTTCTCCCAGATAAGCCCGGACAGTTTCCAGAAACTTTGCAACCGATATCGGTTTGGAGATGTAGGCTTCACAACCACCCTGCCGGATCCGTTCCTCATCGCCCTTCATGGCGAAGGCCGTCACCGCAATAACCGGAATTGATGAAATTTCGTCATCTTCCTTGATCCACTTGGTCACTTCCAGGCCCGAGACCTCGGGCAATTGGATATCCATGAGGATCAAATCCGGGTGATGTTCACGCGCAAGCTGCAACGCTTCTATTCCGGTACGGGTCTGCAAGGTGTTATAACCGTGAGCTTCGAGCAGATCATGAAACAGCTTCATGTTCAGCTCATTGTCTTCTACGATCAACACGGATTTTGCCATATTGTCCGGCCCTTCACCCGGCTTTCTGCCGGTCCCATCTTACTCAGCGCAGCGTCTCATCGTCCGCGGTAGAACCCTTCCCCGGCCCGCATTGGATTTGTTCTAACCCGGAATCGTTTCAGAAAGGCAAAAAAACACAATGAAAAATATGCAGGGAAAGTCATTATCCGTTGAAGAAGCTCAGGGAATTGCTACAGAAGCTCTCCTGCAGCTTAGCCGTGACCCGGAACAGATCGGCCGATTTCTGGCTTTTTCCGGAATTGGACCGGATGTGATTCGGACAGCTGCCAGCGAACCGGGCTTTCTTGCGGGGGTTCTTGAATTTTACATGATGGATGAGCCGTTGCTGCTCGCCTTTTGCGAAAACGCCGGTATTCGGCCAACCATGATGGCAGCCGCGCGCTACGCACTTGCCGGAGGAGACGAAGAACATGCCTGAGCCGACACCGGTAAATCCAGAGGTTCTTGCTCAGATCCGTTCGCTGCCAAAGTCGGAAAATCCGCTGATCATTTGCGATGTCGACGAAGTAGTCCTGCATATGATCTCGCACCTTGAAGAATACCTTCACGAACGCGGGCTGATGTTTCTGAAACATGAATATCGGCTGACAGGAAACATCGGCAGCAGGGAAAGTCGTGAAACATTGGCCGCGGAGGACGTACGCCGGCATCTGATGACGTTCTTCGACGACGTCACCCATCGACAGGATATGGTTCCCGGAGCTGATGCGGCGCTCAACCAACTGGCAAAGGATTGGGACATCGTTCTACTGACCAATCTTCCGGGCGGGCACAATAAGCCGGCGCGTGTGAAACTCCTCGACGAATTGGGTATTTCCTTTCCTGTCCTCACCAATTCCGGCCCAAAGGGCGGAGCTGTGGCAGCGCTTGCTGCCGGACGTCCCTCACCTGTCGTTTTCATCGACGACAGCCCGACCAATCATCAGTCGGTGCAGGCAACTCTTCCTTCCACGGTTCAGATTCAATTCATTGCAGACACTCGGTTTCTTGGGGCTACTGAACCCGAAAGCCATATTGACCTTCTGACAGGAGACTGGCAGGAGACGGAGAGCTTCATCAGCGCTATCCTTTAGATGCGAATACAGTAGACAGATCCAATCGGTCGCAAGAACAAACGATATTGCCGTGACCCAAAACCTTCAGGAGCACAAAGGCCTTTGCCGGGATTGTGGCACCCGTTTCGCAGCAACACTGCAGCGTTGTCCCTCTTGCGGCAGTCCACGCATCGTGTCTCACCCGGAGATCGACGAGCTTGCGATTGCCCATATCGATTGCGATGCGTTCTATGCTTCAGTTGAAAAGCGAGACAATCCGGAACTTCAGGATCTGCCAGTAATCGTTGGAGGCGGGCAGCGCGGTGTCGTATCGACCTGTTGCTATATCGCCCGCATTTACGGGGTGCGTTCCGCAATGCCGATGTTCAAGGCGCTGGAAGCCTGCCCGGACGCAGTTGTCATCAAACCAAACATGGAGAAATACTCGCGGATCGGAAAGGAAATCCGTACTCGCATGCGGGCGCTAACGCCGTTGGTGGAGCCACTCTCCATCGATGAGGCGTTTCTGGATCTTACGGGCACCCAGCGCCTGCACAAGGCAACGCCGGCCGAAACGCTTGCAAAATTTGTACGGGAAGTCGAAACGGATATCGGCATCTCCGCTTCCGTCGGTCTAGCACCCAACAAGTTTCTCGCCAAACTTGCTTCGGACCTTGAAAAACCACGAGGTTTTTCGGTCATAGGCGCAGCGGAAGCAAAGTCCGTACTGGCCGAAATGCCAGTCGGACGGATATGGGGTGTCGGCAAGGTGTTCCAGAAAAAACTGGAAAACGATGGCATCCGGACAATCGGCCAGTTGCAGATAATGGATGCGGCTGATCTTGCTCGGCGATACGGTTCCATCGGCTTACGTCTGGCCCAACTTTCGCATGGTGACGATACGAGAATTGTCAAACCCGAGCGCGGAGCCAAAAGCGTCTCAGCCGAAACAACCTTCAGGACCGACATCTCCAATTTCGAGACTTTGCGCCCGATCCTGCGCGATCTGTCCGAGAAGGTGTCCGGCAGACTTAAAAAAGCTGAAATATCCGGAAGCGGCATAACTTTGAAACTAAAGACCGCCGACTTCAAGACCATCACCAGAGCCCGCCATCTGCCCGATCCGACACAGCTTGCCGATCGGATTTATGCAGCAGGTGAAGCCCTGCTGGAAGTTGAAGCTGACGGGCGCCGGTTTCGTCTGATCGGCATAGGGGTGAGCGGTCTGGAATCGGCCGAACGCGCCGACCCGCAGGACCTTGTCGATGAAACGGCGGAACGCAGGAAGAACGCCGAGCTTGCAGTGGACAAGCTCAGGAGCAAGTTTGGAAAGTCCGCTGTTGAACTGGGCCTGACCCACGCGGCAAAAGCGGTCGAGGACTCCAAGAAGTCCTGACCCATGAGGAACTAAGCTCTGCCTTAAGGTTTCGCGCAGTCGGCTTCGTCGTAAAGCTCGAGTGCGGCCATCTTGCCCTGGATGGTGAAATCACCATAGTCGAGTTTCAGGTTGCCGCTGATACCATTCTCATAAAGCCAGAATGACAACTGGTAGACAGGCATCAGCTCGCCGGAGGCTTCTTCTTCCGTCGGATCGAAATAGGCGACGGTCACCGGCCAGTAGCTCATTCCCGCGAGTGGTGCATCGGGACCATCAGATCCTTCCTTGACCGGACTGATGGCCTTTGCGCCGATCACGGTCGTGGTGGAGTAGACCTTTTCGCCGGTTTCAGCACCGTCGTAGATGTCAGCAGCCACAAAGGGTATGCCTTCTTCCGCCGCGTTCATGATCGACAGCAGATGCTCTGTCGGGAACAGCACTTCTCGGCCGATATCGAGCGACTTTTCAGCCGGCTCTTTCAGTTCGATCGTTCTGCTGTCCTGTCCGAGGCGAGCAGTTCCCCGGGTTGCCTCAACAAGTTCCTGATCAACAAAGGTCTTCGAGAGAAACTGATAGCTTTCGGCCTTCGGTTCCTCGAACGAGGTGGTCTGAAGGTCCGTGACCTGAGAGCCACCATCTGCGTTCTGGAACTCGGTCACAAAACGGAAATTGACGCTGTAACCTTCGCAAGCGCTGCCGGAAAAGTCGTAGACCATCCGCCCGTTCAGCCCTGCTATGCCCGACTTTTCATCCATTTCACCTAGCTTCATGTCATAAACTGCCCGGTGAGGGGCAAGTTCATGGACGGCCACCACACCGGCCGTAGCTGCAACACTGCTGCTCATCGGAACCAGTCCGATGGCGAAAGCCAGGGCTACAGTGGAATTTGCCAGGGACAAGCGTTTAGAAACGCACAGCATCAGGGTACCTCGTACTCGTTCGGGTAGCAATCGATGCCCCCTCACCGCCATTATGCGATTATCTGTGTCTTTCGCCATAGCGAATTGGAGCCCCTCCAAGATTTCCTCAGATCGCACAGAAAATTTCACAGAAAACTGCGGAAGAATGATGGTTGGGGACCGGAATTGTCCGCTTATTCGCCTGAGATGCGGGTGAGCCGCAGAAATTGACCTTGTCAGTTTTCGGAATTTGGGCCAAGACACCTCTCCATTATGTGCGAATGCACGAGTTCCTGGACCTGAGTCACCAAGTGCGGAGAAGCCAAATGAGCACAACCATCGAAGCCCGTCTGAAAGAGTTGGGTATCGCCCTGCCGATTGCTGCGGCTCCCGCAGCCAACTATGTGCCATTCCTCAAGACCGGCAACCAGCTATTCGTCTCCGGCCAACTTCCCATGCAAGACGGAAAAATTGTCGCGACCGGCAAATTGGGTGAAGGACTGAGTGTCGAAGACGGCAAGGCCGCTGCGAAACTGTGCGCCATAAACCTCCTCGCTCAGGCCAAGGCTGCAACAGGCGATCTGGAAAAAGTGGCCCGTCTCATCAAAATCGTCGGTTTCGTCAATTCGACAGCAGAATTCGTCGATCAGCCCCAGGTAATAAATGGCGCATCCGACTTCCTGGTCGAGGCCATGGGTGACAAAGGTCGTCACGCACGCTCCGCAGTCAGTGCAGCTTCGTTGCCGTTCGGGGCAGCGGTTGAGATCGAAGCAATCTTTGAAATCGCCGACTAATTTCTCTTGTCGCGGCACCGTTCACGAAAGGTGCCGCACCTTTCTTTTTTCACTTAAGTTCGATCAATGACCCCTGCCCTAATTACCATTTTCGCCCGTCCGGTTGCGCATCGTGGATATCACGATGCCGACAACGGCATCATTGAAAACACGCCATCTGCCGTCCAAAGAGCCGTCGACAAGAATTTCGGCATAGAAGTCGATGTTCAGGAAACGGCCGATGGCGAAGCACTGGTTTTCCATGACTACACACTCGACCGGCTTGCGGAAGGCACAGGCAAGGTGATCGAACAGAATTCCGGTGATCTGGTGCAGATCCATATGAAGACCGGAACAGACAAACTGTGGATGCTTCAGGATCTGTTCGACCAGGTTGACGGCAAGGTGCCACTGGTGATCGAGATCAAGTCGTTGATGCGCCGGGATGCACAGGGCGATTTTGTTCGCCGTGTCACGGATCAGGTTGCCGCTTACAAAGGGCCTGTCTGCATCAAGTCCTTTGATCCTGACATGCTATCCCACGCCCGAAAACACCAGCCTTCTGTCCTGCGGGGCATTGTAGCAGACGGCGCGGAAGCCGGACCGGACTACGCTCGGTACGGTCGCACGGATCGCTTCATTCTTCGACACCTCTTGCATTTCCCTCGCACCCGGCCGAATTTCATCTCATACGGCATCAACGACTTGCCAAAGGCGGGCCCGAGCCTGATGAGATCTTTGCTGAAACTGCCACTGATGACCTGGACGGTCCGCACTCAGGACCAGCGCGCCAAGGCCGCCCGCTACGCAGATCAAATTGTCTTTGAAGGTTTCGACCCGGACAAATAGGCCAAACCTGCTGACAGTGCGAGGGAAACTGCTCTCGTTACCTCTTGCACTGCACAACGGCCGCTCTACATTTAAGAGTTCATGATCTGGAATTTTGGTTTTCTACATCGCATGACCTCTTCCTCCTCTACGGACAGTACCAGTGCAGCCGAGAACGGCAGCCAGCAGACGATATCCCTGCGTGTGCTGTCTTCGCTCAGTGATGTCACACCAGAAGCCTGGGACAATATCGCCAACCCCGGGTGGCAGCTCACCGACAGAGGGACGCTCAAGAAAAGCCAGACAATCGACCCTCTCGACGATTTGACCAGCGCAATCGATATCAGTGTTAATCCATTTTCTGAAGAACGCTCTTTCACCCCCTTCCTTTCACATGCTTTTCTTGATGCTCTTGAGAGCTCTGGCTGTGCAACTGGGGACACCGGTTGGTTGCCGCGGCACATGATATTGGAAGATGAAAGCGGAAGTGTTCTAGGGGCGGTTCCCGCATATCTGAAAAGTCACTCACAAGGTGAGTATGTGTTCGATCACGGTTGGGCGGATGCTTTCTACCGGGCCGGAGGAGAGTACTATCCGAAACTTCAGATTTCGGTTCCCTTCACACCGGCAACCGGGCGTCGCTTTCTGACCGGGCCGGGTGTAAATCGCGAAGCGGGATTGCAGGCATTAGCGGCCGGACTGGTTCAGCTCTGCAAGCGAACCGGTGCCTCTTCAGTCCATTCGACATTTATGACCGAGGCGGAATGGACCACGCTCGGAGAGCTGGGGTACCTGCAACGCACCGACCAGCAGTTCCACTGGGAAAACAATGGCTACGACAGTTTCGACGACTTCCTGACTGACCTTGCATCGCGCAAGCGCAAAGCGATCAAAAAGGAACGTCGTGAAGCCCTTTGTGCCGAGGGTATCGAGGTTGAATGGGTTACCGGCAAAGACCTTACCGAGGCGCACTGGGACGCGTTTTTCAAGTTCTATATGGACACCGGCTCAAGGAAGTGGGGCCGTCCTTATCTCAATCGGAATTTTTTCTCGCTCATTAATGAGCGCCTTGCAGAACAGACCCTGTTGGTATTGGCAAAACGTAACGGCAAATATATCGCAGGTGCTTTGAACTTCATGGGTTCGACAACATTGTTCGGCCGACACTGGGGCTGCACCGAACACCACCCCTTCCTGCATTTTGAACTTTGCTATTACCAGGCCATCGACTTTGCGATCGAAAGAGGATTGAAACGGGTCGAGGCAGGTGCGCAGGGTGCTCACAAGCTGGCAAGGGGTTACATGCCCGCCACGACCTACTCAGCACATTGGATTGCGCACGAGGGGCTGCACGAGGCGGTTGCAGACTACCTGGAACGGGAGCGCTTCGCAGTCGAGCGGGAAAACGAAGCGCTCGCGGAACATGCACCTTTCAAGAAGGTCTAACGGACGCCGGGAACATTCCTACTTCAAGTAGTCAGCGATTGCATCAAATGCGGCAAGACGAGGCTTGTTGGTTTCGCGAGCGGCATTCGATGCGCTTTTGGCTGACGAAAACGTTGCTATGACCACGTTCTCCGCCTGATTGACGTACAGGTGTTGTCCGAACACACCTCTGAATGTTCCGATACCGTTTTCGGCGTCATGAACCCAAAGATAGTTCTTGTAACCTTCCAGCCACTCGTCGAACCGCGGCGCAGCCGGGTCCTTGTAGTTACTGCTGGCCATCTGTTGCCGTTCTTCGTCCGACAGGCTGAACGTGTCTTTTACCCATGCCTCAGGGAATACCTGCTCACCGTTGTAAGCACCATTGTTTGCAACGACCTGTCCAACACGGGCAAAGTCGCGCAAGGTGGTGTTAAAGCCACCCGTTGCGATGGGGGTGAAGGCGACGTCGGACATGAAGAACGCATCGTGTTCAACACCCAGCTTGCTCCAGACATTGTCGGCAATGAACTGGTGAAGCGGCTTGCCGGAAACACGCGCGATAATCCAACCGGCGACATCCACATTGGGCGAGTGATATTCAAACCGGTCTCTCGGCTCGAGTTCCGGGTTTCCCTCAAAGCGGGGCAAGAATTCAAGAATGCCACGGGGGGTATCGTCTTTCTTCGGATCCATCGCCATCAGGTCGAATGCTGGAATGAAGCCAAGCCTGCGGAAGTACTCCGTACTGACTGCCCCGGGCTCGAAGTTCTCATAGTCTTCCGTATAGCCGAGGGCAGAAACCATATTGAGAACGTCGCGTATCGTACGGTTTCCGAAATAAGTTCCTTTCAATTCAGGAATGTAGGTTTCGACCAGATCGTCGACGCTGACCTTCCCTTCTTCCACAAGGATCCCCATGGACAGACCGACCAGCGACTTGGTGCTCGACGCCCAAAGATGGTGATCTCGTTCACCGAAACCATTGAAGTATTCCTCGTAAGCGATCTTGCCGTCCTTCAGAACGATGATCCCGTCCGTATCGTCGCCTGTCATTGCCTCGCGAACAGTGAAGGTCTTTCCTGCGTAGTCAAAGCTTAGATCACCAATTGAAGGGTCGGTGTTTTCCTCCAACTTCACGATATCGCCCGACCTCGGCACCATTAGACTGGGAGCAATGCCTACGTTCCGAAATGCCCATTGGCTATAAGGCTGCTCGGACCAGTTCATGAAGGTGACTTGCGCGTCTGGCTTCGCGGGAACCGTAGTCATCGCCCCCGATTGCGCCATTGCGTGTGAAACTGACATCAGACTTATTGCGGCAATTAGCGGTACAACCATCGTTTTCATCGGTTAATTCCCTCTGCGTCGCCTCGACGGATATCCTGCCTGTTATCTCCCGGAGCGCGGTCTTGGTAGTTTCTGTGCGGAGCCTATCCGCAAACGCGATGTGGGCATGGCAAAATCCGGTTTCCAGAAAGCAAAGATGAAATCGGAGTAATGTTAGGCTCAGATCTCCGCTAAAAAAATGTCTTAAAACACGAAGCGCATCTCGAACTGCTGAAGAATTTCTTCCGCTCCCTCTTTGTTCAGGAAGGCATTGATCCCGACGGCGCTTTCATCAATGTTCACAAATGTCAGCTGTTCCGCACCGGTTTGTTCCGCCAACTGGTGCAGCATAGTCCGACCAATTCCGGATCTACGCTGATCCTTTCGAACGGCAATCTGCGCAACCGCACCATCCTTGAAAGCTGCTCCCCATCCCACAAGTTCGCCGCGGCGCCGGGCTCCGACGATATGAGAGGTTTCAGCAAGTCCGGCCAACGCGGCACGGCTGTTCTGAGGTGTTGGCGCTGTATCAAAAAACTCGGCTTCGTTTTCAGGAATCTCGCCGACACTCAATGTCGCAAGCTGGAGGTGAACAGGTTTTAAAGGGAGCAGTCCATCGGTCTTCAACTTGCAGACGCGAAGCTTCCGCTTGCGGGAGAAGCCGAATGACTCATACGCTTTGACCGCCTTTGCATTGGTCGAAACCACTTCCAGTTGGAGGCCGTTTGCAGCATCTCTCTTTTGCGCTCTAACGACTGTTTCAAACAACTGACGAGAAAGACCTTTTCGACGAAGTTCCGGGCAAGTTCCAACCGATAGCGTATAGGCTCTGTTGCCGTAGGCAGGATTGGGAACGCTTGAGAACCAGAAGGCTACAATTTCCTCCCCTTGAAGCACGACAAAGGAATGGCGCGATGAAAATCCACGCTGTTTCTGAAAATCCATGAACGCCTCAACCGTCATGGAAAGTGGGACCACATAATCGGAAAATGCTGCATTCATGGCAGATGTCAGTCTCTCAGGACCGAGATCTCTGCAATCGACAATCTGATAGGACATTTACTTTCTTGAAGCAGGCACACGCACCAGATCGGCGCTAAAAATTGAAGGGCAAACCGCCTCACCCCCGGATGCAAGAACCCCACGGGGCGAGACAGGTATTCGAAATAAAGGCGGCGATCAGCTTTGTCCGCCGCCGCAGTCAACGCTTTTCCAAACCGGCTTCCGGTCAGGTGTCGAAACTAGCCGCGACGTCATACATGACGGGTTCGAAATGCTTGCACAATGAGCTGATGCGCCTATTGCGCTCACGCATTTCCGGCGAGCGGAGCATTGCCAGGAAATCTTCCCTCTTGCGCCATTGGGAATAGTTGGCGATGCGCGTCTGAGCGTCGTTCACATGAAGTCCGGCGCCGATGAAGCCGCTCTGATGTCGAATAAAGTTCTCGTAAGCGTCCTTGAGTTCCTCCAGCAAGTCGTAACAGGTTCCCGGGGTCATTTCGAATGTGGTGATAACGGTCTGACAATCCCGATCACTGGAAATTTCAGGCATGTCTTCTCTCCTCTGCCCTGAAGTCAGAGGCTGGCATGTTTTCGAAGTAGCGGCAATATCGGGGAAATACGACACCAACTCGTTCGCTGGAAGACGACAAAAGCGCAAATTGACGCTTGCTCTTTTTTGCTCCGGTAAGAACGGCACCTGTCGCCGTCAACCCGGCGATACCCCCAACGCACCAAGCACGCATCTATTTTCGGTAGGGAACGACAATCACTCGGGCTGCATCTCGCAGAATGATATGAAATTCGCCCGAAACGGTTTCCTCAACGGCAAAATTGCTCTAAATCTGAAGTACGTTATTGAGATTACATTTTAAAATTCCGTATAGTTATATTGCCTCTATATTTGGATATCCCATGGCCGAGATTACGAAACGCAAGCTGATAGGATTGCTTTCCTTTGTGGTATCTCTTTTAGTTACCTGGCTTACCGGTGCAACAAGTTCTGCTCGCGAACACAGCGAGGATTTGTCGACTGCTGCCCAGTCAAACAGTTGGCAATCGGCTCGGCAAAAACTGGAGCTTTCGACCAGTACAGTGAACATGCCGGCATCGACGCTCGGCGAAGTCAGAGGTCTGGACGTACAGGCCATCGCCAAAGAACAGAAGATCATGGTTGCCGCTTACGAAAGCGAGTCTCCCAGTGTTGAAGCGGGATCAGGAACCCATCCGATCCCCCTGCATTTGTTCGTTCCAAAGGGCAATGACGACTACGAACCGACCTCGGATAATGAACGCATGACCCTCGAGCGTTTTCTGAACATTGAGGTCCGCATTCGAAAGCAAGCTGAAAGGTGTGAAACGAAGGCAAAGCTCGAAGGAACACCTTACCTGTGCATTTCCGAAGTGCTTGAGGAACTCGGTGACAGGTTGGACCGCGAAGCCAAACGAGGAAGCGCAGTGGCGGAAGCGGCGGTTCCAATCGTCAGACAAATGGCAATTGAAGTGCGCGAGGCTGACAGTGGCGAGGAAGC
Source organism: Pseudomonadota bacterium (assembly GCA_039195965.1). Lineage (GTDB taxonomy): Bacteria > Pseudomonadota > Alphaproteobacteria > Rhizobiales > Stappiaceae > Roseibium. The sequence goes on from JBCCVB010000004.1 coordinate 67,245, forward strand.
ACTTGCAGCAATACAGCGGGGAATAGGCAAAGTTCAGCAGATCCGTGTCGTGCGATCGCAGGATATCGTAATTTCAAATCGTCAGCGTCAGCAACGCGCCGTCCTCACGGAAACCCTGCAAGCAGTTGAGATCAGCCTCGCTAAAGCCATCGCGATATGACGGGAGCGCTGTCATGACAAGCTACACGACTTCTCTCAGGCAACGCCTCAGGAAGTTCTGTCTTGTCGTGAGCGTGGGCCTGGCATCCATTAGCGTGTATTCGGCAAGTGCGACCGCCCAGAACACCGACACGGAAACACGAATGGCATTCGTGGTCGGAAATGCCAGTTATGGTTCCGACATGTTGCCCAACGCCCGGAACGATGCGGAAAGCATGTCCGCAACGCTCCAGACACTCGGGTTTGATGTCACGCTGGTGCTGGATGCCACTCAGGAGGATTTTACCAGGGAGCTCAAGGATTTTGCGGAAGGAGCTGTCGAGCGCGATGCCAGTGCGGTGCTGGTCTACTATGCCGGACACGGTGTCCAGTTGGGTGGCAAGAACTACCTCATACCCGTGGATGCAAACATTCAGGATGTCGATACCCTGGTCAGTGAGAGCCTTCATTTCGATCAGCTTCTTGAACAGGTCGGCAACAGCAGTGCGTTCAAGATGGTCTTTCTGGATGCATGCCAAAACAACCCGTTCCAGGATCGCATCGATCACTTCAAACCCGGTCTCGCACCACCACCTGATGTGAGTGGATTTCTGATCGGTTTTGCCACGCAACCCGGCAAGGTTGCCTATGACGGAGCAGGCAACAACAGCCCGTATGCATCAGCTTTGCTCTCGCATCTGCGCTCGCCCGGGCAGGAGGTTCTGTCCGTATTGGCCAAGGTCAACAAGCACGTGCGCAAGGACACCGGAGGCGCCCAGGTTCCTTACGTTCAGTTTTCAGTCAAACCCGAGTTTTTCTTCAAACCAGGCCAAGAGACCGATCAGGATCTGGAAGGCAGGCTATGGCAATTGTCTGCCAGGCAGGAAGATCCGGAACTGATTGGCTTGTACTTGCGCCGTTATCCAGAAGGACGCTTCGCCGAGGAAGCCCGGTCCATTATCGGCAAAAGCAATGCATCACCGGGAACTGCCCGCTCGGAAAACCCGGAAAATGTCGCCAGCCTGGAAGATGCTATCTGGACCAACGCACTTGATGCACGGAACAAGTCCTTGCTCGAGTACTACATTGAGCGCTTTCCAAACGGCCAGAATGTCGAGCAGGCGAAACAGCTCGTTTCGCAAATGGCATCAGACAATCCCGACAACATGACACCTGCAGAGCTGTGCAGGAAATTCGCGACACACCCGAACGACTCCACTGTCGCTTTTCAAGGCGTTTCACTCAACCGTCTCGCAGACAACGCGACGGCCGCAATCAATGCCTGTCAGAGTGCAATTCAGGCTTTTCCGGAAGATGCTCATTACAAGGCATTGCTTGCCCGCGCCTACGCAGCAGTCGGCAACACAGACAGTGCCATCGACTTCTATGAACAGGCAGCATCTGCGGGCAACACGCGGGCGCTGGTAAGCCTGGGATTGCTGCTTGAGCTGGGACAAGGCCTCCCCAAAGATCTTTCTGGCGCTAGAGAGCACTTTGAGCAGGCCTACCAGAATGGCAGCGCCGATGGGGCAATCAATCTCGCCGTTTCACTTTACACCGGAACCGGTGGCCCGCGAGATGTTCAACGCGCAATCACCCTGTTGGAATATGCCTCTGCTGAAGGGGCTGCCAGAGCGACTTTCAACCTTGGTGTCTTTGCCAAGGAGGGCATCTACAAGTCGCCGGAGCAGGCAGTGGAGTTTTTCGAACTTGCCGCTCAGCAGGGTTACGCGGATGCCGCGCTGGCAGCTGCCGCCATTTATGACGAAGGCTTTCACACCGAGAAATCGCCCCGCAAAGCATCGGAGCTCCTCCTTTCCGCGTTGACGGCAGACAGAGGTGAAACCCTGGCAAAAGTTACCGCCGAAGCGCTGAGTTGGTCGCGTGACACAATCATTGAAGTGCAGTCCAGCATGAAGACAGCGGGCTATTATGAAGGCGACCTGGACGGGCTGCCTGGTCCTCTCTTCAATCGCGGCCTGGAATTATGGCGCCTCTACGGAGGTTCTGCCTCCTGAAATTCTTTAAGCTTGTATGAATTTGCCGATGTCCTCAAACGGATTGAAACATGGATCTTGACGTCCTTTATCTTGCTGATTTGCGCTTTCCCGGCGGTTCCACCACTTCTCTCAAATATGACATTCGTGCCTGCAAGCAGGCCGGGCTCAAGGCCGGGATCATCCCGTTGTCGTCTCCCTTGTTTGCTCGAAACCAGATTTTGAATGCAAGCCTGATCGAAGAAATCCACTCTACCGGAACAGTCATTGTTCCAATTACCGAAAGACCGAGAGCAAAGGTTGCCCTCCTTTATCACCCTTCCCTTCTGGATGCGCAGGTGCCATGCAGGACAAAGTTCGATGCCGACACTTTCTATCTGGTCGTCCATCAAACAACGAGGGATCGCAGAGGCAGGCCTAACTTCCAGACGGAGCGCTGGTCCGATCTTGCTGTCGACTGGTTTGGTCATCGGTTGAAACTGCTGCCTGTCAGCAACATTGTCCGGAAAGACCTAGAGCTGAATGGGCTTTCGCATGCTCTGCATGACAGCGACTGGACCAACCTTATCGACCCAACCGACTTCCCAAAGAAGCGGTCACGTGTCCCAAATTCGCAACTCGTCATCGGACGGCACAGTCGGCCCAGTTTCGACAAATGGCCCTCCCCGCCGGTTGCTCTGGCATGTTATCCGGCTTCTCCCAAATTCACCTTTCGCATGATGGGTGCGTCCCAACCCTATCTGGACCAGTTTGAGACCATTCCCGGCAACTGGCAGATCCTCCCGTTTTCCAAGCTTCCAGTTGCCAGCTTCCTGCAAACCCTTGATGTCTACAGTTACTTCCACTCAGACAGTTTGATTGAAGCGTTTGGCTATTGTGTTCTGGAAGCCCTGGCTTGCGGATTGCCGTGCGTTGTTCCGCAGTATCTGGAAGACATATTTGGCGATGCCTGTTTCTATGCTGAACCGGAACAGGCGTCCCACGTGTATGATCGCCTCTGGTCCAGCTGCTCGATGATGGAGAAGGCGTCTGAGAAAGCAGTTTCCTACGTCGAAGGCACCTTCGGGCTCGACCAATTCAAACATAAATTCGATCTGGCCTGCGACACCTCAAACGTTTCTCGCCCGACCGTGCCCAAGCGCGACGAGACATCGGCAAGACCCGTTATCATGGCGGTCACTTCCAATGGTGTTGGCCTTGGACACCTTTCGCGACAGCTTGCCATCGCCGAGGCAATCGGCCCAACAGTAAAAACCGTTTTCTTCTCGATGTCAGAGGCCATCGAAATCGCGCGCTCGATAGGGTACCTGGCAGAGTTTCGCCCATTCAGTCGTCGATTGGAGTTGGATACCGAAACCTGGAATGCCTACTTCTTTCAGGAGCTGCTCGACGCTCTAAACTTCTACAAGCCATCTCTTGTCCTGTTTGATGGAAGTGTTCCGTATGCCGGTTTTCTGGGCGCCGTCGAAGCCTACGGCAAATGTCCCAGAGTTTGGATCCGGCGCGGCCTGTGGCGTACAGATCGACCTCAATCTTCATCACTTGACGGCCATTTCGACGCAGTTTTCGAACCCGGGGAGCTGTGTCATGCGGCGGATCCGGGGTTTGCGGGAAACGACCCGGAGCGTATTGCAAGAGTGCATCCGGTCCTGCTGTCTCCACCCGACAAGCAGTTGGGCAAGGAGGAGGCAAGACAGGAACTCAAATTGCCGAAAGAGGCAACGCTCTGCCTTGTTCAACTGGGATCAGAGGCAAACTTCGACATGACACTTGCCCGACAGGTCCTTCTGGAGTTTTTGGACAGAGAACCCGACGCCATTGCAGTTGAAGTCAGGTCACCGCTGCACTTGGACGATCGGACAGATTTCCACGAGCGCCTTTTGTCGCGCAAGATCTTTCCTCTGGGCAGATTTCTAAAAGCATTCGACTATGCAATTTGCGCCGCGGGCTACAACACTTTCCACGAAAACATTGCAACGTCGCTTCCCACTCTCTTCATCCCGAACAACAATCCGGAAATGGACCTACAGGAACTGAGGGCGGACTACGGCGCGCGCGCAGGATGGAACTTGAGCTGCTCTGCTGACGACCCGTATGGCATTGGTGAAAAGCTGCAGCTGCTTCACGATCCCGAAAGGCGAAAACTGATGACGTTGGCCTGCAGCCAGAACAACGACTGTTGGAATGGGGCCCATCAAATCGCCCGACAATTGCGAGTGCTGGCGCAATTGCCGGCTAGTCTGACAGAGAAGAACTAGGCATCGGACACGAGAATGATAAGAGAACGCTTTCACAATCTCGGTCTCCGATTTGCCCTGCGCAGCCTGCGTAAGCTCGTGACACCTCGAAAGTCCGGAGCAGTGTTGCTTTCGGATGAGCGGCAACAAGGCAATGTGGCGCTCGTGTGGGCCCTTGATCAGGACGGGGACCAACTTTCCGAAGGACTTGTCGAACAGCTGAAAAAGCTAAACTCCTTTGAAACCGTGATTGTCGTTTGTCCGCCACGGTACTTTGCCAAGCTGCGGAGCATGGACCATTTTTTCGAAACCCTTCCTGATCAGGCCGACATTGTGCGGTCCGGAATTTCACGCGACTGGGATCTTTATCTCCGTCGGCGGGTATCCCGCATCCGGAGCACATGGGCTCCAGATTTCGAATTCACAATCGGTCCGTCACCGGAGGACTATCTGAATGCCTTCATCGATGAAGCTCTGACGCGGCCCGCTGCGCAAACCTGACCGCAGAGCATTCAGACAACCACCCCAGGAGAGGCATTAGCGGCACTTCTTTTCCCGAGACCGTTCTTCTATTCTCAGTTCAAGAATGAGAGTGCAGACAGGAGAGCCGATTGAAGCCCCAACATGTTGAGTTGATTGTGACAATCGCAGACCTTGGCAGCCTCGGCGCTGCCGCTCAGCGGATGAACAAGACACAACCGGCAATCACAAAGGCCTTGAAGGCTGTCGAAGCCGACCTGGGCACACCAATCTTCTTTCGTGCGTCCTATGGGGTGGTGCCTACGAAAGAAGGACAGATCATCGTCGATCGCTGCCGCAAGATATTCGGTGACATCAAGAAACTCCGTGAAGAAGTCGCGCAGATCCAAGGCGATTATGTCGGTACCATCGATATTATCGTGTCGCCCCTCGCCGCACTTAAAATCGTTCCGACGGTTCTGCGCCGGTTTCAGCAACGGTTTCCAAATGTGAAAATCGGTATAACCGGAGGGCACGCACCGGCTGCATTTTCGCCGCTCCGCCGGGGGGAAGCAGATTTTGTTCTTGGGCCTTCCCCGTCCTCGAGCGATCTTTCCGGCCTTCACGCAACCGAGCTTTTCACCACTCCCATCTCGATCCTGACAGGCAGCCAGTCGAGGTATTTGAAAGTGACGGATCCGGTTGAACTGCGGAACGGACGCTGGATCATGATCGGACCGAAAGAGCGGCGTCCTGTCTACTATCAGTTTTTCGAAGACAGAGGTGTTGAACCACCTGAGCCATTTGCCCGGTCGGATTCTGTCCTCAGCCTTCTGTCCATGCTGGAAGGCACCGACCTCTTATGCTCGTTTCCCAGCCTGCCAATTCCGGAAATCCGATCAAAATGGGATATCGGGATAGTACCCGTTGAGGACCCGCTTCCAACTGTTTCGATTGCGTTGACTTCGGCGAAAGACCGGGTCCTCACACCCGCTGCAATCGCCTTTGCCGATCTGGTTCAAGACCACTGCAAGGATTGGAACTAGGCCATAACCAAAATTCTCCATACGGAAAAATACTCATTTGATGGCTATGGATAGTTGGAATTAACCTACCCTCTAAGCGAACTTGGGAGGGATCCGCTGAATATTCTGTTCATCATGTATGACCAATTGCGTTTCGATTATCTGAGCTGCGCTGGTCATCCGCATCTGCACACACCGAATTTCGATCGTGTTGCTGAAATGGGCGTGCGGTTTACAAATGCCTATGTGCAATCGCCGATTTGCGGTGCCAGCCGAATGAGCACCTATACCGGACGCTATGCGTCGTCTCATGGAGCGCAATGGAACGGGTTTCCGTTACGTGTCGGCGAACAGACGATGGGCGATCACCTGCGCAAGGCTGGTATGGGGTGCTGGCTGATCGGCAAGACCCACATGAAAGCCGACAAGGAAGGCATGGCCCGCTTGGGTCTCAGTCCAGACAGCGTGATCGGAGCGCGCCAGGAAGAATGTGGCTTTGATGTCTGGGTCCGCGATGACGGACTGTGGGGCCAGGGTCCGGACGGCTTTTATGATGAAAAGCGTTCTCCGTATAATGAATACCTAAAATCCAGGGGATACGACGGCGACAACCCCTGGGCCGACTTTGCAAATGCCGGCATTCAGGACAACGAGCTTGCCAGCGGCTGGATGTTCGACAATGCCGACAAGCCTGCCAATATCCGCGAGGAAGACAGTGAGACGCCGTGGCTGACATCTCGAGCGATTTCGTTCATTGAGCAGGCCAAGGAGCCGTGGTGTGCTCATGTCAGCTACATCAAACCACATTGGCCTTACATCGTGCCTGCGCCGTATCACAACATGTACGGCAAAAATCATGTTCCGCAGCCTGTAAGGCATGCGATCGAACGTGAGGAAGCGCATCCGGTTTACGGCGCCTACATGAACGGCCCTATTGCCTCGGCGTTCCAGCAGGACGAAGTTCGCGACAAGGTGATCCCTGCCTATATGGGCTTGATCAAACAGTGCGATGATCAGCTGGGACGACTGCTGGATTTCCTGGAGTCCACCGGCCGGATGGACGACACAATGATTGTTCTGACTTCAGATCACGGCGATTATCTCGGAGATCACTGGCTGGGAGAGAAAGATCTCTTCCACGAGCAGTCGGTCAAAGTGCCGCTCATTGTCTACGATCCGCGCCCTGAAGCCGATTGTACCCGGGGAACCGAATGCAACGCTCTGGTTGAAGCCATCGACCTTGCCCCAACGTTTGTCGAGGTGGCCGGCGACAAGGTTCCAGACCACATTCTGGAAGGCCGCAGCCTGTTGCCCTTCCTTCACGGGCTGGATGGCAACCAGCGGGAGTACGTGATCAGCGAATTCGATTATTCGCCGACGCCGCAATGTGTCAAACTCGGCCTTGAACCGCGCGACGCCCGTCTGTTCATGGTCTTTGACGGCCGCTACAAACTGATGCACGCGGAAGGTGGTTTTCGTCCGATGTTGTTTGATCTTCAGACGGATCCGGAAGAATTTCATGACCTTGCCAAAGGGGCCGGACATCAGGCTGAAATCGACCGTCTCTACGAATATCTCGCCCGGTGGGGCCGTCGCCTGGCCCAGCGCGTCACGAGGTCAGAAGACGATATCAAGGCCATGCGTGGCAAATCCAAGCGCAAGGGCATTCTTCCGTTTTTGAAGGATGGTTCCGAAGTTCCGGCTGAGCTGACGCAGGCTTATCGCGGTCCGGTCACGCAAGTTCATGTCGAAGAGGCAGAAGATGCCGCTGAGTGATGCGCTTGAAAGCCCCGCCCCTTCGGAAGACGGACGACATCCTATTGGACGACTGAATGTCAGGCTGTCGGATGCAATCGCCTTCTGTTTTACCGTGGTCATCCTGATCTATGCAGCATCGGGACCGATTTCGGAATTCGTCCGCTGGTTCATAGAAGTCACAACACCCGGCTTCGAGGAGATGTCGCGTCGCGACAAGCGGATGCTCGTCCGTGAACATTGGCTTGGTGGCGGCTATCGAAGCTTTGAAAGAAACTTCATGCTGCCCACCGGGTTGATCCTTGGCCTGCCCATTCTGTTCGCGTTCTCAATCTCGCTGCTGACACTTCATCGATCCCGGGCACTGCAATGGCTGAATTGGCTCCTGACAGTGCTTGCCCTCACTGCTTTTGTTGCCTGGATCGTGAAGATTTTCGCAACAGATGGTGGCGCGCTGCCTTCCGCGCAGCCGATAGATTATCTGATGTTTCCCCTTGCAACAGCCATCACGCTTTACCTGACCTGGCGGATGTTCGGCGGCTTTATCGTTGCGTTTTGCCTGTTCTGGGTCATCTATTTCTTCATTCGCGGAGATTTGCCGCAATGGACCGGTATTCTTGCAGGCTCAGAGGCCAGCTTGCAGCAGAACCTGCGTTCGATGGTGCAGAATTTCTGGGCACAGACAGGTGGCATGTTTGGCCAACCTCTTCAGGTCGTTTCTACCAATGTCTTGATCTACATCGTTTTCGGCGCGGTGATGATGGCTTCAGGCGCAGGCGACCTTCTTCTCAAGATTGCCAATCGCCTCACCGGAGGCTTTGTCGGCGGTGCAGCCCATGCTGCGGTGGCAAGTTCAGCACTTTTCGGCACACTTTCGGGGGCCGCGATCTCGAATGTTGTCTCAACCGGCGTCATGACCATTCCGGTCATCAAGAAATCAGGGTTCAGACCCGCATTCGCAGGCGCAGTGGAAGCTGCCGCCTCAACTGGTGGTCAGGTAATGCCACCCGTCATGGGCGTGGTTGCCTTTTTCGTTGCCGGACAGATCGGCCTTGAGTACCGCTACATTGTGGTGGCCGCGATCCTTCCAGCGGTGTTCTACTATTTCGGCACATTCCTGACGATCTACTTCGAAGCCAGAAAACAAGGCATCGGCAAACTCCCGGTGGAAGCTAGACCCGCACTAACTCGCAAGGAAATTGTCCAGTGCCTCGTCTTCGTCTTTCCGCTCGGGGTCCTTACCTATTTCCTGTTCGTTCAACCATCTGTGCCAAAGGCGGGATTCTACGGTCTCGTCGCGGCACTCGCCGCCGCACTCGTACTTTTTCCCGCCTTCAGGTCACCGAAACGCCTGTGGTCGGCATTCGTCTCCGCGGGGCGCATGTCAGCTGCAATTGTTGTGATTGTCACCGCAATCGGTTTGATCGTCGGTTTGATCCAGGTTTCGGGTTTTTCAGGTAGGCTCGCTCTTCTGTTGACCCAGCTCGCGAGCGGACCATTGCCGCTTGTCCTGATCGTCGTGGCACTGGGGTCGATCGTACTGGGCATGGGTCTGCCTCCGGGTGCCACCTATTTCATCATCGTGATCGCGCTGAGTTCCGGCATTGAAACGGTGGGAATTCCACCTCTGACGCTGCATCTTTTCGTGGTTTTCTTTGCGGTTATGTCCACGGTCACACCGCCTGTCGCGCTTGCAGCTTTTGCCGCCGCTCCAATCGCTGGGGCTGACCCAGTTCGAACGGGCTTCGAAGCAGCTCGCATAGGCATCGCCGGTTTCCTGATCCCATTTGTTTTCGTCTACCATCCTGCCGTTCTCTACAAGTTGCAGATGCTTTTCGTCTGGTTTGGAGAAGATCTACCGACCAGCCGAGCCATGATCGACATCACGACAGTCGGCTGGCTGGAATTCTTCTGGGTAATCGGAGCTTTTGCGCTCGCCATGTGGATGACAGCTTCCGCTCTCAGTGGATTTGACAGGCGTCCCCTGGGACCGGGCGAACGGATTGTCCGGGCAGCTTTGGGACTGCTGACACTGGTGCCGAACCTGATGACTGCAGGTGCAGCCGTTGCCTTGAGCCTTCTGCTGCTCGGCAGGCATTTCTTTATGAACCGCGCAACATCGCGTGCTTCCAACGAATTCGCATGACAAAGGGAGGAAACATCATGCGTAAACTCACATTGGCCACGCTTTTCGCCTCGACGCTCTTTGCCACGTCCAGCTGGGCGGAAGACGTTACGCTCAAAATGGCGACGATTGCCCCAAGCCTTGGTCAGGCAATCACAATGTCGACCTTTGCCAATATCGTGACAGAAAACGTGGACGGCGTAACAATTGAGGTTGCGGCCGGAGGAGCTGCGACTGTCCATATGCTGGAGGTCGCCAACGGCAATCTCGACATGTCGATGGGATCGCCCACGATCCATTTTCTGCTCAGTAACAAGAAGGCTATGTACAAGGACGTGGAGGACAACGAGGCGCTTGCCGCGAATGTCAGCCAACTGATGGCTTTTCCCTGGGGGGCCTATCACTTCGCGGTTCGTGCCGACAGCGACATTGAATTCCTCGATGATATCGAAGGCGCCACGGTGTTTCTTGGCCCACAGGGAGGTGGTGCCTACAATGCTGCAAAGGGGTGGATAGCATCGACGACCGGTCTGGTCGCAGGCGAAGACTTCGACGCGATCAAGGCAAACTGGAAGACAGGTTTTCAGGCATTTCTGGATGGCAAGATCGACATGTATGTGAACGGCTGCATCGATCCGTGCCAGCAGTTCATCCAGTTCACCGAAACCGAAAAAGTCCGCTTTATCGGTCCTGAAGATCATAGCGGTGAAGCCGTTGACAAGTTCCTCGGCAAGTTTCGCCACCGGGCGGAAGTGCCTGCCGGCCTTTACGAAAATCAGGTGAATGACGGTCCGGTCATGTCAAACGACACCGGCGTCAGCATTGCCGTTCGTACGGACATGGACGAAGAACTCGTCTACCAGATGACCAAGGCTTTCTGGGAAAATGTCGGCAGCATCACATCCGATGCCCCATGGGCGAAGGTTCTCACACCCGAATATGGTGCAAAGGCTGAAGGCACGATCAAATTGCATCCCGGAGCAGAGCGCTATTACAAGGAAATTGGCGCTTTGTGAGCCAGCAAGTTCAGTGAGGACTGCAATCAGATGCGACGCCGGGTTTATACAGCCCGGCGTTGCGCCTGTTCAGAAGGTCACAGCCCGACTATTGGCTGCCCTGACCTTTCGCGAACCTGTGCCACAGCATAACAATGACAAGAGCCGCTCCTCCCCCCTTGGCCATATAGTCGGCCAGCGTAATCGGCATCGGTTCTTCGGCTTCTATGTTTTCGCGAATTCCAAATACGCCGGACCAGTCGTAACCAAGGATATCACCTGGGCCTTGTTGCTTTGAGAGCATGAAAAAAACGGCGCCAGCAATGACACCGGCGATCGGTATCAACGGATACTTGGCCTGAAACGCACGTTTCCTCTTGGCGCGTGCTCTTTGCATCTCCTTCTGCATGCTTCGGCACTGGAGGTAAACAACGACGCCGATGAGCAGTGTGATGGGCACAAGCGTAAGCAGAGGAAGTTCTTTGTCCGTTGACCAGTAGAAAGCACCAACGACGGCCGACGCCGCAATAACAACTGCCGCAAATAGAGGCCAGGGACGGTTGACCGCAAGGCCTACAAAGAACGGATCTTCGTAGTCGCCATTCCCTTCCATTTCCGTACCTTGCCTCGACCATCCCGCCTTGACTGGCGGAGTGTACGAATGGGTACGTTTGCCGAATGATCGATTTTGTTTCACGTCAGAACCTCACAATCATAACAGACAGAAACGTAAGAATCACAACTTAAGATTTGATTTCCTTCAAACACACAATCTCAGTTTGAACTCGACCTGAAAGACCTGAACCGAATACGGATAGGTTTAAGGCTTTCTTTGCGCATCCCGGACCACCACCAAAAGAAGTCATCTCCTGAAGCAAAGCCGCTGTTTCAGAAGCTTTCTCCTTCTTCAAAACCTGATACCCCACCCTCACTCGACCAACCTTACGTCACATACCTCTCATCAAAGATATGAATCTCCTTGATTGCATGTGGAATTAAAGTTGTACTGATACCTTCCTTTAAGTGAGAAGTTTCAAATTTGACGAAAAAGACAAAAATATTCTTTCGGCCAATGAATGAGGAGGATCTGGAATCCTTGCATCATTGGTTCGCTTGTTTCGAGGATATCGCGCTTTTCGATCGTGGCCTGCCAGTACCGGTGAGCCGGCAATATATCGTTGAGAGCTGGAAGCCCGCGCTGCAGTTCAATGACCCTCCGAAAGCGCTCTGGTTCATTACGGAAGATGCAGACGGCAACCCTGTCGGTGTTTGTGGTGTCCAGGCGATCAACTTCATTCACGGCGATGCCGTGATCCCGATGTTCGTCTCCAAGGAATACAGATGCGTCGGACTGGCTTCGGCGATGTTGCTGGTGTTGCTGGAATTGGCGTTCGGCCAGCTTCGGCTCCATCGCGTGTCAACCATTTACAGGTCCGATAATGAAGCTTCCCGCAAACTTCTGTCTGCAACCGGCTTCGCAGAAGAAGGCCGCACGCGGGAAGGCTGGTACGCAGACGGCCAACATCATGATATTATCCATGTTGGTCTCCTTAGGTCTGAATGGTCAGACAACAGACAACACATCAGCGAACGCCTTACCAGGTCGCCCTTTGAACTTATCAAGCGGCCAAGGAATTCTAATTGACGGTGTAGTAATATGAACGGCGGGTCTGAGCACGGCTTAAAAAGACGCCTCGCTGCAATCGTATTTGCAGATGTCGTTAATTATAGTCGTATGATGGGCGAAGACGAAGTTGGGACCACCCTCGCTGTCCGTGCACGCCTGGAGCATTTCACCTCACTTGCTCAAACTCATTCAGGAGAAGTCATCAACACTGCAGGTGACGGCATCTTTCTGCTCTTCAACAGTGCAGTTGACGCCGTCACGTTTGCGGTGGACATCCAAAAGCAACTGCGCGAAATGAACGAGGACGTTGCCGGGGACAAAAAGATCATTTTCCGCTTTGGCATCAACCTGGGAGATGTTCTTCAGAGCGATGATGATCTTTCCGGCGACAGCATCAACATCGCCTCGCGCATAGAATCCTTTTCCGAACCGGGTCGTATCTGCATATCGGGATCTGTCTATGACAGCGTCAGCGGCAAGATGTCGATCGGCTACGAGTATCTGGGTGCGCAGAAGTTCAAGAATATCAAGGACAACATCGACGTCTTTCAGATCCACGAAAATCCGGCCAGCGCCGCGATGACCGCTGGCCTGCGGCGTGAGCGCAAGGATAGCGGTGAAACTGAAGGCGGCCCGGTGATAGACCAGTCGATTGTCGTCCTGCCATTTGCCTTTCAGGGAAGCGACCAAAGCGACAGCTGGTTTGCAGATGGCCTCACAGAGGACATCACCACCAGCCTGTCGAAGTTCCACCAGTTCTTCGTCATCTCGCGAAATTCGGCCTACATCTACAGCGACCGGCAGATGACGCCGCTGGAAACAGCGCGTGAACTTGGCGTCCGGTACGTCGTCAACGGATCCGTTCGGAAAGCCGGGAACAGGATCAGGATCACCATCGAGTTGATTGATGTCATCCGCAACCGGACAATCTGGGGCGAGCAGTACAACAGGGAAATCGAGGATCTTTTCGACCTTCAGGATGAAATAACGCAAGTCATTGTTTCAGCAACAGCAGCAAAAATTGAGTCTTCGGAGCTTGACCGGCTGAAACAGACCCCACCTGCAAACATGGCGGCTTACGGGTTCGTGTTGCAGGGGCAGAGATATATTTTCAGCTACACCCGGATCGGGGTCAGCCATGCGCGAGAGCTTTACGATAACGCCTTGCATAACGACCCGAAATACGCGCGGGCAATGGCTGCCAAGTCCAGGACCCTAAACCTTGACTGGCGATACAACTGGGCTCCGGAACCCGAAATCGCTATCGATAACGCACTTGTTCTGGCGCTTGATGCGATCGAACAGGATTCGCTGGATGCGCGCGGTTTCGGTGAACTCGGTTTCGCGCATCTCTACCGCAAGGAACATGACGCGGCGATCAGCGCCTATGAGCGCGCCATCAAACTCAACCCGAACGATGCCGATCTCATGTCTGACATGGCAGACGCGCTTGCTCATTGCGGACGTTCTGTGGAAGCTATTGAACTTCTGGAAAAAGCCATGCGGCTCAATCCGTTTTACCCCGATCAATATCTCTGGCATCTCGGTGGTGCTTATTACAATCTGAAGCAATACGAAGAAGCCATTTCAAGCATCAAGTCCATGCAGAACCCAACCGAGGGCCGGAGAATTCTGGCGGCGAGCTACGGCATGCTGAACAAGATGGAAGATGCAAAGAACGAGGCTGAAATGGTTCTAAAGGCCCATCCGAATTTCAACGTCGATCACTGGGCTTCAGTCCAACCGGACAAGGACACTGAAGATCTCAAGCATTTCATAGAAGGATTGAGGCGCGCAGGACTCTAAGACCTGCTCACCTTGCTTGATATACTCCCGTTCACGGCGCCGGTCATGGAATGCTTTCAAGAACTTATCTCACCTCCCCGGCACAACAGAATACGTGATCACCTTTCCTGAACCAGAAGGAAAATCTTGCGTTGCCTGTGGATGCTTGACGCAATCTTGTTGAGTGCAGCCTTCATGCCTGAAACTATTGACGAGGGGCAAACTTGCCGGAGACTGTTCCGGATTACATTTGGTGCATTCCAGCTGTCGCAAAAACACCTTATGTTCGCCTCCCGAAAGAGCGAAATATTTCAGGATCGACAATGAGCGGATTACTTGCCCTTCTCGACGACGTCACGGCGATTGCAAAAGTTGCAGCTGCCTCTGTGGATGATGTCATTGGTCAAGCGGCAAAAGCCGGTTCCAAGGCCGCAGGCGCCGTCATTGACGATGCCGCTGTAACTCCCAAATACGTCACCGGTTTCAGCCCAGCGCGAGAGCTCCCCATTGTCTGGCGCATAGCCAAGGGCTCACTGAAGAACAAGCTCATTTTTCTCCTGCCCGTCGGCTTGCTGTTGAATGCCTTTGCCCCGTGGACGATCACGCCGCTCCTCATGCTCGGTGGAGCATATTTGTGTTTTGAGGGCGCGGAGAAGATCTATCATCTGTTCGCGCCGAAACACGAGGAAGCAGACAAAACTGCAAGCGTGCCGGTTGACGCCGTTCACCTTGAAGAGCAAAGAGTGTCCGGTGCTATCAAGACGGACTTCATCCTGTCGGCAGAGATCATGACCATCGCCCTTGCAGAAATCCCAGATGGCAGCATCTGGATGGAAGCAGCCACGCTGGCGGTTGTCGCCATCGGTATCACGGTGATGGTCTATGGCTCCGTCGCATTGATTGTGAAAGCAGACGATCTTGGATTGATGATGTCCGCCAAGGGGCGTCTATCGATAATTCGCGCGCTCGGTCGGGGCATCGTCAAGGCCATGCCTGGCTTCATGAAACTCCTCATGATTGTCGGCACTGCTGCCATGCTGTGGGTCGGTGGTTCGATTGTCCTTCATGGAACGAAAGAACTTGGTGTCGGCTGGCTCTACAGCAAGATCCATGACCTGTCCCACGCACTGGCCCATTCCATCGGTCAGGCCGAAGGCTTTGTGACCTGGGCCGCGACCGCTGCCCAGGATGGCGTCTTCGGACTGATACTGGGACTGATCCTGATCCCGATATCCAGCAAGATCCTTCTGCCGATCTGGAACACATTCCGGAAATAGCCGGGAGAAGTCGGCGGACACTGATCGTATCCGCAATTCAGTCCAGATCTGACAAGAGTCAGTTGTCTCGCCGATGCTTGCTGTGTTCAGGCCTCCGTTCACTTCATCAATGAACGGATACCAGATGTCAGAGGACAGGCTCGCGTGACTTGATCAGGTCAGTTCTTGCAGTCCCGAAGGTGTTTCAATCACTGCCCGATAACGAACCTTGGGGCCCTTTGTGATTTCCAGCGGCTGATCGATCATCAGATCGCGGTATATTCCCTCGAGAGCGACAGGATCTGGATGTTCCATCGCCAGTGACCGAAATTGTGCCCCAAGATCCGGGATTTCTGCCATTGAAGTGGGATCACCTCGATGGTCGATCAGTGACGGCAATGCGCCGTCCAGTGGAAGCGAGCCGTCTTCCGGAATGAAAAAGGCAAAGGATGGCTCGTCGAAAGGCAACGGCACTTCGTCGCCGAAGTGAACTCTGTACTCAATCGGAACGGCATTGATACTGTTCGTGTTGGCAACCCAACCCCGCAGTCGCCGCCCTTCTTCCCAGTCGGCACGAACGCTTTTCTGGTCATCGAGACCGAACCAGCGCGCACGTCCAGGCAAAACGCCCTCCGGGTCAAGCGCTACGATCTCCAGATAGACCCTGCCCCCAAGTTGAAGCCTGTGGTTATGCGTACCCATGTATTCGTGTCGGGTTCCGAATGGAATGTCGAGATCAAGGCACTCCCGAACATGCGCAACACCTTCGCTCAGCGTCGGCGCGATTACGGTGATGTGATCGAGATAAAGCACTTGCTGAGGCCTCCAGATGATATCGAAATGAAAAGTTGAGCTGCTTCCTGCAAGAATCAACGACAGTTGCGGCCCGCAAGGTAATACCGCTCATCGATACAACCAAGCAGTCTCCGAGGGAATCGGGCTCACGGACATTTGCCTTGCAGGTCACCGGTTCAGTGCAAATGATCCTCCCTTGCTGACCAAGAGGCCAATCAATGCGCGCGATTATTCTTTCGCTGTTTCTTTTCTTCATTCCTTTTTCGGCTTCGGCCTGCGGCCCGAAAACAAAGTGTGAAGTTGAAGGCGGGTATTATCTGGCCGCGGAACCGGTGGACTGGGATCGCAAGACACCACTTCGACTGGTTGTGTACTTTCACGGCTGGAACGGATCACCGGAAGGCACATTCCGCAACCGGGCAATGGTCAACAGCGCGACGCAACGGGGTGCCCTTTTCGTGGCCCCATTTGCTCAAACAGGCTATTGGCGCCAGATCGGTTCGGGGAGAGCCGAGCGTGGGCGTGATGAAGCCGCCTATATTCGCGCGGTTCTGAAGGACGTTCACCGGCGTTGGCCGATCGATGACGAACAAACGCTCGCCTCAGGATTTTCACGTGGTGCGTCAATGGTATGGAATGTTGCCTGTTACACTGGAGATCTGTTCCGAGCATATGCGCCAATTGCTGGCGGTTTTTGGCGATCAAATCCAGAAACCTGTCCAACTGGCCCGGTCAACCTGCGTCATATCCACGGGCTCGCCGACCGTGTCGTCGCTTTTGACGAAATCGGCATCTACAATTCCATGCCGATCCCCGAGGGTTTTGACATTCTCTCAAAGACAAACGGGGTTTCCGGGAATAGTCACGAGGTAGATAGTGGTGACCAGCGCCTCACCTGCAAGCGTTGGGACAAGAGCAAAAGCGGGCGTGTCCTCGAACTTTGCCTGCATGAGCGCGGCCATTCCATACCTGCAGAGTGGGTCGGTCACGGCCTTGACTGGCTCGCAGAGCTGCCGGAAGGGTCTTAGAACATTTGTAACCAATCCGCTTGCACCTCAAGGCGGATCAACCGTTGACGCCATCTCGAAGTGAGACGACTCTTGCGTTACCCAAATCTGTCACAAACCCGGTTTAATTAGCGCTCAGGACAGCTTCAATGGATGGTTCACCAGATTTCAAAGAAGCGTGCCAGAAACTATTCGATCAATATGTAGATTGTTATCGCCGGGCGGTCGCTGCAGCCTGTTCCTTGGTGTTTGCACCGGACGCCGAGCTCTTTTCGCCATATGGAGCACCTGCGATTGGGCGATCAGCCATTGCGGAAACGCATAGCGAATGGGTGCTGGAAGGCGGCGAGAACAAGCAAATCAGAGTTCTAAGTGCCGGTTGCGATGGCAATCTTGGTTGGTGCGTTGCTCGTTTCAGTGAAGGAACGGACGAAAGCGGGTCATCGGTGAATGTTCTGGCTCGGCAGGCGGATGGAAGCTGGTTGATTAAGCTTTGCAGTTTGAACGAGTCCTGAAAGGAAATTTCATCTGAATTGGCATTCCTTTTTCAACAGATGACAGGACTTGTTGCTCTCCATTCTCCACATCAGTTGTTGAACCGCAGCAACTCCGCGACCGCTCTATTCTGCAGGAGCTCTCACGGCCCTTGTCTGTCGAAACAGGATCAAGGCGGCAATGCACAACAAGGACACTACGCTGCCGGCGATGAAGGCTGTCCCGGCGTCTCCAGTACGATCTGCAAGGGTTCCTGCAAATCTCGGTGCGATCATCATGACGGCATAATAGAGAGTGAAGAAAACCCCCATGCCAAACGTTCGACTTTCCGGTGGCAGGACTGCAGCCGGCAAAGTCATGATGGGTCCAGCAGCCAGTGCAAAAAGCCCCCCGACACCCAGAAAGACCAGAGCAATTGCCCAGGGCGGAAGCAAGGATACCAAGGGCATGAGCGCGGCAAAGCTTCCCAGGCTGACAGCGATGATTAAGTCTCGGCGCCCGCTCCAGTCGGCAAGAAGGCCGCCAAGCGGCAGTGCAATCGAGAAGATCACCATAAAGGCGCTTATGGCCATACCGGCGTCCTGCAAAGACCATCCTTGTTCATTCAACAGTGCAGGCCCGAAGCTGAACACCATTGCAAGGGCTGCGTTGTAGAAAGCCCAGATGACACCGGCGAGCAATAGAGAATAGAGGGGCAGCTTTGCGAACCGAAGACCTGGTGTCGCCTCCACTCCTTCGGGTGGTTGATAGAGAGCCAGAAAGACGATCAGTCCTGCCAAAATAAGACCTGACACCGTCCACCAGCCCAATGCTAAGCCGCCTACCTGCGCGGTAAATGGAAGTACCAGAAGAGCCGCAGCAATACCGACGGGCCAGGAATTCACGAAGACTGCCATCGCGGTTGAGATTTCCCGACCGGAAAACCAGTCGACCAGCATCTTGGTCATAACAACATTGAGGATGACACCCCCGGCACCTGCCAACAGCCTTGATACAACCAGCAAGCTCCACTCGTCGTAAACGTTCGCCAAAACGCCACCGACCAACATCAAGACCATGCCGAGCGCGACGACGTGTTTGTCACCGAAGCGGACAGCAATCGCTCCGCCGGGAATGGCAATGAATACTCCGGGCGCCAGATACAGTCCGACCAGCAACCCGATATCCGCAAGATTTGCCGAATGCTCTTCGATAATGAGTGGTGACAGCGCTCCGGCCGCCTGAAACTGGAACGCCATTGTGAATCTGGCGAAAAACAGGACGGCCAAGATATGCCAGCGGTTCAGGTTCATTCGCCACTCCTCCAGAAATTGAGTGCATGCCACTCCTGAAAACGCAAGCATTCCAGCCAACACCTGGTTCGACAGTGACTGAAAAATACGCGAGACTTGGGCATTCCCGAAGACTTGGAGAGCGCCCATGTCCGTTCGTCGCAAAACTTTTTTCGTCAAAGAAGTCATCGAAGCCGATGCATTCGGCCAACCTTGCGAACCTGTCACTCGCGTCGCAGCAATAGTCGTTTTCAGCAACCCCCTTGCTGGCCGCTTCGAGAACGATCTGTCCGAACTGTTCGAAATCGGATCGACGTTCGGCCAGGAACTGGCAGATCTGGCCGTTGCCCAACTCGGAAACGCTCCCGTGTCCTATGGAAAGGCCGCCATTGTCGGCATTGATGGAGACATGGAACATGGAGGTGCCGTTATACACCCCAAACTTGGCGCGCCGATGCGCGAAGCAGCCGGTGGCGGCGAAGCTGTCATTTCCTCGAACGTAAAAATTGGAGGACCGGGGACGTCCGTTGACCTGCCACTAGGGCACAAAGATAACCCATGGTCGTTCGATCATTTCGACACCATGACGCTGACTGTACCCGATGCCCCTCTTCCAAGAGAGATCGTGATGTGTCTGGCCTATGCAGATCGGGGCCGCCCCCTACCAAGATGTGGAAGCGGACCGGTTCGAACTTAAACGGGATACCGCTGAAAACGGCGACGGGGAAACAATGATGACCAAGGCACTGGATGGAGGCTGTCACTGTGGCGCCATTCGCTATCGCGTCACCGGAGCACCAAAACTTACAGAGTTCTGTCATTGCAGGAGTTGCAGAAGATCGATCGGTTCACCTCTGGCTGCCTGGGCCGCCTACACACATGACAGGTTCGACCTTTTGAGCGGTAGCCCCAAGGAACATCAGTCTTCTGAAACCGTTACACGTTCGTTCTGCGGCACCTGCGGAACGTCTCTAACGTTAAAGGACCGACGATTTCCGGAGGATATTTACATAACAATCCCATCTCTCGATCAGGCCGAAACGTTACCGCCACACTTTCATATCTGGCGTTCACAACGCCTTCCTTGGCTTGAAACCTCGGACAACTTGCGCAGATACTTATGCTTCAAATCCGACGGTCTCATCGAAGAATAGAAACTGCTCGTTGGTGAATTGCTCGCCGATCGGACTTGCATGCTGCGCCGACACCCCCTCCTGCATGCTCAGAAGCGTTTCGAGTAAGCGTCAACACCGACAATCCAGGACATCGTCCGCTTCGTTTGGGCAAATCAGTTCCTGTCTTGGAAATCCCATCCTGTATTCGCCCAGTTCAGCAAAAAAACCGCCATTGGCCCAACACCACTTGCCATCACCCAATACAGAATTTGATGCATCACAGGACCGACCAAGGTAAAGCGTTTCCCTTTCGCGCGTTACCGAGGAGCCAGCTCCTGCTTCATGAAAGCGGGTCACTGGATATTGTGACTGCAAGACGTAGCCCGAGTTGTTGCAGCTCAGCGACCAGCTGTGATTGTCACTGACGTAACCGTAGTCTTCGGCCAGCACGAGCGAGGAATACATGGTGACTGAAGCGATTGATACGGCGAGGACTTTTAGTTCTGACATCATATCGGAGGCCTCGTTTCGATTTTGCGAATGGAACGCTGTTTCAACGATTCTGCCCGAACCAACCGCCAAACGCCAGTTCTCGACCAACCGAACCAATTGGCTGCCAGCTTTCAGAATTGCCCCCGGTGTCTCCGAACGAGTAAATGAACGCTCCCGTGCCAAGTCAAATCTCGAATTGCTCGCACCCAATCAACGCAGCGAACGACAAATGGCGACCTCACATTTAGGCATGTGCGGCGTCATTCGAAGCGGCTCTCCAACCCCGATGTCGCGTGAACTAAAGCCCTGACGCCTGCTTGCGCTTCTTGGCGAAGGCTTCTCGCCGCTCGCGGTCTTCGCCGACACGGAAAGACATTTCAACGAAATCGAGATGGTCGCGCGCAGCGGCTTCCGCTTCAGCCGGGTTGCCTGCCAGGACGGCTGCAGCAATACGCAAGTGTTGCTCAAGCAAACGTTCTCCGGAGCCGTCGATCGTGCGCAGATACCGTCGATTGTAAAAAACACCTCGGCGCGTGAGATCGTAGATCGAGCGCATCATGTGGATGAGCATGGCGTTGTGGCTGGCGTTGACGATGACACTGTGGAACTTGACGTCCGCCTCTTCGGACGCTTCAAGATCGCCCTCTTCCTGAGCCCGTTCCAACTCGGCAACAACTTCTTCAATCGCCGCCCGGTCCGAAGAGGTCGACCTTTCGGCCGCAAGCCGTGCAGCAAAGGCCTCTTGCTCCTTGCGGTATTCCAGGTAGTCGTAGAAGGCAACGCCGTGGCGGGCGTAGAGGTCAATAAGCGCCGGGGTCATCGCTTGTCCGGAGAGCTGGGCAACAAATGTGCCTTCGCCGTGGCGGACATGAAGCAACCCCAGATCTTCCAGCCGCTTGAGCGCATCGCGTACCTTGGGACGAGATACATCGAAGCGTTCCGACAGCTCTCTTTCAGATGGCAGGCGCGCACCCTCGGGCAAGATGCCCTGGACGATGAGGCTCTCCACCTGGTTGGCAACAAGATCAACCACCGACTCCGCGGCGATTGGTTCGAACAGGTTGTTCAGATTACTCATGCTGCACCTCCTTCAATAGTGGTAATCTTGCTTTACCTCATGAGCAAGTATTTTCACTCATATCCTGCTATTTTCTCTCACTTTCCCAATTTCTTAGCCCCGAATCCGATGCATCTTGGTCACCTAATTTTCAACAAGAGGTAAACAAAATTGTTGACTGATACAGGAGGTTAATTTTATTTACCTCTGGTTTTTCGTTGCCCTGCAGCCCGTCCCGGGCCGCTGGCAACCACCCTGGAGGAGAAGACATGACCAAATTTCTGACCGGCCTCGTGCTTGCTGCCGGCCTCGCCGCACAACCGGCTCTTGCCGCTGACAAGCTGATGCTGAAAGTGCCCGTTGCGTTCTCGACCGAATTGCCGAGCCTTGGAACGCCGATACCGCGCGTTGCCGAGGAAGTTAAACTGATGTCCGGTGGCACACTGCGCATGAAAGTTTATGAGCCAGGCAAGCTGGTTCCGGCCTTCGAGATCCTCGACGCGGTTTCTTCCGGCAAGATCAATGCGGGCTACACCACGGCCGGTTACTGGGCAGGCAAAATTCCTGCCGCGCCGCTGTTTTCGGCAATTCCCTTTGGTCCGGAAGCCGGCGAGTACATGGCATGGATCTACTACGGAAACGGTCTTGAGCTGTACCAGCGCATGTATGACGAAGCCGGATACAACGTGAAGGTTCTGCCATGTGCTGTGATCGCACCGGAAACATCCGGCTGGTTCTCCAAGGAGATCAACTCCGCTGATGATCTCAAAGGCCTGAAGATGCGTTTCTTCGGCCTTGGCGGCAAGGTGATGGAAAAGCTCGGTGTTGCCACGTCTCTTCTGCCGGGCGGTGAAATTTTCCCGGCCCTTGAGAAAGGCGCCATCGACGCGACCGAGTTCTCCATGCCGGCAATCGACCAACGCCTCGGCTTCCACAAGGTGGCGAAGTACAACTACTTCCCCGGTTGGCACCAGCAGGCCACCGTCTTTGAACTCCTGATCAACAAGGATGTATGGAACGAGGCATCCGAGCGGCACCAGCACATCCTGGCGGAAGCCTGCAAGGCCTCCATGGCCGACAGCTTCGCTGAAGGTGAAGCCCTGCAGTTTGACGCCCTGAAGCGCAATGTTGAGGAAAACGGGGTCGAGATCCGCAAGTGGAGCCCTGAAATGCTTCAGCTCTTCCGGGACACTTGGGAGGAAGTTGCTGCGGAAGAAAGCGCTAATGACGCTTACTTCGCCGAAGTCTATGCAGACCTGAGCGAATTCCGCTCCAACTACGACCTGTGGGAAGAGAACGCGTTTCTACCGCGCTTCTGATCCTTTTGAATTGCCGTGCCCGGACCTCCGGGCGCGGCTTTTTTGATTTTACCAGCACATCAGGGATGGTTCTTGAAAGAACCTTCGGCAGGTGAGCTGCGGCCGTACTGAGGAGGACCGGCGCGATGACCATGAACACCGACTACGAAGGCGATCTCGCCGAAACATATGAGGCGATCACGGAACACAAGGATCCGGACCGCTTCGGCATTGCTGTCGCCATCGACAATGCAGTCAAGTTCACCGGCCATGCCGTCATGCTGGCCAACCTCGCGCTGGTCGCCGCAATCGTGATCCAGGTCGTCCTGCGTTACGCTTTCAACGTCAACCTCCCCAAACTCGACGAGCTGCAGTGGCACATCTATGGCCTGGTCACAATGATCGGCGTCTCCTATGCGCTGACGACGGACAGCCATGTTCGCGTCGATCTGCTGCATATGCAGCTGTCGCGGCGCGCCCAGCGGGTCATTGAAATTCTCGGTATCCTGTTCCTGCTTGCTCCTTTCATCTGGCTGATGATCGATCAGGGCTTCGATTACTTCCAGGAAAGCTATCGCGTGAACGAGCGTTCTTCATCCGCAACGGGTCTGCCCTATCGTTGGGCGTTCAAGGCGATTATCCCGATCAGCTTCGTCCTTCTGGGCATCGCGGCACTTGCGCGGCTTCTGCATGACGTGCACGCTCTTGTCGTTTCCGATCCTTCGGAGCGAGAAGGACGGGGTTTCACTCGCCTGCTTGTTCTCATTGGTATCTTCGTGCTTGTTACCGCAGGGCTTTCGACCCTGGTGGAAACGACCGAGGAAATGCTCGTCATCGCCATGTTCATGAGCTTTGTCGGGCTGCTCTTCACCGGCTTTCCCGTGGCGTGGACACTTGCCGGAACGGGTATGATCTTCTGTGGGCTGGCTTATCAGTTCGACATGGGCAACATGGCCTGGACCGGACTGGAGGACACGTTCACCGGTCTTGACTATCTGACGATCGGCGCCGTTGTGAACCGGGTTTACGCCGTCATGTCAAACGCGGTTCTGGTCGCCCTGCCAATGTTCATCTTCATGGGCCTGATGCTGGATGAAAGCGGCGTCGCCGAACGGTTGATGACCTCGATGACGCGCCTGTTCGGCACCGTGCGCGGGGGCCTTGCCATTACGGTCACCCTGATCGGCATCATCCTGGCTGCATCAACCGGTATCGTCGGGGCCTCGGTCGTGCTTCTCGGCGTGCTCTCCCTGCCCGCGATGATGCAGCATCGCTATTCCAAGACACTGTCGACCGGTGTGGTCGCGGCTTCGGGTACGCTCGGCATCCTCATTCCGCCGTCGATCATGCTGGTGATCATGGCGGACCAGATGGCGCTTTCCGTTGGTGACCTGTTCATGGCAGCAGCCATTCCGGGGATGCTTCTTGGGACAATCTATCTGCTTTACATCTTCGGCCTGGCCCTTCTCAATCCGAAAGCGGCTCCGGCACCTGAAGGCGCCAGCGCTCCGGACTGGGCCGCCATCAAGGACATCTTCGTCGCTCTGCTGCCGCCACTGGCCCTGATTTTCGCGGTGCTAGGCTCGATCTTTGCGGGTATCTGTACTCCGACCGAAGCCTCCGGTATCGGCGCAATCGGTGCAACGCTGCTGGCACTTGCATATCGCAAACTGACTTTCGCGAAGACCTGGAACGTTCTGAAGGCCACCTTCAACACGACCGCCTACATCTTTGCCATTTTCCTGGGCGCGACGGTGTTTTCCTTTGTTCTGCGCGAACTTGGCGGCGACGAGCTGATCGAGAACATGGTCACGTCGACAGGCCTTGGTCCGAGTGGCACGGTGATCTTCATTCTTGGCATTGTCTTCCTGCTCGGGTTCGTGCTCGACTGGATTGAAATCACGTTGATCGTGCTGCCGCTGATGCGCCCCATTGTCAATGGCCTGGGTCTCGACATTCCCGGTTTCGGCGCAATGGACGAACCCGCACTCGTTTGGTTTGTGATCCTGGTGGCTGTTACCTTGCAGACGTCATTCCTGACACCTCCGGTGGGCTTCTCGCTCTTCTACCTGAAAGGAGTTTGCCCGGATGGCATCAAACTGACAGACATATATAAGGGGATCATTCCTTTTGTGCTGCTGCAGTTGCTTGGCCTGTCGCTGGTGTTCCTCTGGCCGGCACTTGCAACCTGGCTTCCATCAGTGGCTTACTGAGATCAAAGGCCGCTGCACGCGGCCTCCCCCTTTTCCGGCTAGAGGCCCGACATGACACAAGATGTTCTGATCCAACGCCTGAAGGAAATTGTCGGTTCTCGTCATTGCCTGACGGATGCCCGCAAAACCGAAAGGTATCGCAAGGGTTTCCGTTCGGGTGAAGGCGACGCAATCGCCGTCGTGGTACCCGGCACGCTTGTTGAGATGTGGAAGGTACTTCAGGCCGTCGTCGCAGCCGACTGCATTGTTATCATGCAGGCAGCCAACACCGGATTGACCGAAGGCTCGACGCCAAAAGGAAGCTATGATCGGAACGTGGTCATCGTGTCGACCCTCCGCCTCGACAAACTGCACATTCTGGATGACGGTCGCCAGATCGTCAGCCAACCGGGAGGGACGCTTTTCAATCTGGAAAAGACACTGAAACCTTATGGCCGCCAGCCCCATTCGGTTATCGGTTCCTCCTGCATTGGCGCTTCCATCATTGGCGGTGTCTGCAATAATTCCGGTGGCGCCCTGGTCCGGCGCGGTCCTGTCTATACCGAACTCTCCCTTTACGCTCATATCAGCGCAAACGGCGAGCTTGAACTTATCAATCACCTCGGCATCAATCTCGGTCAATCACCGGAAGAAATTCTTGGCAAACTCGACAGCGACGAGATTGACCCTGCCGATGTCAGTCAGGAAGCCGGGCGCGCCTCCGACGACAGCTATGGCGAACGTGTTCGCGACGTAGACGCCGCCAGCCCGGCCCGTTTCAACGCAGATCCCCGCGGTCTTTACGAATCCTCGGGGTCCGCCGGAAAAGTTGCTGTTTTTGCGGTGCGCCTTGACACCTTCCCCGTCGAAACGGGCGATCAGGTCTTTTACATCGGCACCAACGATCCGGCCGAACTGACTGCAATGCGCCGCCGCCTCCTGACCGAACTTCCGGAACTCCCGGTCAGTGGAGAGTATCTTCACCGGGAGTGTTTTGACATCGCGCATCGGTATGGCAAAGACACGGTGCTGATGATCGACTGGTTCGGCACCGACAGGTTGCCAATGTTCTTTGCCCTGAAAGGTGCAATGGACGCCCGACTGAACAAGGTGCCGTTTCTGCCAAAGAACATGACCGACAGGACGATGCAGTTTCTGTCGCACCTTGTCCCGGAAGCCCTGCCCCATCGGATGCGAGACTTCCGCAACGAATATGAGCATCATCTGATCCTGAAGGTTTCGGGATCGAGCGCTCCGCAAACGGAACGCATTCTAACTGACACCGTGGGCGGCGACGGCTGGTTCCTCTGCGATGAAAAGGAAGCCGGCAAGGCGATGCTGCACCGGTTTGCCGCCGCTGGAGCGGCTGTGCGTTATGGAGCGGTTCATACGAAGGATTGCGAGGACATCCTCGCGCTCGACATCGCCTTGCGCCGCAACGACGATGACTGGTTTGAAAAACTGCCGCCGGAAATCGAAGACCAGATCGCAGCCAAACTCTATTACGGTCACTTCCTGTGTCACGTCCTGCATCAGGACTATGTCGTCAAAAAAGGCTGTGACCCAAAGGCCCTGAAGGCTGCAATGTTGGAGTTGCTGGACAAGCGTGGTGCCGAGTATCCGGCTGAGCACAATGTCGGTCACCTCTATAAGGCCAAACCGGCGCTTGCGAACCACTACAAATCACTGGATCCGACCAACAGTTTCAATCCCGGCATCGGCAAGATGTCCAGAGAGAAGAACTATGGTCACTCCTGTTGCGGCAATCACCACGAAAACGCTGCGGAGTAATACCGGAGTGGATTCTCGATGGAGCCAGATGGCGTGGACACCATATCCGGTGAAATTGGATCGTACACAACCATCATGATATTGTTGAGCTGGGGCCTGCTTTGTCTGAATAAACAGACGATGATTTATTGTCAGCAATCGCTTGGCCGGTCAAAACGATGAGATAACACACGGTCAATGCGCCAATTTTGATGGTGCAACATTGATGAGTAGCGTTTCTGCGTGCGACCACGGCCTAACAAGACGCCTCGCTGCAATCGTGTTTGCGGATGTAGTCAACTACAGTGGTTTGATGGGTGATGATGAAGTTGGTACCACCCTTGCCTTTCGCTCACGACTGGAAGAATTCTCATCCCTTGCGAGGACCTATTCTGGGGAAATCATCAACACTTCAGGTGACGGAATATTCCTTCTGTTTGGCAGCGCTATCGATGCTGTGGCCTTCTCTGTAGACATTCAAAAACGTCTTAGGAAAATGAATGACAAGGCTGCGAAGGATAAGCAGATCGTCTTTCGCATCGGCATAAATCTAGGCGATATTCTTCTCGACAACGGCAAAT
Organism: Pseudomonadota bacterium; assembly: GCA_039195965.1. Taxonomy (GTDB): domain Bacteria; phylum Pseudomonadota; class Alphaproteobacteria; order Rhizobiales; family Stappiaceae; genus Roseibium. Next base: position 94,717 of record JBCCVB010000004.1, read on the forward strand.
TGTCCGGTGAAAGCATCAATATCGCCTCAAGGCTTGAGGCATTTTCGGACCCGGGCAGAATTTGCGTCTCGCGGTCTGTCTATGACAGCGTCAACAGCAAGATGTCGATCGGTTTTGAATATCTCGGCGCACAAAAATTCAAGAACATTCGGGAAGAGGTCGAAGTCTTCTTGATACATGAAAATCCAACTAGCGCGGCAATGACCGCAAGCCTGAGGCACAATTGCAACAACAATGCTGCAGGCTTCGAGGAGGGAGACGTTATTGACCCTTCCGTTGTGGTCCTGCCATTCACTTTTCAAGACGGCGCACAAAAAGAGTGTTGGTTTGCCGACGGCCTCACCGAAGACATCACCACCAGCCTGTCCAGATTTCACCAGTTCTTCGTCATCTCGCGGGCTTCTGCCTATGTTCATCGCAATCGACGTCTAACTCCGCAGGAAACGGCCAGACAGCTTGGCGTCAGATATGCGGTCAATGGCTTCGTTCGAAAGGCAGGCAACAAGATCAGAATTTCTGTTGAACTGATCGATGTCATTCGGGATCTGACTATTTGGGGAGAAAAGTACAACCGCGAACTCGAAGACCTGTTTGACTTGCAAGACGAGATTACACAGACCATCGTATCTGCGACGGCCGTAAAAATTGAAGCAGCGGAGTTGGACCGGCTAAGGCAGACGCCTCCTGCCAACATGACTGCCTATGGGCTTGTGCTGCAAGGTCAGAGACATATCTTCAGTTACACTCGCCAAGGTGTCCGCCAAGCCCGCCATTTCTATGATTCCGCTCTTCGCGATGACCCATCCTATGCAAGAGCTATAGCAGCCAAGTCCCGAACGTTGAATCTCGAATGGCGCTACAATTGGGCGCCAGAGCCCGACGTTGCCATCCAAAATGCACTTGCCCTTGCACTGGATGCAATCGACCTGGATTCACTTGACGCACGGGGGTTTGGTGAGCTCGGCTTTGCGCATTTGCACTACAAGGAACACGATGCTGCAATCAGCGCGTACGAACGGGCAATCAAGCTTAACCCAAATGATGCAGATCTGATGTCAGAGATGGCGGATGCTCTCACCTATTGCGGAAGATCGGCGGAAGCCATCGAACTACTCGAAAAGGCCATGCGATTAAATCCATTTTATCCCGACCAATATCTTTGGCACCTTGGTGGCGCTTACTACAACCTGAGAGAATATGAACAGGTAATTTCGACCATCAATACCATGCAGAATCTCACTGAAGGCCGCAGGCTTCTGGCTGCGAGCTACGGTATGTTGAATATGATCGAAGAGGCAAAACACGAAGCCGAAATGGTTATGAAGGCCCATCCAAACTTCAGCCTTGACCATTGGGCGTCCGTTCAGCCGGAAAAGTATCCAGACGAACTTGCACATTTCGTGGAAGGCTTACGGCGGGCGGGTCTTTAGGTTTGAGCTAACATCAGGAGCTCACGCATCGCCAAAACACCGTTGTTCACTCACCAGCCCCTACAGCTGTAATCCTGGTCTCTACAGTCCGTCCGATCTCGTTCACGTCAAACGGCGTTGTCTGGTACATGTCGTTGATCCAGTTGCCAAAGAGCAGATGCGCGTGACCGCGCCAGCTGTTTTCCGGTGGCAGCGATGGATTGTCGTCCGGAAAGTAGTTTTGCGGCAGTCTGCCTCCGCCATCGCGAACAAACTCTTCGCCAAGAGTGTCAGTGTCGTATTCCAGATGGTTGAACATCAGAAGCATACGACGGGCCGGGTCTTCCAAGAGGCAAAGACCGCTCTCGTCATTTTCCGCCAGAACCTTCAATCCGCTTGCAGCCGGAATGTCCTCATGCCTGTTCTCTGTCCAGCGGGAAACCGGCACCTCGAATTCATCGCAAAAACCACGAAGATAAGGTGACGTCGGCGCGAGATTGCGGTGCTTGAAGACACCGAAGCGTTTTTCGGGAAGCAGGTGTTTGGGCAAACCGTGAAAGTGATGAACCGCGGCCTGAGCAGCCCAGCAGATCATGAAACAGCGATGGACATGGGTTTGCGTCCAGTTGAACACTTCCGAAAGCTCGGGCCAGTAGCGGACCTCCAGAAAGGGGCGTTTTTCAACGGGAGCACCGGTGATAATGAAACCATCAAAACGCTCGTCTCGAATATCCGCCCAAGGCCGATAAAAGGCCTCCATATGTTCGGCAGGTGTGTTCTGCGGAACATGATCCGTCATTCTCACTAGCGTCAACTCAACTTGCAAAGGTGTAGCCCCAAGCAACCGGGCGATCTGCGTTTCCGTCTTGATCTTGTTGGGCATCAGGTTGAGCAAGCCAATCCGCAGCGGCCGGATATCCTGCCGCATGGCTTCGGCCTCTCGAATAACAATCACACCTTCGGATTCGAGTGAGCGGCGGGCAGGAAGACTGTCGGAAACTTTGATTGGCACGTGCGTCGATCCCTTTTTGCTGAAACGACGCTAATGGCGAGATCCGTTTGGTTGCCGGTTCGGCCACATTCCCCTTTCGGAGCACCACCTTGCTCGGAGCAGCAGGTTGGCGTTGGGCGTCGCCCCAACTCGTAATGCGACGCTCTTTTTATGTTGCCGGATCAGAATTGGCAACGGGCAATTATCACAAATCGTTCAAGTTGCAGGTAAAACGAGTTTACTGCGACCGTCTGGTACTTCTTGAACCTGCCCGGACTTGCTTGTTGCCAAAGGGCAGAATTCGCTACCGGGTTCAGGACAAGCTCCAAGCATCAATAGCGATCTTTGTGTAACCCGCAGCGCCCCTGAGGCAAGCTGTCTGTTGCCTCCAACAACTGAAGAGCTCGACGCTGCGGCGCTGGATACGGAAATCAGGGTGATCGTATCCAACGAAGACAATATCCTCATCGACAACAGCTTGGCGGACTGGGAAATGATGAAGCAAGGTCAGGGATTTGCCATGATGACAGCAGATCCAGCGGACGATGCGGGGTCAACTCAGTTCGGCAATTGAAACAGATCTTCAACAGTGACTTTGAGAGCACGGGCCAGCTTCAGAGAAAGGATTGTCGACGGCACAAAAACTCCATTTTCAACGGTGTTGATTGTTTTCCGACTGACATCGACCAGTTCAGCAAGGTCTGCTTGCGTCAGACCAGCCTTTTGCCGGTGATCCTTGAGAGTGGTCAGAAGCTGCTTCACCCGGCACGCCCTCGGAACGTCGCGATCGCCATCCAAACCGACGGTGCGCATATCAGTACGGCGCCTATCCACAGAAGTGCTTCATTCGCGTCCACACCACGGGACTGGCTCAAGAAGAACAGAGCCCAGAAACCGATCAGCGCTGCCCAGTATCCGAACTGATACGATCCGCGATGCGACGCAACGGTCTGTTCGTCCCAGGATGGCCTGATTGCGCGTGGTTTGATGATTGAAACGGCAAACTGTGTAACGGCTCCAAGAACTGCCACCGCACCTAGACCGATTATGTACCTGGCCTCAATCGGATATCCCGCAAGGATAGAGACTATGACGGCCGCAATTCCAAACACGAGCAGCAGATTTGCAGAGAGCCGGGTCAATGTCAGCGCATTCATGTTTCACCCCATTTTGTAACCTAGACGTTACATGGGCAATGCGCCGTGTAACTTCAAGGTTACATTTCAACCAAGGAGATGGTTGTCCGTCACGACGCGCAGATGACCGTTCGCTGGCGGCACTCCATACCACGTCTCTGCGCATCCGCGGGTGCGATGGGCTGCCTACATCAACTTTGTTCCTGTCAAAGGCTTGGTGCGCCAATCGAGCTTGCAGCCGGACTCTGCTTTTTCCTAAGCAAGGAAGCCAGGTTTCTCGCTGGTCAAACGCTATGTCGGCGGCGGTGAACCCATTGGCAAAGCCGCAATTGAATGTCTGGCCAAGCGTCTCCCTGGAGTTGACGGCCGGTGGTTGAACAAATCCGCGTTTTCAGATCCTCTGACCGAAGACACATCCTGATGACGAGAGGGTCGCAGCGCTCCTTCCACCCAAGGGCTACGAAACGGACAACTCCTGTTTCAACCAATTCAGATAATCCAGGATCGCAGGCTCGTTACGTTTGCAGTAGGACCATTTTTGGTGTTTGCGGACGGTGATGAAACCGGCGCGCAACAAAATGTCCAGATGCCTGCTTGCGGTAGGCTGAGCGACTCCCAACGCTTCCGCGATCAATGTCATACAGACACCAAACTCCACCGGGTCTGCTGACCATTGGTCTGCAAAGTGTTCTTCGGGTTCTGCCAGAA
>JBCCVB010000005.1:0-88129 GCA_039195965.1 Pseudomonadota bacterium
CCAAGGCGGCTGTAACCCGGAGCCGGAAGGGCAAAAAGCAGGTGGGGAAATGAACCTTCGGAAGTGGACTGCAGCGGTCGCCGTGGTTTTGGTCTCTGTGTCTTTGGCCATGCATGCGCAAGCCGAACCCCGGCAGGTTCGGATCGTCACTCAGGGATTTGCCCCACTTCAATGGGACAATGCAGGCAAACCTGATGGGTATGTTGCAGAGTACATGCTTGAGGTGGTGGACCGGGTAAACAGGCAAATTCCTGTCTCTGTCAGCTCCTTTGAGTTCCTGCCCTGGAAGCGCGCGATACTTTTGGCTGAATCGAATCCGGATGTATTGTTTTTCTCCCTGTCGCGGACCGATGCCCGCGAGCAGAAATTTAACTGGCTCGGCGAGGTTTCTCCCTACGGTCAGTATCTTTACCGGCTCAAATCCAGTCCGGAAGTCTCCGTTGAGCGTCTTGAAGACTTGCTGGATCTGAACTTGAAAATCGGCGTGCAGGATGGCGGAAACCTGCATTCCTACCTGAAGCAACTTAAATTCGATGATACCCGCCACCTGATGCCGCTCACCGACTACAGACAGGGCATCGAAATGCTCTTTCTCGGACGTATCGATCTCCTGCCTCTCACTGGATTCCTTGCTGAGGCTTCGGCCTGCAATCAGGGATATGACGGTTCACAGCTTGAGCCTGTGGTTTTCGTTGAGGCACTGGCGAAACCGCTTTGGGCAGTCTTCAGCAAGGGGACCGACCCTGAGCTTGTCGAGGCATTCAAAGCGGAAATGGCAGGATTGAAGGATGCGGGATATCTCGAAGAGCGGACCAGAATGCACACGGCGAGTTGGCAAAAACGTGCATGCGGGGGCTGAGCCGCCTATCTTTGAAGTGCTTTGCGTGAACCACTTAAAGGAGCGTTTCGGGCAAGTTTCTTCTTGCCGGAATGCAAACTTTCTCTTTCAGCTCGGAACAACGGTAAATCGACATGACTGATCAGCTTCCTTCTTCATTGGATATTCTGGACTTCTGGTGGCAGGCAGGCCCATCCAAGTGGTTTGCCAATGACGACAAGTTCGACAGCCGATGCCGCGACAGGTTTATGGCGGCGATAGATGCGGCCAAGGCGGGGGATCTCGATTCCTGGATGGAGACCGCAGACGGTGCCCTGGCGCTGTTGCTGCTGGTCGACCAGATGACAAGAAATGTTTACCGGGGGACCCCGGAAGCGTTCTCTGCTGATGAAAAAGCAGTTGCGGTAGCCGAATTCGCTTTGGAAAAAGGATATGAAAGAGCTTTTCCAAAGGATGTCAGAGGCTTTTTCTTTTTACCTTTCGAACATTCGGAAAACATCGAGCATCAGGAAAAAGCTGTCGACCTTTGCCGGGTCCTTGGCGACAAGGAGCTCTATCACTACGCGCTCATCCATATGGACGTGATCCGTCGGTTTGGCCGCTTTCCGCATCGGAACAAGATCCTTGGACGCGACTCCACACCCGAAGAGATCGCCTACATGAAAGCAAGCGGTTTCTCAGCGTAGTTCTCCCTGTTTGTTCGGCCTATCCAGCTGTCTGTGAAGCGGCGTTTGGGGTGTCCGGTGATGCATTTTTGAGCGTAATCCTTGCTCATTTCAGATTTGCCTAATTTTTAATCTCGTGAAATTTGCGTGGTTAAAAGTTAGGCATTTTTTGTGCCTGAGAAACGGTCAGAAGAAATTGGGTATCAAGTCCAAAAGCAGCATTTTCCCCGCATTTTGTCGCAGAATTCTGCGGTTTTCTCTCCCGAAAATCAAAACTGGCACGGTCTTTGATTAGTAAGTGCCGACGCCGGCCCGGATCCCCGCTCGATGGGGACGCCAAAGACCTGAACAGATCCTTCCAGAGGGACACCAAACAGGCGCGTTTCCGGGGCGGCCGGCCGAGCTTCTTCAACGGGAAGAGGCGCTAACGAGGGGAATGGAACGAGCAATGAAAATAGTGATGGCGATCATCAAGCCGTTCAAGCTCGACGAAGTGCGTGATGCCCTGACCAGCATCGGCATCCAGGGGCTCACGGTGACCGAAGTCAAAGGCTACGGCCGCCAGAAAGGGCACACCGAGATTTACCGCGGGACGGAATACGCGGTCAGCTTTCTCCCGAAACTGAAAATCGAAGTCGCAGTCGACGCTGGTGCTGTCGACAAGGTGGTCGAAGTGATCACCGGCGCTGCCAAAACCGGTCAGATCGGTGACGGCAAGATCTTCGTTCACTCGATCGATCAGGTGGTCCGCATTCGAACCGGCGAAACCGACGCCGAAGCTCTGTGATTCAGGTAAGGAAACGTATCATGAAAAATCTTGTCGCTAAGGGCGCGACGACACTGGCCATGCTGAGCCTTTCGGCGCTGCCGGTTGTTGCTCAGGATGCTGCAGCCGCACCCGAGGTGCCGGCCGTATCACCGGAAGTCGCCTATATCTTCAACACGCTGCTGTTTCTGATCGGCGGTTTCCTCGTCATGTTTATGGCAGCGGGCTTCGCCATGCTTGAGGCCGGTCTGGTGCGTTCCAAGAACGTCTCCATGCAGTGCCTGAAGAACATTGCTCTTTACTCCGTTGCAGGACTGATGTTCTGGATCACCGGTTACAACCTCATGTACACCGGTGTTGACGGTGGTTTCATCGGCTCCCTCGGTCCATATGCGTTCGATCCGGTTGGCGGCGATGCTCTGGATACCGGTTATTCCACGGCCTCCGACTGGTTCTTCCAGATGGTGTTTGTTGCAGCAACCGCTTCCATCGTGTCCGGTACCGTTGCCGAGCGTATCAAGCTTTGGCCTTTCCTGATCTTCTCGGCTGTCCTGACCGGGGTCCTTTATCCGATTTCGGGTTCCTGGCAGTGGGGTGCCGGCTGGCTCTCCGAAATGGGCTTCTCCGACTTTGCCGGATCAACGATCGTTCACTCAGTTGGCGGTTGGGCTGCTCTCGCAGGGGCAATCATCCTTGGGGCTCGTAAAGGCAAATACGGTCCGGACGGCAGCGTTCATCCGTTCCCTGGATCTTCCATGCCGCTCGCAACTCTCGGCACATTCATTCTGTGGCTCGGGTGGTTCGGCTTCAATGGCGCTTCCCAGCTCGCCATGGGATCCATCAGCGATGTTACCGACGTCTCGCGCATCTTTGCCAACACCAACATGGCTGCTGCTGCCGGTGTTGTGGTTGCCGTGGGTCTCACTCAGGCACTTTACAAGAAGGTTGATGTGACCATGGCCCTGAACGGCGCACTTGCCGGTCTGGTTTCCATCACCGCAGAACCTCTTGCTCCGAGCGTCTGGCAGGCCGTCTTCATCGGCGGTGTCGGTGGTGTCATCGTGGTGTTTGCAGTTCCGATGCTCGACAAACTGAAAATCGATGATGTTGTCGGCGCGATCCCGGTTCACCTGATTGCAGGTATCTGGGGCACATTGATCGTTCCGCTGTCCAACGATGCTGCCTCTTATGGCACTCAGCTCGTCGGTATCGCGGCCTATGGCGTGTTCACCTTCGTTGCCAGCGGTGTTGTCTGGTACGTCCTGAAGCTGACCATCGGCATTCGGGTCTCGGATGAGGAAGAGGCACTCGGTCTCGACAAGGTCGAAATCGGCGTCGAAGCCTATCCGGAATTCGGTACAGGTTCTCAGCGCCTCTAAGTTCAGGGCGCTGACCTCAAAAATCTCCCTGGCGGTCTATTGGCTCAGACCGCAAACTTGGAAGGCCCGGGATTGCCCGGGCCTTTTTTTAGTAGGCAGATGACTTCAAATTGCCTGCTTCAGAGACCTAGCGACACTTGTCACAGTGTCTGACGCCATTTGAGCCAATTCGATGTTTTTGGCTGATCCCTTGATCGCATTTTCCGTGTCGAGCCGGATTTTCTGCAGATTTGCTGACACCCCTTCCAGCGCTGTCGTGCGTTCGGTCATCTGATGGGATGTTGTCTCGTTTCGCGCCGTCAATTCGTTCAGGTATTGCTCGACGGAAGAAATCTGTTCCAGGCTGCTGGCGCTCTGGCTGTCTGACAATTGCAGCTGCTCGGTTGCGTTGCCGACCAATTGACGTGTTTCCGCGAGCGCACCGGTCATCTCGGAGAGAATGTTGGAAATGGATACCACGGCGTTTTCCGTCGATCCGGCGAGCGACTTTACCTCACCTGCGACCACGGCAAATCCCTTTCCGGCGTCTCCGGCGCGTGCTGCCTCTATGGTCGCGTTCAAGGCAAGAAGATTAGTCTGGGACGATATCGAAGAAATTTCCTGGGCGAGACTTTCAATGTCTTCGAACTTCTTTGACAGGTCCACGGTGGCCGAATTCAGTTTTCCGATCAGGTCCGCCGCACTGAGGCATGTCTGCGCGACGGATTGAATGCCCGTTCGCGCTTCGGTGATCTTGCCGCCGGCTTTTGCAAGGTCTTCGGTGCAGCTGAGTGCCTGGCGACCGACGGATTGCAGGTCGGACTGAATTTGCTCCGCCGTGGAAATCAGGTCGGCGAGAAACTCCGCGCGCTCTTTGCTGGCTGAGTTGACGGCTTTCGCATTCTGTCCGATTTGCGAAACAACCGAAAATGCGTCTTGCAGCTGATCAATGCGTTCGCTTGATGTTGCTTGTGCTGAGTCGGATGGTGTGCCGGCAGTTTCGGCGCTGTTTGAATGCGGAGCTGAGCTTTCCGTTTTGTCAGCAGGTATTTCCTCTGTTCGTTTTGAATGACGCAGTGTCAGGGACGCACTCACCAGGGAAACGACAAAAGGCACAACTGTTGAAAGAAGCGCTTGCCAGATGACGAGCTCTGCTTCTCCAAACAAGGCGTCAACTTGATTGATGAGTGTCAGAATTGTCCCGACGATAATTGCCGTAATGAAAGCCCGTTTGACCATGTTCGCTGCTTCTTGCCTGTCTTCTCGTCTCGAGGATCCGAAATCATGGTTAATAACGTGAAAACCTGACGCAGCGTTTCACGTGTTGTTGAGGCTTGCGTGGTCACGAAAGAACTTGCTCGCATAAAAAGTGATCAGATGATGAAAAACTAGGCTGACTTTTTGTGGTGAGTGTCATGATTGATGCAGTTTTTGTTTAAACTTTTGGCTGTTTTCTGCCTTTTTTGAAGCATTTTGCCTGTTTGGCATGCATTTTGAAACCCTCGACCCCCAATGAGAAGAAACAAGCGGCAATCTGCCTAATTGGGGGTCATTCATGAATACATCTGCGGTCGGCGGAGACGTCTTTTTTGTCCTTGTGGGGGCCATTCTCGTATTCGCCATGCATGGTGGATTTGCCTTTCTTGAAGTCGGCACAGTCCGTCACAAGAACCAGGTGAATGCTCTGGTCAAGATCCTGGTGGACTTTGCGCTCTCCACCGTTGCCTATTTCTTTGTCGGATACGCTTTTGCCTACGGCACGACCTTCTTTGTCAATGCCGCAACACTGTCCGGTGGCGGTGAAGGCTTCGAGTTACAGGGGCTGACACTGGTCAAGTTCTTCTTTCTGACCACATTCGCCGCTGCCATACCTGCGATCATTTCCGGCGGCATAGCCGAGCGGATGAAATTCTGGCCCCAGTGTTTGGCAACGGTTGCACTTGTCGGCATCGTGTATCCATTGTTTGAGGGCATCGTGTGGAACGGGAATTTCGGTTTCCAGACCTGGCTTGAGGCACAATTCGGTGCAGGTTTTCATGACTTTGCGGGATCGGTCGTGGTGCATGCCGTCGGAGGCTGGATTGCGCTCTCGGCCGTTCTTTTGCTTGGTGCCCGTAGGGGCCGATTTGATCGCAATGGCCGCCCGATCGGTATTCCGCCATCCTCTCTGCCATGGTTGGCAATGGGATCGTGGATGCTCTGCGTTGGTTGGTTCGGGTTCAACGTAATGACGGCGGGTTCTCTGGAGGGCGTTTCGGGTCTTGTTGCAATCAATTCGCTGATGGCAATGGTTGGCGGCATTCTGATGGCTCTTGTGGTCGGCAAGAACGATCCGGGGTTTGTTCACAATGGTGCGCTTGCCGGACTTGTCGCCGTTTGTGCTGGGTCCGATGTCATGCATCCGATCGGTAGCCTGATCGTTGGCGGCGTGGCCGGCGCGATCTTCGTGACCGGATTTGAGCTCTGCCAAAACAAACTCAAAATCGATGATGTGCTGGGTGTCTGGCCATTGCATGGCATTTGCGGTGCATGGGGCGGCATCGCAGCAGGCATCTTTGGCCTGGAAATGTTCGGAGGACTCGGGGGAGTTGCCCTGATGAGCCAGATCATCGGCACCGTCGCAGGGGCTGTCTACGCCTCGGCGGCTGGGTTTGTCGTCTACGGTATTCTGAAGTCAACGGTGGGGCTACGGCTTTCGCAGGAAGAAGAGCACATGGGAGCAGACCTTTCGATCCACAAGATCAGTGCGAACCCGGAACACGATCTCGGTCGATAAGGTCGCCGGTTCTGGAGGCTCTTCAAGGGCGCTTCCTTTGGAAGCGCCTTCTTTTTTTCAGCGTCAGGCGACGGTCTTGTCGCTCATCAGCAGTTCCGCGAGATTGTCGTGCGTGTCGACTACCTTATGTGCGCCGGCCGCTTCCAATTGCTCAGCATGTCCGTCGTGGCTGTGGCCTCCGCCAACAAATCCCCATACGGTCATTCCTGCTGCGAGACCTGCCTTGACACCATTGGAGCTGTCCTCGATCACCAGGGTATGCGCGGGCGCGACTCCCAGCTTTTCGGCTGCAAACAGGAAAAGGTCCGGCGCGGGTTTACCGTTCTCTACCTGCTCACCGGAATAAATGTGCGGCTCGAAAAACCCGAACAGGCCGGTGTGCTTCAGCTTGTGGATCAGCCGGTGTAGACGTGATGATGATGCAACTGCGCGCGGGCCTCTATGGGCCTCCAGAAGCTGCTTTATGCCCGAAATTTCCGACAGTTCCCTGTTAATGCGCTCCATGGTCGCTTCATCAAGATCTGTCCCGAAGGCATCCGGCAGGGGACCTTTGCCGAGAGCACGATGATCCCGGTCCAGTTCAGCCCAGAAGTCGACACCGCTCAAGCCCTGGAACCGGTCCATGTATTCGTCCATGCCGTAGTGCAGTCCGATCCGTGCCAGATGCTCGCGCTCCACGTCGACATAAATTTTTTCCGAATCGACCAGAACGCCGTCGCAATCGAACAGGATCGCTTGAAATGTCATATGCAGTTTGCCTTTCAGTGTGAGCCGTCGAACAGACCTTTAATCACTTGTCTTTGAAACAAGATGACAAGCAATGCGGGAGGAAGAATTGCCAGGGTCGCAAGCATCAGCCCGGGCAGGCTTGCGCGCCCGAAAAACTGCATTCCCCGGACAACCGTGTAGGTGCTTTCTTCCGAGGTCACGATGACCGGCCAGAGATACTGGTTCCAGCCCGTGACGAAGGACACCAGGAAAAGTGCACCCGCAGTCGGCAGCGACAAGGGCAGGAGTATGTCCTTGAAGAATTTCCATGGACCTGCACCGTCGATACGGCTGGATTCCAGAAGCGTATCGGGAACCGTCAGCAGGAACTGGCGGAAAAACAACGTGCCGAGCCCGGAGGCTACAAGAGGTAAGATAAGGCCGGCGCGCGTGTTGACCAGCCCAAGCCCGGCGACGACGTCAAATGTCGGCAGGAAACGGGACTCCAGGGGCAGCATCAATGTAAGCAGCAGGACTGCGAAGACCGCTGAGGCGAATTTCACACGGAAGTAAATCAGAGCGTAAGCGGCAAGCAGGGACAGCAAAACCTTCAGGCCGGCGAATCCGGCCCCCAGAACGAAGGAATTCCACAACATGGCCAGTGCGGTTATGTCACCTGAAAAACCGGAGCTGGTCGTCAGGAACGTGCCGTAATTTTCCAGAGTGCTGCTACCGAGGTCGAGGCGTGGCTTCATCGGGCTGCCGGGCACATGGGTTGTCGCGGCAAACAGCGAATAGACCGGCAATGTCATGAAAATCGCACCGGCAATCAGAATAACGTGGTCAATCAGTTGCGCGTGCCAGCGCTGCCATGAAAGCATAATCAGAAATTCCCGGACTTAAACTGGTAGGCGCCACTTAGAGCGCTTCCCGCAAGCGTTGTAATACCTGTTTTTTGTTTCCGCGTCTGGTGCTTGTCCATTCGTTGTCACTGGCCTTAAGGGCAGGCTAAAGCACTACGATCCCGGAATGTTTGGCCTTGTGCTCCGGTTCGACATGGATGGTAATGTGAGCTCCCGGTACATCTTCTGAAATCGCCTCTTCGATCCTGTCGCATATATCATGCGCCGTCTCGACAGACATCGTTCCTGGAACAACCAGATGGAAGTCCACGAAGGTCGATTTGCCGGCAATCCGCGTTCTGAGATCATGAGCTTCAAGCGCGCCTTCACCGTGTTCGGAAATCAGCAGACGGATCTTGGTAAGAACGTCGGCTGAGGCGGCTTCATCCATCAAGCCACCGATGGATTCCTTGACCAGCTCCCAGCCAGACCACAAAACGAGAAGGCCGACAATGACAGCGAGAATGGGATCCAGAGTTTTCCATCCAGTTATCAGGACCAGAATCACTCCGGCCACGACGCCGAGAGAACTGAAGACATCGGTCATCAGATGCTTGCCGTCTGCCTTCAATGCAGGGGAGCGTTCCTTTTTGCCGTGGGTCAACAGATACCGCGCCCAGGCACCGTTGATAATGGTGGCTGCGAGGTTCATTGCAATACCTTCCAGGGAGTATTGCGGACCTTGTCCCTGAATGAAGCCGATCCAGGCTGCGTGGAAAATGGATATCGCCGCGAGCACGATCATGACCCCGACCAGAACGGCGGCGAAGTACTCGGCCTTGTCGTGACCGTAAGGGTGATTGCTGTCGGCAGGTTTGGACGCGAACCATATGGCTGCAAGAGCTGCAACCGACGAGGCGATATTGACCGTGGTTTCCAGGGCGTCGGAATAAAGTGCAACCGATCCGGTCAGAAGATAAGCGCCGACCTTGAGCCCCAGGACAACCACCCCGACAACGATGCTGACAAAGGCGATGCGGAGCCTTGAATTAAGGTTCATGCCAATTCCCCGGAATCAGCTGCCATCAAAAAAGCATGACAGCGGCGGCGCTGGTCGACCGGTCTGTCTCAGAAACGTGGTAGCGATTTTCCAAAAAAGCGCGCTTGCCAGCACCGGTTACGTGGCGCAAGGGGTAGCAGTTTTTGACGAGGTTACAAACAGGAACGGGGCTTTAATCCCGCTGTTTTTCGCCGTAGCTCAGCGTGAAGCCAGTAACAGGGTAACTCCAGGGCATTCGGAAGAACTCAGTTTCTGGCTCATGTTCGGTTCCGTCTCATCAGATTGCCCATCAAGAGTTGCTGCTCATGGAACCTGAAGAACAATCTTTCCGATATGTCCTTTCTTGCCAAAACTTGCTTGGGCTTCTCCAATATCTTTTAGGGCATAGGTTTCCGCGACCAATGGTTTGATCTCGTTCCGCTCGATCCGCCGAACCAGGTTATCGAAGACCTCGGGTTCGAGAACCGTGCAGCCATAAAAGCTGAGATCCTTCAGATAGAGCGTGCGGACGTCCAACTCGACCATCGCCCCGCCGATGGCACCTGCCACAGCATAGCGACCACCAGGCCGCAAGACGTTCAATAGGGCTGGCCATTTGGGTCCGGCGACCAGGTCGATCACCACGTCGACGCTGTTTGCGCCGAGCTTCGAAACAACATCGTCTTCCCGACTAAGTGTTGTCGCAGCACCAATTTCGTAAAGTGCATCGAATTTCGAGGGGCTGGTAATCGCGATCACGTCTGCGCCCCTGGCCTTTGCCAGCTGTACAGCTGCCGTACCAACCCCGCCCGACGCGCCTGTTACGAGAACGATGTCTCCTTGTTCGACCTTTGCACGGGTCAACATGTTCTCCGCAGTTGAGTACGAACAAGGAAATGACGCGAGTTCCACATCTGTGAGATCGCTGTTGATCCGAATGGCATGTCGGGAGGCAACACGAGTGAATTGAGCAAACCCGCCATCGGTTTCCGAGCCGAAGTACCAGGGCATCTTTTGTTCTTTGCCATCCGCTTCGCGCAGGCAAGGCTCTATCAGTACGCGTTCACCGATCCTCTCCGGGCTTACATCCCTGCCAACAGCCACGATCTCGCCGCAGACGTCAGCACCCTGAATGCGCGGGAATTCCAGCGGCTTGCCTGACCATGTTGCATCATCATCCTTGCGGTCACTTTTTGAATACCAGGCGATCCGGGTGTTGATGTCGGTGTTGTTGACGGCGGCGGCACGCACCCTGACGATCACATCCGTGGAGCCCGGTTGCGGCTTCGGCAAGTCAGGCCGCACCTCCAGCTTTTCCGGGCCACCATGTCCTGTCAGAACCACGCCAATCATCTTGTCGTCTTGAGCCATGCCAGTCGACCTCCTGGTAGAATGATCTTTCTACTTGTCTTGGTAGAATGATCATTCTACGTTGTCAACCATGTTGGACACAGGGACAAAGATTGCCGCTGGGCTTGAAGAAGCCTTTGTCATTCACGGCTTCGCCGAGCCGAATGTCGAGACGCTGCGGGAGGCTGCAGGGGTGAGTCTGCGGACTTTGTACAAGTACACACCATCTCGAGACGACATGGTGCTGAGTGCCCTGGAATACCGCCATCGCCGATATATGGATCACATCTTCAGCAATGTTCCTGAAAGTGGTCCAGACGCTCTTGGCAGCATCATCGAGCGCATCGCGGATTGGATGGCGCAGGAAGCGCCCCAGGGATGCTTGTTTCATGCGGCCGTAGCAGCTGCCCCAAAAGATGGAAACCTCAAGGAGCTGTTGAACCGGCACAAGACCTGTGTTGCCGATAGGGCAGCAGCTGTTGCGGGACTTGAGGATCGGGCAGCGGACATTTTGTTTATTTTTGAAGGTCTGACCCAGAGCTGGCCGCTGCTTGGAGCGGCGTCAGTCGAAAGTGCTCACCGATTGGCAAAGTGCCTTTACATCGAAGCGAACGAGACTCCATCAAGTTAAGCATGAGCTTGACTGGCAATGAGAAACTGCGGCTTTTGCGCGAGCAGTACATCGTCAAACGCCAGTCGCGAAGCTGTCTTTCCTCCAGCATCGCAAGCTTTGTCATTTTGTGACAGGGACGTTCTTGCTCATTCATTGAGCGAGCACTCAGGCAGCTTGGCGTGAAGCACCAATGAGTTGATTGCCGTTGCCGGCCGGTTGGCCATCAAACCTGCATGTGGGCAGGCTGTTCAACAACGGCAAAAAATGCGCGGCGGCTTAGGGGCAGATCAAAAGGGCTGTTGACCAATCTTTTTAACTCGGTCTCGAGCCCTCTAGAAGCCGCCGCGCCAGTCCATGACGGCGGCGCCGATGATCCTGCCGGGTCCATCCTGATCTTCGATCTGAATGAGAATGGCACATCTGGCGTCGCCTTTGAGATCCAACTGGGACTTGGTCATGCGGAAGGTTTCGCTTCCACCCGACCACATTCCAATCGGTTGAAGGTTACGGACTACATTGACGTACTTGATTTTTCGACCCGCATTCTCGCCGCGCCCAATATCGACGGTCGCTTCGTCATCGATGCGCAGAAAGTAAACGGTCGCCATTTTGGCGCCCTGTGGCAAGGCGCCGTTGACGGTCGCCTGGACCACCATGTCGGAGATTTTCAGGTCAACTTCCGTCGTGAACGGCTCCGTCCGCTCTAGTGCTGAACGGACCTGTCCTTCGCGGCTGCCAACCACGTGTTCCTCACCATTGATGACCATTTGCGGAGTATAAACCGACCTGTCTCCACGGCGAGCCGCATAAGCGCGCTGGCGCTGTGAATAGACGGGGCTGGCAAGCGTGTCCTTCCAACCGAGATAGTCCCAATAGTCAACCGGCATCAGAACGGTCAGCACGTTCTGATTTTCCTCTACCAGCCGCTCTGCGAGCTCATCGGCGGGCGGGCAGGAGGAACAGCCCTGGCTGGTAAACAGTTCAACGACTTTCTGGGGCTGCGATGCCGCCATGACACTGTCCCACGACGTGACTGCAGCTAGTAATCCGGCAATGACAAACGCGCCCGTCCGGAATGCCTGACCTGCCTTCCGGGAGTGAAGACCCACCATTTGGTTCAATTCCTTTTTTGCTCGAGCATAAAATATGCAATCGGGCTTTCAATCGCGAGTCACGAGCCGGTGACTTTGGCCGCTAACATGAGATTTCGCGGGAATGTGACTTCAAATGGAGGTCCCGTGACCAAAGGTTCAGGACATCAGGCTCCGTCCATCACCTTCTTCAGTTCGGGCAGGAAAGTATCCTTGAAAGTGATCGGACTCAACGGTCCGATAAACTTATAGCGGATCATGCCTTTTTCATCGACGACGAACGTCTCGGGGACACCGTAAACACCCCATTCGATCGCTGCACGTCCGGCGTCGTCCGCGCCAATCAGATCATAGGGGTTGCCAAGGCTGCCGAGAAAGCGACGCGCGTTTTCCGGCTTGTCCTTGTAGTTGATGCCGATGAGCTGGATGTCATCCAGCTTCCCCAGCTCTTCCATCAGAGGATGCTCCTGCCGGCAAGGGACGCACCAGGAGGCGAACACGTTCACAACGGAGATTTTGCCAAGGAAGTCTTCACGGGAAAAGCCGGGAATTTCCTCACCGTCCCTGGAAAGACCTTCAACGGGGCCCAGCGCAAATTCGGGGGCCGGCTTGTTGATCAGCGCGGAAGGGATTTTCTTTGGGTCGCCCCCAAGCGTCAGTTGAAACAAGAACAGCGCCGCCAGTCCGGCAAATACGACAAGCGGCAGCAGAACGAGAACCGGGAAGCCGCGTTTTTGCGGCGTGCCGCTGTCGGCTTCGGAATGTGGGGCACTCATCTTGACGATTTGCTCCTGCTATCGGGACGCGCACGGGAAATGCCCTGTTCAGCAAGTTCTCTGAGCGCGCGTTCCTGATTTGCCTTGTCGATCCTGACCCAGGCGATCAGGGCGAGAACCGTGAACAGGCACAGGCCGTAGGAAGCCATGATGAAACCGGCGTGTGGTCCAAAATCCATGAGCTTACTCCGCAGGCTGGGCCGTCGCAGCGGCGGTTCCGGGGTGAGACACACTTGCCGCGCGCAGGCGCAGGGCGCGAACCCGGCGGCGCAGGATCTCGTTGCGCATTGCCATCAGATGCAGCACGAAAAACAGCAAGCTGAATGCAAGCGCCATGATCAGCAGTGGCCACAGAATATCCGGGTGAATCGTCGGTCCATCCATGCGTACAACGCTGGCTGGCTGGTGAAGCGTGTTCCACCAATCGACCGAGAACTTGATCACCGGCAGGTTGAGCGCCCCAACGAGTGTCAGAACAGCAGCAGCTTTGCCCGCCTTGATCGGATCATCCATCGTCCGCCAGAGGGTCATCAGACCAAGATACATGATGAGGAGAACCAGAACCGATGTCAGCCGTGCGTCCCAGACCCAGTACGTGCCCCACATGGGTTTGCCCCAGAGGGAACCGGTCACAAGAGCCATGAACGTGAATGCCGCGCCGATGGGGGCGGCAGCCTTGGCCGAAACATCGGCAAGCGGGTGTTTCCACACAAGTGTGCCGATGGATGAGATTGACATGATGGAGTAGCACATCATGCACAGCCAGGCGGCGGGTACATGAATGTACATGATCCGGACCGTGTTGCCCTGCTGATAGTCTTGCGGCGCCGTGAAGAAGGCCATGTAGAGCCCGGCCGCAAAAACAATGATGCACAAGCCGATGAGCCAGGGCAGGACTACCTGCACCAGTCTCAGAAATCGCGTCGGATTTGCGTAATCCCAGAATGCCATGGGAGCCTTTTACTTCAGTCTTCTGCGGTCATCAATGCACTGAAGGGTCGCAGAATGCCTTGCGTTTGGTCAAACCCGGAAACGAATTTCCTTTTCCGTGACCGGCCTGTAATTCCCGGAAATACAAAGAAAACCCGTTTTCATTCTGAATATGTGGGTATTTTCCGCCTCCGGAGAATGGTGATTGTTGCACAAAGAAATCGTGATAGACAGGAAACCCGGCCACAAACTTGAAGGATTGAAGATGCCGGACCTCGCCACAATCATGCTTTTTGCTTCAGCGTCGCTCGTTCTGACTGCGACGCCGGGACCTGACATGTTGCTGATTGCTTCGCGATCCGTCAGTCAGGGGCGATATGCCGGCTTCCTGACATACATCGGAATAGCTGCAGGCACCTATTGCCATGCGCTGGCTGCCGCACTCGGCTTGTCTCAGTTGTTTGCGGCTGTTCCTGCCGCTTTCGAGGTCGTCCGTTGGGCGGGCTGTGCCTATCTGATCTACCTGGCCTTCAAAACTCTGCGGGCATCGGCCGGACCGGTTCACGCCACCGCAGCTCTGACAGATCCTGGCGGGCGGCGGATATTCACAGAGGGATTGTTGACCAACCTGCTCAATCCGAAAATGGCACTTTTCGTGCTTGCCCTTTTTCCGCAGTTCGTCAGTCCGTCAAGCGGTTCGATCGTGCTTCAGATGCTGGTACTTGCCACTGTTATCAATGGCATAGGCTTTCTGGTGAATGGCACGGTGATACTTCTCGGTAGCCATATCCGATCCTTCTTTGCCGGTAAGGGGCGGTTCTCCGGTTTGCCGAGATACCTGCTTGCAACGGTTTTCGTCGGCCTTGCCTGCCGGCTCGCGCTTGGAAGCCGAAACTGAGAACTCTCAGATACGATTCTGACGAGAAAGCACAGAAGGGACGGCCGTTGGCCCGGCTTCAGTCCGCCGCAAAGCGCAATGCTGTTGCGGACGCGATCGGGCCGATCACAGCTGCGATCAGAGAAAGTGCGCACAGGATCAGGAACGGTGTCATGAACGGAACCGGATCGTGAATTGCCGCATCGGCGGAGCTTACACCAAAGATCAGCACTGGAATCGCCAAGGGCACAACCAGAACGGCGAGCAGCAGTCCGCCCCGGCGCAGTGAAACGGTGAGTGAAGCGCCGATTGCCCCTATCAGGGTAAGTGCCGGAGTACCGACCAAGAGCGTCAGTGTAACTGCACCCATCGCGATCGGGTCCAGGTTGAGAAAAATTGCCAGAAGCGGCGCAGCGACAACCAAAGGCAGGCCGGTTGCGATCCAGTGCGCCAGACATTTGATCAGGACCACCAACTCAAGAGGGCGACCTGCCATCAGCATGAGATCCAGCGTGCCATCGTCCCTGTCTGCCTGAAACAGACGGTCAAGACCGAGCAGAGTTGCCAGCAACGCGCCGATCCACAGGATCGCCGGACCGATGCGAGCCAGCAGATTGAGATCAGGGCCGACACCGAACGGGATGACGGTGACGACCGCAAGGAAAAACAGCACACCAACAAGGGCGCTGCCGCCGACACGAACGGAGAGGCGCAGATCACGCTGGAAAAGAGCTAGGGCCCAACCGGTCATATCATCGCCTCCTCAGGCGTTTGCGACACCGGGTCGGTCGCCTGTAGATGCAGGATCTGGATCTTGTCGAGTGCGAGATCGGTATGTGTTGCCGTGACGATCAGGCCGCCGGCTGACAGATGTGCGTTCATCAGGCCGAGCAGTTGCGCTTCGGAGGCTTTGTCGAGCGCGGAGGTCGGTTCGTCCATCAGCCAGATCGGGCGAGGTGTGACCAGCAAGCGCGAAAGGGACAGGCGGCGTTTCTGGCCGGCAGAAAGATAGGCTGCAGGCAAATGTGCCGTGTGGCCAATGCCCAGCGTCTCAAGTGCTTCAATCGGAGATATGATCTGTCCCGAGAAACCTCCTGTGACGGACGGGGCGGCGAAGCTTTGCCAGAAGCGGAGATTTTCCAGAACAGACAAGGCTGGTTTCACCGCGTCCTGATGGCCGAAATAATGCGTCTGTTCCTGTGGCAGTTTTTCCCCTTCACCGCCTTCCAGATGGAACTCTCCTGAAGACAGTGGAACCAGTCCGGCCAAGGTTCGCAACAGCGACGACTTGCCGATGCCGTTAGCGCCGGTCACGACCAGCGCCGTGGAGTGTTCCAGTGAAAAGGACAGATCCTGAAACACCCGGCGTCCGCCGCGGTCGATGGTCAGGTTTTTTGCAATCAGCCTCAGGGGAGTGCTCCGAAGGAAAGTGGATGGTCGCCTTGTCAGAGGTCGGACCCTAGTCAGCCGGACAGCTATCATGCAAGAGAATTCAGCTGCCTTAATATTTGTCAAATGGCATCCACTTTGAACTTCCTTCGTCACGATGTCCGGAACGCGGGCAGCCAGCGCCGCGTTCCGAAGTCTTTCTTAGTCAAAGACAGATGCGATCTGATCGACGCTTACGCCTTCCTTGATTTCGCGCAGGCGGGCATAGATGAGGGCGATCAGGATGCTGCCGATACCGGCACTGATCGTTGAAACGGCGGCAGACAGGATGATGTCCAGGGCGACGCTGCCGAAAATCGACGAGATGATACCAACCAGGAAGCTGGCGGCGACGTTGATCACGATTGCGATGATGATCAGCAGGCATATCGCGCCGATAATCGGCCAACGGTATTCCTTGGTAAGGCTGGCGCTTCGACCAAGGCCGCGGAACCCGGCCCTTTCGATCACAACGGCAGGAACCATGACGCAGAACACGGCGTAAATCCATAATCCCGGGACTATAAAGATGGCGAAGCCGATCATGAAAAGAATACCTGCGACGAGGCCGAGAAGGATGATCGGCACCACGGCCGCGAATGCCGGTCCCACATATTTCCCGAGACGCACGTCTCGTCCCAGTTTCGCGTCATACGCCAATTGAACCAGCAGTGCTGTGGTCACCGCATAGACGACCAGCTGGACGAGAACTGTCAGAAAGATTGCGAAAAAGTTGATGGAGCCGTCCAGATCGGGTGTCGCGGTTCCGACAACGGTACCAAATCCCAACAGCGCACCGGAGATCAGCAACCCGATGAGAGTGGGGCCATATGCAATCAGGAAGACCTTGAAAAATTTCCCGAAGAAGATCGAGAAGCTGTCACTCACCAGTCCGCCAACGCCCAATGGCGGTTTGATCTGGCCTGCGGTTGTGTCTGACATTCAGTTTCTCCGTTTTGAATTAGACAATGCACTTCAAAAATCAGTCGTTAAAACTCAATTTGGTTAGGTGGCCCGGCAACTATGCAAGCGCTGTGAATTCTAAGCATAAATCTCAATGGACTGCGACCATGCATTGTACAAGCTAACCGAGTAGATGCGCGGCGACCGGGCCGTAAAGGTCATCGCCGCGCCTCTTTTATCGATTTGTCAGTCGAATACGGAAGCGATCTGATCGACGCCGATGCCGTCTTTTATTTCACGAAGTCGCGCATAAAGAAGAGCATATGGCAGGCTCGTTAGACCTGTGCCAATGCTCGTGATCGTAAGAAACAAGGCGAATGCAGCAGAAAGTCCGGCAGTTTGACTAGCAATATTGGCAGCGAACTGTGCGACAAAACTGATGCCCAATGAACTCAACAGAATTAGCAACATCAGTCCGACGATTGGCCAGCGGTAATTCTTGGTCAATCGAGCGCTGCGGCCCAAGCCGCGAAAGCCAACCCTCTCGATTACAATTGCGGGTATTGCGACGGAAAATACTGCATAGATCCAAAGCCCCGGAATTATGAACAAGACCAGCCCGAGCATGAAGAGGAAAGTTATGACCAACCCAAGTACAATAACCGGCAGGATAGCTGTTAACGTGGGAAGAAAGTAACGACCGAGGCGTATTGGGCGTTGAAGTTTTGCGTCGTATGCCAGCTGAATAAGAAGAGCAATGGTAACGTAATACGCTACAAAGCTACCCATCATAGCCAATGTATATTTCAGTACTAAATCAGTCTCGGCAAACTCCGGTGGAGCAAGTCCGATCATGGCGTGAATACCGATAACCTGGCTAAGAGCAA
Source organism: Pseudomonadota bacterium (assembly GCA_039195965.1). Classification (GTDB taxonomy): domain Bacteria; phylum Pseudomonadota; class Alphaproteobacteria; order Rhizobiales; family Stappiaceae; genus Roseibium. Next base: position 17,848 of record JBCCVB010000005.1, read on the forward strand.
GAAAGCTAACTGCGCTTGGAACCAGGCTGATGAGAAAGACAGCGATAAAACGCTTGAAAAATATGGAAAGCGATTCGCTGATGATCGTTCCGACGCCAAGTGATTGCTTTGATGTCAGTTGGTTTTGAGAAATGCCCGGATTTTCCGCAGTGTCGGTCATTCGTCACCTCATTATCGTGAAAAGAAATTCAGAAATGCTTGTGATTGAAGCGGTTTCAGCTTCTCTCGTTAGTTGAGATTTCTACTTTTGTAAATTCTACGCGAGCGGTTGTCTCGATATGCGCGTTGCGTAATCGAAGCGCTGCTGGTCAAGAGATTTTATCTTCATTCGCATGGTGCTTGTTTTTGCGCCGGTCTCCGAACAACTGGCGCTGCTCGAGATGCTCCCGCTGTGCGTTGTAGAAGGCTTGCAGGAAGCGCAATCGATCTGCTGAAGGTACGGGATCGGCATAGCCGATCTTCTTGCGGATTTTGTCGACAATGGCCTCAATGGTCGCGTTTCTTTTCTTGGCCGCATCCGACGAGAATGATGTGTTTTGCGCACGAAGCAGCGTTTCAAGTGTTTGCAGTTCGAATGCGCCATAATGGTCGAGCTGATGGGTGAGGAAGATGAATTTCTTGCTGTCTTCGCTCACAACGGGCGCGTCCGTGGCCAGGTCCTTCAGAAGGACAGGCACTGGAAGATGAATCACGTGTGTGCCGGCCATCATGTCACCAAGCCGACGGCGGTAGCGGTCGATCATGGGAATGATCAGGCAGATAGAGACCCAGCCAAGAGACGCGATCGAGGCGACAGGCGAAGCCGTATCCAATGTCAGAAGAAGCGTCGCCGGCAGAAAGACTTCTGCTTCCTTCATGAGGTTGCGCAAAACAAGTGCGTGCGCGGTCAGCGAGCCACCGTCGTGGGACACTACCTTGATCTTCATTAAGCGTTTGCCGAGGGTCTGGCCGTTCCAGCCGATTTCGCTCAGGACATAGTAGGGAATGCGGATCAGAAAGAAGATCATTGCTCCGATCGCGATCATGGTCTGAGGCTCGGTCAGATCGATCGAGAACAGCAGGACCATCAGGCACACAGCGCCAATCGTGGTCAGGAGCAGATCGGTGATCTGCGCCGCAATGCGAATGCCCACTCCAGCTACGGGAAGGGTCAGGGCAACGCCCTCGGGCGGCATTACTTCATCGGGTGAAGGGCGCTGCTTTCTGCGCTTTTTCCAGCGTTGAAGGATCACTTGCGCCTCCTGCCACCAAGGGCAAACCAGGCGAGCCAGAGTGCGCCAACGCCCCAGCCAATGACGAAACGGGCTGAAAGACCTTGAACCAGTTGGCGGGCAAACCCTTCAAGAAGAGCGGCAACCACGAGCATGAGCGCTGCGACGAGAGCCAGTTTCACAGCGTCATGCCCGGCATGCCGCAAGGCTGCCACGCGCGACTTGTCACCGGGAAAGAGCACTGCGGTTCCAAGTTTCAGTCCGCCGCCGCAGGCGATGCAGATTGCCGAAAGTTCGGTTACTCCATGCACGGAAAGCCAGCCGGCGAGATCCAGTGCGAGGCCGCGATCTGCGTGGAGAGCAAAAAAGGCACCCAGAATGAGCCCATTGTAGAAAGTCAGGATAATGGCCGGCGCGCAGGCGAAAACGCCGAGCCCAAAGACGAAGATCGCGATCCGGGTGTTGTGGGAAAAGAGATAGGTCGCGAAAGCGCCGAGCCCTGTTGTGCCGGTGTCGTGTCCGTAGATGACCGATCTCAATTCTCCGGTCGTGGCGTCCGGCTCTCGGCCGTCGGCCAGTTCGGACGGCATGAATACGTAGAACCAGTCAGCGTTTTCAAAATAGAGCAGGTAACCTGCCAGTGCCCCGAGCCCCATGCATAGAAAACCCAGCAGGATATAGAGCCAGGATCGCCGCATGGCCTGTGGTGCACCTTGGGTCATGAACCTTTGAAACAAGCCGCCCAACCGTTGCTGCGGGGCGTAGACGCAAAGATAGGCGCGGGCCGTCAGTGCTTCCAGGTAACCCAGAAGAGCCTTGTCCAGGGAGATTTCGCGCGCGATGGCGAGCGAAGTGGTCGCTTGACGATAGAGAGAGGCGAGGTCTCGCGTTTCAGCGAAGCTCATTCTCTGAAGTCCCTTGCGTTCCGCCTGCAGAACCAGGGTTTCGAGCCGTTGCCAGTCCGCTTCGCGCTCCTTGCGGAACCGCGCCGAGCGCATGAGCTCACTGTTGTCCACTGGTTGCATACCGGGCGGCGTCCGCAAATGTACGTCAGGCGCGGATCGCTTTGAGCCGGATGGGTGAAGGCGATCGGAAGACATCTAGATTTGCTCCCGTGCCTTGATTTCCAGATAGGCGGAGATAAGACGGGCGGTGATCGCATCCGGTTTGGCGTCAACGATCGTGACACCCTTTCGGGCGAGGCGTTCCAGAACAAGGCGGCGCTCGTTGATGGATTGGTTTGCCGCCACAAGAGTGGCCGCGCCGTCCAGGTTCCCGGGAGCTGTCTCAACCAGGGTTTCAACATCCGGGTCCCGAATGGCAACGAAAATGAGCAGGTGACGCTTGGCGAGGATGCCGATGTTCTCAATCAGCAGTTCTGCCGAAGTCGTGTCTATGAAGTCCGTGAAGATGATGATGAGGCTTCGCTTGGGTGTGCGGGCATTCAGTTCCGTCAGTGCCAGCGTATGGTTGGTCTCACGGCTGACATAGGAAAGACCCGCCGTCCAGTTGCGCAAGCGGGCAAAGGCTGTACGCCCGGGCGCCGGAGCGGCGAATGTACGGGGGCGCACATCGTAGGAATAATAGCCCACCAGGTCGCCACCTATCGCCGCGGCCCAGGCTGTCGCGAGCGCGGCGGTAACCGCATGATCGATCTTCGGCAGGCCACCGATTTCCTCGCGCATCAGATATCCGTTGTCGAGCGCGACAATGACATGGTGGTTTCGCTCCGCACGCAGCTCCTTTGCAACAAGCGAGCGGCGTCGGGCTGAGCGTTTCCAGTCGATGGATCTGATGTCCATGCCAGCTACGAAATCGCGCAGCTGATGGAATTCCGATCCTTCGCCGATGGCGCGGTTCTCCTTCACACCATAAAGGGTCGACAGGACGGTGGTTGTGATCTGCCCGGACTGGACGAGGCGGATATTCGGGACGACGCGGACTTCCGCGCCGATATCCAAACGAGGGACGAATTCCAGCAGCTTCAGACGCGAGTCCCACAGCAGCCAGAGATGATCAAGTTTCCAGAGACCTCGGCGGACTGCCCGACAGGATACGTCGGCACGTGCGCTGTTGTTTAGGGCCGTCTGAAACACGATTTCCACGTCACCCTTCAGACCGTCAGGCCAGTCGAGCCTGGCTGTAAGCGTAGCAGGCGCTCTCTCCAGCTGCAGTTTTAACGACACGGTCTCGCCGACGAAGATTTCCGGCGGTGCTTCGAAGGCCAGTGCTCTTGGTCTTTTGAAGGAGACCGCAAGATCCAGCAGGGTCACCAGGGCGAGCAGGATCCAGGGCAGCAGCACCAGCTCGCGCCCGGTACTTCCAGCCACAACCGCGACGACCGAAAGGCACAGCGCGGCGGTGCCGAGCGCCAGCAATCTTTTGGATGGCCGTATCAGCGTGGGGCCTCGATCTGGTTGAGAATGTTTTCCAGAACCTGCTCCGGGCTGCGGCCTTCAATTTCCGCAGCCGGTCCGAGAACAATCCGGTGGCGCAACGCGGGAACGAAGAGCCGCTTGACGTCATCAGGGATGGCAAAGTCCCGCCCATTGAGCGCGGCTGTTGCCCGGGCGGCACTGGCAAGTGCATCAGCAGCACGCGTCGAAGCGCCATATGCAATTTCCGAGCTCTCCCGGGTCGCTCGGACCAGGCGCAGAATGTAGGAAAGGATGTCGTCCTTCAGAATGATGCTGTCGACAAGCGACCGGGTCTCGGCCAGGGCAGCCGAATCCAGAACCTTGGTGAGCGTGTTGGTCTCCAGGCCTGCTTCGATCGGTTTTGCGGCGTGCTGGCGAAGAATGGCCATCTCGATGTCTTCAGGCGGAAAATCGATTACCAGCTTGAACAGGAAACGGTCGAGCTGGGCCTCGGGCAGGGGATAGGTTCCCTGCTGTTCGATCGGGTTCTGCGTGGCCACAACGATGAATTCGCTGCCGAGGGAATGGTCGGTACCGTCGATGCTGACGGTCCGTTCATTCATCGCCTGCAGAAGGGCTGCCTGGGTCTTCGGTGGCGCGCGATTGATTTCGTCGGCCAGCAGAACCTGCGAAAAGACGGGGCCCTTGGTCAATACGAAGGCATTGGTGCGGAAGTCGAAGATCGACGTTCCCAGCACATCTCCGGGCATCAGGTCCGGAGTGAACTGGATGCGGCCGAAATCAAGCGCCAGGGCAGCGGCGAAACTGCGGGCCAGCAAAGTTTTGGCCGTTCCCGGTGGTCCTTCAAGCAGGATATGCCCGCGGGCGAAAAGGGCGGTGAGTAAAAGATCAACCGTTTCGTTCTGGCCGAGAACGGTTCGGCCAATCTCCGTCCTCAGGGCGTCCGTCCGTTCGCGAAGAGCCTCAAGCGTCATGAGTGATTTGCTCCAAAACCTGTTCCAGTTCATCGATATGGTGGATTGCCTCGAGAGCGGGCAAGTGCGCGGGAAGCTTCCGAATTTCCGACAATACAGCCCGGAGGCGCGGCGCATATGCTGCGTGCCGCCGATCCACATATTTGAGGAAGTCGTCTTCACTGGTGAAGTGACGGGCATGGGCAACACCGAAAAGGCTCTCTGCCGTGGCCGCAATTCGCGCCGCCGCATACTCGGTCGTCAGGGCACCGTCCTGACCGGACAAGCGCATCAGGCGTGCTCTCGCGCGGATCGCAAGCGACTTGCTGGCACCCATCTTGGTGGTGTCGGGCCTGATTGGGCCATATCTCAGGGCTGCTCGCCAGAGAAACAGCAGGAACAAGGCTGCCGAACCGATCCAGAGCGTCAGAAACGGTTGCTCGAAGAAGCGTAGAAGGTCGGCCCAGGTCCGCTCGCGCTTCGGTTCCCGCGTCGGATCGCGCAGCCAGGATGCCCGGCTGTAGTCGATCACGATATTGCGCTCTCCCGCTTTCGCGCCAAGAAGGTCCACGGCGACCTTTGCGTTGTCCCCGAGGCGAAGGCCATGATTGTTCAAGAGGTCAGGATCCGACAAGACGAGGATCCGATTGTTGCCGTCCGCCGCAGTTTCTCCAAGAGGGCAGTCGCCCAGCAACATCGCTTCTTCAGTGCCAATGAGTGGTATGCAGTTGCCCGCCTTGAACAGCTGCGCCGCATAGACCTTGGCTTGAAGTGTATCCCCGTTTGTTGATTGGAAGTCGATATCCGTGAAGGGTGCTTCCGGGAAGATCAGTTCGGGATTGTTTTCATCTATCAGCTTGCCGAGCGTCTCGGTCAGTCGTTCCGGTTCCGCTCTCAAGACGGGATGCGCGCGGCCGGTAAGGCGCATGCCGGTTCGCCATTTCGGCAAAATGACAAGTGTCTGTACCTTTTGGGCCTTTTCCGCAACAGGTCCCAGCTCAAGGTCGTACTCATCCTGTTGCTGCAGAAGTTCCTCCTTCGACGAAGGAGAAGCGCGATCCTCATCAAGCGCTGTGTCGTAGAGCGGCACGATCAGAATTCCGATCGCGGTCTGGTCCATTGGCCAGCCACCTGTAAAATTCCGGGCACTCAATCCGTTTGAAGCCAACCAGATTTGCAGACCGTCGTGACCGGCAGGAGAGCTTCGCAAGGCTTGCTGACGTTGTGAGAGTAGATACGCACCAGCGGCAAGAACGATAACGCAGATCACCGCAATGACGATCGTTTCAAGCCGAGGTGCCTTCATCGTGGACGTGTTCGCAGCGCTGCTCATGAAACACCCGGTCCGACAATCTGACGGCTATTAGCAAAATGGTCCCTGAATTCTTCCTCGGTGACATCACGCCCGCCGAACTGCACCCGTTCGCTCGTCAGGACCAATGAGCGAAGTGCATCGAGCTTTCGCTGTTCCTGGGGCAGGTGCTGGAGAGCCTCGCGGGCGGTCCAGCTGCGTTGCATCAAGATCCCATTGGCATTGATAGCGGTTGCCAGAACCTTTTGCGTCAACATGACCAGAGCGCGCCTCCGGTCTGCCGTTCGGAATATTTCGTCAAACGAATTTAGCTTTTCTGCCCAGGGAGGGGCAGCGGTCCGTTTTGCGGCGCGGCTGCTGCCGGCATTGACTGCATCCCGTTTCAGCGAAACCGCAATTCCTCCTCCGAAACGCAGGAACAGGTAGACGATCAGGGCGAGTATCACACCTGCAATCAGGCCGGTGGCCAGACGGGTGTTCAGATCCTGACCTTGCCCTTCTCTGCCGGTCGGGGAGGGCTGAGGGTTTTGTTTGGTATCGAGATCCGGGGGCGGTGCAGATGGATCGAAATAGACAACATCCGTTTCTATTCCGCGCCAGGGCAGGGAGCGAAGATATGCCTCACCCGATTCACCGATTTCGAATGGTTCCTGCACCGGTTCCTGTGCGTGCGATGGAGCAAGCAACGCCGGGAAACCCATGATAACGAACATCAAAAAAAATCGGTGCATGATCGCCTTAATAACGGCAAGCGCAGGTGTGCGCAATAATGGGCTGCACTCGCTAGATGGTCGGATCAGCGGTTGCAATATTATGCGTTTCCCGAAGCTTGGAATAACGAACCGCATAAGATTGCCAGCCGCCCTTCAGATCGAATTCAGAAACATTCAAGAGAGAGGTTTTCATATTGTATACAAATGTATATAATATTATTGTGTCATCCAAAAACGTAGTTTCGATCATTGAATCGTAATGCATATTTGCTTTCGTCGAAAGAAAGCCCATGTGTGTCATTACTGGTGATCGCGACCAAAGTTTTGTGTAGGGTCGACCAGGCGGTGCTAGAAAAGAACGAAGCCCAAATCCGGGCATCAAAACAAGCAACGCAAAAATAAAGAGCCCGAAAAGGGCAGATTCGGTTCCGAGCAGGAATCAACCAGAGATACTTTGACCGGCAGCCCGCCAGATGCGGCCTGGCTGCCACGGACCTTTAAGGAGATCGCGCGTCGTGACCCAGTCCCTCGACAGTTTCAAAGCCAAAAAGACCCTTCAGGTCGGCGACAAGACCTATACCTATTTCTCCATTCCGGAAGCGGAAAAAAATGGATTGGAAGATGTTTCCAGACTGCCGTTCTCGTTGAAGGTGGTTCTGGAAAACCTGCTGCGATTTGAGGATGGGCGCACGGTTACAAAAGAGGACATCGTCGCCTGTGCCGAATGGTTGAAGACCCGCAAGTCTTCTCAAGAGATTTCCTATCGTCCTGCCCGTGTGCTTATGCAGGATTTCACCGGCGTTCCAGCCGTGGTCGATCTGGCGGCAATGCGCGATGCGGCTGTGAAGCTCGGCGGAGACCCGGAGAAGGTCAACCCGCAGGTTTCAGTCGACCTGGTCATCGATCACTCGGTCATGATCGACTTTTTCGGCACCAAGGACGCGTTCAAGAAGAACGTCCAGCTCGAATATGAGCGCAACAAGGAACGTTACGAATTCCTGCGCTGGGGTCAGTCCGCCTTTGACAATTTCCGCGCCGTTCCCCCGGGTACCGGTATCTGCCACCAGGTGAACCTGGAGTATCTGGCCCAGACTGTCTGGACCAAAGAAGAAAACGGCGAGACCATCGCCTACCCGGACACGCTTGTCGGAACCGACAGCCACACCACCATGGTCAACGGTCTGGCCGTTCTGGGTTGGGGTGTCGGCGGTATCGAGGCGGAAGCGGCGATGCTCGGCCAGCCAATCTCGATGCTGATCCCGGAAGTCATCGGTTTCAAATTGACTGGCGAGTTGAATGACGGCATCACCGCCACCGACCTCGTTCTGCGTGTCGTTGAAATGCTGCGCAAAAAGGGCGTGGTCGGCAAGTTCGTCGAATTCTATGGTCCCGGCCTCGACAGCCTGTCGCTCGAAGACGAAGCAACCATTGCCAACATGGCGCCCGAATATGGCGCGACCTGCGGCTTCTTCCCGGTTGATCGCGATACGCTGAAATATCTGGAAGCAACCGGTCGCGACAAGGATCGTGTGGCGCTGGTTGAAGAGTATTCGAAGGCTCAGGGCATGTTCCGTACAGGCGGGGAGGAGCCGGAGTTCACCGACACACTGGAACTCGACATCTCCACCGTCGTTCCGGCGATTTCCGGACCGAAACGCCCGCAGGACCGTATCAATCTTTCGGACGCGGCGACCGGTTTTGCAAAAACCATGGCGGACGAGTTCAAGAAGGCCGGCGAACTGCACAAACGTGTTGCCGTTGAAGGCAAGGACCACGACCTTGGCAACGGCGACGTTGTGATTGCCGCGATCACGTCCTGTACCAATACGTCCAACCCGTCCGTTCTGATCGGTGCCGGCCTCGTCGCCCGAAATGCCTTGAACAAGGGTCTGAAGGTCAAGCCGTGGGTGAAAACATCCCTGGCACCCGGTTCCCAGGTCGTGACAGACTATCTGGACAAGGCCGGTGTTCAAGCAGATCTCGATGCGCTCGGCTTCACGCTTGCCGGTTATGGCTGTACCACCTGTATCGGCAACTCCGGTCCGCTGGATCCGGCTTATTCCGCTGCGATCAATGACAACGACCTGATTGCCTGTTCTGTTCTTTCCGGCAACCGGAACTTCGAGGGCCGCGTCAATCCGGACGTGCGCGCCAACTATCTGGCGTCGCCACCACTGGTCGTCGCCTATGCCATCGCCGGCAACCTGAATGTCGACATCACCAAGGACCCGCTTGGTGAGGACCAGAATGGCAACCCTGTTTATCTCAAGGACATCTGGCCGACCACCGAAGAGATCACGGACCTCATTCGTTCCTCCATCACCGAGGAAATGTTCCGCGAACGCTATGGCGATGTCTTCAAGGGTGATGCGCACTGGCAGTCGATCAAGGTTGAAGGCGGCCTGACCTACGGATGGCCGGTTTCTTCCACCTACGTCCGGAACCCGCCTTACTTCGAAGGCATGACCATGGAGCCGAAGCCGCTTCAGGACATCAATGATGCCGCGGTCATGGGACTGTTTCTCGATTCGATCACCACCGACCACATTTCCCCGGCCGGTGCCATCAAGCTGGACAGCCCGGCAGGCAAGTATCTCAGCGAACACCAGGTTGCCCAGAAAGACTTCAATTCCTACGGCTCGCGCCGTGGCAACCATGAAGTCATGATGCGCGGCACCTTCGCCAACATTCGCATCAAGAACCAGATGGTTCCGGGTGTTGAAGGCGGTGTCACCATGAAGGATGGCAAGAAGGAATGGATCTACGACGCCTGCATGGAATACAAGGCCGCCGGCACGCCGCTGGTCGTCTTTGCCGGCAAGGAATACGGCACCGGGTCATCGCGTGACTGGGCGGCGAAGGGCACCAACCTGCTCGGCGTGCGCGCCGTCATCGCCCAGTCTTTTGAGCGTATTCACCGTTCCAACCTCGTCGGAATGGGCGTCATTCCGCTCACCTTCCAGGAAGGCGAGAGCTGGCAGTCCCATGGCATCACCGGCAAGGAGCGCGTGACCATCAAGGGCATCGCGGACATCAAGCCTCGCCAGATGATGGATGTGGAAGTCACATATGAGGACGGCACGACCAAGATCATCGAGTGCCTGTGCCGCGTCGATACCGAGGACGAGTTGGAATACATCAAGGCCGGCGGCATCCTGCAATATGTGCTCAGGAACCTTGTGACGAGCTAACCTCTGCTGATCGTGCATATGATACTGGAACGGGCCTTTCGGGGCCCGTTTTGATTTGAGCGATAAGCTCGCTGTCTTGAGTGCAAGGATGACAAATTTAGAACATGCGCTAATCTTTGATCGGGATCAGTCTTCAAGGTCAGTTCTACGAAGGGACCGAACATGTCAGATGCTAAGCCTTCCCAACTCTCTCATATGGCTCCGGTTTTCCCGGTGACGGATGTTGCTGCGTCGATTGCTTATTACCGCGACAAGCTTCTGTTCGAGGTTCGATTCGAATGGGCGGACAAGGAGGACGAGCCGGTTCGTTATGCCGTTCTCGGGCGCGAAAATGCGGGGCTGCATCTGACGAAGAGTGACCAGGCACGCCAAACGACGGCCTATTGTTTTGTCGATGGTATTGACGGTTACTATCAGCTGGCGAAGAACGCCGGAGCAAACATCACTGAAGACATCGCCGACCAGCCCTGGCAGATGCGCGAGTTCGAGACGGTTGATCCGGACGGCAATGTGTTGCTGTTCGGGGAACATCTGGACCGAACCGAGGACTAATTGGGCGTCCACAATTCGTCATCCGGACATGCGCCTTGAAGCGGCGTGCCGGTCCGGAATGACGTCGGGTGTATAGCTGTGGGCTGCGATCAACTCGTGGTTTCCGCAGCTTGACGTATGTGAGGCACTCGCGCGTGATCCGGAGCCGAGTGGTTCCTGATCAAGTCGGACGGGGTCACCTGCACCTGGTTACGTCTTTCAGCGCGAAGGGACCTTATCCTTCGCCACGCAGCTCTCGTTCCTCGTCGATCACTTCCTGGGGGAACTGGCTCATGAAGCAGCAGCAGACGCCCTGGTCGATCATGGTGCGTGGGCCATTCGGGTGGCCGATATGGCGGTAGACGCCATGGCTGTGACCATGGTCATGACCGTGATGATGATGATCGTGCCCGTGATGGTGGTGGTGATGGTGGCCATGGCCATGATCGTGACTGTGATCATGATCATGATCATGATCATGATCATGTGCGTCAGGGTTTTCGTCGTCCAGGGGATCACGGAACTCAGCGTGGTGGTGGTGAACTTCAACTTCACCCTTGGCCAGCCGATCCTTGAAGGACGCCATCAGGTCCTGCGTTTCGACGATCGTTCCGGATCCGGCTTCTTCGATCCGCTCTATGAACGTATCAATGACGTGATCCTGGTCGGAAAGATAATGCGCCTTGTAGAAGGTCACGTCAGGGGCTGTTTCGGCGACCCGGTCGACATAGTTGTAGATCCGGTCGATCAATTTGCCGGAAAACAGGAAGTAGGGTGCAACGACGATCTTCTTGTAGCCGAGCTTGAGGGCCATCTCGAGGCCGCGTCCGACGGAAGGAAAGGTGACGCCGGAATAGACTGTCTCGGACCAGCCGAAGCCCAGATTTTCGGTAACGATGCGGGTCAGTCGCGCAGCTTCCGCGTTGGCAAGCGTGTCCGACGTTCCCCGGCCGACAACCACCAACATCGTGTCGTAGAGGTCGCCATCATGTACATGGTCGACGCCAAGCGCTTCCAGGATGCGCGCTTCAAATGCGGCAACCATCTTCGGATGCAGGCCGAGTTCGCGGCCATACTGAACCGTCAGGCCGTGGTTCTTTTCCTGATAGGTTGTCAGCACCGAGGGAATATCGTTCTTGGCATGTGTTGCGGCAAACAACATGCCGGGGACGGCGATGATGTTGGAGACGCCGGCATCACGCAAGGCATTGAGGCCCATATGGATGTTGGGCGCTGAATACTCCAGAAAGCCGTATTCCACGGGCGTATCCGGATAACGTTCCCGAACCCCTTTCGCCAGCAGGGCGAATTCTTCCTCGGCAGACTTGGCACGGCTACCATGGCCGCAAATCATGATGCCCGTCTTGGACATGACAACCCTTTCCCGATATGCATCGGCTCATGACATGAGACGATATTCCGGCACTTGAAGACACGTTGGTGCAGCGTGCCGGAAGTTTGCCCGTCAGCATGGCGTATTGGAACAAGCTATTCCGGCCGGTTCTGTCGCAAAAGCGATTCCCTTCTGCCGGTTCCCAACTTCCTTATCCTGCTCCGGGGCAATCAGGAAAGGGGGAAATCGTCATTTCAACGCGCTGATGCGTCAGATTTTCCCTAGAGACCTTATCCCCGGCCTCTATAGGGAGCGACGCCCTGTTCGGGTATCCAGACACCTTCTGGTGCCGGGCCGGTCTGGTAGAAGACGTCGATCGGAATTCCGCCGCGCGGATACCAGTAACCGCCGATGCGCAGCCATTCCGGATCCAGCAGGTCAACCAGCCGCTTGCCTATGGAGACCGTGCAGTCCTCGTGAAAGGCGCCATGATTGCGGAACGAACCGAGGAACAGCTTCAGAGACTTGCTTTCGACCAGAAAGTCGCGCGGTACATAGTCAATGACCAGATGCGCGAAATCCGGCGCACCGGTGATCGGGCAAAGCGATGTGAACTCGGGAGCCACGAAACGGACCATGTATTTGGTGCCTGCTTGCGGGTTCGGGACTTTCTCCAGCACTGCTTTGTCCGGATCGTCCGGAATTTCGGTCGAAGAACCAAGCTGGGTCAGGTTTTCATAGATGCTTTTGTCAGACATGGTGTCAAACGCCTCTCAGGTTGCCCCAGATCAGGGTGTGCAATTGAGGAAGGACCGTGGCGGTGTAGAGTTTGTCGGAGGTGACCTTCTCCACCAGCCAGCGCATGCGCTCCATGATGCCCGCTATGTCGATGGTGCTGTCGGCTTCTTCGCATTGCGGCGGAGTATGGTTGCCCGGTTGAAGGTAAAGCTGAAGTTCCGGATAGCGCGCCGCAACGTCTCTTGCGTAGGCGTAATCCTTATCGTCGAAGATCACCACCTTCATGACCGTTTTCGTTTCGGGTCCCGCCGCTTCAACGCACTCTGCCAGTTTCTGCCAGTCGGTTTTCATTCCGCTTGAGGGCGGTTTCGGGCTGAGCGTCAGGACGTCCAACTTTTCGAACCAGTCCTTGGCGAGGCTGCCCTGGGTTTCCAGGGCAAACCGGTATCCCTCTTTGCGGCCAAGCTCAATCAACGCGCCGAGCGGCTGAATGGCCGGATTGCCACCGGACAGGGAGACAGTAAGTGGCCGGCCGCCGGAAAGTATCTCAACCTGCATCATGACTGCCTGAGGCGTCATCGGGTGCCATTCCTCGCGGTAGGCGCTGTCAACGGCGTGGAGCGTGTCGCACCAGCTGCAGCGATAGTCGCAGCCGCCCGTGCGAACGAACACGGTTGGTTGGCCGATCAGCGCGCCTTCGCCCTGAATGGTGGGCCCGAAAATCTCGTTTACGCGAATGGTTTGCAGGGTCATGACCGTGCCTCCACCGGAACATAAAGAAGCGGCCGGTACTCGGCACAGGTTTTCGGGGTTTCCTTGACGCTGACGGCCATCGTCTCCGGCCATTCGGCCTTGCACCAGTCGTAAAGGTGCTTTGCGAGGCGTTCGGCGGTTACGCAGTCGTCGCCCAGCACATCGTTCAGGTGACGATGGTCCAGCGTGTCGTCGATATAGGCTTTCAGCGTCTTCAGTTCGTTGTAGTCGCGAACGAATCCGATGGAGTTCAGCTCATTGGACGCCAGTTCAACTTCGACCACGTAGTTGTGGCCGTGAAAGCGCGCGCAGGGATGGTCGTCGCCGAGCCCTTTCAGCTGGTGCGAGGCGGAAAAGTGAAATTCCTTGGTGATCCTAAACATTGCACGCCGCCTTCCAGAAGTCCGCATCGGCGTATTCGGTCGGGTCTGTGCCTCCCGCCAGGTGAAATGCCTCGCGCCGTTCAACACATGTGCCGCAGCGTCCGCAATGGACATCACCACCCTTGTAGCAGGACCATGTCTTGCGATAATCGACGCTGAGTTTCAGGCCTTCGGCTGCGATATCGGCCTTGCTGATATGAACGTAAGGTGTGTAGAGGCTGATGTCCGCCACCCCCTCCAGCGCGTGGTGTTGCATTGCCTCGAAACTTTCAGTGAAGCTCGGGCGGCAATCGGGATAGATGAAGTGGTCTCCGCCGTGAACCGCCGTTGCAACGGCATCCGCCCCGCGCGAGGCGGCAATCCCATAGGCGATGGTGAGCATGATCGCGTTGCGGTTCGGTACAACGGTGATCTTCATGGTGTCTTCGGCATAATGCCCGTCTGGAACATCAACGTCATCGGTCAGCGCCGAGCCAGTCAGCTGGCGGCCGATGTTGGAGATGTCCATCAGGATATGCTCGGTATTCAGCTCTTCGGCACAGGCCTTGGCATAATCCAATTCCTTTTTGTGCCGCTGGCCATAATCAAAAGAGATCAGACCGGTGAGCTCGTGATCTTGCGCAATCTTGTGCGCAAGGGTGACGGAATCCATTCCGCCAGAACAGATGACAAGTGCTTTCAACGATGTGGTCCCTTGTTTTCGCTGTGAACGCCCGTTGAGACGCTCGTCACCGGGTAGGCTGCGACCGGTGGCCCGCTGTCAGGCGAGCGGCGCGGGTTTTAGCAGGTTCTGACGAAAAGGGAAGGGCAATCGGAAAAAATCGAAAATTACCGGATTGACATTTCAATGCAAGTGTATAGGAATTATTTCAATACACTCGTATGGAAATCGAAGCGCCATGGCACGACCCAAAAATTACTCAGTCAACGACGTGGTGGAACGTGTCGTTTATGCCTTCTGGCAACATGGCTACCAATCGCTCGGCGTTCGCGAACTGGAAGAACTTACCGGTCTCAACCAATATGCCATCCGGACCGAGTTCGGCGGTAAGGAAGGTCTCTATCTGGTTGCGCTGGAAATGTATTCCGACCGAGCGATCTCCTCGGCCATGGCACCCATGATCGACGGCGGTATCGCGGAAATAGTCGCGTTTTTACAATCTCTTGTGACGGAAGGATCGATGACATCCAGTCAGTTCGGATGTCTCATCGTCAACACCGGGATCGAAAATGCACGCATCAACAGCCCCAGGCTGGAGGCTGCCGTCACAAGATACTGGGATACGCTGGAAGCTCGTTTCGTTGCGAGCCTTCGCAACGCCCAGGACGAGGGTCAGTTAGATGCGACCATAGACATTGAGGCCATGGCGAATGGCCTGGTTTCAGGCGTCATGGGCGTTCATACGAAAAACCGGGTGGAGCGACGTAACGATGCCGGAACGCATCTGGTCGAAATCCTCTGCAAACAACTGACGAGCCTGGAAAGACCATGAGCAAAGCATCGGAACCACTCAGTCAGCTGGAGGGGTTTGAAGGCCTCTGGACTGTTCAGCGCGGAAACCTGAGATGTACTGCAATAAGACTCGCGACCGGCGGTGTCTGCCTCTACAGCCCGGTGGAAAAATTGAGCTCAGAATTTGCTCGGTTGGCACCGGTTAGATTTCTCTTCGCGCCGAACCACTATCACAACAAGGCGATTCCTGAATATGCAGACGCTTTTCCCGATGCCCGGCTGATCAGCGGTGCAGAGGCAGGACCGAGGCTGGAAAAGATAACGTCGTGCAAATTCGAAGGTCTCGAAGGACTGAAGGCAGGATTGCCGGAGCATGTTTCACTCGTCCAGCCAGATGGGCTCAAGACCGGAGAAATCTGGCTCAGAGTGGAAGGGAGTGCAGGAATCGCCTGGGTTGTCACGGATGCGTTTTGCGGTCTGAAGGCAGTGAAGCAAGAAGAGGCGGCGCTCGGATTTCTGAAGACCTTCCCGAAATACGGAATTCAAAACGCAGACCGTTTCGCTTCATGGGTTCGGGATCGTGCCGAGGAAGATGCTCCAATGCTTGTCTTGCCATGTCACGGCAGTGTGGTGAGCGGGCCGAATCTCAAGTCTGACATACTCGCATTGCTGGACCGTCTTTAGGTGTTCTTGGAACTATTCATAAGGTTCAGGCAAATGAGGTGACGCAGTGCCCGAAAACGCGGGCGTCGCTTCACCGTGGGCATACATGCAGGATAGAATGCGGCCCTCAAGAGGCGTGACCTGATCGCAGTAAGTCGTGATTTCGGGTTCGCAGGCCTCCAGAACACCTTTTACCGGGCCTTGTGCCAGGGCCGCGGAGCCGGGAAAGCCTGGAAATGGTGTTGAGCCCAATAGCGTGCATACTCGTCTTAGCTTACGCATCGGGAGTTTTGCGAGTCGCTCGTGGAATAGGGTGTTGGCCGAAGTTCGGCTCAGATCGCCTTGCCTGTCGGCAGGTCACTTGCTGCTTCTGACCGTTTCGCAGTTCACGCTTGATCGATATCAGAGTTGAAAATGGATGTGATCGTCGTGCCGGGCAGCTCGGCACCCCTGAAAGCGAACTTTCGACCCTGAAATGCCCAGTAGCCTTTTCAGGTGGGGCTCCAAGAAAACTTTACCCACGCGAGCATCCGAGGCCAGCCAATTGACGGCGTAGCGTGTCCGGTTCGGGTCCAGTTCGAGATTACGCCATAGAGGCTGCAAGATGTGCAGGTCCCATCGGAGTGTCATCGGATTCCGCGGGCAATCGGTGGCACCTTGCTCAAATGCAAAGTACCCTATCGGTGATCGTGTTGCGCCCGGCAGGTATTCGCTGCCTTTTCGATAAAAAAGAGCAATGTCGACCTTGTCTCCATCGTCGTGAGACAGATGGGGTATCAACGGAAAGCCGTCAATGAACGGAAAGTTTCCGTCCAGAACCAGGGTCCTGGTTCCGGGAAATGCAGCATCTGTGGCCGTTGCCAGGTCTTTCAGAACATTCCTTACTTCCGGAGAAACGTAGTTTCTGTTCAGTGCGCAATAAATCCAGGACTGCATTTCCAGAGTGCCGCGCTGAAAGCAGGACAGGGCAACTCGACCGCTCGTCGATGGCGCAATCCAGATCGCCGACAGGCTCAAGACTGTGTAAGTGACCAAAAAAACGCCAAATCTTCGCTTGAAGAAGAGCGCAAAAATCCAGGCCAACCCACCAATCTGGGTCAGCAACGTGAGAACCAGAAACACCAAACCGTGAAAAACAATCTTCATCGATCTTCCTGCTGCATTCTCTGCTGTCGCTAACATGAGCGTGGTTTCTGGAATGGTCCTTCACGCCCAGATGGCCATTCTCAAGCCTTTGCCGTCTCTTTGGAAGTTCGTGGGAAAGGGCTCGGCGGAACCATCGAGAATACGTTCGGCAATCAGGCTGTTGGCTGCAGCATCCAGAAGATCGTCGCGTCCGCAGCCCTTTGGAGGCTTCTGGTCGAGAAATTCGCGCTGCAGCCCTTTCGACACGAGCAGATCTCTGCGTTGATCAAGTCCTTCCGGGTTGGCGCGGCTCTTGACCTTTTTCGGCAGGCTCATTTCTTTTTCGCCGTTCAATCGCCAAAAGGCGAGCTCCGGGTGAACTTCAAAGATGCGAGCTTCAAGATCCGGTGACATCTGAGCATCGATCTCACGGATCTTCGGGAAAAGAAAGAAGCACTGCTTGGACACCTTTTTCGGAGGCTCCGAGGTTTCAAGAGCCGTGGTACAGGCCTTCCTGTAGTCGTCCTCGTAAACGGCTGCGCGCGATGGCACGGTGAAAACGGATGACTGGCGCATGCCCAAGTGCTTGCGGGCCGATCTTTCCGGACCACGTCCTCCGGGGCAGATCCGGTCGGGAAGTCCGATTGGCATGTCGATCGCGATGATCGAAAGATGCGGGGTAAAGTTGAGCAGATCCGCGAAACTCGGAAAGATCTCGAGCTTTACTTCGCCCGGCTTGGCAAGGCTCCGAAGGACAGCCACCCAGCCGGCCTTGCAGCCGTCGGCTCCTGCGACCCAGATTTCTGCGTCGTCAGGCACGAACCTTGGTTTCCAATACCCGGCGGGAGGTCACCAGTGCCATCGCTTTGACCACCGATTGCTGCTCATCGGCAAACAACAGTTCATCCGCGCCCTTCTTGACGCTGCGAGCCACAAGTTCAAATACCGATGCGGACGCCCTTTTCAGGGCTTCCTCGTCATCGAAGCCTTCAAGGCGATTTGACAGGAAGAGACCTGCGATCAGGTCACCCGTGCCGTGTGGCGGGTTGGGAATTGCGGCATGTTCAGCGGCGACAGCGCCACGAGGACCTGCCAGAAGATTTGCAATGGCATTGCGGCGCAGGGCTGGTGAAGATGTGATCAGCACCCTCTCATTGCCAAGGGCACGGGCTGCGGAAAGAGCGTGAAGCTCGCTTTCAACATCGCGCTGTGTCAGCCAGCCGAGTTCAAAGGAGTTGGGCGTTACGATATCGGCCATCGGCACCAGCTCGTCCCTGATCGCCTCCGCCGTTGCCTTCGGCACGTAAAGACCGCCGCCGGATGCGCTGGAGTGATCTCCCAGGACCGGGTCGCAAAGGTAAGGTGCTTTGGGATTTGCTGTCTTGACGGCTTTTACCAGTTTGGCAATTGCATGCGCCTGGTCCGCATTTCCCAGATACCCGGAGATGATACCGCCAAGCTCACCCAGTTTCGGTGAGGTTGCAAGATCGTTCGCAATCGAAGCGAAATCTTCAGAAGAAGCAACAATCCGAGTGCCCTGACCGTGTCCGGGATGCCAGGGAAGCAGGATGGTCGGTAAGAACCAGACGTCATGACCAATCCGTTCCAACGCAAAGGTCAGGCCGCGGCCGCTGATACCGCCCCGTACCACCTGTGATGTGATCACCAGGATCGGCTTCTTCTGTGGCTCGGGAACACCCGGCTGTTGCATCATTGTAAAAGCCCTTCAGTTGGTTCAGGCGATGTCGGTAGGAGAGGACTAGGAGTCGGTCCCGTAGCGCTGTTCGATATAATCCAAAACCATGTCTTTGAAATCATCGGCAATGCCGGGACCACGGAGTGTGGTTACTTTATCGCCATCAACGAAAACCGGGGCCGACGGCGTCTCGCCCGTGCCAGGCAGGGAAATGCCGATGTCGGCATGCTTGGATTCACCCGGACCATTGACGATGCAGCCCATCACGGCGACGTTGAGACTTTCCACGCCCGGATACTGCTCGCGCCAGATCGGCATGGACTCGCGGATATGGCCCTGGATCTCGCTGGCCAGTTCCTGAAAGACTGTAGACGTGGTCCGGCCGCATCCGGGACAGGCTGCAACAACCGGCACGAAAGCGCGGAAACCCATGACCTGAAGCAGTTCCTGGGCCACCTGCACCTCGCGGGTTCGGTCACCGCCCGGTTCCGGCGTCAGCGAAACGCGTATGGTGTCGCCAATACCCTGCTGCAGCAGGATGGCCATGGATGCGGAAGACGAAACGATGCCCTTGGTGCCCATGCCGGCCTCCGTTAGGCCCAGATGCAAAGCATAGTCACAGCGGCGTGCCAGATCGGCGTAGACGGCAATCAGGTCCTGCACCTGGCTGACCTTGGCCGACAGAATAATCTTGTCCCGGCCCATTCCGAGGTTTTCCGCTCGCTCGGCGGAAAGAAGGCCGGACAGGATGATCGCTTCGCGCATCACGGTTGCTGCGGAAACAGGTCTTTCACTCTCCGCATTTTCATCCATCAGCTTGGTAAGCAGCTCCTGGTCGAGCGAGCCCCAGTTGACGCCAATCCGCACCGGCTTGTCGTGTTTGAGCGCAATGTCGATGATCTGCGAGAACTGGGTGTCGCGCTTTGCCTTGAAACCGACATTGCCTGGATTTATCCGATATTTGTCGAGCGCTGCGGCGCAGTCAGGATAGTCGGTCAACAGCTTGTGGCCGATATAGTGGAAGTCGCCAACCAGTGGCACGTTGATGCCCATGAGATCCAGCCGCTCTTTGATGAGCGGCACCTGCGCAGCTGCTTCCGGCCGGTCCACGGTGATGCGTACGATCTCGGACCCGGCGTGAGACAGAGCTGAAACCTGCGCAACGGTTGCATCGACGTCGGCGGTGTCGGTGTTGGTCATCGACTGGACGACAATTGGTGCATTACCGCCAACGATGACATTTCCGACCGGAACTCCGACGGACTTGCGGCGAGGCAGGGCTTTTGCGAAATCATCGATCATGACAGGAACCGACCGGTTACATGTTCTTTCCACCATATGAGGGATATTGACCAAACTTTCCAGCGAATGATGTGTTTCTGCGTCGAAAAACAGCGATATCTGCGCGCAGCGGACAGTGCTCAAGGTGCGGATGGTGTCGTTGCAATTGCAGATTTTAGCAATTAAACGCAATGGCAAGGAGCCGCCATCGTCGAGGCTTCGTGAAGGCTTGAGGACATTTGTATGTTGAAGCGATTGCTGGGCGACTCAGTCTCCCTCGTGTTTGGAAATCTGGAAACTGTTTTCAAGGTTTGCGGAAGCTGGTTCGTACTGCAATTCGTGCTGATGATATTGATCAGACTGGCGACCGGTGGTGCCGACCCTCAATCGGGTGACCCCGGAGCAATGGTTCTGTTGTCCATTGTCATGCTGATGTTCGCCCTGGCATCTTCAGCAAGCATCGGCGTTGCATGGCATCGTTTCGGTCTGTTGGGAGAAACGCCGGGTCTCATTCATTTGAGAGTGGGAGGCCTTGAGCTCAAGTTCATTCTCAAGTCGCTGCTTCTGGCGCTGATTTTTGTTTGTGTCTGGCTGCTTGTCGGGTTCGTTCAGGTTGCGATAGGTGTTCCCGTGGTAACCGGGATCTTCGCCGTTTTGGTTCTGATATTCGCGATACCCGCGTTTCTCAGGTTATCGCTCATTCTTCCGGCCACGGCGGTGGAGCACCCGATCAGCTTGGGGGAAGCCTATTCCATTAGCGACGGACTTGGTTGGCGCATGTTTCTTGCCTCGCTAATCCTGTCTCTCCCCTTTGTTCTGGCCGGTATCCTGTTTCAGTATCTGCTTCAGGGAATGGCGGGAAGCCTGCCGATCATTCTGCTGCAATTCAAACTGATGCTGCTGAACGTGCTGTTGCAGATCATCGTAACTGTGCTCGGCATTTCGGTGCTGACAGCCGGATACCGGATGGCGACGGAAGCACACAGCAGCCCGGACCCTAGCGTTTTTCAATAAAGTCCCTACTTTGCGTGCAGAGCCGAATTTCGGGAGCAGGCGATGTTCATAACCGTTCTGGAACGGTCGCTATCACTGGCGCAGCACCATGTCGGAACGCTGTTGCGGACCGGCTGGGCGTATATTCTGTTGCTGGTTGCCCTGAATTTCGCGATCGGTTCTTCGCTGATGCCGGAGAGTGGCTTCAGGACAGTGTCCTACATGACCGAACCTGTTGCAGCGCCTGATGAGGGCGCGCTCAGGGCTCTGGCTGGAATTGCTAACCTGGTTGTCGGGTTTGGGATTGCGATTGCCTACGTGCGGCGGATCCTGATCGATGCCCGCGACTTTCCCGTTTTTTTCGGCAGGCGTACTGTCCGGGTGATCGTCAACCAGATTGTGCTTAGTCTGATCGGTGCGCTCTCGCTGGTGCCACTGGTAATCGTTTCACTGCTGCTAGCGGCGGTAACGGCCGGTGCCGGCCTGCTGTTGTTGTTCCTTGCTCCCTTCATCGCTCTCATGGTGGTTCAGAAGTTTTCCGTTGTCTTGCCGGCAGCTGCTGTCGATGATCCCCTGACGTTGAAAGAGAGCTGGAGAGCTACGTCCGGCCTCGGCTGGCCGATGGCCTTTTCCGCGCTGGTGATGAGTCTGCTGGCCGGTTTTCTGGTTTTCGTCTGGGGATTTCTGCTCAGCGTTTCCGACGGTCTTCTGCCTGTGAGCGAGATCTGGCAGCAGGTCCGTTCCGCTATTTTTCCGATGGGTACGATGCTGATCCTTGTGTGGGTGTTCGCAAGTCTGCATGCGACATTCTACGGTCTCGTCCGTGAACGGTTTGCCGAAAAGCTCGGATTGACGGCGGATGACTATTCGCAAGCAGAAGAACACAGGGCAGTTGCCCGAGATCGTGCGCGCAAGGCGCTTGCCGGTGCACAGCGCATGAAACGGCGCTGAAAAGCCGCTGCGACAATCAAACATGACGATCTAATCACTTTTCGTCATTCCGTTGTTGCAGTGCGGCGAGAACTGGTCAAATGTTGTGCCGGAATTTTATCAGTTCTTGGGAGATCCTGAATGCTTGCCAACAAAACCGCTGTCGTCACCGGTTCCACCTCCGGGATCGGGCTTGGTTGTGCCCGCGCATTTGCCGAAAAGGGTGCCAATGTCGTCATCAACGGTCTTGGCGATGCGGAAGAGATTGAACGGACACGTGCTGCCATTGAGGCGGATTTCGGTGTGCGCTGCACTTATTCTCCGGCCAACATGCTCAAGGGTGACGAGATCGCCGGCATGGTCGCCGATGCGGAAAAGGAGTTCGGGTCGGTTGATGTTCTGGTCAACAATGCCGGCATTCAGCACGTCTCGCCGGTTGACGAGTTTCCGGTCGACAAGTGGGATGCGATCATCGCGATCAACCTGTCTTCTGCTTTCCATGCAATCCGTGCGGCACTGCCGGGTATGAAGCAAAGAGGCTGGGGCCGGGTCATCAACACCGCTTCCGCGCACGCTCTCGTCGCATCTCCATACAAGTCCGCCTATGTCGCCGCCAAACACGGGATTGCCGGTCTCACCAAAACCGTTGCACTGGAAGTGGCCGAGCAGGGCATCACTGTCAATGCGATCTGTCCGGGTTATGTCTGGACACCGTTGGTGGAAGCACAGATTCCCGACACGATGAAGGCGCGCAACATGACCGAGGAAGAGGTCAAGAAGGATGTCATGCTGAAAGCGCAACCGACCAAACAGTTCGTCACGATCGAACAGGTGGCCGGATATGCGGTGTTCCTGTGTACCGACACGGCGTCCGCGATCACGGGATCCATCCTGCCTATCGATGGCGGCTGGACCGCTCAGTAAGCGCTTTCGAACCACCAGTCCCGATCAGAAGGCAGAAGCCGTGGCGAAACCGAAAAAGATCAATTTGGCGCTCCAGGGAGGAGGCGCACATGGCGCTTTCACCTGGGGTGTCCTGGACTGGTTTCTGGAAGACAGCCGTCTTTCCATCGATGCGATAACCGGGACGTCTGCCGGAGCCATGAACGCGGTCGTTCTGGCAAGCGGACTGGAGGCTGGTGGCGAGGAAGGAGCCCGCGAGAGCCTCGAAGCCTTTTGGCACGAAGTCAGCGACCAGGCCAAATTCAGTCCGATCCAACGCTCGCCGCTGGACGTTCTGCTTGGAAACTGGAGTCTCGATCACTCGCCGAGCTACCTCTATTTCGATGTTATGTCCCGGTTTGCCTCGCCTTACGAGTTCAATCCGCTCAACATCAATCCCTTGCGGGATGTGGTGGAAAAGATGGTCGATTTCGACCGTGTACATTGCTGCTCAGGTCTGAGGCTTTTCATTGCGGCAACCAACGTCTTCACGGGCAAGATCCGGGTGTTCAGCGAAAAGGAAGTGACGCTGGATGCGGTTATGGCCTCCGCTTGCCTGCCTCAGCTCTATCAGGCTGTAGAAATCGACGGTGAACCCTATTGGGATGGCGGTTACATGGGCAATCCACCGCTCTACCCGCTGTTCTACAAGACAGCGACTCCGGACGTGGTCCTGATTCAGATTAATCCTCTGGAGCGCCGGGAAGTGCCGCGGACGGCACGAGAAATCGTCAACCGGTTGAATGAGATCACTTTCAACTCGACCTTGCTGAGGGAGTTGCGTGCGATCGATTTCGTCACAAGGCTGATTGAGGAAGGCAAGCTGTCGGCGGAGGAATACATGAAGGTGCATATGCACCGGATATTCACTACGGAACTGAAACCGCTCCAGGCGTCCTCGAAACTGAATGCGGAATGGGCGTTCCTGACTGAGCTCAGGGATCTGGGACGTGAAACCGCCAGGCAATGGCTTGATCGTCATTTCGATGAGATCGGCAAGCGGTCGACTATCGATTTGCGACAGGAATTTTCCTGACATTTTGCTGTGGGATCATCCAGGTCACTCCACAGGCCGGTTTGTTAACCCTTCCTTAGCCACGTTTGCAGGTAGCCTTGCAGATTGCAATGCAGCAGTGGTGAAGAGTTTCTAAACAAGATCAGTATCTTGTGCTTTATGATGCTGGACTGTCCAGATATGGAAAATTTCCGCCGAAAACAAATTGGCAAGGCTTTTGCGATTGAATTGGCACGCTGATTGTCAGGTTGTGCGTCGTCAGCGCTTTAGTGGATGGAAGAAGTGGGCAACTGCGACCCCGCCTGCTTCTTCCCTCCCACAAATTTTCAGCCAAAACAGCTCGTATAAGTGACCTGGTGCCGGAATTTGCACCCTAGGCTGCATTTGTTACGAGGTTCTAATATCTTTTTCACACAAATTCGATTTTGTTGAAGGCAACAGTTCTTAAACTGCCGGTCTGAATACCTATTTTGATAAGATGTAGGAAAAAGGGAAAAGCGATGAGCGATAGGATTATCCGGTTTGCGGCAGGTTGCCTGAGCGTGATGACCCTGTGGGCCGCGTCGACCGGTGCGCTTGCGGGAAGCGACGCCGAACGGATGTCTGACATAAAGAAGGACGGCGGGTGTCCACGGTGTGACCTGCGATTGGCCGAGCTCAGGTTCCTCACCGTGGAGAATGCCGATTTCCAACGGGCGAATCTGCGCGAAACGGATCTAAAGGAAGCCGTTCTTCCCAATGCCAACTTCCAGGATGCGGATCTCCGGCGCGCCGAAGCCGAGCGTGCGGACTTTTCGGGAAGTAACTTTACCGATGCCAGCATGCGCTCTGTTGACCTGGAAAAGGCTAATCTAAGCAATGCCAATTTGACCGGTGTGGACCTTAGAGACGCAGACCTCAACGCCAGCATCGCCAACAACGCGATTTTCGATGATGCGGATCTGCGGAACGTCACCCTGATCCGATCTGTCATGGAAGGTGCGTCCTTCAAGGGCGCGAAAATGGACGAAGTCAATCTCGAACGCGTCGACGTTTCCGGTGCAAATTTCGAAAATGCGCGCATTCGCCAGGGTAAGCTCGATCGGATCAAGGCACATGGCGCAAACTTCTCCGGTGCCGATTTCACGGGTGTTCGGCTTGTGAGCTCGGACCTGTCCAATGCCAACTTGACCGGTGTTGACTTTGATGGAGCACTTCTGCGTCGGACGCGTCTCGTGGGGGCCGACCTGACCGGGGCTCAGAATCTCGACCCGAGCCGTATTCTGGGTGCTTGCGGCGACGACAGCACCAAACTGCCGAGTGGGATCGAACTGATAAAATGTTCGTACTAGGCGGTTGAGCGGCGTTTAACGGATCTTTGATGAGGAACTTCGTGCCTTTTCGTGGCCAGCCGCGAAGGCACTCGTGTTATCCGGCCGTTTGCGAAAGCTTTGAGGTTTCGCAGCTCTTGAGACATCTTTCGATGAACCAAAAGAAAAAAGGAGGCCCCCCAGCCCCCTTTTGCCCCGGCCTTTAAGGTAGGCCAGCCCACTTAACTCGTGTCCGCTGCGTTTGGCGGTTACTTGAAAACGTCAAACGCGAAACGGTAGCTGACGCCAAGGCCCAGACTGAACTGGTCCTTGCTGCCACCTCTGGCGATCGGGCTATCCGCGGCATCGCCAATCAATCTGTCATATCCACCCTGAATATGAAGGCGGACGTCGTCGTTCCAGTCGTAGCTGGCACGCGCGGCCAGACCTACGCTCTTGAAACCGGCGCCAGCATTGTATGCCGTCAGGCGGCCGCCGCTGTTGGCAGCTTCCGAAGACGTCACGCCGAAGTAAGTGTCCATATAGTCTTCCGACGCGAAGTCCGCACGCGGACCGAAGCTGACTTCCCACTTTTCTGTCGGATAGACGATGCCGTCGAGACCAAGCTGACCGACCTGGCCATGGTGCCCGTTGAAGCCCTGCCGCAGTTCAGCAAAAGCACGCCAGTGTTCACCACGAAGACCGCCGCCCAGACCCAGTTCCAGAGCCCAGTCGACTGTTCTGGTGCCTGTCAGGTCGCTGCTGTCGCTTGCCTTGCGCTCACCAAGGAAATTGAAGGCCGGATAGAAGAACACACCGCTTTTGCGGCGACCATCAACCACCTGGCCGAGGCCGGGCAGGTAGAAGCGACCGACAGAAATGATCGGCAAGGGATAGATCAGATAAGAATCGGCAGCTTCGTAACGCGGCTTGGCGATTGCACCGATGCCGAGATCGATCACAAACTGGCGGTTGGCGTCCTGGCCGGAAATTTCACCGCTTTGCGCCAGGGCGGCGCCAGAGGCTACGCTCAACGAAAGTGCGAGCGCGATGCGGGACAACAGCTTTTTCATATAAATCATATCCAGACGGAATCTCGTTGCAGGCGAGGATAGCACGAAGGAGCCTTACTCAAACCCTAAGGAATCCGGGTTTTGCGAGACTGTTGCATTTAAGCATCGCTGCTCTTCCCGGTAGCGGTGGTGTTAAGTTTGGTTACAAACAAACAAGGTGTTGGAAGTCGCCCCGTCTTGCAGCTGGCCGGTCTTGAAGCTACATGAAGATAAAGCAAGCTTTCGAAAGGCAACGGACCAGACCATGACAGCCCTTTTCAACGTCATCCTCATCGCGCTGGAACTCTATACCTATGTGATCATTGCCAGTGCGATCTTTTCCTGGCTCTACGCTTTCAATATCGTCAATTCGAGCAATCAGTTCATCAACTCGATCGGCCGGGTGCTCTATAATCTCACGGAACCTGCGTTGCGACCGATACGGCGCTTCATGCCGGATCTTGGTGGTGTGGACATTTCTCCAGTCATCCTGCTGCTGGCCATTATCTTCCTCCGCCAGATCATCATCATAAATCTGATGCCTTTGTTCCGCGGGTTCTGATTTTTCCGAATAACAGCACACACTAAAAAAGCCCGGGCCGCACGGCCCGGGCTTTTTTGCGTTCAATTCATTTCTGACCGGGGGTCAGTCTTCCAGCTTTCTTGCCTCGTCCGGCAGCATGATCGGGATGCCATTGCGGATCGGGTAGGCGAGTTTTGCGGATCTGGAGATCAGTTCCTTGGCCTCGGCATCATATTCGAGCGTTGTCTTGGTAACCGGGCAAACGAGAAGCTCAAGCAGTTTCCTGTCTACAGGGCGTTCGGTCGTGGTTTCGTTCATTCAGTCGGTCTTTCAGGTCAAAGGGCGCAGGGTTATTGCAGCGTCGAGCCGCCGTCGTTCTGCGATTTGGCAAGATCCATTTCCGTGATGGCGATTAGCGTTTCCGCACGGGTTCGCAGATCTCGCGCCTCCAGAAGGGCTTGCTTTTCCTGCGGGCCGTAAGGGCACATCATGCACAGCGCATTGACGAGTACTTCCGTTTCAGCTTCCGAAACGCTTTGCCAATCCGCTTCCAGGTTGTTGGCATCCAGATAATTGCGCAGGGTCTTCAAGAGACCGTTCCGGTCGACATCCTCTTCGCCTTCGCCGCATTTGAGGTCATGGGAAAAAGCTGCGAAATCGCACTCGACCTGGCGATATTTCGCAAATGAGCTGATTTCTTCACCCAACGCGAAGCGGGTGATGCCCTGCAGGGTGACCAGGTACCGGCCATCACCCGTTTCCTGAAAACTGGTCAAACGGCCGACGCAGCCGACGCTTGCCAGCACCGGTTCGTCAGGGTCTGCGGATATCCTGTCGGGGGAGGGTTGCACCATGCCGATCAGGCGGTTGCCCGAGAGCGCTTCATCCACCATGTCGATGTAGCGCTGCTCGAAGATGTTCAGCGGCAGCTGGGTTCGGGGCAGTAGCAGAGCACCGGACAGCGGGAAGACAGGCAATACGGGCGGTAGGTCCGCAATCGTTTCGTAAATGGCATTTCCCGCCTGCATCTCCGTGCCTTCTTTGTTTTCGTTTTTTTATAATGCCGTCAGCGTACTATTGCCCTGTCTAAATGTGTCAGGCCCAGCAATCGTCAAGAAAACAGAACAGCGGAGAGCTTGCGACGACCGTAAGCACTGGCCGGATCCTTGAAGCCCCAGGCTTCAAAAAACTGCAGCAATTGCTTGCGGCCACCGTCCTCATTCCACTCGCGGTCGTGGCGGACAATTTCGATAAGCTGGTCCACGGCCCCTTCCTTGTCGCCCTTGCCGTTTAGGCCGAGTGCGAGATCGAAGCGTGCCTGAAGATCAAGCGGATCCTTCGCGATCCTGTCCAGAAGATCGGCGAGATCGCCAAGTGAGGCGGCCTGTTCTGCAAGCTCGAGGGCAGCTTTGGCCGCTGTGTAAGCTTCTTCGGACTGTTTTTCTTCCGGAACCAGGTCAAGGGTCTGCTTGGCACGTTCGGTATCGTCTGCGCCGAGGTAACATTGTGCGAGGCCGGCAATCGCTTTCACGTTGTCCGGCTCCATCTGCATGACAGCACCAAAGAGCTGCGCTGCCTGACCGAAATCGCTTGCGGCGAGAAGTTCTTCGGCCTGTTCCAGGAAGGCGTCTGCCTGATTGGTCGGTGCGGGACCGCCGACTTTTTCGATAAAGGCCTTAACCTGGCTTTCCTGCTGCGCACCCATGAAGCCGTCAACCGGCTGGCCATCCTTGAAAGCAACCACTGCCGGAATGGATTGAATGCCCATCTGGCCGGCGATTTCCGGATGATCGTCAATGTTCATCTTCGCGAGCTTAACCGTGCCGCCAGCCGCCTTGACCGCAGCTTCGATGACCGGCGTGAGCTGCTTGCACGGTCCGCACCACGGAGCCCAGAAATCAACAATAACAGGCTGTTGACGGGATGCTTCCATCACGTCCGCCATGAATGTCTGTGTGGTGACATCGTAAATCAGGTTGTCGTCCGTCGGGGCGCCACCACCGCCATTTCCGCCGTCGCCACCGAAGCCGCCGCCTCCCTGGCCGCCATAGCCGCCGCCCATGCTGGCGCCAAATCCGCCACCAACCTGACCGCCCATGCTGTAGTTGCCGTTGCTCATATGCCCGCCTCGTGTTTTGCGGCCGGTGCCTTTCGCATCCCGGCCCAATATATAACCGTCATCTGGTTGAACTGGCCCATAACATGGAGCCACTGCGTCCGAATTACAAACGCTTGATTGAAGAGAATCTTATATGTAGGTCCGCGATTGCGGGTGCCCAGCCTAGAGGCCGGCCGACTTGGCTTCCTCACTGACAGCCAGAACCTGCGGCTCGTGCCCGCACGCCTTTGCAAACTTGATGAGATCATCGCCGGTTATCGCGGTTGTCGCATCGTTTTTCAGCGGATGATAATTCAGGATCTCGTGCTGCATCATCGCGGCGTCGAAGACCGGCGTCACGCGCAGCGCTTCCCTGTCGTTTATCAGCGAGAACGGCGTCACCGAGCCTGGCTCGACACCCAGAACTTCCATCAGGAGCTCGGCGTTGCCAAACGACACACGTCCCTGACCGCCAACAAGCTGGTGAACTTTCTTCAAGTCGATTTCAGCGTCATGCAGTGCAACAATCAGGAAGAGGCGGCCTTTCTTGTCCTTGATGAACAGGTTCTTGGTGTGACCACCCGGTATCCTGTCATGAAGATCGCCGGATTCAGCGACCGTGAATACGGGCGCATGATCGACAGTCGTGACTTCGATATCGAGGTCCTTGAAGAAGCCCATGAGATCGTCGCGGGTCGCTGGCATCTTTTTTCCTAGAAAATTTTGACTTTTGCGGTGTCTAACGCGTTTCATAAGCTTCCAGCAAGAGAAAAGCATCTTTGAAAGCGGCAGAAATCTGCGCTTTTCCGAAATGAGATGCACATCTCATCCACAGAAAGGCGGCTAAAAATTTTTCTGCAAATTCGTTGTTGCAATCCGTCTCAGCATAGTTCATATACTGCGCCACCGACGACGAGGCGGCCATCGCCAAGCGCTCGGGACACTATGCGGGTGTAGCTCAGGGGTAGAGCACAACCTTGCCAAGGTTGGGGTCGTGGGTTCGAATCCCATCGCCCGCTCCAGTTTCAGCCGAAAGGCTCAAGAACCAGCGTTCGAAAGAACGCTGGTTTTTTGTTTTCCAGTTCCGATTTTTTTTGAGAGTCCGAAACAGCGCAATCCCGCCATTCAGCAGCGATAAAAAGCGTTTAATCTAAAAATTGACAAAAACCCGACGAGGCGAATGAACGAAGTTTCAGGAGCCGGGAGATAATATCGAAATGCATCAAGCGGAGAGGTGTTGGCCAACGGCGGCCTTGCTGCGGTGCAACTTTGCCTCAAGTACCTATCCTGCAGCGGAGCCGTCCCGCTCCGCTGCAGATCCGGTTGAAATCAACGACTTTTAAAGTTTCAAGAACCTGCCGTCTTCGACGTGGGAACGTTCAGCGGCGTCCAAAGCCGCTTGCAAGCGTGCGCCATGTTCAAAGTCCGGTTCACCGCATATGCCTGTGCGAACGGCTTCCACGAACCGTTCATAGACAGTCGGCACAGGGTCCACGGCAATCTCTGTCCAGTTCGCTTCCTGCAGGTCCGAACCCCGGCAAATCCTCAGTTTCTCGACTTTATTCTCAAACGAAACTTCCAGTCCGCCTTCATCTCCATAGAGGCGAAGGCGAAGATCGTTCAGGTGACCGGAGGCGAACCGGGTTGCGGAGATGGTTCCAAGCGCACCGTTTGCCAGCTCTGCCTGAAGCGTGAAGCTGTCATTGGCGTCGAGAGTGTATTCGCCGATCCTGTTGCCGTCTGCCTTGTCGAAGGTTTTCAGGCGGCAGGAAAGTTCGGCAACCGGACTGCCCGCGGCAAATGTCGCAAAGTCCAGAATATGAATGCCGACATCACCCAGCACGCCCTTGGAGCCGTGTTCGGTTGAAAGCCGCCAAAGCCATTGGCTTTCCGTCCGCCATTCTCCCCAGGCAGGCTGCGTCAGCCAGCTCTGAAGATAGGATGCCTCGAAATGGCGCAGGGTTCCGATGGTGCCGTTTGACACCAGTTCTGAAGCCTTTTGCAGGACCGCGACATCGCGATAGCTGAGATTGACCATACCTATCAGGTTTTTTGCCTTGGCAAGACCGGTCATTTCCCACGCATCCCTTGCATTTGTTGCCAGGGGTTTTTCGCAAAGAACGTGCTTGCCTGCTTCCAGCAACTGCATGGTTGTCGGGTGATGTGCCGCATCCGGTGTCACATTTGCCACCGCATCGAACTCTCCCCAGGCGAGTGCCTCTTCAAGGGTTTCGAAACGGTTTTCGATCCCGAAATCTTCGCAGAAACTTGCAAGAAAATCGGGACGTCTGTCGACACCGGCAACCATTTTCACGCGTGGAATGGCTTTGAAGGCCGATGCATGGGTGCGGGCCATGTTGCCGGTGCCAAGGATCAGAAGGCGGACAGGTGAGGCTGTCATCGTCATGAAAAAGCTCCGTCGGTGAAATTCAGCTGAGAGGGAGGAAGGCGGGCATCGCGCCCGGTTCCTGAAGCGGTGAAGGAGACCGGATAGGACCTACCGGTAACCTTCTTCGCCGTCCTCATGAAGTTTCGGTCCGCGTTCCTCGATCTTTTCCGGAGCTGCATCGACTGGAACGTTCGGCGCGGCATTCGGGTCGGAAATGCGGGCCATCGGATTGAAGACCCATTTCACGCCATTTTTCAAAACGGTCTGAACATTTGCGTCGTGATAGGTCGGATAGGTTTCGTGGCCTGGACGGAAATAGAAGATGTTGCCGGCGCCGCGCTTGTAAGTCAGGCCGGACCGGAACACTTCACCGCCCTGGAACCAGCTGATGAAGACGGTTTCCAATGGCTCGGGAACTCCAAAGGGTTCACCGTACATTTCTTCCATTTCAAGTTCGAAACTGTCTGGCAGGCCATTGGTGATCGGATGGTTCCGGCTTGTGACCCAGAGCCGTTCACGCTCGCCGGCTTCACGCCAGGTGAGGTTGCAGGGTGCTCCCATCAACCGTTTGAACGGCTTGGCAAAGTGCGCCGAATGCAGGAACATCATCCCCATGCCGGACCAGACGGCATCGCAGACCCTCTCGACGATTTCGTCGGCGACCTCGCCGTGTGCTGCATGACCCCACCAGAGGAGCACGTCCGTGTTGGCAAGGCGTTCCTTGCTCAGTCCGTGTTCGGGTTCCTGAAGGGTGGCCGTTGTCGCCTCGATATCGGGGTCGGCATTCAGGGCGTCGGCGATGCAAGTGTGCATTCCGTTGGGATAAAGACCTGCAACAACCTTGTTGTGCTGTTCATGGACGTTTTCGCCCCAGACGACGGTTCTGATAGGCATTCAAGCCCTCCCGGTTCAGAAAGTCTATTTTGGAAATGTGCTTTGACAATTTTTCCAAAGCGCTTTGAATAGCGCTATCATCAGCTTTTGGAACTGTCAATTCGATTGAAATTTCTGTTTTTGCGCAAGGGTAAGCGCGACGTGGCACGACGCCACATTGCGAATGGGAAGCCTCTCAGCCTATAACAAACCATACAGTATGGTATGTTAAGGAGAATATTATGAATTCATACTTGCTTGTTGCGGCGGGGCTGTCGGTTTTTGTCTGTTTGCTTCATGCGTTTCTGGGAGGGCGAAGCATCGCTGTGCCGCTCTTGAAAGCTTCCGATCTTCATCCTGTTCCCAAATACGTTGCCTATTACTGCTGGCACATCGTGACGATTGTCCTGGCTGCGATTGCAGTCATGTTCGCAATTGCAGGAGTGCGGGCCGAAAGCCTGGATCTTGCCTGGGTGGCAACGGCCCTCACTGCATCCTTCTGCGTTCTCGGTCTTGCCGTTCCGCCGCTGAAAGGACAAAAGTACAAGAACATGCCGCAGGGCTGGCTTTTTCTGCCGATATTCCTGCTCGGTGTTCTTGGTGGAGCTCAATGACGACGCGAAAGCGGTTTAACAAAGACGACTGGCTGCAGCTTGGCCTGACGCAGTTGGCAAGGGTTGGGGCAGCCGGTCTGACCGTGGAGGCGCTTTGCAAATCGGCAGAGCGGACACGTGGATC
Source organism: Pseudomonadota bacterium (assembly GCA_039195965.1). Lineage (GTDB taxonomy): Bacteria > Pseudomonadota > Alphaproteobacteria > Rhizobiales > Stappiaceae > Roseibium. Next base: position 50,404 of record JBCCVB010000005.1, read on the forward strand.
TTTTTATCATCATTTCGAGGATCATGATCGGTTTCTTGAAACTCTGCTGGGGGCGTGGAAGCAGCGCAATACGATTGATGTCGCCGATCAAATACTTGGGCATGAGTTGCGTGACCGGGCGCAAATGCTCTCGGATCTAGCCAACCACCTGGACCAGGATCTGGAGCGGGCAGTGCGCCAATTCGCACAATCCAACAACATCGCGCGCCAAACCGTGCGGGAGGTTGACCGCATCCGGACGGATTTTGTGGTGGAGCTTTATGTTGAAGAAGGGCTGACCCCGGAAGAGGCCAGAGAGATCGCACAGCTGGAATATGCGGCCTTTGTCGGATCTCAGATCGTCTGGCCGGAAATGACCTCGGAGCAGCGTTTCAAGCTCGACCGCCGGTTTGCTACCATGGTGCGAAAGACATTTGGTCTTGCCCGAGCTGCAGAAAATAAGTGAAGCGCGTCTTGAGCTCTGGGTCGTCCGCCGATCAACACTGTTCTGGTAATGCGCTCACGCGAATGTGAAGCGTAACCAAAATTCAATTCCTTGTTGCTAGAACCGTCTCCATCACTCAATTGAATTCAGTTGCGGACGATCATGGCTGCCTTTCGCCAACCTATTACTGCCGTTGTAATCGCGTTCTGGTTTTTCTTCTGGCTGCTCAACGGCCTGGACAAGTTTTTCGCCCGGCAGGATGTCGGCTTCGTGCACTGGTGGGGCAACCACCGTGTTGAGAAGTTTTCCATGTATTTCGGCAAACTGGCGCTGGATCCGGCGTATGTGCAGGCAACGCTGATCTTTGCGGGTATCGTGGAATTTGCTGCCGCCGGATTTTTCGTTGCCGCCGCCATCCGGCTGTTTCAGGGCCGGCCAGGAGTGGCTTATCGGACGGATCTCGCGATCACCGTGTCGATTGCCGTCTTCCTCGGCTTCACGATCTTCGACGTGATAGTCGGCGACCGGGCAGAACTTCTGGAGCATTCCACTTACATCGGCGTCTTGCTCGTATCCTTCCTGGCCGTGGCCGCTGAGAGCTTCTTTCAGCATCTCAGAGACCTCGACAGTTCCAGCACGCTGAACAGGCGCTATCCGCCCGAAGCTCAATAACCTGCCGTCAGCGCGCCTGCCCGGCGAGGATCGGACGCTCCGGCGAGCGTTCCGTCAACGATCATGATCGACTGGGTCGAACCCATGGCGTTCTTGAGATTGACTTCATGTCCCCTTGCTTCCAGAAGCTTGATGGTATCGGGGGACAAGCCTTCCTCGATGCGGATCTCGTCAGGCAGCCACTGATTGTGAATGCGAGGCACAGCCGTGGCCTCGGCAATGTTCATCTGATGGTCAATGACATTGAGAATGATCTGCAATGTGGTGGTGATGATCCGGCTGCCGCCCGGAGAGCCGGTCGCCAGATAGAGGTCGCCATCCTTGAAGACGAGCGTCGGGCTCATGGATGACAGTGGCCGTTTGCCACCCTCGACCGCGTTGGCGGTGCCGCCGATTAGGCCATAAGCATTTGGCACGCCGGGCTTTGCGGAAAAGTCATCCAGTTCGTTGTTGAGCAGTACGCCGGTTCCATCCGCAGTCAGGCCCGCGCCATAGGAAAAATTCAGAGTGTAGGTGTTGGAAACCGCATTTCCGTCCTTGTCGACGACCGAGAAGTGCGTGGTCTCGTTGCTTTCATAAGGATATGGGTCAGCAGGTTTAATTTCTTCGGACGGGGTTGCCGCATCCATCCGGATAGACTCTCTTAACATGTCCGCATAGGCAGGCGAGGTCAGTCCCTTTACCGGCACGGTGACGTAATCCGGGTCGCCGAGATATTTTGAACGGTCGGCGTAAGCCCGTCTCATAGCCTCCGCCATCACGTGGATCGTGTCAGCTGAATTGGGGCCGAACTGTCTGACTGGAAAGCCTTCAAGAATGTTGAGGATTTCAACGATGTGAACACCCCCGGAAGAAGGAGGAGGCATGGAGGCAATGTCGTAGCCACGGTATGACCCGGTGACCGGCGCACGCCAGACCGGTTCATAGGCGGCAAGGTCCTCGACAGTCATGCCGCCGCCCGTGGCCCGAACCTTCTTTGCGATGTTTTCCGCGACTTCTCCCTTGTAGAATCCATCGACACCTTTATCGGCTACCAAGCGCAAAGTGCCTGCGAGATCCTTTTGAACCAGTGTTTCTCCCGGCTGGTAGGGAACTGAACCCTGCTTGTAGAAAATATTCGCAGTCGCAGGGTCCTTGATAAGTCGATCCAGTCGCGCAGTCAGGGCCGCCGAAAGGCTGGGTGTGACGGTGATCCCCTTGTCCGCAAGTTCGATTGCGGGAGCTATCAGTTCCGCCCAGGTCAGATTTCCACTGCCATGCTTCTTGTAGGCGGCTGCGAAGCCGGCGACGGTGCCAGGCACACCGATGGCCAGCCCGGAATAGCGTGATTTTTGCTTGTCCGGTTCGCCGTCCGGCCCCAGAAACATGTCCTTGTAGGCAGCCGCAGGGGCTTTTTCGCGATAATCCAGCGCCTCGGTAGCGTCGCTGCCGGACATGTGGATCAGCATGAAGCCACCTCCACCAAGATTTCCGGCGCGCGGCAGAGTGACCGCAAGCGCAAACCCGGTCGCGATAGCAGCGTCCACCGCGTTGCCGCCGTTTTTCAGAATATCGACGCCTACATTCGTTGCCACGGCCTCCTGACTGGCGACCATTCCATGTTGCGCGATCACTGGGTTGAAGCGATCTTTCAGCGAATAGATCGGAGCATCCTGAGCGAAAACGGTCTGTCCGGAAAATGCCAGAAGTGTGATGGCAACCGACGTTGCGCGCAAAAGGGAATTCAGTTGACGTCTCACTTGCACCTCCTGGAAATCGACTGAGCCGGAGTTTGTCGGAGCCCTTATGCAGAGGCAACAGAAAAGCGCGTGATGGGCGCGCATTCGTCTTGTGATTGATTCAACGCAAGGTCAGACCGGTTAAAGTCATTCAGTCTGAAGTCCCAGCTTCATGTGTTTCGTGATGCAAGGAGGCGCAGATGATCAGCATTCCACTTCCACTGCCGGTAAGAACTTCCGGAATGGCGCGAATAGGTCTTTTGGTCCTTGGTACAGCTGCATCGGCCATCTCCACAGGTCAGACATCGGCACTTGCAGCAGACGTCTACGCCGGAAAGGCGCTTGCCCTGCAATGGTGTTCGTCCTGCCATCTCGTTGCCGAAGATCAGTCCGTGGCGTCCAGTGTCACCTTGCCGAGCTTTTATGACATTGCGAAAGACCCCAACTGGTCCGAAGCGAAACTGTCAACATTTCTTGCCAACCCGCATCCTGTGATGCCGAACATGTCGCTCGGCAACATCGAGATTGCCAATCTGGCAGGATACATCAGTTCTCTGCAGCCTTAGAAACACTCCGGCGGTAGATGCTAAAGGTCGAATTCAGCGCGCATGGCTGCATGATAGGAGCCGGCATAATCGTTGCTTCCGGCGTCGAACACCTCATCGGGCAGTTCGTAGTTGAACACTTTCACGCTCAAGGTCTTGTCCGTCACGTCAGCGCTGGCAAGGATATGGTCCAGTGCCTGTCCTTTTCCTCTGTGAATGACGGTCTTGCGTCGATCAGGCGGTAGCGAGGCGTCCAGCTGAAACAGACGGCGGCTTGCCATTTCTGGCGAGCCGGTGTCATCGGGGTCTGCGCGCAACAGTCTGAGGGTGCCGGTTTCACCTGTTGCGTTGAAGTCTCCGGTGACAACGATCTGAGCGTTTTCATCCTGGTCAAACAGGGTTTCAACTGCCATCCGCAATTCCAGAGCCTGGGAAATCTGCTTGAGAACCGATAGCTGATAGCCTTCCGCCCAGGCTGACAGACTTTTCCAGTATCGTTCCTCGTTTTTTCCGCCGCGTATCATTGCAGCAATCGGTGCGCGCAAATGAACCACGAACAGGTGGAGCGGCCTTTCGCCGTCCAGATCGATTTCCGTCTTCAGGATAGGGCGCTCATACTCGATTCCCTGAGGCTCGTCATAGGCGGGCTCCGCAGTTTTCGGTTGCCATTTCGGTGCATTGGCATGGTGCTGGAACAGGCTCTCGTGGTTCTTTATCGGGTATCGTGACAGCACCACGAGATTGTGCCGCTGTCCCGGTCCCTTGCCCGGCTCACGTTCGCTGGCTGCGCAGTAGTAGTCCTGATACGGCGTGTCGTGCAGCAACAGATCCAAAGCCTGAAACTGACGTTGTGATGCCCCCCTTAGCTTTTGTGCGTTGACCTCCTGCAGGCACAGAATGTCGGCTTCCAATTCCAGGATCTTCGGGCGCAGGGCGGCAAGACGTGGCCTCAAGGTAGCCATGTCAAAACGATCGGAGCCAAAGGATTCCATATTGAATGTCGCCAGTTTCATGCCACAGCCCGTTTATGCCATTTGTTAAAGAGAACCATAGCGTTGGGAAAGGCCAAGTGGTAGAGAGCGCGCGAGACTTGCTTGCAGGAGGGGCAAATGGCCGATGAGATCTGCCCGTGCGGCGGCGGTGCAAGGTACGAAGTTTGTTGCCAGCCTTACCTTCAAGGGGAAATCGCGCCGGAAACGGCTGAGGCCCTGATGCGATCACGGTATACGGCTTATGTGCGGGAAAACATCTCCTACCTGAAGGATACGCTTTGGCCCAAGTACCAGGACGGCTTCGACACGGCCGCAACCGCCAGATGGGCGGCCGAGAACCACTGGGCCGGGCTAGTTGTCCTCAAAACAGAAAAAGGCTCTGCAAACGATCGCGATGGCACCGTCCTTTTTGAAGCAAAATATCTGTCCGGTGGAAAGCTCAATACACATCGCGAACTCAGTCGTTTTCGCAAGAAGTCCGGTCGCTGGTATTACGTGGAAGCGTTGCCGGAATAATCTTTGTCCTTGGCATGGGGAAGCGATGAGGCCGCGGTCGTTCCGCAGGCCTCACCTATCTGCCTGAAACTTTCAGCTGCGGTTCAGATCAGTTCCTGCCCGCCATGACACCTCCATCTACGTCCCAGACCGCTCCGGTAACCCAGGCGGTCTCGTCCGACAGAAGAAAATCGACGGTGGCCGCGACGTCATCCGGTTTTCCGATCCTGCCCACCGGATGGAATGCATCAAAGCCTTCATGCAGGGTCTTCGAGATCTGGTCCTCCGGAATGAAGGCGCTGTAGATTGGTGTTTCGACAACTGCCGGTGCAACTGCATTCACCCGGATACCCTTTTCGCCGAGCTCCATGGCCAGGTGCTGTGTCAGAGCGTGAAGGCCGGCTTTGGCCATCGAATATGCGGAAGAGGGTGTCGCCTTGACGGCTTGATGTGCCCACATGGACCCGAGATTGACGATTGATCCTTTGCCCTGATCGACCATGTTCCGCGCAACTGCCTGAGTGATCAGAAACGTTCCCCGATTAAAGGCATGATAAAGATCGTAGTCCTCCCCGGTGTGGTCCAGAAAGGGCTTAGGGCTGAAGAAACCGGCTGCATTGACCAGGTAGCCGATTGGCCGGTCCAGGTTTTCAATCCGCATCACAAGAGCGTCGACACTTGCCGGTTCTGTGACGTCGGCTTGCCAGGTCTCGACACTGGCGCCATGTGCGGTTTCCAGTTCTCTTCGTGCGGACGCCAGTTTTTCTTCATTTCGGCCGATCAGAATGAGCGGGATTCCCCTTTTCGCAAGCCTGTGCGCGGTCGCCAGCCCCATGCCGGACGTTCCACCTTGAATGATTGCAATCGAATTGGTCATTTGCTGTCTCCATTTATCTATCTACTGATAGGTAGATATGACTTGCGGAATATTGGTGTTGAGAAAAATGAAATCAACCCCTATCTATCAGTTGATAGACAAGGATGCCTGAGATGCCCCAATCAACCGCGGAAACGGAAACGAAAATCCTGGACCTGGCAGAGCGCCTGATCCGTCAAAACGGCTATAACGGTTTCAGCTTTCGAGAGATCGCCTCGGGTGTCGGTGTAAAAAGCTCCAGCGTGCACTACTACTTTCCCACCAAGGCCGATCTCGGGGCGAAAGTTGCGCGTAGGTATGCCGACCGGTTTCTGGAGGCTTTGGGAGACCCGGAGGACAATCCGCTCCAGGTCCAGGAGCTGCTGACCAAGCTTCACGATGCGTTTGCAACGGCGCTGGGACAAGATGGCCAGATGTGTCTGTGTGGTGTACTGGCGGCGGAAGCCACAGGTTTGCCCGCTTCCGTTGCTGACGAAGCACGGGGGTTTTTCAGCCGGGCCGAAAAATGGCTTCAGGCCAGCTTGTCTAAAACTGATTGGGGTCAGGGGCGTTCGATGCAGGACGTCGAAAAACGGAGCTTGGCAGTCTTGGCGCAATTGGAGGGCGGATTGCTGATTGCTCGCGTCCAGGAACGTCCGGAACTGTTCGAGTTGATGAAACCGCAAATCCCGGCGAGCTAAAAAATATCCGGCCCCTGCGCAAGGCGGCGGTGCAGGGACCGGATCAAACAGCGGACAGAAGGGGAGGCAGCCCTCAGCGCCCGCAAGGCGAATTTCAAACTGTCAAACCGGTTCCGTGACCAGATACAAAAATGAAGCGGCCGGAAATCGCGAATCAAATTCATCTGTTCTTGTTTTGTTCCAAATTTTGGCAGAAGTGTCAAGCGTTGGGCGGTCTTGGGTTCGGTTTGAGTTCAGTTTACGGCCGACTAAGATTTTTCGAGCTTTCTGAAAGTCAAAACAGCAATTCAAACAGTTAATTGTATCCGATCATTCTTTGGTTGTAGCAAATAAATTTGAATATCGAACAAACTGCAATTTACCTCAATATTCAGAATGTGAAAAATCGTTAATTTGCAGTCATTCAGGTCCATCTGGCATTTTATACTTCAAATAGTGCTTCTGTCGAGTAGGAGGAGGACATGTTGCGGAAGTATGCAGACCGGCACATGGAAGAGCTTCACAGGGAAATAACCACGCTTTCCACCCGTTGGGAAAAATTGACGGACAGGGAAAAGGACAGGCTGAGGAAACTTGAGAATTCATATCGTTTCTGGCGTCAGTTCCTGTAGTGCGGAAACTTTGGCCCGGTCCTGTTTCTTGGCCATGCCTAAAAATGATGGATGTAGGATAGAGGTCTCGGACAGCAAGTCGCTGCCGGGGCCTCTGATTTCTTTGCTTTTAGTCTTGGAGAAATTGCCTTTTTCTGAGCATGAGCCTCGCTCCAGGCTCCGAAACTTGACACCACTACTCATAAATAATACCGCTGCGTACAGCCATTCAGTTCCAAGATAGTGTTTGCTTCCTGCAAGCTGTTTGCAGAGCCGGAAAGCCAGTTTCGAGAACGTCTCCGCGACTGATCATCTGTTGTGAGCGTTCAAGGTTTTCGCCTGGGATGTTTACCACACATTGTCGATTTTAAATGTCCGGGCACATCATGAAACGGGTGGCGTTGATGGTTTGCAGACGTTTCTTTCTTTCTCTTGCAGTCTCTCTTGCTGCTTTGGCCCCACTGCCGACGGTCGCGGCCGATATCACACACGAACTGGGCACAACGATAGTTCCAGACTCGCCGAAACGGATTGTGGTGCTGGAATTCAGTTTCATTGACGCTCTGGCGTCCTTGGGTGTCGCTCCGGTCGGAATTGCCGACGACAACAAGCGAGAGCGCATCGTTCCGGCATATACGAAAATCATCGGTGAGGACTGGCTGTCCGTTGGCACGCGCAAAACGCCCAGCCTTGAAATCATCGCATCGCTGCAGCCGGATCTGATCATTGCCGACAAGGCGCGCCACGAAGCAGCTTATGCGACCCTTTCAGAGATAGCTCCGACAATCGTGCTGGACAGCCTGGGCGGCGACTATCATGACGCGGTCGAGCAAATGACCGTTATAGGTGCGGCGCTGGGCCTTGAGGAAAAAGCTGCGGAGCGCGTTGCCGAGCACAAAGCCAAAATGGATGGCTACGCGGAAGAGATTGCCAAGACTAGCAAAGGCGTGAGTGCGCAGTTCGGTGTGACCAACGCAAAGGGGCTCTGGCTGCACAGTCCTGCCTCTTACAACGGCTCGGTTTTGGAAATGTTCGGGTTTTCTTCCAACATGAAACCAGGAGAAGGGGGCGTTTATGAGAAAAACTACGTTCCGACCACTCTCGAACAGCTTTCGGTGATTGATCCTGACATTCTCATTCTTGGAAAATACGTCGATCCTTCATTTACAGACGGGTGGTCCGGTGAAGATCTTTTTGAAAATCTGTCAGCGGTGAGAAACAAGAATGTCTTTTACGTTACGGCCCACAACTGGTCCCGCTTGCGCGGACTTCTCGCAGCTGAGCTGACCGCGCAGGATCTTCTGGACATTATGGCAAAGGCCTCAAGTCCGAAATGATCGGCATAAGTTCCGCACGTGGAAGCGCTGTAGGTGTAGCTGTACCACTTCTTGTTTTCGCGTGCGGGATTTGCGCTTACGCGTCGCTTGCGACCGGTGGTCGGATCGACGTCGCTGTTTGGGACCTTTTTCGTGAGAGCGGAACCGGAACCTCAGTGATGCGGGACATCCGCACTCCGCGCACGCTCGTGGCGTTATGTGTCGGGGTTAATCTCGGGCTCGCAGGTTTGATATTGCAAGCGGTGACGCGCAATCCACTGGCATCGCCGGCGATCCTTGGCATCAACCAAGGTGCTGCCCTGGGGCTGACGCTTGGTCTGGTAATCCCGTCCTTAACATCTGTTCTTGGTCTCAAGGCAATGTCGATCTCAGGTGCCTTTCTGGCGGGCCTGGTGAGTTTTACGATTGCTGGAGGGCTGCGTGGTCGCCTTGACGGTCTCAGGCTTGTTCTTGGTGGTGTGGCGGTGGGAGCGTTTTCTTATGCCATGGTACGCTTTGCCTTCACTCTGGAAGACGACATCGCCCGACAGGTGCTGCGCTGGACGATCGGCAATATCACCGATGTGCGAATGGCAGCCGTAAGAGAAATCGCTGGATGGAGTGTTGCAGGTTTTCTGGCAACGATGCTTCTGGCACATCGGCTCAATCTGATGGCCTTGGGGGAAGCTCAGGCCACGGGGTTGGGCGCTGATCCCCGGATCACCTTGCTTGGTGGAGCCATTATTGCGGCGTGCCTGACGGGAACGGCAGTTGCGGTGGCCGGACCGATTGCATTCGTCGGACTTGTCGTTCCCCACATATGCCGATTGATCTTCGGTGCCGATCACCGGGTGCTGGTCCCGGCAACCGCATTGCTCGGAGCTGCGCTCATGATGGCGGCGGACGCTGCTTCCAAGTGGCTGACGGCGCCGATCGAAATACCGGTCGGCGTGGTGGTCGCAATGATAGGAGCTCCGTATTTCCTTTATCAGACGCTGTTTGCGAGGGGACTGGACTGATGCGTCTGTCTGTTCTTTTCGCTCTTCTTGTCCTGGGACTGACGCTATCGGCGGTCTGGTCGCTCTCAGCAGGCGCGGTGCCGATCTCCTGGCAGGTCATTGCGAACACCCTGTTTGATCTGGAAGGGCCGAAACAGGAATTCATCATCCTGAAATCGCGCTTGCCGCGCACGCTCCTGGCAATGTTGACGGGCGGTTCGTTGGCGCTTTCGGGCGCAATCGTCCAGGCACTCTTGCGTAATCCGCTGGCGAGCCCGAAAATCATCGGGATCAACTCCGGTGCAGCCCTTGGCGTTTGTCTGATGGTGCTGGTCCTGCCTGGCGTCTCGATTGCGTGGCTTCCTGCTGCCGCTGTCATAGGTGGAGTCGCTGCCGCACTGGTGATCTATCTGGGGGCGGATCTGCGCGGCGCGTCTCCGGTGCGCCTTGCTCTGGTCGGGATAGCGGTCGGCTTTGTGTTTGACGCAGGCGTTGATTTTATACTTGTGACTTCCACCGATGCGCAGTTTTCCACCCCGCTGATCTGGTTGACCGGGTCACTGTGGGCAAGAGGATGGACCCATCTCAATCTCGTCTGGCCCTGGCTCACCGTGTTGGCCGTGATGGCAATGCTGCTCAGCTATTGGCTAGACTTGATACGCCTGGGCGAGACGGCAGCCACGGGATTGGGGCTACGGGTGCGCTTTGCGCGCCTTGTCCTGTTGAGTCTTGCGGTTTTTCTGGCAGCGCTGTCGGTAAGTGTTGTCGGTGTGTTGGGGTTTGTCGGATTGATGGCTCCTCATATTGCTCGATCCCTCGTGGGCGGTTCCCACAAGGTTATGCTGCCATGTGCCATGCTAGTCGGTATGTGGCTCGTTGTGCTGGCCGATGCCGCGGGACGGGCGATCGCGCCACCGGTGGAAGTTTCTGCCGGTGTGTTGACGGCCATGCTCGGAGCGCCGTTTTTCGTCTATGTCATGATCAGGGCGGGAAGGGCCACGCGCGTATGAGCATTGAACTGAGTGGCCTTACGGGCGGTCAGGGTTCCTTCAAACTGGGGCCTGTCGATCTGATCCTGGAAAAAGGCAAGCTGACGGCGCTGATCGGTCCGAACGGATGCGGCAAGTCTACCCTGTTGGGGCTCGTTGCCGGCGTTTTGCCGTTGAAAGGCGGTAGCGTAAGCATAGCCGGCCACGACCTCGTCACCACCCGTCGACGGAAACTTGCACAGGAAGTAACCGTATTGCCGCAAAATCCTGTCGTACCGCCGTCTATTTCTGTCGAGCAGCTGGTTCACTATGGCCGTGCCCCGCATCAGAACATGCTGGGTATGCGCAGTTCAAAGGACAAGGCAATCGTCGCAGAAGCGATGCACACCGCCGACATCTACGATCTGCGCGAGCGGCATTTGTCAGATCTATCCGGCGGTCAGCGCCAACGGGCCTTTATCGCCATGGGGTTGGCTCAGGACACGCCCTACATTTTGCTGGACGAGCCGACATCCTTTCTGGATGTGCGCTATCAGTTTGACATTCTGGAACTCCTCAAGGCGCTGACGCAGTCGGGGCGCACCTGTGTTGTCGTCCTGCATGACATCGCGCAGGCCGCGCGTTACGCCGATGTGCTCGTTGTCATGAAGGATGGGGCCATTGTCGAAGAAGGGGCTCCATCGCAAGTGATTTCTCCGGCTTTGCTGAACCAGGTCTATGGAATTGACGCGCATGTCTATCCCGACCCTGTCAGCGGAACTCCGGTGATGACCTTGTCGCAGCCTTTGTGATCTGCTGAACCCTCGCCAATCCGGTGGAAGAGGTTATGCCATAGAATATTAAGTCCCTCATGGCACAAGTGCCTTATGGCAACTGCAAGGGACCCCGACGTGCGTTTTACCGCCTCCTCCTGGATGAAGCGCCTTCCGGGCGCTGACATACTGGCAAAGCGTTTAAAGGGATCGAGTTCGGACGGGCAGGCGGCCGGACGAATGGCCGTGTCGAGTTTTGCGGTCCGGGTCGCCGGAGCCGGCCTTGCTTATGTTTCGCAGGTCATTCTCGCGCGTCTCATGGGCGCGCATGACTATGGCATCTATTCGGTTGCCTGGACGGTTGTCATCGTTCTTGGTGTCATCGCTTGTGGCGGATTTTCAACATCGGCCGGACGTTTTCTGCCGCAATACCGGGAAACGTCAGATTTTGACGGCCTGCGGGGCTTTCTTCGAACAAGCCGGCAGGCAGCCTTTATCTTTGGTGTCGTGATCGCAGCGCTCGGGATTGGCCTGGTCTATCTGCTGCAGACGGTGATCGAACAATACTACGTTGAGCCGCTGATGGTTGTCCTGCTGGTCCTGCCCATCTTCGCTGTTGGTCTGGTTCAGGACGGTATTGCCCGCAGTTACGACTGGCCGTTCATTGCCATGTTGCCGAACTTTATCTGGCGACCCCTGGCAATTCTGGTGCTTCTGGTTCTTCTGGTCTTGGCGGGGTATCCGGCAACCGCTCTCGTAACCGTCGCCGTCGCGGTTCTGGCCACGATTTCAACCGTGCTCTACCAGTTTCTGCATCTCGGCAAGCGCCTGGGGCAGAGGGTGCCCTCAGGACCGGCCAGGATAGAATTGAAGACCTGGATGGCGGTTTCCCTACCGTTGCTGATGGTTGACGGGTTCATTCAGCTGATCACAAGCGCGGACGTGATCATGATCAGCTTCTTTCAGGATCCGGATGAAGTTGCCATCTACTTCGCCGCGTCACGCACGCTTGCCCTGGTGCATTTTGTCTATTTTGCCGTGCGTGCGGCATCGGCACATCGCTTTTCAAGTTTCACGCATAACGAGGATGCGAAAGGTCTGGCAGCTTACACAAGGCAGGCAACGCACTGGACTTTCTGGCCGTCATTGGCTGCTGGTGCAGGTCTTCTTGTGATCGCGCCGCTGCTTTTGAAGCTGTTCGGGTCGGACTTCGAGAGCGGCTATCAGCTGATTGCAATCCTGATGATCGGAGTACTCGCGCGGGCTTCGGTCGGCCCTGCGGACGCCTTGTTGAGCATGACAGGTCATCAGCGGACCTGCGCCGGTATCTATGCGGTGACTTTTGCCGTCAATGTGGTGCTGAACCTGCTGCTTATACCGGCTCTGGGGCTTATGGGAGCCGCGATTGCGACCTGCATCGCAATTATATTTGAAGCGACAGCGCTTGCTCTTGCCGCAAAACGGAAGCTCAATGTCACAACTTTTGTTTTGTCATTGCTTTTCTCGCCCAGGGACCCGCAGGTTGATCACTGAAACCAAGTCCGTTCCGACACTAAAGGTCCAGTCCCTGGATCCGTTGAGTGATCAGGTGCCAGTCGATGCCTGGCAGCGGTTGGGCGAAGCCGCCCTGGATCCGAACCCCTTTTATGGTCCTGCTTTTCTGCGCGCTTTTCTGCAGCATATGCCCGGTTATGCCGCCCGCCTTGTCGTGGTGAAAGACCGGGTGTCGGATGACTGGCTGATGGCAGCTCCGATACGGTTGCATCGCCTGGGGTTTTTGCTGCCTGTCAATTCAAGTCTGGCAACGGACTATGCTCCATTGGGAACACCCTTGCTTCACCCCGAAGCAAAGCAGGACGTTGTCAGAGCCTTTTTTCGGGAAGCCTCGGGTTGGCGAAATCTGCTGGCAGTTCCCTTTCTGCCGCTGTCCTCGGAAACTGCCCGGCGGATGCAGAATGATGTCGGGTTGCAACATGAAATGACTGCGAAGTCGGAGCGCGCTTGTCATTTGAGCGGTCAGGAGGGCGCAGCGCAATTGGCCTCTGCCTTCAAAGGCAAGCGACGGAAGGAACTTCGCAGGTTGCTGCGCAGGCTTGGTGACGATGGCGAGGTGAGATTTCAGCGCCTGTCTGGCCTTGATGCGATTGAGGGCTTTGAAGCGTTTCTGCAGTTGGAGGCGGCAGGCTGGAAAGGTCGTGTCGGCACAGCGCTTGTGAATCAGGACACCACCGCCGCATTTGCCCGCAAGGCAATTGCCGACCTAGCGGCATCAGACAACGTGCGACTGGATCAGCTCTGGTCGGGAGAAAAGCTGGTTGCCTCCATGGTCATGATCGAACAGCGAGGAAGTTCCTTCTCCTGGAAAATCGCCTATGACGAGGCATTCTCACGCTTTTCTCCCGGCGTTCAGATCGCCATGCAGGCCTTTCAGCAGAATCTTGAGGCGCCGGGTTTCAGGTTTGCCGACTCGCTCGCCATTCCAGGGCATGCGATGATCGAACCGCTGTGGAAAGGACGTCTTGAAATCGGAACCTTGTTGATGGCGGAAGGAAAGCTCGGCAAAACGCTGCAAGGGCTGTGCGATATGGATATCTCCGCAAAGGAAGGTCTTCGCCGCCGGGCCAGGTTGATCAGGAAGCGCCTGTCGTCCTGAGCGGATTTGCCAAACCAATTCGCGAAAAGAGTGGAACATCCATCGCTGCTTGAAATCGGTGATTTCAACGCGATCGGTAATGTTCTTTGTTTCAGGGTTTTCACGAAACGCTTTGGTCTGTTTTCGCCCGCTCGCGGAGTTTGCGCCGGATAACCTTGCCGGTGGTGGTCATGGGAAGTGCATCGACGAACTCGATTTCACGTGGATATTCGTGAGCCGACAACCGTTCGCGAACGAAGCTCCGGATGCTATCTTCGAGCGTCTTGTCTGCCGGTTGATCCTCTTTCAGAACCACATAGGCCTTGACGATTTCCGTGCGCAAAGGATCGGGTTTGCCGACAGCAGCGGCAAGTGCGATGGCAGGATGCTTGATCAGGCAGTCTTCGATTTCACCGGGGCCGATCCGATAGCTGGCCGAGGTGATGATGTCATCGTCGCGGCCGACAAAGTGCACATAGCCGTCTTCGTCCATCAGGCCCTGGTCACCGGTAATCATCCAGTCGCCGATGAACTTTTCCCGGGTTGCGTCCGGTTTGTTCCAGTAGTGCAGGAACATGACCGGGTCGGGCCGCTTGATGGCAATCTGCCCGAGCGTTTCCGTTGGAAGCGGTGTGCCTGCTTCGTCAAGAATGGCCACCTGGTGGCCTGGGGTTGCCTTGCCGATCGCACCGGAGCGCGTGACGCCGATTTCTGCGGAGGACCCGAGCACTGCGTTGCACTCTGTTTGACCGTAGAATTCATTGACCGCAAATCCGAACTCCTCCGCAAACCAGTCATAGGTTTCCCGCCCGAGCGATTCCCCGGCCGATCCCACGCTGCGCCAGTTCAGATTGAAGCGGCTGCCGGGTCGGTCGACCGCACGCAGCATCTTGAGTGCCGTCGGCGGGATGAAAGCGTTGCGGACCGCATGTTTTTCAAGCAGGTGAAAGGCGAATTCAGGGTCGAATTTTTTCGAGGCATAGGAAAGAACGGGCACGCCAAGCAACAAGGATGGAAACAGCGCGTTCAAAAGTCCTCCGGCCCAAGCCCAGTCCGCAGGTGTCCAGAGAAGGTCACCATCACGGCCAAGAAAATTCTGCGAGAGTTCGATGCCAGGCATATGTCCAAGCAGCACACGGTGCCCGTGCAAAACGCCTTTCGGCTGGCCTGTCGTTCCGGATGTGTAAATCATCAGGGCCGGATCATCGGGTGTTGTCTTTAGGGTCTGAAACTCGTCAGAGGCATTGGAGACAAGTTCCTCGAAAGACAGGGCGCCTCCCGCCTGGCTCTCGATCGAGACAACAAGCTGCAATCCTTCCAGATCGCCCCGGATTTCGTCGAGTTTCGCCAGGCCTGCATTGTCGGTCACAAGCACTTTTGCCCCGGCATCCGTCAACCTGTATCGCAGTGCTTCCAGGCCGAACAGAGCAGCCAGGGGAACGGCAATAGCGCCGAGTTTGTAAGCGGCAATATGGGCAATTGCGGTCTGAGGTATCTGCGGCAGAAGTAGGGCGATCCTGTCGCCGCGCCGGATGCCTGCAGCCGCAAGCGCGTTGGCAAATCGATTGGCTGCCTGGTTCAGAGAGCGATGGCTCCAGTCCTGATGCGTGCCGTCGGACAATACGTGGCGGATTGCCAGACGGTTCGGATCCTGTGCTGCCCAACGATCACTGACAGCTCCAGCCATGTTGAATGCTGCGGGCAGGGACCAGTTGAAATTGGCAGATAGCGTGTCGTAGTCGCTGGCAGACGGCAGCATTGATGAATTCCGGTGCATATTTTTAAGGCAGCGGAGTTTAGGAGGCTGTTTGCTGCAGCGCAATAGAGTGAAGATTTTACTTCTTGGCCAAAGGATGTGCGCTCTCTACCAGTTCGCGCAGGCGCTCATCCAGGACATGGGTGTAGATTTGCGTTGTCGAGATATCCGCGTGCCCCAGAAGCTGCTGCACCACGCGCAGGTCCGCTCCGTTCTGGAGAAGATGTGAAGCAAAGGCGTGACGCAGGACATGCGGCGATACCTTCGCGGCGTCGAGGCCTGCGGTTCGTGCAAGGTCCTTGAGCTCCCGCGCAAAATGCTGCCGGGTCAGGTGACCGCTGTCTCCATGAGAGGGAAAAAGCCAGGGGCTCTTTTCATAGGCACCTTCTGCTGAGCGCAAACCGACATAGTCTCTCATCGCTGCTTGTGCCGCATGCGAGAGTGGTACGAGGCGCTCCTTTCCGCCCTTCCCCTTGATTTCGATCAGCCTTGCATCGCGAAGGGCTGCGGTGACCGGTAGGGCGACGAGTTCGGAAACCCGCAAGCCGGTTGCGTAAAGCACTTCTATCAGTGTGTACATCCGCTGAACCCGCAGGCGGGCGGCAGCACTTTTCTGCGCTTTAAGCGTTTGCGTCCTTGCGGTTTCGATCAAGGTGTCGACATCGTCGACCGAGAGCACCTTGGGCAGGCTGGATCGTTTTTTTGGGGCGGACAGAGTTCGGGTCGGATCGTCTTCTCGGCTGCCTTCGGAATAGAGGAACTTGTAAAACTGTTTGAGAGCTGACAGGCGTCTGGCCTGTGAGGTTTCGGCAAATCCGCGGCGTGTCAGATCGCTCAGGTAAGCCGATACATCTTCCGAGCCGGCTGCTGAAAGTTGCTTCTTGCCAAGAAAGCCAGAGAAATCCTCCAGATCCCTGCGATAGCTCGCAAGAGTGTTTTCAGCAGCACCTCGTTCGGCTGCAAGCATCTCAAGAAAGTTTTCCAGGTCAAAGCCGGTTGCCATGAAACGTTCTAACGGCCGAAGCCGTCTTTCTTTACCCGAACGGTGATTTCCCGCTCGCGTGGCTCAACAAAATTCGCCAGAGAATAGATCGCGCCATAGCCGAGTGCGCCCAGCAGCAGTAGCACAAGTATCAGGCGGGTCAGGGTTGGCACGGAATGTCTCCAGGCGGCGAATCGGAATTCGAATTGTTTCAACAAGCTGAGGACGGTGCAAGACAAAGGATCTTGTTGCCGTCGCTCGTTCCCCCCGTGTCTTTTTCGGCGAATATGCTACAACGCCGCCATGACAGAAAACGACAAAACGCATAACCACGATGTGGACGCACTTGCTGCAGAGGCCAAAACTGTCGATCTTGCCCGAGTGGTGGATGCCCTGGGGTCACGGTCGATTGTCCTGGTCGGGATCATGGGATGCGGCAAGTCGACAGTCGGCAAACGATTGGCCCAACGACTTGGGCTTGAATTTATCGATGCCGATTCCGAAATTGAGCGCGCAGCCAACATGACTGTGTCGGAGATTTTCGCCGAGCATGGAGAGCCCTATTTCCGCAGCGGAGAAGAGCGCGTCATAGCCAGATTGTTGGGTGAGGGACCTCAGGTCCTGGCGACAGGCGGCGGCGCTTTCATGAGCGAGGCGACCCGCAATGAGATTGGCGAGCACGGAGTGTCTCTCTGGCTCAAGGTGGACTTTGATACCGTGATGGCGCGCGTGCGCCGACGGTCGACGAGACCATTGCTGCAGAACCCCGATCCGGAAGGGACGATGAAAAAGCTGATGGCCGAGCGCGAGCCTGTGTATGCGAAGGCTGCACTCACGGTCACGTCAAAAGACGTGCCGCATGAGTCGGTGGTCGACCAGATTGTCGTCACTCTTGCTGATTTTCTATTTGAAGACGAAGGCACCGGTGCCTCGCAAACCCAGAATTCCTGATTTCAAGAAGCGTGACAACATGGCAGATACGATCGTTGCAGAAACCGCCGCAGAAGAGCAGAAGGTCCGGGTCGACCTCGGTGCACGCAGCTATGACATAAAGATTGGTCGGGGGGTGATCGAAAATGCAGGAGCTGAGATAGCATCCGTTCTTCCCGGCTCACGCGTTGCTGTTGTTTCCGACCGGACCGTTGCCGGTCTCCACCTTGATGCCTTTACCGGCAGTCTGGCAGCAGCTGGTATCGACCACACGGTTCTCACGGTTCCAGCCGGTGAAAGCACCAAGTGTTTCAGCGAGTTCGAACGCCTGTGCGACGAGGTTCTGGACGCGCGCCTGGAACGCGGTGATGCGGTTGTTGCACTTGGCGGTGGGGTTGTTGGAGACCTGACCGGTTTTGTGGCATCCGCGGTCCGCAGGGGAATGGCATTTGTTCAGGTGCCGACCACTTTGCTTGCGCAGGTCGACAGTTCCGTGGGTGGCAAGACCGGGATCAATGCCCGCCATGGCAAGAACCTGATAGGCGCGTTCTACCAGCCTGCGCTGGTGTTGGCCGACACGGCCGTTCTCGACACGCTGCCCCTGCGCGATTTTCGTGCCGGATATGCCGAAGTCGCCAAGTATGGATTGCTCGGCGATGCGGAGTTCTTTTCGTGGCTTGAGGAAAACTGGAAGGCTGTGTTCGCTGGAGGTCCGGAGCGGGACGAGGCAGTGGCGCGCTCGTGCCAGACGAAGGCTGATATTGTCGCGGCGGACGAGTTCGAAGCCGGCCGCAGGGCGTTGCTCAATCTCGGTCATACGTTCGGCCATGCATTGGAAGCCGCTGTTTCCTATGAGACCCAACGTCTCGTCCACGGTGAGGGCGTGTCGATCGGAATGATGCTGGCTCATGAGTTTTCAGAGCGTCTCGGCCTCATCGGCGAAGATACGGTTTCGCGTGTACACAAACATCTGACCGACGTTGGTTTGCCGGTCCGGATTCAGGAGATTCCGGGTCAGCTGCCAACGGCCGAAACTTTCATGGACATCATTGCCCAGGACAAGAAGGTCAGCCGCGGTGCCTTGACCTTTATTCTGACCAGGGGCATCGGCGGAGCCTTTGTAGAAAAGGGTGTTGACCCTGCGCAGGTTTCGGACTTCCTCAAGGAGAAACTCCAGGCATGACGGAAACGGCTCTCTGGCTGGCAGTTGCCGCCATTTTTGTGCTTTTGTTCCTCTCGGGCTTCTTTTCCGGTTCGGAAACAGCGCTGACCGCGGCATCGCGTGCGCGCATGCACCAGCTGGAAAAAACCGGAGACTGGAGGGCGCGAGTTGCCAGCAGGTTGATTGCTTCGCGCGAACGGCTGATCGGCGCACTTCTTCTGGGCAACAACCTGGTCAACATTCTGGCTTCTGCGCTGGCGACGAGTGTATTTCTGACGCTGTTCGGTGAAGCAGGCGTAGCACTGGCCACGCTGGTCATGACCGCGCTGGTGCTGATCTTTGCAGAAGTTCTGCCAAAAACTTGGGCGATCACCAATCCGGAGCGCTTTGCGCTCGCGGTTTCCCCAATCGTGCGCTTTGTCGTTGCGGTTTTTGGTCCGGTTGTTGTCGGTGTGGAATGGATTGTCCGGCACCTTCTGCGGCTGGTTGGTGTCAAGATTGGCGACGACGCTTCGATCCTGTCGGCGCACGACGAACTTCGTGGCGCGGTGGATCTGCAGCACATCGAAGGTGGGCTTGAAAAAGGGGAACGCGACCGGCTTGGCGGTCTGCTTGACCTTGCCGAACTGGAAGTGTCCGACGTCATGGTGCACAGGACCAACATGCTGGCGCTCAACGCCGATGAAGATCCGTCCAAGCTGGTCAATGCCGCGCTGGCTTCCCCTTATACGCGCCTGCCGCTCTGGCGAGGTGAGAGCGACAATTTCGTCGGCGTGCTGCATGCAAAGGACCTGCTTCGCGCACTGCATGCGGTTGGAGGGGATCAGGACAAGATCAATATTCTGGATATCGCCGCTCCAGCATGGTTCGTGCCGGATACGACCAGCCTGCAAGATCAGCTGAATGCGTTTTTGCGGCACAAGTCCCACTTTGCGCTCGTGGTCGACGAGTATGGAGAAGTGATGGGGCTTGTTACGCTTGAGGACATTCTGGAAGAAATCGTCGGAGAGATTGCCGATGAGCACGATCTGGAGCTGGAAGGTCTGCGCCCACAGGCGGACGGGTCCGTGATTGTCGACGGCTCGGTGCCGATCAGGGACCTGAACCGTGCGGCGGACTGGAGCCTTCCGGATGACGAGGCAACGACGATTGCCGGTCTCGTCATTCATGAAGCGCGAATGATCCCGGAAGAGCGGCAAATCTTCACTTTCCACGGCTTCCGGTTCACCGTTCTACGGCGGGAAAAGAACCGCATTACCCGCCTGCGCATCATGCCTTTGGGACAGACGCGCACACTTTCCTCTGGTGAACCTCCGCGCGTCACCGCGCAGAACTCACCTGCATAGCAAGGAGTGGTCAGTCAGCGATGCGGGCCGCGCGGGGGTCCGGTTCGCTGTCGGACCGGATTTCCAGCGCCAGCGCGTGAATGCCGCCCGCAATTTCGTCCGCAAGCAAGTCGTTGATGGCTCTGTGTCTGGCCACACGGTTCATGCCTTCGAAGGCGGCTGCGGCGATTTGTATCCGGAAATGGGTTTCACCGCCCTCACGCCAGCCGCCGTGGCCTCTGTGTTTTTCCGACTCGTCAATGACGTTCAGGAAAACGGGTGAAAAGGCTGCCGTCAGCTTGTCGGTGATGATTTGTTTCATGTTCATTTTTTTAACCTGGAACCGGTGTTTTCAAAGTTCAAGTCTTTGCTGGCCCGATCGTGACTGATACAGTTGCTGGCTGTTCGAGTTCCGGGGAATCAGAGTTCGCAAATTAGCTCTGGACACCGGATAAATGCAACGCCCTGCGGCTTGCCCGCAACCTGACAGAATTCGATATTCGACCGTATGAAACTGGATTCAAAACTCTTCGACAGTATCCGGGTCAAGCCGGACAAGGAACGGGTAGCGCAGGACCGTCATCCGGTCTGTGACCATCCGGGATGTCAACGACCTGGAACGCACCGTGCGCCCAAAGGGCGGGAGCGGGAAGGCCAGTACTTCAATTTTTGTGTCGACCACGTCCGCGAATACAACAAGTCCTATAACTACTTTGTCGGGATGGGTGACGATGACGTGCGCACTTATCAGAAAGACAGTCTGACGGGGCACCGGCCGACCTGGAAAATGGGCGTGAACCGGCAGGCTGCAGACGGTCCGGATGGCTTCGACGCCCGCGCCAGTATGCGCGGAAATGCGCAGCGCAGAGCCGAGCAGGTGCGGCGTCCGCGACAAAGAAAGCTACTAACGCTTGAAAAACGGTCGCTGGATGTGCTCAATCTGCCATACACTGCCCGTGGCGATGAGATCAAAGCGCGCTATAAAGAGCTTGTAAAACTGAACCATCCGGATGCCAATGGCGGAGACCGGTCTTCCGAAGACCGCCTGCGGGAAATCATTCAGGCCTATAACGTTCTGAAGAAAGCCGGTTTCCTTTAAGCTTGCATGGCCTTGCAGGCTTTTCTCAAATTACCTTTCCCGAACATCCGGGACTGCGGAGGACTGATGACTGAGACGACGACTGAGGCAATGGCCATGCCGGATACCGAGATTTCCGTAGAAGAAGTATTTGGCTTCAAATCAAGCCTCAAGGTTCCGGCGTTTTCCACCGCATCAGAGCATGTGCCCGAGCGGGACGAGGATTATCTGTTTGACCGGGCGACTACCTTGGCAATCCTCGCAGGCTTTGCACATAACCGCCGCGTGATGGTGACCGGTTATCACGGCACAGGCAAGTCGACCCATATCGAACAGGTCGCCTCCCGACTCAACTGGCCCTGTATCCGCGTGAACCTGGACAGTCACATCTCCCGTATCGACCTTGTCGGCAAGGACGCGATCGTTCTGAAAGACGGTCAGCAGGTGACCGAATTCCGGGACGGAATTCTGCCGTGGGCCTACCAGCACAACGTCGCACTGGTGTTCGACGAATATGATGCCGGTCGTCCGGATGTAATGTTCGTGATCCAGCGTATTCTGGAATCTTCCGGCCGCCTGACACTGCTCGATCAGAGCCGGGTGATTCGCCCGCACGCCGCCTTTCGCCTGTTCGCGACTGCAAACACCGTTGGTCTCGGGGATACGTCCGGCCTTTATCACGGTACACAGCAGATCAACCAGGCCCAGATGGACCGCTGGTCCATCGTTACGACATTGAACTATCTGCCACATGACAATGAGGTTGATATCGTTCTGTCCAAGGCCAAGCATTTCCAGACTGACGAGGGACGTAACATCGTCTCCAAGATGGTGCGCCTGGCGGACATGACCCGCAACGCGTTCATCAATGGCGATCTGTCGACCGTTATGAGCCCGAGAACCGTTATCACCTGGGCGGAAAACGCGGAGATCTTCGGCGATGTCGGCTTTGCGTTCCGTCTCACATTCCTGAACAAGTGTGACGACATGGAACAGTCGCTTGTGGCCGAGTTCTATCAGCGTTGCTTTGGCGAAGATCTGCCGGAGTCGTCCGTCAACGTCGTAATGAGCTGAGGTGCACATGGCTCCGAGGCCAGGTAGCAATTCTCTCCCGGGCAACAAGCCTGCCCCGACCACCGAGCCGTTCAAGCAATCGGTGAGCGGAACCATGCGAGCTATTTCCGGTGAAGCGGAGCTGGAAGTTGTGTTCTCCGGCGATCGGCCAGGCCTGTCGGGCCTGTCTGCGCGCTTGCCGGAGCCCACACGCAAGGTCAACGCCCACGAGATTGCGGTTACGCGCGGTCTATCGGATTCCATGGCATTGCGTATTGCCTGTCATGACAAGGCCGTTCACGCCAAGAACATGCCTCAGGGTTCGGACGCGAGGACAATTTTCGAAGCTGTCGAACAGGCACGCTGCGAGGCTGTCGGTGCGCGCCGCATGCAGGGCGTGGCAGACAACCTGGCCATCATGCTCGACGACCGGTTCCGGAAATCCGGAGCTCCGGATATTTCCAGCCGCGAAGAAGCCCCGTTGCAGGACGCGTTGTCCCTGATTGTACGAGAGCGTCTGACCGGGGCAGAGCCACCGGAAAGCGCGAAGAATCTCGTCGACATGTGGCGAGGCTGGATTGAGGATAAGGCCGGGGGTGACCTCGACAGACTTGAAGCGGAAGTCGAGGATCAAAGCTCGTTTGCCGCGCGTCTGCGTGATGTTCTGAAGTCGCTTGATATGGGCGATGAACTGGGTGATCAGGACGAAGATACCGATCCGGATCAGAACGAGGACCAGGGCAACAACGACGAAGCCGAGTCGGGCGACGACAACCAGGAAGACAGCGGCGAGCAGGAAGCTGCTCCTCAGGAGATGGAACTCTCCGGTGAAGAGGAGGACAGTGGGGAAACGGAAGCTGCTGAAGCCGATATGGACGATTTCGCCGATCAGGATCTGGCGGAAGATTCCGAAGAGCCCGGCGAAAGTGAACGTCAGGACCTGCCGTTTACCAACCGGCCGGAATCCGACTATCGCGTGTTCACGCATCAGTTCGACGAAACCATCACGGCCGAGGAGCTTTGTGACACGGCTGAACTTGATCGGCTGCGCGGTTTCCTCGACAAGCAGCTCACGCATCTTCAAGGTGCGGTTGCCAGACTTGCCAACCGGCTGCAGCGTAAGCTTATGGCGCAGCAGAACCGGGCCTGGGATTTCGATCTCGAAGAGGGGCTGCTGGATACTGCACGCCTGACCCGTGCCGTCACGGATCCGATGTCGCCGCTCGCCTTCAAGCAGGAGCGCGACACCAATTTCCGCGACACGGTGGTGACGCTGCTTTTGGACAATTCCGGCTCGATGCGCGGACGTCCGATAACGGTCGCCGCGACCTGTGCCGATATCCTGGCCAGAACGCTGGAGCGTTGCGGCGTGAAGGTGGAGATTCTGGGCTTTACAACAAAGGCTTGGAAAGGTGGTCAGTCCCGCGAAAGCTGGATCGGAGCCGGAAAGCCTCCGACACCCGGACGTTTGAACGACCTGCGCCACATCATCTACAAGTCCGCCGATGCGCCCTGGCGCAGGGCAAGGCGCAATCTCGGTCTGATGATGCGCGAAGGCCTGCTGAAGGAGAATATCGACGGCGAGGCGCTTCTGTGGGCACATGATCGCTTGCTTGCCCGTCCGGAGCAGCGCCGGATTCTGATGATGATTTCCGACGGTGCACCGGTTGACGACACAACGCTTTCCGTCAATCCGGGCAATTATCTCGAGCGCCATCTGCGTTACGTGATTGAAGAAATCGAGACCAGGTCGCCGGTAGAACTGATCGCCATCGGCATCGGTCACGATGTCACCCGGTACTATCGTCGTGCTGTAACCATCGTGGATGCAGAGGAACTTGCGGGTGCAATGACCGATCAGCTTGCCAACCTGTTCGATGACGAGGTCGATCTGGCGTTTCAGCCACGCGGCAGACGCCGCCGCGCGGGGCAGCGGTAAGAAACAACTGCATGGGAGGGCGATGAGCTTGTTTCGACAGAGAAGTGGGACAACTCTCGCCTTGCTCGCCGCGGCTGCGATCTGCATTTCTGCGCCATTGCCTTCCATTGCCCAGGAACTCTTGAGCAAGGGGCAGCCGGTCAAAAACCGCACCAAGAAGATCGAAACTTTCCGGATCGGTCATGATGATACAAAGTTTGGCAAACTGACTTTTCTCGGTGGGCTGGAACTTCTTGCCTCCGACAGGAAAACCGGCGGTCTTTCAGGCCTTGTCAGTCTCGACAAGGGCAATGCCTTTCTCGCCGTTACCGACAACGGGCATTGGGTCAGCGGTGCGATCGAGCAAACGGAGACAGGCAAGCCTCTCGGCATTTCTGATGTACGATTTGCGCCGCTTCTGGGAGATGACGGCAAGACATTGCGGGTTCGTTGGGGACATGACACTGAGGCGCTGACTGTAGCGTCATCGGGTGCTTATGTGACCGCTGAAACCTATAACGCCGTTTATCGTTATCCCTGGCCTATCGAGACAGGCGCAGAGCGCATGATCGGCCGGGTTGCGCTGCCTGATGATATCCTGTCGCTGCCGCGCAATGCCGGACTGGAGTCGCTTGCAGCGGCGCCTGACGACCATCGGTATGCCGGTCAACTGATCGCCATCGCCGAGTCTGCACCGAGCGATGCGCATGACCTTGCCGCGTACATCATAGGGCCGGACGGGACGGAGAGGTTCACCATCAAACGTCTGGACCGCTTTGATGCCACCGATGCGGCCTTTCTTCCGAATGGCGATCTTCTTTTGATGGAGCGCAGGTTCAATCTGCGCGATCTGATCGGTTTGAGGCTACGTCGTTTTTCTTCCGAGGCGTTGGAACCGGGAGCT
Source organism: Pseudomonadota bacterium (assembly GCA_039195965.1). Lineage (GTDB taxonomy): Bacteria > Pseudomonadota > Alphaproteobacteria > Rhizobiales > Stappiaceae > Roseibium. The sequence continues at coordinate 75,192 of JBCCVB010000005.1, forward strand.
GTTCTTGACGGTGAAGTGCTTCTGGAAGCGGATTTCGACTACCAGATCGACAACATGGAAGCGCTGGCCGTTCACCAGAACGAGCAGGGCGAAACGATCCTGACGCTGGTGTCGGACAACAATCGTTCAATCCTGCAAAGAACGATATTTCTCAGGTTTCGGCTGGATGACTGAAGCAAAAGAAAAGGCGTCCCGGAGGACGCCTTTTTAGGTCTCGATAATCCGTTGCCTTAAGCGGTCGAACCGTTGGGCGCAGGCTGGAAGATGCTCAGAATGATTCGATATGGCGCCAGCAGGGCCACGGCCACAAGCATCTTCACCAGGAAGTCACCGACTGCCAGAGAGAACCACAGCAGTGTTTCAACGTCTCCGCCAATTCCAAGGAAGGGGACCGGGAATGCCAGTGAACCATCTTCCATGCCGAAAAACGCATCAACGAAAGCGAAGCTCGCGGAGAAGGCGATGCCGAAGAACAGGGCGGTGTCGATGATCGAGCCGATCAGCGAAGAGGTGATCGGTGCTTTCCACCAGCTCATCCGGCGCATGCGGTCGAAGATGGTGACGTCAAGCAGCTGCGCCACCAGAAACGCGGTACCGGAGGCAACCAGAATGCGTGGCGTGGTGAAGGCCTCGTCAAGCGTCCAGAACAACATGGGGACGACTATCGCCAGGGCAAAACCGGAGATGACAACCTTACGCGCGGCCGTCGGGCCGAAGCGTCGGTTGGTCAGGTCGGTCACCAGAAATGCGATCGGATAGGTAAACGCACCCCAGGTCAGGGTGTCCGCCAGGTTCACATTGCCGATGAAATGCTCCACCGGGAACTGGACCAGATAATTGGAGGCCACAACGACAATCGCCATCGCGAGAATCGCGATGGCGTGATGGCCCACGGAGAAGCTCCGGGTCTCTGTCATTCTTTTACCCTTGAGGGTTAGGCAGCAGCGGCTTCAGCTTGCTTGCGCTTGATGCTGACCTTGATCTTGCGGGCAGCGTCGGAAAGCTCAGCGTCGGAAGCCTTCAGAAGGTAGGCGTCCAGGCCACCGCGGTGCTCAACGGAGCGAAGTGCGTGTGCGCTGACCTTCAGCTTGAAGGTTTCACCCAGCGTGTCGCTCATCAGAGACACGTTGCACAGGTTCGGCAGGAACCGGCGGCGGGATTTGTTGTTAGCGTGAGAGACGTTGTTGCCCGTCATCACATCTTTGCCGGAAAGTTCGCAACGGCGTGCCATGATATCACCTTTTGTTTTCGTGGCTGGGCCGTTACATGGAACCCAGCATGTCCAAACCGGAACCGGCGCGGACCTGAGGTCCGGCGACATCGTCTCCGGCATTTCTCGGAAAAAGTTGCCCCGCTATAATGGCAGTGCGCGCCAACGTCAAGACATCTCCGGCGCTTTGGCAAGATTCAGTGCTTTTATTTGCCGAGCGATCACTCGTTAACCACTGGGTTACCATAATTTAGAAATATTGAAGGCGTTCAACGGACGATTTTCATGATACTGTTACCGCCGCGGAACACTCACTGGTGCGGGGGCGCAAATCGCTGTCTATTTGACAGTGCGGAGGTTTGAAGTGTTTGGTTTGACGTCTCTCGGGCGGATTGTCGCCCTGCCGATGATTGCCGGCGCACTGCTGATTTCACCGGCAGAAGCCAAAAAAAGTAGTGTTGGCGGCCTGTATTCGATTTCAGTGGCCGGTTTTAAAATCGGCAGGGGAACGCTCTCTCTTGTCGTGCAGGGAAATGCCTATTCGGCAAAGGTCAGCGTTGAGCCGGCCGGTATCGGGACGCTGTTCACCACCGGCAAAGGCGGTGCGGAAGCGTCCGGATGGCTTGTCGGATCGAAAGTCGTGCCCTCGAAGTACCGAATGGCTTCCCGGGCTTCCAACCTGGATTTCTACGTCAATCTTAACCAGGGCTCCCGAAACATCAGGTCCATGGAAGTTGCGCCGAAATTCAAACCCAATCCGGAAAGGGTCAAGGTCACCAACCGTCATAAACGCAATGCTATTGATCCGCTGAGTGCGGCGTTGATGCCGGTGCGCCGGGCCAAAGACAGTCTTGGACCCAAGGCATGCTCTCGCAAGCTGCCCATTTTCGATGGCTGGACCCGTTTTGATATCAAGTTGAGCTACGAGGGCACGAAAGAAGTATCCGGACGCGGCTATGACGGTTCCGTCGTGGTGTGCAAGGCGCGCTGGGTACCGGTTGCCGGGCACCGGCCGTCCAAGGAATCGGTCAAGTACATGGCCAAGGCCGACATGGAAGTCTGGATGGCGCCGATTGGCCGCGACAATGTGTTGCTGCCCTACAGGATTGCCGTCGACACCAAGAACGGTCGCTTGCTGGTTGAGGCCACAAAGCTCAATATTGACGGCGCAGGCAACGACCAGGCTGCTCGCTAGAGCTCGACAATGAACCTTTCTTGATGTGAGAATTCTCGTGTCACGCGCGGGCTGGCGCGTGAATTCGTTCTGTTCGAGGCCGCAGAGACTTGCGCCCTCTTGCGTCTCTTGATACAGCCCACCACGTATGCCATCCGGGCACGTTCCGTGCCCTAACAATCTGTTTTTCCGGAACGGCCGCTGGTTGGCTGGCGGTGCCGGGTCGTTTCAGGTAACCGAGTACATGCACAGCTATTTGGAATTCGAAAAGCCCGTTGCGGACATTGAAGGCAAAATCCAGGAACTCAATGCGCTTGCCGCAGAGGATGGGGAAGAGGTCAATGTCGACAGCGAAATCGACCGGCTGAAAACGAAATCCGCGCAAACGCTGGAAGATCTGTATACCAAGCTGACCCCCTGGCAGAAGACGCTTGTCGCCCGTCATCCGGACCGTCCGCATGCCGTCGACTATGTTGCCGGTCTGATCGAAGACTTCACGCCGTTGGCAGGAGACCGGAAATTTGCCGAAGACCATGCCCTGATCGCAGGCATCGGCCGGTTCCGTGGGCAATCTGTCGCTGTTCTGGCCCAGGAAAAGGGCCATAACACCGATAGCCGCCTGAAGCACAATTTCGGCATGGTTCGTCCGGAAGGATACCGCAAGGCGGTTCGGGTCATGGAAATGGCTGAAAGGTTCGGTCTGCCCCTGATCAGTTTCGTGGACACGTCCGGCGCCTATCCGGGGCGCGGTGCGGAAGAGCGCGGACAGTCGGAAGCCATTGCACGGTCTACCGATGTCGGTCTCGGCCTTGGGACCCCTTCGGTTGCCGTGGTGATCGGTGAAGGCGGTTCGGGCGGAGCGATTGCCATTGCGACGGCCAACAAGGTGCTCATGCTTGAACATGCCATCTACTCCGTGATTTCTCCGGAAGGCGCAGCATCCATCTTGTGGCGTGACAGTGCCAAGGCACAGGACGCCGCGACGGCTCTCAAGATCACTGCGCAGGACCTGAAGCAGCTTGGTGTTATCGATGGCATCATCGATGAGCCGGTGGGCGGTGCGCACCGTGCACGGGAAATCGTGATTGACACTGCTGGCAAGTCCATTGAGGCGGCGCTCAAGGAGCTTGAAGGACTGAGTGCTGAAGAGTTGCGCAAGCAGCGCCGGGAGAAATTCATCTCCATCGGACGCACTCTCAGCTAAGTGCCTGGCTCGCGTCGCGGGCCCAACGCATTTCGTGAAATGGCTGGTTCACCCGTCGCTTTCTGAAATCAAAGTTTTCACGAAACGCTGTAATTCACGGAATTGTCAGATGAAATTTGCAGGAGGTCGCAGCAATTGTGGCCTCCTTTGCCTTTGTGTGGCCAGATTCTGCCGTCATTCAGGCGAGGTTGTGGTTTAAGTCAGGTTGGGTGAACCTCGGGACAACTACACTTTTTTGTTCCTATCACCCAGTTTTGGTTCGTAGGGGTTAACCAGTTTCAGTAACTTATCGTCAACCAACATTCCCTAGCCTTTGCGCGGGGGCAAGACGCAGGAAATGCGAACGAGCCGCACGGGAGCCAGCTTCCGGTTTGTTTAGTTTTCCGATCATTTTGGGATAGTACAATGGTCTTTCGGCGCTTATTTGATACGCCAGCCAACCTTCGGCAGGGCTTTAAAAGTCAGTCCAGCCGCAAGGCAACGAAGATCGGTGCGGCGCTCCTCGCAGCTGGTTTTCTCGCTGCTTGTCAGGCAGATGAGTTTGGAGCAGGCCCCAAGCATCTACGTCCCGTCAGCTCTTCCCTCAAGCGGAAGATGACCGACATGAACATGAGCTCGACCTCTCCGATCATGATCCGGATCTTCAAGGAAGAATCCGAGCTTGAGGTCTGGAAACAGACCAGGTCCGGCAAGTTCAAGCTCCTGGATGAGTTCGAGATCTGCAAATGGTCCGGTAAACTCGGGCCGAAGTTCAAGGAAGGCGATCGGCAGGCTCCTGAAGGGTTTTATGAAATAACACCTGCGCTGATGAACCCGAATTCGAGCTATCACCTGGCATTCAACCTCGGTTATCCGAACAAGTATGATCGCTCCCATGGCCGGACCGGTTCTCACCTCATGGTTCACGGTGCGTGTTCGTCACGCGGTTGTTACGCGATGACCGATGAACAGGTTCAGGATATCTATGCGCTTGCCCGCGACAGTTTCAAAGGCGGTCAGAGGTCCTTCCAGGTTCAGGCCTATCCGTTCAAGATGACGCCGGAAAACATGGCCCGCCACCGGGACAGTGATCATCTTGAATACTGGAAGATGCTGAAGACCGGCTACGATCATTTCGAAGTCACCAAGACGCCGCCCAAGGTTTCGGTCTGCGAAAAGAAATATGTCTTTGACGCGACCACACTTGTGGACGGAGTACCCTTCCGGGCCAGCGCGAAGTGTCCGGACTATCAGGTCAGTCCCCGGATCGCGACCGCGGTTGCTTCGAAGCAGCGCAAGGACAACGAAAAATTCCAGCAACTGGCAGCTCGTTTCGATGCCCGTGAGGAACGCCAGAAGCGTTGGGAAGAACGCTCCAACCGGTTTGCCGAAGCGCTCGGAGGCGGCAACGAAGAAACGCCTCAAACCGCCGCTAACGCAGCAGACACCCCGGCGGATGCCGCGCAGCCTGCCCAAGCAGTTGCCAACGCTTCTGAAAGTACACCGGTGCCGCAGCAGCAGCCCGATCAGACGGTGGAAACAGCATTTGCCCCGCAGGAACAATCAGGCGGCAGCTCCGTTGGCAGTTTCTTCAAGCGTTGGGTTCCCTTTGGACCCAAGGCAACGGAAGAGGCTCCTGACGCCGTGCCGGCAGATACAGATGTTGTGCCAGCGGCAAAGCCCTGATCAGCTTTTAAGTGACGGCAGACCCGTTGAAACGCCTTCCTGAACAACGTCGGGATCGTAAGCCTTGCGGGCGAAGACTTCGCGAACGAGCGGTTCGAAGCTTTCAAGAGTGTCGGTCGGATAGTCCGGGTCGAATGAACTCTGGTCCCAGCGTTCGCAGAAGTCGGCACAGGCCTTGTAGTGGATGTGGTCCTTGAAACGCTCGCGGGCGTTTTGATCCCAGCCGTAGTGGTGCGCATAATAGACCATCTGGAAGATACCGTGATGCTCCACAACCCAGGAGACTTCTTCGCGGACGAAGGGTCTTATGACCTCCGCGGAGAAACGATCATGGTTCTGGGGAGCCAATCCGTCTCCGATATCGTGAAGTAGCGCGCCGACAATCCAGTCGATATCCGCGCCCTCTTGGCGTGCCCTTGTTCCAGCCTGCAGCCCATGGGCCATGCGGGTTATCTGGTAGCCGGATAGCGTATCCTCGCCCTGACGGCGAAGTTCGGCAAGAATGCGGTCTGCCGTCATCGCGTGATACGGTTTTTCGGCCTGTTCAAGAAGCTCGTAGTCTTCCTTCGTGCCATCCTTCATTTGGGTGAACGAAACAGTTTTCATGGCTCACACTCCTCCTCCCGAATGAAGACGAGTGTGAGCGGTACGCCCGGATCTTGTCCAGTTGGCAATTTGACGCCGCTTGCGCTGTTGCGTGCAGACTGAAAATTGCTGGAAACCTATTTCGGCATAAGCACCCAATAGTCGAAATCGAGGATCACGTCGTCCAGATATTTGCCTTCGACGTCCTTGAGCGGAAAATCACCGCAAGTGCGATTTTTGGTGGCAACCAGTCGAAGGCGAAGCGCGCCTGCATCCATGCGGCCTTCAATCTCGGCCTTGTCGATCACTTCCGACCAGGCGTAGACGGTATCACCGGAGAAAAGAGGAGCGACATGCCGTCCGCCGTTGATGCCGGCGATGTGGAAGGCGTTGCCCAGTCCGTTGAAAGAAAGGGCCCGGGCGAGTGAGATCACATGGCCACCGTAGATCAGGCGCTTGCCGAACCGGCCCTGGCCTTCGGAGTGCTGGTTGAAATGCACTTTGGCGGTGTTCTGGTAAAGCCGAGTGGCCAGCTGGTGCTCCGCCTCCTCAACCGTCATGCCGTCAACGTGGTCGATTTTTTCGCCGATCTCGTAGTCGTCGAAGCGGAAGGAAGATCCGGAAAGGTCGTTGTCCCAATTGGCTGAATCGAGCAGGGGAACCGCTGTTCCAAGCGCCTGGGGATCGATCACCGCCGGAAGGTCCGGCACGACAGGCTCCGGTGCCGGGCTTGTTTCGTCCCGCTTCCTGACCATGACCCAGCGGACATAATCCAGAACTTCCGTTCCGTTGGATGTGTAACCGGTCGAACGAACATAGACGACGCCGGTCTTGCCGTTGGAGTTTTCCTTCTTGCCGATGACTTCCGAAACGGTCGAGATCGTATCACCTGGAAACACGGGTGCCAGAAACCTGCCGCCTGCATATCCGAGATTGGCGACTGCATTGAGGGAAATGTCCGGTACGGTCTTGCCAAAAACCACGTGGAAGGTCAGCAGGTCGTCGACCGGGGCATGAGCATAGCCAAGCGATTTTGCGAAAGCATCCGAGGATTGAACCGCAAATCGAGAGCCGTAAAGCGCGGTATAAAGCGCCTGGTCACCGCCGGTGATCGTGCGGGGCGTTGCATGCCGGATCACCTGACCGACTTCAAAGTCCTCGAAAAAATTGCCGCGATTTGTCTTGCTCAAGGGTTCCCCTCCCAAATCTGATCTGTTGGCAGGGATTAGAGCCTATTGCAGTGCACACAAGCAAGTCCGACCTTTTGTTGAGACAAAACAAAAAAGCCCGGGGCAAAACCCGGGCTTTTATCAGTTTGTTTTGGACCGGCTTACGCCGATGCCTTGTTCGCCGCCCGCTCGGCACGCTTGCGCGCGTGCGGATCGAGCTCCGCCTTGCGCAGGCGGATGGTTTCCGGGGTTACTTCCACCAGCTCGTCATCGGCAATATAGGAAAGCGCAGCTTCCAGGGTCAGCTTCATCGGCGTGGTCAGCTTGACCGCGTCGTCCTTGCCGGCGGAACGGATGTTGGTCAGCTGCTTGCCCTTCAGCACGTTGACTTCCAGGTCGTTGCCGCGCGTGTGTTCACCGACGATCATGCCCGGATAGACCTTGGTGCCCGGATCGATCATCATCGGGCCGCGATCTTCAAGGTTGAAGAGTGCGTATGCAACGGCTTCACCGGTGCCGTTTGACAGCAGCACGCCGGTATGACGGCCCTGGATCGGGCCCTTGTAGGGCTCATAGCCGTGGAACAGGCGGTTGAAGATTGCCGTGCCGCGGGTGTCTGACATCAATTCCGCCTGATAGCCGATGAGGCCACGGGTCGGAGCGTTGAACACCAGACGGGTTCGGCCACCACCGGACGGTTTCATTTCCAGAAGGTCGGCCTTGCGCTCCTGAAGCTTCTGGACGACCACGCCGGAATGTTCCTCATCGACGTCGATGATGACTTCCTCGATCGGCTCCAGCCGGTTGTTTGCATCGTCATACTGATACACAACGCGTGGACGTCCGACCCCGAGCTCGAAGCCTTCCCGGCGCATGTTCTCGATCAGGATCGCCAGCAGGAGTTCACCACGGCCCGATACGATGAATGCATCCGGCTCGTCGGTGTCTTCCACCTTGAGCGCGACGTTGCCTTCGGCTTCTTTCATCAGACGTTCGCGGATGACGCGCGACTGGACCTTGGAACCTTCGGTGCCGGCCAGTGGGCTGTCATTGACCCGGAACGTCATGGAAAGGGTCGGAGGATCGATCGGCTGTGCCTGAAGCGGTTCGTCCACGCCCGGTGCGCAGAGGCTGTCGGCAACAGTTGCCTTGGTCATGCCGGCAATCGCAACGATGTCGCCCGCTTCACCCTGTTCGATCGGCTGACGCTCCAGACCGCGGAAGGCCAGAATTTTCGATACGCGACCGTTTTCAACCAGGCTGCCATCGCGCGCGAGGGCCTTGATCGGCATGTTCGGCACAGCGGTGCCGGAGACCACACGGCCGGTCAGGATGCGGCCAAGGAAAGGATCGGATTCGATCGTGGTGGCCAGCATGCGGAATTCACCCGGTTCTGCTTCGGGTGCGGCCACCCGGTCCAGAACCATGTCAAACAGCGGTTCCATGCTGTCTTGCGGTCCTTCCGGCTCCAGGGCCATCCATTCCTGTTTGGCGGAGCCGTAAAGGACCGGGAAGTCCAGCTGGTCTTCGTTGGCATCCAATGCTGCAAACAGGTCGAATACCTCATCAAGCACTTCTTCGGCGCGCTGTTCAGGCTTGTCGATCTTGTTGATGGCGACAATCGGCTTCAGTCCGAGCTTCAGGGCTTTGCCAAGAACGAACTTTGTCTGCGGCATCGGACCTTCAGCAGCGTCGACAAGCAGGATTACGCCGTCGACCATGTGCAGAATACGTTCAACTTCACCGCCGAAGTCGGCGTGGCCGGGTGTGTCCACGATGTTGATGCGGGTGTCTTTGTGGACCAGTGACGTCACTTTCGCCAGGATCGTGATCCCGCGTTCGCGTTCGATGTCGTTAGAGTCCATCATCCGCTCTTCGGTGCGCTGGTTGTCGCGGAACGCGCCGGATTGCTTCAGGAGAACGTCGATAAGTGTGGTTTTGCCATGGTCAACGTGAGCGATAATGGCAATATTACGCAGGTTCATGAGCGGGCTCCAAAAGACAGAACGGGCCCCATGCGGACCCGTATCTTGTCTGGATTTTAAGATTTCGCTGGCCGGCATCCGTGCCGGATTTGGCGCCTTTATACGTGCCATACCGTATTTGTGCAATGCGGGACCTCAAGAGAACATTGACAGGAGCGCAGATCGGGCTTATTTCGTAAGGTAACCTTACTAAATGGGGCGGCGATGAGTCTTCCTTACCCGAATGTCAGTGTCACCATGCTGGTCGTGGATCTGGCCCGGTTGCTCAGGCGGCGCTTCGAAGCCGCTTTGACGGAGGTTGATACCGGATTGACCGTTGGAGAGGCGCGCACCCTGTTTTACGTGTGGCGTAATCCCGGTCTGCGTCAGGCCATGCTGGCGGACATCATGTACGTCGAGCCGATGACGCTTGTCGGGTATCTGGATTCGCTTGAAAAGGCGGGGCTGGTTAAACGCTGCCCGGATCCGACAGACAAACGGGCCAAATTGATCGAACTGACACCGACGGCCGATCCGCTGCTGGAGAGAATAGGCGAAGCGCTTCATTCGGTTCGGGCAAAGGCGCTGGAAGAAATTCCCGAAGACAGCAGGGATATGCTGGAAAACCTGCTGCAGACCATGAAGGACAGCTTGCTTCAGGAGGCTGCCAGAGGAAAACAGAAATGACCGTGAGCGGTTCAATCATGAGCGCAAGGCGCACGTCATTGCTTGGGGCCGGGCTTGTTGCCATCGGCCCCATTTCGATGGCGCTCTACACTCCGGCAATGCCGGCACTGGTGGAAGCTTATGGGACGAGCGAAGCTGCGGTCAAAATGACGTTGACTTCGTATTTTGCTGGTTTCGCGGTGACACAGCTGGTCTGTGGCCCCTTGGCGGATGCCTTCGGGCGAAAGCCAGTCGCATTAATGTTTCTGTTGCTCTATCTGATCTCAAGTGTTCTGGCGACTTTTGCACCAACCGTGGAATTCATGTTGGTGGCACGGGCGCTCCAAGGCGTTGGAGCCGCAGTAGGAATTGCCGTTTCCCGGGCGATCGTGCGGGACCAGTTCACCGGTGAAGCGTCTGCAAAGATCATGAACACTATTGCCATGATGCTTGCAGTTGGGCCGGCAATCTCGCCGACAATCGGTGGCTTCGTTCTGGAGTTTTCTGGTTGGCGCGAAATATTCTGGTGCATGGTTGTCTACGGATTGGGTCTCATGATCGCGGTCGGCGTTTTTCAAGTGGAAACCAACCCCAATCCCGGTAGACACCACTTGGATCCCAGGCGACTTGCGTCAATCTATCTGGCGTTGTTGTCTGATCCTCGATTTATGGCTCCTGCCTTGTTGATCGGTTGCGGCCTCGGCAATCTCTATACTTTTGCAACCATCCTGCCCTTCGTACTAATCCATGAAGTGGGACTGTCACCTTCCGAATTCGGTATGACCATGGTCCTTCAATCTGGATCCTTCATTGTGGGCACTATTCTGACGGGTCGAATGTTGAAGTATGTAGAGGCTCGAAAGCTTGTGCCTTTCGGTCTGGGGCTTTGGATCATTGCTGCGGTGTTGATGAGTTTCCTCACGCTGTCGCAGGAGCCAACAATTGCGACAGTGATGGGACCTGTTGCGCTGTTCGTGTTTGGGCTCGCGCTGGTCTTGCCCGCCAGTTTCACAGAATCCCTTGCGCCTTTCCCACAAGTGGCTGGGGCTGCTTCGTCGCTGGTGGGGTTCCTTCAATGCGGTGTTGCAATCGTGGCCAGCATCCTGATCGCCGTTCTGGGTGACCAGCTGCTGGGCTTTGGGGTCGTGCTTCCTTTCGTGCCGATCATCGGTATCGTCAGCTACCTGCTCCTGAAAAACCACGCATCCCAACCGGCTGCTGCAGAGTAAGCTTCCAGCAAAGAAACGTGCTGAATGCACACTCGTTACTTGACCGCATTGGAGCGAACAGGCATCTGTCTGGCTAAAGTAATGAGGGACCCCAAATGGCGAAAGCCGTAGACTACAAACTCCCGAAAAACCGCCCCCATGTGATGGGCATTTTGAATGTCACGCCGGACTCATTTTCTGACGGTGGGCGGCATAACGCCACTGATGCGGCCCTGGCACACGCAACGGCAATGATCGCAGAAGGTGCCGATATTCTTGATATTGGTGCTGAAAGCACGCGCCCCGGTTCTGTTCCAGTCAGCATGGAAGACGAGTGGGGCCGCCTTGCGCCGGTCCTTGAGCCGGTTGCAGAGTTGGGCGTTCCGGTATCGATCGACACCTACAAGGCAGAAATCGCGAAACGTGCGTGCCAGGCAGGAGCGATCATCGTGAATGATGTCTGGGGGCTGCAGAAAGACCCTGGCATGGCCGATGTTGTCGCCGAAGCAGGCGTTCATGTTGTGATGATGCACAATCGGACCGAGGCGGACGGGAACCTTGATATTCTCAGCGATATCGACCGTTTCTTCGAAACATCTTTGAAACTTGCCGACAAGGCAGGGATTGCAAGGGAAAAGCAGATCCTCGATCCCGGTTTTGGTTTTGGAAAGACCATTGACCAGAATTTTGTCATCCTGAATCGCTTTGAAACACTCAAAAAGCACGGTCTGCCGGTTCTTGCCGGTGCATCCCGCAAACGCATGATAGGTGCTGTTCTGGGTGTGGAGACGGATGAGCGCTTGAATGGGTCGCTTGCCGTTCATATGACTGCTCTTTTGAAAGGCGCATCGATCGTGCGCGCCCATGATGTCGGTCCACATGCGGATTGCGTGCGTATGCTGGAAGCAACAATCCTGGAACGGAACCCTGCCTGACATGACATCCAAAATTCAAAGAGACGATGCTCCGACGCGCAGCGCACTGGGGCTTGGGTCAAACCTGGGGGACAGGAAGGCCAATCTGGATGAGGCGGTCCGGCGACTTGAACAGACGGATGGTGTCACGCTGGTTTCCAGGTCGTCAAATTACCAGACCCCTCCCTGGGGACCGGTGCCTCAGGACGATTACCTGAATATCTGTCTGGTGGTCGACACGACGCTGTCTCCACACGAATTGCTTGCTCGCGGTCTGGAGATTGAAGAAGAGCTAGGGCGTGTCAGAGATGTTCGCTGGGGCCCCAGGACGATCGACATCGATGTTCTGATCTACGGCCTCGAAAGGGTCGATGAAGACAATCTGGAATTGCCGCATCCACGCATGGGCGAACGTGCCTTTGTTCTGATCCCACTCGCCGAGATCTGGCCGGACGCCCCGCTCGGAGACGGCCGAACGGCTGCGGAGGCTCTGGAAACCTGCCCTGACCAGGAAGGGGTGGTGCGGCTGGAAATCTAGCGCCTTTCAGTTTTTCGAGGGGCGTTACCACAATCTTCATATTGGTTGTTTAGAAGTCTTTGTTGTCCGTGGGTGGTTTGACCATATTGGGTTGTTTCCATGGTCCGACTAGGTGAGGCCATTTCTCCGTGCGAACCCAGAGATCAGGCGGTAATATAGAGGTCCTCTGTTCTATGCGTAGCATGTATTCCGCTCAATCGAAGATTGACGTTTGCAGGATTCTGCATCCTCATATCACTGTAAATTTCCTTTATTTTTTGCAATTGTAAAGCTGGTTCGTAATGAAGAAGATCAGAGAAACCTATCTTGGTTTATTGAGATCTGATGATCTGAGTAAAAGGTTTGGTGGTCCTGTTTTTGTTTCTATTTTACTGACGGCGTCAATATTCTTGGTGTCATCGTGGTATTCTGATGATGGTGGTCTTCTTGATTTTCCCGAAAACTTGAGCCTTGCAGAAAATGAAGATTTTGCAGCCTTTTATCGTGCAGGTGAAATGGCTAGGCTGGGTAATGCTGTCGATGCCTATGATTACTATAAATTCAGTGAGCACTTTTCAGAAAGCAATAAATTTTTGTTTTTCTTGAATCCGCCGCATGCACTTCTGTTTTTCGAGCCACTTTCCTATTTGAGCTATCCTACG